>NZ_NCTA01000009.1 GCF_002156865.1 Gottfriedia luciferensis | reverse complement strand
CATATTTTTCTAATAATTGTTCAAACTGAGACATTGAAATCCCTCCATTATTAACGATTTAAAAACACTAACCTATTAAATTATAATATAAAGTTCAGAAAATTGGTACATATAAAAGACTGACTATTCATTTTTATTAGAAATTCAATTTTATCTATTATAGTGATTGGGGTAGTTCAAAGTAAAAAAAGCACTTTCGAAGTGCTTTTTCTGTTGAAAAATAATCTTAAAAATGAATTCAAATCTTAAAAGACGATGTTTTTATGAATTTGTCTTTCAATCTGAATAATAATTTGTTCTAAGTAAAAGAAATTTCAATTGTTTTTTAATGAATACTTTTTTTGAAGAATAAGTTGATTGGAACGAAAGGATGCTCGACTCCTATGGGAAATGCGGAAAGGCTGAGACCCCGCAGGCTTGCCGAGGAGGCTCAGGTTTCGCCCCATGGAAAGCGAGCATCCTGTAGTGGAAATGAACATCGCTCAACTTCCTTTACGAAATTCTAGCAATTATTTGACAAGATTATTTTTCAACAGCGTGAGAAGAGTATTTATACTCTTCTTTTTATTTGAGTAACAATGGTAGTTACGATTGTCATTTTAAAAAAATCTTATTTTTACATAAATAAACCAAGTTTCAAGATTAAATCAAAAATCTCAGTCTTAAGACCGAGAAAAGACAATACTTAAGTTTGTTTCAAAATCAGCAGAAAATAGATAAACTACATATTAGAATCGTTAATAACAAAAGCTTCGATTGCTATTAACAAGTTAGTTTAGTGAATAGAGGAGAGCTATATGAAGCGTTTTAGACGGCTGTCTAGCAATGAATTAATCGGATTATTATTTATTATTGCTGGTATAGGGTTAGTATTTGATTTATTTTTAAATCCATTTGCAATTATAGCTGCAGGAGCTGGTATTTATTTATTTCAATATGGAGCTAAAAAACGAAAAGTATACCCTTCTACTTCAGCAAATATCGCATTTTTTGGAGGTATAATCTTATTCATTTCAAATGTATTCCAACTTAAATCCATTTTAGGTGTACTATCATTTATTATCATTTACGTTGGTTATTTGATTTTTGTTAATTCAAAATTTAATGAAAGAGTGATTGTACCGAAACTTGTCGAGAATACGAATACAGGAATATTTGAAACAAGTCCTCTTATTTCAAACAGATTTTTTTCAAATATCCGTTTGAAAAATGATTCGTTTGAATTAGATGATGTAGATTATTACTTTGGAATTGGTGATGTAATTATCGATCTATCAGAATCATTTATACCCGAAGGAGAAACAGTTCTGGCACTTAATGGAATAATAGGTAATATTACGTTGTATGTACCATATGATTTAGAAGTTTCAATTCAACATGCAACTTTATTCGGAAAAATAAATATTTTAAAGAATGAATTAAATGGTTTTAACAAAAATTGTAAATTCACTTCAAATGATTATAAAGAAGCTTCTAGAAAATTAAAAATTGTTACTTCTTTAGCAATCGGAAACATTGAGGTGACAAACAAATGAAAATAGATAAGGGTATCTTTTTATCAATTTGTCTTGCATCGTTTACATCTAGTATTTTGATTTGTGGAATCGTATATTATTTCATTGACCACACTTTTCTAGATAAATTATTGATTTATAAAATTGGAAATTTCTCTTTAATTTTAATTATTTTTGTAGCAATTTTAATGATTTCAATTGTATTTAGTACCGCCGTTTTAAGCACGATTCGTCACAATGAAAAAGCACTTTTAAATGGGCTTACAAAGGCTGAAAACGGAGCATACCATAAAGAATCAGATCACTCAATACGCAATATCGATAATGAAATTGAATTAAATCTGCGTAAAATATCTAAACAGATTGAAGATTCACGAAAGACTGTTCAAAAATTAGTTGATGAAAAGAAACTAATCGAATCACAAACGATGGAAGATGTTGTTACGAAAGAGCGCCATAGGCTTGCTAGAGAACTTCATGACTCTGTTAGCCAACAGCTTTTTGCAATTTCGATGATGATCTCTGCTATCAATGAGCTTGGTGAATCTTCTTTTAAAGAACAATTGCTCTATATCGAAAAAATGGCTATCAATGCACAATCAGAAATGCGAGCCCTTTTATTACATTTAAGACCAGTTCAATTAGAAGGTAAAAGTTTAAAAGAGGGCGTAGAGAAGCTTTTAACTGAATTAACGAATCGTCAAGCTTTACATTTAAAATGGAAAATAGATGATATTTCACTATCTAAAGGTGTCGAGGATCATTTATTTAGGATTATTCAAGAAGCTTTATCAAATACATTAAGACATGCAAATGCTAAAACGTTTGAAATTCGAATTAGGAAATTTGAAAATTTTGTATTAGTTCGCATGATTGACGATGGGATTGGTTTTAATACTGAGAACCGAAAAACTGGTTCATATGGACTTCAGTCAATTAGTGAGCGTTCTTCAGAAATAGGAGGAACTGCAAAAATCGTAAGTATACCGAATAGAGGAACTCAAATTGAAGTAAAAGTACCATTAATTGAATAGAGGTGTAATAAATGATTAAAGTAGTATTAGTTGATGACCACGAAATGGTACGAATGGGTGTTTCTACATATTTAAGTACTCAATCGGATATAGAAGTTGTTGGTCAAGCGAGTAACGGGAAAGAAGGCGTTGAGCTTGTATTAGAAAAACGCCCTGATATCATTTTAATGGATTTAGTTATGGAAGGTATGGACGGAATTGAAGCGACAAAACAAATAATTGCGAAATGGCCAGAAGCAAAAATAATTATCGTTACAAGTTTCATAGATGATGAGAATGTTTACCCAGCCATTGATGCAGGAGCAATTAGCTATATGCTAAAAACATCTAGAGCAAGTGATATAGCAAACGCTATTCGTACGACAAACACTGGCGGATCGGTTTTAGAACCAGTTGTAACAGGAAAAATGATGAGTAGAATGAGAAAGTCTACACAGCGAGAATTACATGATGATTTAACAGCCAGAGAACAAGAAGTTCTTCATTTAATGACAGAAGGAAAATCAAATCAAGAAATCGCAGACGCATTATTTGTATCGTTAAAAACTGTGAAAACTCATGTAAGTAACATCTTAACAAAATTGGAAGTAGTAGACCGAACTCAAGCCGTGATCTATGCTTTTAGACATGGGATAGTTGAGCAAAAATAAGGAAATTAAAAAAGTCCCTGAATTTATAGGACTTTGTCTAAAAAGAAGTCATTAATAGACTTCTTTTTTTTGAGCAAATTTTTAGATATAAAGCGATTTAATGGTAAGATAGATATATTGATTTTTAAAAATTCAAGGAAGGAGCAGACATTTTGGATATAAAACTAAGTCATAAAATAATTAAAGATCGTTGCGGTACAGTCTCCTTCAAAAGAGGTGACTCTTTTTATCGCACAAATAAAGTAGTAATCGAAAGTTATAAATTTAATTCTTGTACCGCTAAAGTTTTAGGTAGTGAAAATTTTACTGTAACAGTAGTAAAGGATGAAAATAGTAATTTTATTTCAAAATGTAGCTGTCCTTCACTTGCGTCTATACAAACAGATTGTCAACATATAGCAGCTGTCTTAATCTCAATTTTTGAACTTCAACAAAAGAGTTCAATTCCTTTAGAACAGAATAATTTAAAGGATAATCAAAACTCAGAATTGACAACTAGCATTTTAAATCTTTTTAATGAGAGATCCATCCCAACTAGTGGAAAACTAAAGCATTTTGAATACAGAGAAATGATCGATATTGAGTTTATTTGTGAGGCATTTGAAGTTAAAAATGGATTTCATTTGCTTGGAATATCAATCCAAGTCAATAAAAATAGAGTAAAAAACTTACGAGATTTACTGAGTCATTTAAAAGAAAATAAGCCATTTGAAATTTCAAATCAATTTGTATTTGACCCAATTGTACATTGTATACCAAATGAGGCTGACGCTATTTTACAATACTTAATAAAAGTACAAGATGATGAAAAAATGATTATGGATTCATTAAACTTAAAATCGAAAACAGTCATTTCAGAAGAAAATATATTCTTACCACCATCTTATTGGGACCAAATTCGAGATTTATTAATAAAGGTCGAACACGTAAAAATAAAAGAAAATGGGATGATGTACAGTGGTATTTCGACTGTTAATACGCTTTTACCACTACATTTTTCACTCGATAGTATCAACAATCAATTTTATTTATCCGTAAAAGGAATTAAGAGTTTAACTTTATTGCAAGAATACTCAACTGTTATTGTAAAAGGTAAATTCTATAATTTAAATACAGAGGAAATAAATCGACTTGCTGAATTAAAGCAAATAGTAGAAAGTTCTAGTGATGAGAAAATTACGATTTCGAAAGACCAGATTGATCAATTCGTGAATCGTGTAATCCCGGGATTACGAAAACTTGGTAAAGTACAAATACAGGATCGACTATTAAACCAATTTTCAAAGACTCCACTAGTTGCAAAGCTTTATTTAGATCGCGTAAAAAATAGGTTACTTGCAGGAATTGATTTTCAATATGATCATATCGTAATTAATCCACTTGATCATAATGACACTAATCTAGATTCAACCTTGATCAGAGATGAAGAGAAGGAGTTACGAATTCTTGAACTGATGGAAGAGGGATGTTTTTCGAAAACAGATGGAGGATATTTTTTACACAATGAAGAGCTCGAATATGAGTTTTTAAGACATATCGTTCCAAAACTTGAAAAACTAATGCAAATTCATGCTACAACTGCTGTTAGAAATAGAATTTTAAGAGAAAGTAAAAAACCAAAAATACGGGTTAAAATGAATCATGAACGGACAAATTGGCTAGAATTTAAATTTGAGTTAGATATTCCTGAAAATCAAATAAAAGAGGTTCTATCAGCATTAAAAGAAAAACGTAAATATTACCGTTTACGTGATGGCACGTTGTTTTCACTTGAAACAAAAGAATTACAGGAGATTAAGCGATTTTTAAATGCAGTACCAGAACAAGAAATTGATTACGAGCAAGTATTAAACTTACCAATCATTAATAGTTTACATTTATTGGATTCAAGTGAAGAAAATAACGTAATACAATATGAAGAAAGTTTCCATCAATTCATGGATCGTATAAGACATCCTGAACAATTAGAAACGGAAGTTCCTAGTAAATTACAACCGATATTAAGAGACTACCAAATAAATGGATACAAGTGGATGAAAACACTAGCTAGTTTTGGATTTGGTGGAATCTTAGCAGATGATATGGGATTAGGTAAAACGCTTCAAAGTATAACTTATATTCAATCAGTACTAAACGAAATTCGACAGAAACAAAATCCTATACTAATCGTTTGTCCATCATCATTAACATATAACTGGTTAAACGAATTTGTGAAATTTACACCGAATATTCAAGCCGTTGTTGTTGATGGAAATAAAACTGAGAGAATGAAAATTCAAAATGATAGAAGTTTAGATGTTTTAATTACTTCTTATTCATTGTTAAGAAATGATATAAAATGGTATGAAAAACAGAAGTTTCATACAGTGTTTTTTGATGAAGCTCAAAGTTTCAAAAATCCTTTTACTCAAACAGCAAAGTCCGTTAAAAAAATCAATGCGGATCAGCGTTTCGCATTAACTGGTACACCAATCGAAAATTCCCTTGAAGAACTTTGGTCAATATTTTATGTTATTTTTCCTGAGTTGTTCAAAAGTTTAAAGGAATTCAATCATCTGACTAGGAAAACAATAGCTAGAAGGGTACGTCCTTTTTTATTAAGAAGATTAAAAGAAGAGGTACTCAAGGAACTTCCAGAAAAACTAGAATCGATGGAATCAGTAGAGTTACATCCAGAGCAAAAAAAATTATATGCAGCGTATTTAGCTAAATTACGTCATGACACTTTCAAGCATCTAACAAATAATAAATTTACGCTAGGTAAAAATCACATAAAAATTTTAGCTGGGTTAACAAGATTAAGACAAATCTGTTGTCATCCTTCTTTATTTATTGATGGTTATAAAGGGAGTTCAGCGAAATTTGAACAACTTTTTCACATTATTGAAGAATCGAAACAATCGGGTAGAAGGGTGTTAATCTTCTCTCAATTTACTAAAATGCTTGAGTTAATTGGTAGAGAACTAGCAATCAGAGGTTTGAAATTTTTCTATTTAGATGGTCAAACTGCTTCAGAAGAACGCGTTTCTATTTGTAATCAATTTAATTCAGGGGAACGTGACTTTTTCCTTATTTCATTGAAAGCAGGCGGAGTAGGTCTTAATTTGACAGGAGCGGATACCGTTATTCTTTATGATAATTGGTGGAATCCTGCTGTTGAAAAACAAGCTGCTGACCGAGCTTATCGATTTGGTCAAATAAATGATGTAAAAGTTATTAAACTAATTGCAAGAGGTACAATAGAAGAAAAAATGAACGAGCTTCAAGAAAAGAAAAGCTCGTTAATTCAGGAAGTTATTGAACACGATGGTAAAAAATCTATTAGTTTAACAGAAGATGACATTCGAGAAATTTTAATGATTTAAACTTTGACTTCAAGTAAAGGCTCATCTTCTTCATTGAGATCAACAGTATGCATATCATCACAATCTATATCATTATCCAAATAGGCCACTCATAGAGTGGCTTTTTCTTTCGAATTTTATTTCATTCTGAAATGATT
This sequence comes from Gottfriedia luciferensis, assembly GCF_002156865.1. GTDB lineage: Bacteria > Bacillota > Bacilli > Bacillales > Bacillaceae_G > Gottfriedia > Gottfriedia luciferensis. Next base: position 103,376 of record NZ_NCTA01000009.1, on the reverse strand, counting down.
AAAACAGAGTATATTAGTAATGAAGATTATCATTTTATGAACCTAATATAGTGAAAATAATTGAAGGGAGAGCTAAAAGTGAACATTAACCGTAAATTTGTGAATGTCTCAGCGGGAGTGCCAGGTCCAATAGGAAAAAAACTGACCGATTTACGAAATCAATATGTTCCAAATGGGGTTGGGAACAATACGCCAGTTTTTGTAGAGAAAGCAAATGGATCAATCGTAGAAGATGTGGATGGTAATAAATACTTAGACTTTGCAGGAGCTATTGGTTCTTTAAATGTAGGGCATACGCCAGATCATGTTGTACAAGCGATTAAGTCTCAAGCAGACCAATTAATTCATTCTTGTTTCCATGTCGTTATGTATAAGCCATATATTGATTTAGCTAAAAAACTTGTAGAAATAACACCAGGGGATTTTCCGAAAAAAACGATTCTATTAAATAGTGGTGCTGAGGCAGTCGAAAATGCAGTGAAAATTGCAAGAAAGTATACTGGTCGTGCAGGAATCGTATCATTTACAAGAGGTTTTCATGGGCGAACATTATTAGGAATGTCGTTAACAAGTAAAGTGAAACCGTATAAATATAAGATGGGACCATTTGCTCCTGCTACATATAAAGGGCAATTCCCTTATTTATCTAATCGTCCAGCGGAGTTAACAGAGGACGAATATATTAATTTTTGTATTTCACAGTTTAAAGATTTTCTATTGACTGAAGTATCGCCCGAAGAAATTGCTGCAGTTATTATGGAGCCAGTTCAAGGGGAAGGTGGATTTATCGTACCACCAAAGAAATTTGTAAAGGAAATTTTTAATTTATGTAAATCATACGGCATCTTATTTATAGCCGATGAAATACAAACAGGATTTGGTCGAACTGGAGAATTATTTGCATCAACTTATTTTGAAATCGAACCAGATTTAATAACAATGTCAAAATCATTGGCAGCTGGTGTCCCAATAAGTGCCGTAACAGGTAGGACTAATATTATGGATGCTGCGTCACCTGGAGAACTAGGTGGAACATATGGAGGAAGTCCTTTGGGCTGTGTAGCTGCACTTGAAGTGATTGATAAAATTCAAAGTGAAAAATTATGGATTAAAGCAAGGGGAATTGGAGAGAAAATCAAATTATTTTTCAACAATTTGAAAAAAGATTATCCTATTATCACAGACATTAGAGGACTTGGAGCAATGGTTGGAATTGAGTTCAATGATCCGACAACTTCTCAGCCAGCAAAGGAATTTGTTGGTGCATTAACAAAGAAATGTTGTGAAAATGGCGTCATTATCCTTAGTGCAGGTGTTCATAGTAATGTACTTCGCTTTTTAACGCCTTTAATCATTTCAGACGAAGAATTAGATGAAGGTTTAGATATAATAAAATATTCAATACAGCAAGTTGTCGGACAGCTTGTAACTGAGGTGAAATAATATGAGAAAAAAATTTTATATAAGTGGGAAATGGATAGAAGGATCGAAATATGAAGAATTACTTGCTCCTCATTCAGATGAAAAATTAGCTGAAATACCACTTGCGACAATGTCAAATTTAGAGGAAGCTATACATGCCGCTAAAAATGCTAGTTTCGAAATGGAGAAATTAAGCTCACATGAAAGAAGTGTAATATTAGAGCAGTTAGTTGAACAATTTAAAGAAAATCGAACTCAGTTAGCCGAGATTTTAGCTTTAGAAGCATCAAAACCATTAAAAGCAGCGTTTGGAGAAATCGATCGAACGATTGCAACGTATAAAATCGCAGCAGAAGAAGCGAAAAGAATGTATGGTGAAACATTACCACTTGATGCGGTTCCTGGTGGGGAAGGAAGAATCACATATACTGTAAGAGAACCGGTTGGTATAGTCGGTGCAATTACCCCGTTTAATTTTCCATTTAATCTTGTTGCACACAAAGTAGGTCCAGCTATTGCTGCAGGAAATACAATCATTTTAAAACCAGCAAGTCAAACGCCACTTTCTGCATTTGCGCTAGCAGAAATGATTGATAAAACGGATTTACCAAAGGGTGCATTTAATTTAGTTACAGGTAAGGGCTCTGAAATTGGTGAGGCGTTAGTAAAACATCCAGATGTCAAAGCAATTACATTTACAGGTAGTCCAGAAGTAGGGATCTCTCTAAAAAGCAAATCTGGATTAAAAAAAGTAACATTAGAACTAGGCTCAAATTCGGCGCTAATTATAGATGAAGATGTTAAGCTGACTGATGAATTAATTAATCGATGTGTATGGGGAGCATTTGTCTATAATGGTCAAGTTTGTATTTCATTACAGCGAATTTATGTTCATCAATCAATCTATCATGAGTTTTTGATGAAGATGAAAAATGCTACAGAATTATTAAAGATCGGTTCACCAATGGATTTGCAAACAGATATTAGTGCTCTTATCTCCAAAAGAGATATCGAAAGAATAGATGACTGGGTAAAAAAATCAATTGAAGAAGGTGCGGAAGTTGTTACGGGTGGTAATATTCTAAAAGAACGAATCTATCAACCAACCATCTTATCAAATGTTAAGAATAATAGTGAGGTTTCATGTAAGGAAATATTTGGACCAGTTGTTGTCATAAATTCGTTTAATGAATTTGATGATGCCATTAATGAAGTAAATAATAGTAGATTTGGATTGCAAGCTGGTATCTTCACAGATCATTTACAAAGAGCATTATATGCTACTAAAAAGTTACATGTCGGTGGTGTGCTTGTTAATGATGTGCCAACCTTTAGAGTAGATCTAATGCCATACGGTGGAGTAAAAGAAAGTGGGTATGGTAGAGAAGGAATTAAATATGCAATTCAAGAAATGACAGAAATGAAACTTATCTCGATTAAACTATAGAGAATTGAACTAAAGACTTAACTTGATTATAAGTTATGTCTTTTTTTGTTCATAAATTTCAGAATTATATGTTATATTAGTTTGTATACCATGACCCAGAAGAAAAGACTTATCTTGCATTATGAAAGGAGAATAGAAATGGAAATTAGAAATTTAACAATTGAAGATTTACCAGAATTTATTCGATTAAGAAGTGAAGGGTTAAAACAATCACCAGAAGCATTTGGAGAAAGTTTAGAAGAATATGAGAGAAAAACTTTAGAACAGCACAAAAATAATTTTCCTAGTTCATCTGATAATTTTGTAATCGGTGCATTCGATAAAAATACGCTTGTAGGTGTTGTAGGTTTTTACCAAAAAAAATCTGAAAAAATGAAGCATAAGGGAATAATATGGGGGATGTATATTGACCCAAGTTATCGACGTAAAGGACTTGGAAAAGATATTTTAAATTATGCGATTCAAAAAGCTATATGTATTGAAGATATTTTACAAATTGAATTAGCTGTTATTTCATCCAATCTTTCAGCAAAAAAACTTTATGAATCTTCAGGATTTGAAAGTTTCGGAAAAGAAAAAAGAGCGCTATTTGTAAATGGAGAATTTTACGATGAAGATCACATGGTTAAAATAATTAAATAGGAAATCTAACTTACGATATTTGTTTATTCATTAAAAAACGATCAAATTTAATCTGTTTGAATCGTTTTTTTATTTGCTTAAAAGTTCATCTTTAGGAACAATAAATTTTTCAATGGTTGTTTTCCGAATATAGTCCTACTATCGATACATAATAAAATTATACTTTTTAGTAGGAGATAATCGATTGAAATCTAAACACATAATTCCTTCATTATCATCGAATTCTGTATACTTAGGAATATTATTAGCACTAGTAGGTGGATTTTTAGATGGTTATACTTTTATAAGTAGGGATGGGGTATTTGCGAATGCACAAACAGGAAATGTCGTGCTACTTGCAATTAATCTTTCTAATGGTGACTGGAGAAATTCAATCATCTATATTTTACCGATTTTAGCTTTTATCATGGGGGTGCTGGTAGCAGAGTCTGTAAAACATCCACGATTAAGAGAGGTATTATACAGTTATCGACGATCCATCCTTATATTAGAATTCGTTGTGTTAATGATTGTTGGTATTTTGCCGACTAGTGTACCAAATATAGTCGTGACCGTGTGTATTTCATTCGTGTCATCGATGCAAATTTCTACCTTTACTCATTTGGATAAATGGACTTACAATTCAACCATGACAACAGGCAATTTAAGAATAGCATCCCAGGCAGCATACTCAGCTTTTATAAACCACAACAAAGAAGCTAGAACAAAATTAAAAGAGTTTTTAGTCATTATTTTATCTTTTTCACTTGGTGCATTATTGGGAAGTATCTCAACCAAAACGTTTGGAGTTCGATCAATATGGATAGCTGCAGGGGTATTAATCATTGCAATTATCCTATACCATAAAGATAAAGGGTATTTTAAAAGTAAGATCAGGGGAAGGCAGGAAAGAGGAAAGTAAAGGAACAGAAATTAGGAAAGACAGAATTCAAAGAACTTCCTGCTTGTCCTATTCTATCCTGCCTTTTCCTGCCCTTAATGTCTATGTAAGGAATTATTTAAAAAATTGAATAATACAAACAAAAATAAGTGCGAATAATATGGAAGGTAACATATTTCCGATTTTGATTTTTACTACGCCTAAAGTATTTAATCCAAGAGCAATTAATAAAATTCCACCTGTGCCTGAGATTTCAGCAATTATTTCATTTTGTAAATGAAGCGTAACAAGATTTGGTAAAAATGAAGCGAAAATTGCTATGAATCCTTGATAAATTAATACAGGTACTGCAGAAAATATTACGCCAATTCCCAATGTTGAAGTTAAAATGATTGAAAGAAATCCATCCATCATCGATTTTGTATATAAAATTTCATGATTATTACGAAGTCCACTATCTAGTGCACCAAGGATTGCCATTGCACCGACACAAAATAAAAGGGTCGAAGTGACAAAGCCTTTAGAGATTGATCCTTCATTTTTTGAATGAAACTTACTCTCGATAAACATACCTAATTTATCTAATTTTTTTTCGATATCAAGCCATTCCCCAACGACTGCACCTAATGCTAGGCTGAATACCACTATCAGAATTTGATGTGTTTTCATCGCTAAAGTAAAGCCAATGACAATGATAACTAGTGAAATTGACTGAGTTACTAAGTTTTTCATTCTTTCTGGTATTCTTTTAATAAATAAACCGAGTAATGAGCCGATAATTATCGCTATTGCATTCACAATTGATCCGAGTAATACCATGATAATCCCCTTTAATTTCTCTTTATTTAATCTATTTTTAATACAATTTTTCCTATATTTAAATTATTTTCCATACGAGAATAGGCTTCGTTGACATCTTGCCAGCTCCATATTGAATCAATTACAGGGCTGATTTTATTAGAAATGAAAAGTGGTAGAACATGTTTCGTAAATTGATTCGTTAAATGAATTTTTTGATGAAGTGTTTGTGAACGTAACGTACTACCAATTATCGAAATTCTTTTCATTAAAAGGGGTAACAAATTTACATCGTTAACCTTAACGCCACCCATCGTACCGATTAGAATTAATCTACCATTTGTTTTTAAAGATTGTAGATTTTGGTGGAAATAAGATGCCCCTACAAAATCTAAAATAACATCTACACCTTCATGGTCAGTTAGCTTTTCGATTTCAGCTTCAAATTTTTGGTCTTTATAATTGATCACATGATTTGCACCGAGATTTTTGCAAGCATTGAGCTTTATTTCATTTCCAGCAGTGATAATCGATTTTGCTCCAAATTCTCTTACAAGCTGAATTGCAGCAGTTCCAACTCCACTTGCACCTGCATGAATTAAAACCGTTTCATTTTCTTTCAATCTTCCTAATTCAAATAAATTCAAATAAGCAGTTAAAAATACTTCAGGGATTGCCGCTGCTTCTTCAAATGATAAATGAGTAGGGATCGAAATTGCTAATTCAGAAGGAATTGATACGTATTGTGCATAACCTCCTCCAGGAAGTAAACCGCAAACTCGATCACCAATTTTCCAATTTGTAACGTTAGAACCGATTTGTTCAACTACTCCAGCCATTTCTAATCCTAAAATCGGAGAAGCGCCTTTTGGAACAGGATATTTACCATTTTTTTGAAGTAAATCTGCTCTATTAATTGCTGTTGCGTGTACTTTTACGAGTAAATCATTTTCACCAATTTCTGGCATAGGATAATGATCGATAAATAATTGATTTGATTCATCAACTTGAACAGCCTTCATAGTTAAAAACCTACCTTTATTTGAGAATATACTAATGATACTACATAAATAATAGAATGAATATTTTAAAAACTGAAGATGAGAAGCATGTTGGAACCAAAAAGAAGATAAATAATTTAATAAAAGACACGAACTAGTGTATGATTAGGAAATTACGAGAATGAATAGACTTTTAGGTGAATTAAATGATGCTAAAAACACTAAGTGATGTAAATAAATTAATTACAGAATGGCAAGCTGCAATTGAAGCAGAACGCAATTATCTTAAATTTCATGGTGGTAGAAGTTTCACGCTCATAAAGGGAACGCCATTATATCAAGTTGGACAAAGTACTGTTGTACTATTTACGATTTATTCAGAAATATTTGTCCCTGAAGGTACACCTGTACGAATAAAAATTGATCATCAAGAATACCAGGGAGAGTTATTGTCATTAAAAGGTACTCAAGTAGAAATTAAAATAAATGAAGTATTTAAAACGAATATACCATTTGCCGAACTTTTTAATGAACCATGGGAGCTTTTGGATCAATTAATTGATCGATTAGAGGAAATAAAGGATTACCGTAGTAAACAAGCCAAAATAATGAGGTTAATGAATGCAGATTCAAGCACAAAACATTTAGAAAAAATCAAACAGAGTAATTCGTTACAGAAAGAGTTAATTTATCGGTCGTTTTATAATGCTACAACTTATATCTGGGGACCACCGGGTACTGGAAAATCCTATAATTTAACAAATATTATATTAAAACATTATGAAAAAAATAAATCTGTTTTGATTATTGCACATTCTAATGCAGCGGTTGATGTATTAATGAAAAATGTCATCAATGAATTGGAACAAAAAAATAAATGGAAAAGTGGAGAAATTGTACGTTACGGATATACAAAAGACGAAGAATTACTACAACATGAAGACGTTCTTTCATCAAAGTTGGTTGAAGTTACTGATCGAACAAATCAATATGAAATTGAAAATTTAGATGAACGAAAGCATTCGATGTTAAGGAAAGCAAGAAGAGGTGCAGCAACAAAGAGAGAACTAGATGATTTAAGTAAAATACAAAATAAATTAAATAAAATACGAAGTGAAATTCGTGAAAAAGAAAAAGAATTGATTGATCAAGCAAAAGTGATTGGAACAACTTTATCAAAATGTTCAATTGATCCATTAATTTATTTACGAGAATTTGATTTAGTTATTGTTGATGAAGTTAGTATGGCATATACACCGCAAATAGCGTTTGCATCAACATTAGGTAAACGAATTGTTGTATGTGGCGATTTTAAACAATTACCGCCGATTGCTACTTGTTTTCATAATGAATTCGTTAAAAAATGGCTTCAAGAAGATTTATTTCATCATATTGGGATTGTACAAAAAATTGATCAAGGTGAACCAATTTCAAATTTAGTTTTACTTAATAATCAAAGGCGAATGCATCCATCAATTTCTGCTTTCACGAATAAAGAAATCTATCATTCATTAGTGTATGATCATCCGACTGTTAAAAAAAGACAGGAAATTTCGAAACATAGACCGTTTCGTATGAAAGCAAACAGTGTAATCAACTCACAATTTTTAAATACGTTTGCCTTAAAGGATTCGAATTCGAATTCAAGATACAATTTAGGGTCTGCCATCATTGCAATTCAATGCTTGCTGACAAGTATTGTAGATGGGATCAAATCAATCGGTATTGTCACACCGTACAGAGCCCAAGCAAAATTGATCTCTTTACTCCATAAAGAAATAATTGGTAAAACGAAATATAAAGATATTCCTATTCAAATTGCAACAGTTCACCGTTTTCAAGGTGCAGAATGCGATGTCATCATATTTGATTCAGTAGATACAAAACCGCAATATTCACCAGGGTTATTGCTGACGGATCAAAACAGTGAAAGATTAATAAATGTCGCTTTAACGAGAGCAAAAGGAAAGTTTATTCATATTGCAGATATTCCATTTATAAAAAATAAAACAAACTCGAATAAAACAATCAACAAATTAATTCAGTTTCAAACAATGAATGAGCATAAAGTAAGTAGAGATGAATTTGAAAAAGTTTTTTCTAAAAGCATTTCAAAGAGGTTAAGACTTTTTTCAAGTTACTCAAGTGAACTTAAAAATGAATTATTTGAGGATTTAAGAAATGCACAACAAAAAATAATCGTTTCAATGCCAAATTTATCTGAAATGTCTTTAGAAATTCGAAAAATAATAAATGAAATCGAAACACCAATTGTTTTTATCAGTGAATCTTCATATAAAAGTCAAAAAAATAGAAAATTTATAAAAAAAGATCAAGTCCAACCATTTATTATGATTGATAATGAAATTATGTGGTATGGTATCCCGTTGTCGAGTGTAGGCTTAAATCAATCGATTATTTCAGCTAGATTGAATTGTCCAATAACAATAAATACCTTAAAAGGTTTTATCGATTTTTAAAAATTACATGGAGCATATTCTATGTAATTTTTTTTATTCTTATTAAATTATGTATTGCATAAAGTAATAATAAAATGCTACGGGATAGGTGAATAAATGGTCGATCGATCGGTATTTTCTAAATTGTCTATGCCATGTGCTTTTTTAGATTGGGATGCTTTTGTACAAAATGTGGATCATATTGCAAAACATGCAAATGGGAAGAAAATAAGAATTGCTACAAAATCAATTCGTTGTGTACAAGTTTTAAAATTCATATTAGAACGAAATAAATGTTTTGAAGGTCTAATGTGTTACAACCCTCATGAAGCTGATTTTTTAGCTGAAGTTGGTTTTGATAATTTACTATTAGGGTATCCAACTGTTGATTTAGAAGGTTTAACTAAAATTGCTTCGCAAATAAAAAAAGGTAAAAAGATCATTTGTATGGTTGATGAAAAGGAGCAAATCAATTTAATTGAAAAGATTGCAGCAAAAAATGATGTAGTTTTTCCATTATGTATCGATATTGATATGAGTACTTCATTTTATGGATTCCATTTTGGCGTGAGACGTTCACCTATAAAAGAAACGAAGGATTTAGTACCTTTGCTAACGCAAATCTTACAGTCGTTAAATGTAAGACTTGAAGGAATTATGGGATATGAGGCACAAATTGCCGGAGTAGGCGATGATGCAAAAAATCGATTTTTGAAAAATAAAGTTATTCAATACTTAAAAAAGAAATCTTTAAATGAAATAGCTAATAAACGGAAAGAGATTGTTAAATACATTGAAAAAGATGGATATCATCTTGAGTTTGTAAATGGTGGGGGAACTGGAAGTCTTGAATCGACTTCAAAAGAAAAGGTCGTGACTGAAGTGACAGTCGGTTCAGGCTTTTATGCACCAACGTTATTTGATGAATATAGAAATTTTCAATATAAACCAGCGATTGGATTTGCATTACCAATTATCCGTAAACCAGCGGATAAACTATTTACTTGTACAAGTGGAGGGTTTATCGCGTCGGGTGCTGTTGGCAAAGAAAAATTACCAACTCCGTATTCTCCAAAAAATTGTAAATTACTCCCATTAGAAGGGGCTGGCGAGGTACAAACTCCTGTATTCTACTCGGGTAATGAAAAATTGGAGATTGGTGATGCCATCCTTTTTAGGCCTAGTAAAGCTGGGGAGATTGCCGAACGATTTTCTCATTTATTTGTAGTTAGTCAAAATAAAATTATTGACCAGTTTTCAACATATAGGGGTGATAGGGGGTGCTTCCTATGAAAAGTAGTATGCTATGGAAAAATTGGTCTGGAAGTGTAAAATTTAATCCTAAAGAAGTAATGTATCCTTCAACAATTGATGAAATCGTAACGATTGTTAAAAAAGCGAATAGTGAAAAAAAGAAAATAAGAGTAGTAGGGTCTAGTCACTCTTTCACTCCTTTAATTGCGACAAACGATTACTTAATTTCATTAGATCGTTTAAATGGGATTATTTCAATTGATAAAGAAGCTCAGATTGCCGAGATTTGGGCTGGCACTAAATTAGAGCAATTAGGACATGAATTATATGAAGCTGGATATTCACAAGAAAATTTAGGAGATATTAATGTTCAATCAGTTGCAGGAGCTTTTTTAACCGGTACTCACGGCACAGGAATTTCACATGGAATTTTGGCAACGCAAATTGAAATGATGACGATTGTTTTACCAACAGGCGATGTACTAGAATGTTCAAAAACAAAAAACACAGATTTTTATAGAGCAATAGGTGTATCACTAGGCTTAATGGGGATTGTTGTAAAACTAAAAATTAGGATAAAACCTGCCACAACATACCGTTACGAAAGTAAAAAAGTAAATTTTAGGGAATTGTCTAGTAATCTTGAAAAATACAAAAATGAGTATGAACATTTTGAGTTTTACTTATTTCCATATTCAGAAAATGTTCAAATTAAAATGATGAACCAAACTAGATCAAAAAAGCATTCATATAAATATGAGAAATGGAAAGTTGCGACCATTGAAAATAAAGCATTTTGGTTATTAAGTGAGTTTAGTAGAAACTTTCCAAAAAGTAGTCATCAAATTAGCAAAATTAGTGCAAGTAGTGTGCCAAGTTCAAGTATGATCGGACCAAGCCATGAATTATTCGCTACGATTAGAACTGTAAAATTCAATGAAATGGAATACAGCATACCAGCTGAACATATGAAAGATGCTACTTCGGAAATTCAAGAAGAAATAATCCAAAAACAATTTAACGTTCACTTCCCCATAGAATGTCGATTTGTAAAAAAAGACAATTTTCTAATAAGTCCTGCCTCCATGAGGGATTCAGCCTATATCGCAATACACATGTACAAAGGAATGCCTCATCACGAATATTTTAAAAGAATAGAAGAAATCCTACAAAGCTATAACGGTAGACCACATTGGGGTAAAATGCACACAATGAACAGAGAAAAACTACTAAATTTATATCCACTCCTACCAAATTTCCTAAACATGAGAAAAGAAATAGACAAAAACAACATCTTTGTAAACGCTTACCTTACTAAATTATTTGAAATTGAATAATAAATTATTAAAGTGTTGGTTATTATTGATAATACCTTTATATAAAGAAATTACTAGTTTGAATAATCATTAGCAATTTTGAAAAGACGTGATTTCAAATATGAAATTACGTCTTTTTTGTTTCAATAATTTTATAGTACAAATTAGTAGTGAATATCTTATTTTCAAATTCTATGTAATAAATTTAAAATCTTTACCTGTGTATACTTCAATAAAACTTGCCAACTGAAAAATAAATGAAATTGTAAAGTTATTCTATATAATTTTAAAGAACCTACTTTTTTAAGAAGATTAAGATTGGAACGAAAGGAAGCTCGACTCCTATGGGAAATGCGGGAAGGCTGAGACCCCGCAGGCTTGCCGAGGAGGCTCAGCTCACGCCCCATGGAAAGCGAGAATCCTGTAGTGGAAATCAACGAATATCATGGTTCCATACAACAAAATGATATTAAAAGATTTTTTAAATCACGTCTTTATTAAATTTCTTATTGAAAATAATTATCAATTATATTATCATTGATAATGATAATAGTTATCAATATCAACTACATAGATTCAATTAACGATTTGCGGGGGTATTTTCATGAAGAAACAAACATCAATCATTGCACTCTCAATTGCAACAAGCTTAATGATGACTGGTTGCGGACAAAAAGCCGAAGAAGCTAGCAATGTAAAAAAAGAAACAAAAGTTGAAGCAAAAATAAACTTAGATGCTGAGATTAATAGTTATAGAGATTTTGTAGTATCACAAACTGAAGAATTCGTATCAAGCACTCAAAAATTCGTTGATGCAATTAACGCAGGTAATATAGATGAAGCAAAACGCTTATATCCAATTAGTCGTTCATATTACGAAAGAATCGAGCCAGTTGCAGAATCCTTTGGTGACTTAGATCCAAAAATTGATGCGCGTGAAGGCGATGTACCAGCTAATGAATGGACTGGTTTCCATAAAATTGAACAAGTACTTTGGGTTCAAAATACAACAAAAGGTCTTGAAAAATATACAGATCAACTAATGAAGGATGCTAACTATTTAAGAGCAAAAGTAGAGACAGCCGAAATTGATCCAGTATTATTTGTAACGGGTCCTGTGGAACTATTAAATGAAGTTTCATCTTCAAAAGTTACTGGTGAAGAAGAGCGATATTCTCATACTGATTTAGCCGATTTTGCTGCAAACGTGGAAGGTTCAGATAAAATTATTCAATTATTAAATGATAAATTAAAAGAAAAAGATGCTGATTTAGCTTCAACAATTCAAAAACGATTCAATGAATTAATGACATCTTTAAATACTTATAAAAAAGGTGATCAATACGTTGATTACAAACAGCTAAAAGAAGATGAAGTAAAAAAATTAGCACAACAAGTAGATGCATTAGCAGAGCCGATTTCTCAAGTTGGATCAGCATTAGGAGTTAAATAATATGAGTAAATTAGAAACAAATAAAGTTTCTAGGAGAGATGCACTTAAATTAATTGGAGTAGGTGGAGCAGGACTTCTTATCGGAGCAACAGGTATTGAAGCTGCAAGTGAAAAAGTATCCAATTTCTTTTCACCTTCAAGGGCTGATGCTAGCGAAATACTTCCATTTTATGGGAAACATCAACAAGGTATACTAACTCCTGCTCAAGATTTCATGTATTTGGCGTCATTTAACCTAGAAACTTCATTAAAAGCAGATGTCAAAAATTTATTTAAAAAATGGACTGAGGCGGCAGCTTTATTGAGCGAAGGAAAATCATTAGGGGATTCAGATTTTCCTTCTTCTCCACCAATTGATACAGGAGAAGCAATCGGGCTTCAAGCAATGAAACTGACATTTACATTCGGAGTTGGTCCAACTTTTTTTGATAAATTATCGATTCAATCGATTAAACCATCTCAATTAAAAGATTTACCCCATTTCTCTGGTGATAATTTAAGCGATGAATGGAACGGTGGGGACATCGTGATTCAAGTTTGTGCAAACGATCAACAAGTTTCCTTTCATGGCTTAAGAAACTTGATTCGTATTGGCCGTGGAACTGTTAGTTTAAAGTGGATGCAACATGGATTCCAACGTTCTTCAAGTGCAGATCCATCAGGTAGTACACCAAGGAACTTAATGGGATTCAAAGACGGAACTGGAAATCCAGATACAAAAGATGAAAAAGAAATGAATAAACATATTTGGGTACAAAATGGTGATGGTCCCGCTTGGCTATCAGGCGGTTCTTATCTAGTTGCAAGACGTATTCGAATTCGTGTTGAGGAATGGGATCGCAGTTCTTTGCTAGATCAAGAACAAACATTTGGACGTCACAGAGCAACTGGTGCACCAATAGGTGAAATGGATGAATTTGCAAAAGTAGATATAAAGAAAACAGATGATAACGGGAAATTATTGATTCCTGCAGATTCACATGTTGCTTTAGCAAGAGGAAAAGGAAAAATAAAAATTTTAAGAAGATCTTATTCATATACGGACGGACTTGATATCAGAACGGGAAAACTAGATGCAGGCTTACTATTTGTTAGTTTCCAAAGAGACATAGAAAAACAATTTATTCCAATGCAAGATAAATTAGCAAAAATGGATTTATTGAACGAATATATTGAACATAATGGTAGTGCCGTTTTTGCATGCTTCCCTGGAGTTAAGAACGGAAGCTATATTGGTGAAGGATTACTCTAGGTGAATTGTATGAAAAAAATTAGTCTTTTAATAGTAAGCTTACTATTTTTTAGTTTAATCGTTAGTCCGTTCCATAAAACATTCGCTGAAACTGATGTACAAGAACAAGTACTTTCACATATTGGCAACTCATTAACAGAAGTTAAAAATGGTGAAAAAGATAAAGTGAAAACAGATTTAATCGCGATAAAAGATTTAATTAAAAATGAGAATAAAACGTCAAAATTAAATAAACTTGTCGATCAAGACATAAAGGATTTTGATCAAAATAATCTTATAACAGTAAAAACTGATATCCGTTCGATTGCTTTTGAAACTGAAAAGTGGATTGAGAATACAAATATTAAAAAAGATCTTTCACAGATTAATCTGACTAAACTAGTCTCTCATTTAAATAATGTTAAATCTTTCTCAAATGAATCAAAATGGGCCGAAGCAAAATCAGAGTATAAGCTTTTTGAAGCTGAGTGGTCTAAAGTAGAAAATGATATTAGAAGAGCTAACAGCGGATTTTATGGCTCAATCGAAGCGAATATGATTACTTCTAGATCAACTTTGTTTACTGAAAAACCTTCCATTACAAAAGTAAATGATTCTTTTAGTAAATTAATTGTTGTTTTGAATAATCCAAGTAGTGAATCAACGAAAGAGGTAAGCATTGAAAAAGCAATTAATCTAGTCAATCAAACAATTAATTTTGTAAAATCAAATGATTCAGAGAAAGCACAAATTACATTTAATGAATTTATTCAAGATTGGCCTTATGTAGAGGTAATGGTTCAATCAAATTCAATGGAACTATATAAAAAGATTGAAAATGATACATCGATTGCATTAACACAATTAACTGAAAAGCCTAAATCAGTGACAACTCTAAAAACTTTAAAACAAATCCAGAATAATTTAAACTTAGCTACGAAAAAAACATCTTATACGATGTTTGATGCAGGGACAATTGTATTTCGTGAAGGGTTAGAGGCTTTAATTATTATTTCTGCTTTACTAGCATTAGTGTCAAAAGGCCAGCAAGAATCAGCGCGTAAGTGGATTTTCGTTGGTGGTGCCTGTGGTATACTAGCTAGTTTAGTAGCAGGTTTATTATTCCAGTTCTTATTATCAAAAATCTCAGCTGGCATTAGTAATCAATTAATTGAAGGAGTCTCGGGTCTGATAGCTGTTATTTTTATGTTAACTGTTGGCTTATGGTTGCATAAACAATCTCGTCAACAAGAATATGGAAATAAGATGAAAGATAAAGCGAAAGCAGCGATTGCAGGTGGAGGAATCCTTTCATTAAGTTTACTTTCATTTTTTGCAGTTTTTAGAGAAGGTGCCGAAACAGTTGTTTTTTATATTGGTATGAGTTCTTCAATAACAACGAAAGAATTGGTTACTGGATTTGCAGGTGGAATCATTTTGCTTGTAATAATTGGAATCTTTATCCTAAAAGGTAGTAAAATCATTCCTTTAAAACCATTTTTCACAATTGCAAGTTTATGTATTTATTACTTAACGTTTAAATTCATTGGTCAAAGTATTCATGCATTACAAGGAATCGGCTATTTGCCTGATCATATGAGTACGATTTTTCCAACAGTCCCTAAATTAGGAATCTATCCATCCCTAGAGAGTATCATTCCACAAATCATTTTATTACTATTTGTAATTTGGTTATTTGTTGGAACGAGAATTATTAACCATAATAAATCAGTTGCAGCTTAAAATGGTTGAAATTACAGACATAATTGTCATTTGTATCGACAATTAGTGTCTGTTTTTTTATATTAGAAAGTATTAATTGGAAGAGGTGTAGAAATAGGATATAGTTGCCAATTTTAGGGTAGTTAAAATAATGGAAAATTTTGAGCTAAAATATTTAAAAATTCTTTTAAAAGAGATAAGATAAGGTTAAAGAATTATGAGGGTTTTACATAATAACATTATGTAAACTAGGCAATGTAAGGAGGATTTAATATGATTCAAAAAGCTACGTTTGCAGGCGGTTGTTTTTGGTGTATGGTAACACCGTTTGAGGATTTACCTGGTATACATGGTATCGTTTCAGGTTATATGGGTGGGGAGTTAGAAAATCCTACATATGAAGAAGTTAAAAAGGGAACTACAGGTCATTATGAAGTTGTTCAAATCACGTTTGATGATGAATTATTCTCATACAAAAAATTATTAGAATTATTTTGGCCTCAAATCGACCCAACAGATCCAGATGGACAATTTCAAGATAGAGGTTCACAATACCGAGCTGCAATCTTTGTTCATAATGAATCCCAGCTTAATGAAGCAATAGAATCAAAACAAAAGTTAATGGAAAGCAAGATTTTCAAGAAACCAATTGTAACCGAAATTATCCAAGCATCTACATTTTATGAGGCTGAAGAATATCACCAAGACTATCATAAAAAAAATCCAAAACACTATAAAGAAGATCGAGCTATGTCTGGAAGAGACGAATTTATAGAAGAGAATTGGAAGAAGTAGGCGAGATAGAATAGAAGCTCCATAAGAGCTTCTATTATTTTTAAACAGAAGAAGTGAAGGGCAGCAAAGGCATCAGAGATATGAATACGACCATAAACTGTCTATCCTTACTCTTGCTTTAGAACGGAGGTATAATATGGAAACAAATCGGAGGTTGGTGACGATTGGTTTGTTGGTAGCTGTTACATTGTCTGCAATTGAAGGGACAATTATTACGACGGCTAGCCCAACCATTACGACAGAATTATCAGGTGTTAAGTTAATGAGTTGGATTTTTGCAGCTTATATGTTGGCGATGACGGTTACAACACCGATCTATGGGAAACTATCTGACTTATATGGTCGCAAAAATCTATTAATGTTTGGCATCATTTTATTTATATTAGGTTCAGTATTATGTGGTTTTTCGCAAAATATGGGACAATTAATTTTATTTCGTACAATTCAAGGTCTTGGTGCAGGAGCTGCATTACCTTTAACGATGACAGTTATAAGTGATTTATATCCATACCAAGAAAGGGCTAAAGTACAAGGGTATATTAGTGCTGTATGGGCAGTTTCAAGTGTGATTGGACCACTAGTTGGAGGATTTTTTGTAGACTTCATTTCTTGGCGTTATATCTTTTTTATTAATTTTCCATTCGGGATTATCTCTACAGTTCTATTTTGGAAATATTATCACCAAAAAATTGAACGTAAAAATACAATTTCGATTGATTATTTAGGATCCATTCTATTTATCTTAAGTACTTTGTCAGCTTTATATGCTTTAGTTGTAGGGGGAGAGCAACATAACTGGACTTCTCCAAACTTATTATTTTTATTTGCATTTGCTATCATTTTATTTGGATTATTTCTTTATTTTGAAACAAGAGCAAAGGAACCATTATTACCACTTTCTCTGTTCAAAATTCGTAATTTAGTCGTAACATATGCAGCAATGTTTATTGCACATGCACTTCTAATTTCCATCGAAGTCTATTTACCAGTTTATAATCAAAGTGTGTTTGGACTAAGTGCGACAGAGTCAGGATTAATGTTAATTCCACTTTCATTCGCTTGGACATTAGGCTCATTTTTATCTGGTCGATTTATAAAGAAAATGAAAGCAAAAAGTATAATCATGATCGGTACTTTTTTATGTATAATCGGAGCATTAGGAATGAATTTTTTCCACGGTTCGAAAATATTAATATATCCATTTAATGCATTTTTAGGACTTGGCTTTGGATTATCGTTTCCGATTTATATGATTTTAATTTCTTCAGCAGTAGAAATGAATCAAAGGGGTATAGCTATTGCTGCAAATTCTTTTTTAAATACTTTTTCTCAGACAATTTCGGTAGCGGTGTTAGGAACGATCTTTACAATTAAGGCATCTGAAGTATTGAATGGCCATAAATTAGTTCTTAACGCTCAAAATCAAATGAATCACATGTCTAATGTAAAGGCAGTAACAGCTGGTTTTGAAATCATTACTTTATTTATGGCAGTCTTTAGTATCATTACGTTTATTTTCGTATTATTTTTGCCGTCCGAACAATCTGAAGAAAAAAAGGTAGAAATAGCACATTAAATTAATATAGAGAGCTGGGAGAGAATGAACAACACACTTAAAGGGGTTATGTACGGTGTTCTAGCATACGTGGTATGGGGAGTATTACCGATCTATTGGAAACTAATTCAAGATATTTCACCTTTTGAAATATTAACACATCGTATTATCTGGTCTTTTGTAACTTTACTACTTTTCATTCTTCTTACAAAAAAATTAAAGCAATTTAAAGTGACTTGGAATCAAATTGTAAGTAATAAGAAGGTTTTAGTTTCAATGATTGTGATTTCACTATTAATTAGTTCCAATTGGTTAATTTATATTTGGGCTGTCAATTCAAATCATATTCTTGATGCGAGTTTAGGCTATTATATTAATCCTTTAGTTAGTATTATTTTAGGTGTTTTAGTATTAAAAGAAACATTATCGATTTGGCAAATTGTATCAGTTTGTTTAGCTGCAATCGGAGTAGGGTATTTAACAATCATGTCAGGTACATTACCAATTATCGCAATCCTTTTATCGTTAACATTTGCTTTTTATGGATTATTGAAGAAGATTCTTAAAATCGATGCTTTTTTAAGCCTTACAATTGAAACATTATTAATTTTCCCTGTTGCTTTGTTATATTTTGGTTTTCTATCATATAAAGGCCAAGCGGGACTTATACAAAGTGCTCCGATTGAGCAGATGTTAATTGTAGGTGCAGGTTTAGTAACGATCATTCCATTGTTATTTTTTGGAAAAGCAGCACAATTAATTCCGTATACTTATGTTGGATTTTTACAGTTCATATCACCCACGATTAGTTTAATGATAGGGGTTTTATTATACGATGAAAGTTTTACAAAGAAGGATTTTGTATCATTTTCATTTATTTGGGTAGCTTGTATTGTATTTGCTTTGTCAGCTACACCGTTTATGAAATCAATTGAACAAAAACTTAAAAAGCGAAATAAAAAGCAATCAATATCTGCTTAATAATATAATCTGTAGCTTTGGAAGGAGTAACAATGGCTGTAAGTAAAACGAATGCAATGAGAATTTTAGATTCAAAAAAAATTAGTTATACAACTTTAAATTATGATTCAAATGATGGTAAGATTGATGGTGTTTCTGTAGCAAACAAAATTAATAAAGATCCACAATTCGTTTATAAAACACTTGTGTCGATCAGTCAATCTAAAGCGGTTTATGTATTTGTCATACCAGTTGAAAAAGAACTGGATTTAAAATTAGCGGCAAAGGCAGCTGGAGAAAAGAAAGTAGATTTACTACCAGTAAAGGATCTTTTAGCTAATACTGGTTATGTTCGAGGTGGTTGTTCACCGATTGGAATGAAGAAGCAATATCCTACTTTTATTGAGGAATCTGTTAATAATATAGAAGAGATTATTGTTAGTGGAGGCAAAATAGGTATACAAATTCAATTGAATGTAAATGATTTAATACAAACAACTCGTAGTAAAATAGCAAAAATTTCAAAATAACCGAGTGTATGAGGGATCAAATGGCAGGGTATTTTATTTTATATTTAGTAATTGTAAACATTTTCTCATTTGTAATAATGGGTGTCGATAAATCTAAGGCAAAAAGAAAAGCGTGGAGAATTCCAGAACGCATTTTATTTTTGTTGGCTATAATCGGAGGTTCGATTGGTTCTATTTTGGGAATGTATTATTTTAGACATAAAACAAAGCATCCAAAATTTGTTTTCGGTTATTGGATTATCTTATTTATCCAATTTGTGTTCTATTTTTTCTTCTTATAAATAGGAAGGATAGACTTTCTTTAATTGTATAAAATATTTTTATGACAATTGAAGGAGGCGAAAAGAATGGGACGAGGTAATGGCGGAAAATCAAATAATTCAGGTAAAAGACAACCGAATTATGAAGATAAATCAAATTTATCTGAATCAAAAAAAGCACAAAAGTAAATCAGTTAGCCTGTTATCACTTTGGTGATACAGGCTTTCTTATTGGAAGTGGGGAACTAATATATGGTAAATGAATGGTATTCAAGAATTAAAGGTTTAGGGATCGATGAAGTTTCAAATGAAAATATGACAATTTATTTTATTAAAGAAGAAGATTTAAACGAAGCTAAAAAAGACTTAAGTAAAAAAATACAATGGAATGACAATTGGTTAATCATTGGTTTCGACGATGAAACGGATGATGTCATTTTTATTAACGAGGAATCAGGAGAAGTTTGTACTGCCTATGAATTTGAACGAAAGTGGGAAGTTGTAACGCTTTTTCCAAGTGTGAATGAGTTTTTAGCTACATATGGGTATTGATTAGCAAATTTTCGTAAAGTAAGTTGAGTGATGTTCATTTCCACTACAGTATGCTCGCTTTCCATGGGGCGAAACCTGAGCCTCCTCGGCAAGCCTGCGGGGTCTTTAGCCTTTCCGCATTTCCCATAGGAGTCGATCATCCTTTCGTTCCAATCAACTTATACTTTAAATAAAAGTAATTATTAAAAAACGATTTAAAATATTCTTTAATAAAGACAAATTCAAAAAAATCGTTTTATAAGATTTCAATTCATTTTTCTAAAAACTAGTATGAGTTTGAAGGAGTTACAAATATCGCTCAATACATATTAATATTTATATTCATTAATAGAACATCAAAAATACAAAATTTAAATCAATAATGTTCAATAATGACCTTTTTTCATATTGACCGTTAACTATTTGAACACATTAAAAAGTATGAATTCGATTTGAATTCATACTTTTTATTTTAAATTGATAAATTTTGTTTATTCTCTAATTTGGCATTAGATTTTTTGTCCATATACAATAATCTAGCAAGAATTAAGAGTGAAATTGTACCAAAAATTAAAACCATATAGCGTAAACCTATTGTATCTAAAAATAATCCTGTCCCTAATAGCACGATTTGAAAAGTTACTCTGTCGTACATACTTCTAAATGAGAAAAGTCGACCATGATAAGCTTTGTCAATTGACGTTTGGAAAACAGTAGAACATACAGGGAAGAAGCAACCAACTGCAAATCCGAAAATGGCAAATGAGATCAGTGTCGTCCAATGATGATTTGCAAAAAATAGTGAAAGCTGAGCAAAAGCTACTAAAAATGTCGAACAGTATAATAATTGCGTATTAGTAAACTTTATCGTTAAACGTTTAATAACGAATGCCCCTATCATGAATGAGATTCCTTCAAATGTATAAATAAGTCCTTTAATAGAAGGATCATGTTGAATTTCACTAATTTCGATTACTATTAAATTAAATCCACCAAGAAATAGTACTGGGATTAGATTTAAGATAAATAAATTTAAGATTGTTGGATTTTTTCTTATAAGAGAGAATATTTCCCCAAAACCTTTATTAGATTTAGATTTTTTTGTTTTTTCTACTTTAATTGTTTTTATCGTTGATTCTTCAATTCGTAAAAAGAATGTCATAATTAATAAAAATGCATATGCTAGCATGCTCATTCCATATACGTTTGTTAGACTAGTTGATACAACTAAAATTCCACCTATTGATGTACCAGCTATTCTTGAAATGGTAGAAATATTCATATGAATCCCATTTAATGTCAATAACTGTTCGTTTTTCACAATCATGGGGATCACAGATTGAAGGGCTGGAAAGTAAAAAGCAGCAGAAATTTGCAACATAATTAAAAATAAGACCATGAACGGTATACTTTCATATTGGATTGCAAAAAACATAAGGATTACACTTAAAGTACGACCTAAACCACTAATTAATAAAATCTTTTTCTTTGAATATTGATCAATCAAACGCCCAGCCAATGGACCAACAATAACTCCTGCTAATAAACCGAAAAAAAGAATTAACGATTTAAAGAAATCAGAAGGAACATGTTTTTGCATAAATTCTAAATTTCCAATTATTCCGAACCAGAGACCTATACCAGCTCCAAATTCACCGATTAAAACGATCCACACGTTTCGGTTTTTCAACATAAAAATTTCTCCCCATCTCCCCATAATATAATTCGACAAAATCTATTATCTCATCAATAGAAAAAAAAGACTATGTAAAATCGATGGATAAAATAAAAAAGTAGAAGCGAATGCTCCTACTTAAGTTAGAATAATTTGATATTAAGATGAATTAAGCATTTACCTGAGAATGAAACATACTTTTTAACGAATTTACTGCTTCATTTAATTGGGTTGAAGTTTCAAATGTAGCCTGTGCTTGCTGAGCACCGCCACCTCCTTTTCCTTCGACCTGTTTTAGTAAATTCTTAATCAGTTCACCACAGTGTACATCATTTTTAAGTTGATTTATTAATAACAATTTATTCTCTTTTTCAGTTGAAAAAGCAAGTAATGATGGCTTTTTAGCCTGAATGGACTTTGCGAGTAATTGTAAGTCTTTTACTGATTCTTCTTTAAAGGATTTAATAATAAGATCATTCGATGCATTTAATAGTAACTCGTTAGAAATTGAGTCAAAAATCGTTTCTTTCATTTTCTCGATTTCTTTTTGCGCTTCTTTTAATTCATTAATAGATTGCTCGACTTTATCTATTAACATTTCAGTATGTGAGTTAAATAATTGATTAATACTTGTTACTGTTTTACTAGTCTTCTGAATTTCTTCTAATGCTCTATAGCCACATTTAAAATGAAGACGTGTAGTTTGTCTAACTTTTTCTGTTTTTATTAATTTTATTAAGCCAATTTCACCAGTTTGCTTTACGTGTGTACCACAACATGCAGATACATCTGTATGTAAAATGTCAACAATTCTTATATTATCTTCAACTTTAGGTAATTTACGAAGCTGAAGTGCATGTAATTCAGCTTTATTTACAAAATAGGTTTTAACTTCAATATTAGCAAGAATCTTTTCATAAACCGATCGTTCAATATGAATTAACTGTTCATTCGAAAGAGAGGGTGTATCTATATCTATCGTAACTGTCTCTTTTCCTAAATGGAAACTAACTGTAGGGATATCAAATAATTCAATAATCGTTGCTGAAAGTAAATGTTGACCACTATGGTGCTGCATATGATCAATTCTTCGTTCCCAATCTATTTCACAATTTACTTGCGTATTTGTTGGTTTTTCCTTTAAGACATGAATAACTTCATCATGATCTTCAATTAAATCAATAATTTTAATTCCATCAATTGTACCAAAATCAGACGGTTGACCACCACCTTCAGGATAAAAGGCCGAATCCTCCAATTTAACATGATAAACTCCATCAACTTCACTTATATCAATAACACTAGTTGTCCAATTTTTTAAAGAAGGGTCCTCAAAATAAAGTTTATTTTTCATCTGTATACCTCTATATTTTTTATTTAATTGAGTTTGTTAAATATAATGGCTTTAAACGACAGTATAACTTAACAATCATTTTCTTAAATTATATAGAATCTAAATGAAAACGGAAAGATATAAGGCAGGAAAGGCAGGAAAGCAGGGAAGGCTGGGAAACATTAAGGGTAGGGTAGAGCAGGAAAAGGCAGGAAATAATTATGGGTGGGAATTATTAGGAGAAAATCTAAAATACGCTAAATTCTTTACTATCTTTTCCTTATTCCCTGCTTTTCCTTGTTCCTGCTCTTAAAAAAGCGAGCATCCTGAAATGGAAATCAACTTTCTTATTTAACTGAATAGTTTAGTTTTTATCTATTTGACAATTTAAACAATGGAATTTAGTATTTAGTTAATTACTTAAATACTTAATTTTTTACAGAGGTGTAAAATGTGAATGAATTATTTAAAGCATTATCTGATCCAACTCGGAGGAAAATTTTAGATTTATTAAAAGAACAAGATTTAACTGCAGGAGAAATTTCTGAACAATTCGATATGTCAAAACCCAGCATTTCACAACATCTTAAAATCTTAAAGGCAGCACAGCTCATCCTGGATGAAAAGAAAGGTCAATTTATTATTTATTCTTTAAATATGACTGTTTTCCAAGAAATAATTAGTTGGGCCTATAGTTTTAAAGAAAAGTAAGGAGAGGGGAATTAAGATGAAAAAGCATCTTATAGCGGTTTTATTATTTATTATTTCAATCGTTTTATGGAGTATAAATTATCAAGATCTGCCAGCTAAACTACCAGTTCATTGGGATATTTCAGGACATGTAAATAATTACGATTCGAAATTACAAACTTTTATCGAATTACATGTCATCATGCTATTCGTTTATTTGTTGCCTTTCATTACACCTAAAATTGATCCTAGAAAAGAGAATTATAAATATTTTCAAAGAAGCTTTTATTTGATGACGACTGGAATGCTTTTTCTATTCTTTTTAATTAATTTAAGTGTTTTATATTATGGTCTAGGTTATAACATTCAAATTGGATCACTTGTTTTTATCTTTATTGGGCTATTATTTATCCTACTTGGCAATTATCTGCCTCACGTTCGATCAAATTATTTTATTGGTGTGCGTACGCCTTGGACATTAAGTAGTGAATCAGTTTGGAGAAAAACACATCGTGTTAGTGGAAGACTATTTATGTTGATTGGGCTCTGTTTTCTATTTTTATACTTTATTCCGATTGCTTATAAAACTTACGTATTCATTCCTTTAATCATTTTGTTAGTAGGATTCCCTATCATTTACTCGTATTTTATTTTTAAAAAGGAAATGAAAATCTAAATAATCATTTCAAATTACTCAAAGTTATTGATTTTATGATAGAAAGATTTTAAATTCCTTAAAAAATATGGTATTGTAAGGAGTAGAGCAAAAGAGTTGGAGGAATAAAATGATTACAGTAAGCAATGTAAGTTTGCGTTTTGCGGACAGAAAATTATTTGATGATGTTAATATAAAGTTTACACCAGGTAACTGTTACGGTTTAATTGGTGCTAATGGTGCAGGTAAATCTACCTTTTTAAAAATTTTATCTGGTGAGATTGAGCCTTCTACTGGTGATGTTAGTATAACTCCAGGTGAGCGTTTAACAGTTTTAAAACAAAACCAATTTGAATATGAAGAGTTTGAAGTACTTCAAACTGTTATCATGGGTCATACTCGTCTTTTCGAAGTAATGAAAGAAAAAGATGCGATCTACATGAAAGAAGATTTCACTGAAGAAGACGGTATGAAAGCTGCTGAACTTGAAGGTGAGTTTGCTGAATTAAATGGTTGGGAAGCAGAATCAGAAGCAGCAATTTTATTAAAAGGTCTTGGAATTACAGAGGATTTACATTATAAAAAAATGGCTGAGTTACAAGCTGGTGAGAAGGTAAAAGTATTACTAGCACAAGCTTTATTTGGTCAACCTGATATTCTTTTACTAGATGAGCCTACGAATAACTTAGATATTAAAGCTGTTCAATGGTTAGAAAACTTCTTAATTAACTTTGAGAACACTGTTATCGTTGTATCGCATGACCGTCACTTCTTAAATCAAGTATGTACACATATGGCTGATTTAGATTTCGGTAAAATTCAACTTTATGTTGGTAACTATGATTTCTGGTATGAATCAAGTCAATTAGCTCAAAAGTTAATGTCTGATGCAAATAAGAAAAAAGAAGAAAAAATTAAAGAATTGCAAGGGTTTATTGCACGATTTAGCTCAAATGCTTCAAAAGCAAAACAAGCTACTTCACGTAAAAAACTTTTAGATAAAATTACACTTGATGATATTAGACCATCATCTCGCCGTTATCCATTCGTTGGATTTACGCCTGAGAGAGAAGTTGGAAATGATTTATTAACAGTTGAAGGCATCTCAAAAACTATTGATGGTGAAAAAGTATTAGATAATGTACGTTTTACAGTAAATAAAGGTGATAAAATTGCATTTGTTGGTAAAAATGACGTTGCAATTACAGCATTATTTAAAATTTTAATGGGTGAAATGGAACCAGATTCAGGTTCATTTAAATGGGGTGTTACAACATCTCAAGCATTTTTCCCAAAAGACAACTCTGAGTTCTTTGAAAAAAGCGATATGAACTTAATTGAATGGTTACGTCAGTTTTCTCCTCAAGATGAGTCTGAAAGTTTCCTACGTGGATTTTTAGGCCGTATGTTATTCTCTGGAGAAGAAGTAATGAAAAAAGCTTCTGTTCTTTCTGGGGGAGAAAAAGTTCGTTGTATGTTATCAAAAATGATGCTAAGCGGTGCAAACGTATTAGTATTAGATGATCCTACTAACCACTTAGACTTAGAGTCAATTACAGCATTAAATAATGGTATCATTGCATTTAAAGGCACGGCTTTATTCACATCTCATGACCATCAGTTCATTCAAACAATTGCGAACCGTATCATTGAAGTTACACCAAACGGTTTAGTTGATAAAGAATGTACTTACGATGAGTTTTTAGAGAATAGTGAGTTACAAAAGCAAGTTGAAGCTTTATATAAAATGTAATCTTTTATGAATAGAGGGCTAAGGAATATATTCCTTAGACATATTCCTTTTATTAAATTTAAACCACTAGTCATTTAGATTAGTGGTTTTTCTTCGTACTTTTAACTTGAATTCAGATTTGATAAACTAATAACAAATGGAGGCGATTTTATGTCAGATTTAAATAAAAACTCATTTTTTCAGAAATATTTAAAGAAAGCTTCGTCCTATTTAGGTAATAAAGAAAAATCTACTCAATTATTGAAAAAAGAAGCGCTCTTAGCTCCAAAGAAAAAGGGAGTACTAGGTGAAGCTTGGGAAAAAGTTAATTTATTTATTGATTTATTTAAAGCATATGTAAATGGAAGTTATAGAGATATTTCAACAAAATCAATTTTGACAGTGATTGGTGCTTTAATTTATTTTGTAAGTCCGATTGATGCAATACCAGATTTTATTATCGGTCTAGGTTTTTTAGATGATGCAACAATTCTGGCTTATACATTTAAACAATTAAATAAAGATATAGAGAAATATAAATTATGGAAAGAAAAGAATAATGCACAAATCATTATTGATGAAATTGAAACTTCCACAGAAGAAATTGATTTAAAAGATAAATAATTGAATGAGAATGTCGATAAAAGATGTGTGGTACTTTTGATACAACGAATATTAAAGCATGGGAAGGAAGTACAGTGTGTTATCAATTGGAGATACAGTCTATATCGAAGAAATTGTAGATGATCAAGTAAATTATTACAAATCAAGATTGGTTGATCTGCTTGACCATTCTATTCATTTAGATATTCCTATTAATGAAAATACAGGAAGAAACGCAGTTTTTATTAGGGAAACGAAATATAAGGTCTATTTTCTTTCAAAAAAATCAACTCTATATACTTGCCATCTAAACTATATCAGTTCACAAAAAAGTAATATACGAGTATTAGTATTTGAAAAACCTGATGAATCACAATTAGTGATTGAACAACGTAGAAAATTTTTCCGAATTGCGTCTTCTACAGAAATTAAGGTAATGCCTATGGAGGATGAATTTACTCCTTTTGAAACGTTAACACAGGATATTAGTGCTGGAGGAGTCGCAATTAATGTAAGCAACAAGATCTCTGTAAAAGTTGATCAGATTGTTCAGTTAAAAATTACTTTAAAATTTGGAACATCAATAGAGGAAGTCAATGCTGAATCAAAAATTGTAAGAATTCAAGAGTCTGAAATAGATGATAAAAAATTAATTTCATTAATGTTTACTGATTTAACTAGTCAATCTAGACAAAAAATTATTAAGTACACGTTAGATCAACAACGTGCTCATATACAATCGTTAAACTATGGAAAATAACAAAAAGGTTGCCATGTAACAAAGGGCAACCTTTTTTATTTTGGCCCTGTAAAAAGATTTGACCTTATTTTAATAATTTATATGCGTATCATCTTTCGTCCAAACGATGAAAGGATTTTCATCATCTTTGACATTAATCATTATTTGTTTACTAGGAATGGTTCGGTCTTCGTAAGGAATCGAAAGTTCTTTATAGATGTGTGCATCATCAAATCCAATCTTTGCTGCATCATCCTTTGTAAAAAAATAGTAAATGTTTGAGATTCTTGACCAATATGCTGCGCTTAAACACATTGGACATGGCTCACAGCTAGTATATAAAACGGCATCTTTTAGTGAAAAGCTTCCTATATTTTGGCACGCATTTCGTATCGCTTGTACTTCTGCATGAGCAGTTGGATCATTTAATGTTGTGACACCATTTACTCCTGCGCCTATTACTTTCCCATTTTGAACAATTATTGCTCCAAATGGACCGCCATTTTTATTTAGTAAATTTTCATAAGCTAGTCTTACACTTAGTTTTATATAATCAGTGTGTTTCAAGTTAACACCACCGTTCAATTAAAAGATAAAACAATTTATGTACACATTAGGAAAAATATGTCTAAAAGATTTGCAGGAAATGTCGAATGTTTTCATTACGAATTTAAAGGATAAAACATGTGTTCATTCGAATTAGTAAACGGTTACATAAATTTTTAAGGATGTGTTTCGAATGAATAATTTCGGAAATAATGTTCAATTGCAAGTATATGGAAGTGGAAAAAAAAGTGCAATTCCTGTTCGATACGAGGAATTAGAAATGTTAGCCAAAGAAAAATTGGATGAAGGTCCATTTTATTATATAGCAGGTGGGGCGGGTAGCGAGCGCTCGATGAATGAAAATAGATTAGCATTTGATAAATGGAAAATTGTTCCTAGGATGCTGAGAAATGTATCTGAACGCGGTATGAGTGTTAATTTATTCGGAAAAACATATCACTCACCAATCCTATTTGCGCCAATCGGGGTACAGTCAATTGCACATCCAGAAGGTGAGCTTGAAGCTGCTAAAGCTGCAGCAGAGTTAAAAATACCGTATATTACTAGTACAGCATCAACATACTCCTTAGAGAAAGTTTCAAATGTAATTGGTGATAATCCGAAATGGTATCAATTGTATTGCAGCAGTGATATGGAAATTGCTGCAAGTATGATGAAGCGGGCAGAAGCAAATGGATATGAAGCGATCGTTATTACACTCGATACTTCAATTATGGGGTGGAGAGAAAAAGATATCGAAAACGCCTATCTACCATTTCTACAAGGACAAGGTATTGGTAACTATATAGAGGATCCGGTTTTTCGTTCAAGATTAAATAAAACTCCTGAAGATGATCCGCAATCTGCTATTCTATTATGGACAAAACTTTTTGGGAATCCTTCACTAACATGGGACGATTTAGTGTATTTACGACAACAAACGAAATTGCCAATTTTACTAAAAGGAATTTTACATAAGGAAGATGCTAAACTTGCCCTCGAATATGGTATGGATGGAATAATTGTTTCCAATCATGGTGGCAGACAGGTAGATGGAACAATTAGTACGCTTGATGCATTAGAATGTATTTGTAGTGAATTCAAAGGTAAGTTTCCGATCTTAATGGATAGTGGGATTAGAAGAGGATCAGATGTATATAAAGCATTAGCAATTGGTGCTGATGCGGTTTTAATTGGAAGACCTTACATGTACGGATTAGCACTTGCAGGAAAAAACGGAGTTCTACAAGTAATGAGAAATATACTTGCGGATTTTGATCTTACAATGGCACTTTCCGGACAAAAATCAATAAGTGAATTGAATCCTACATTGTTAGTGAAAGAAATCGATCGAACATACCGATAAACACAATTAAAAACCTAATTAACATGATGTTAATTAGGTTTTTGTTTTGACGATGATAAGAGATTTATTAACTTCACATCTACATGCTTTTTTACATACTGTAATCTAAATGATTTAAGCAGCTTTTTGAACTTCAGAATGTTGTTTTACGAATATTTTTTCAATACAAGATCCGACCACAAAACCTATTATACCAGGGATTAACCAACCAAAACCTTTCGTTTGCATTGGCACAAATGATAATAAATGATTTAGGCTATTATTTAAAAAAGTTGAATTGATTATTTCAATTAAACTAAAAAGCCCTACAAATATAATTGTAACGAGATAGACCGGTTTGTTATTATACGGTAGTTTATCGTGTAAAAGTCCGAGTGCAATTAAAGCAATTGCCATAGGATATAAAAGTCCTAAAATTGGAACAGATACTTTTAAAATTTGAGATAGACCTAAATTAGCAACGAAACCGCTGATGATACAAAGTAAAATTGCCCATTTTTTGTATGATAATTTTGGGGAAATGCTGTTAAAGTACTGTGAGCATGAAGTAATTAATCCAATGCAAACACTTAAACAAGCTAATGTAAAGATAAGTCCTAAAACGATTGTTCCACCATTACCAAATAATTGCTGTAAAACTGTTGTTAATACGATCGCGCCATTTTCAACTTGACCGGTAATTGATGCCGATGCACCTAAATAACCAATTATTAAATAGGTCATTGAAAGTAATAAGCCACAAATAATTCCAAAGATTACTAAGTATTTAATTTGTAATTTCTGATTTGTTACGTTTAATCGTTGGAAAATATTAATGAACACTATCCCATAAATTAAGGCGCAAATTGCATCCATAGTTTGATAACCATCTAAAAATCCTTGTGAAATTGGATTAGATTTGTAAGTTAAAGAAGCAGCTTTAAAACTTGATAAATCTGTAAATAAAGCTTTAATAAAAACGATTAAGATTAAAATAAGTAATGCTGGAGTTAAAATTTTTCCAAATCTGTCAACTAATTTAGAAGGTGACTTAGCAAACCAATAGACGATACTGAAAAATACAATTGTGTATAGAATTAGCCCAATTGGTGATGATGCTAATGATTCTGATAAAAATGGTTTAACACCCATTTCAAACGCTAGACTACCAGCACGTGGAATCGCTAGGCCTGGTCCAATTGATAAATAAATTGCCATTGGAAATAATAGCGCAAAAATTGGGTGAACTCTTCTTACCAACGTATCAAATGAACCGGATTTTGCAATTGCGATAAAAGCTAAAATTGCAAGACCAGCATCTGAAATAATAAAGCCGATAATTGCTTGCCAAACGTTTTCACCAGCAGCTTGTCCTAAAAACGCTGGGAAAATTAGGTTTCCTGCTCCAAATAACATTGAAAAAAGCATAAAACCAATAAACATAATTTCTTTTTTTGTTAAAGTATTCAAATAATTCACCTCAAGCATAAGTTGCAAATTTAAAAATGATTTTTTCATTCTAACAAAAAATAAATCTATTTACTACAAAAACTTAAAAAGTTCGAATAAGTTTCGAAAAATGATTAAAGATTATTCGAATGTCCTAATTATTTTAGGCATAAAGCATAACAAAACTTGTCCTCTAACTATATATATTTATAGATATTTTTAAATGGGAGGACAAAAATGATTCAATTCCAAGATGTATCATTTAAATATAAGAATGGGAAATATGCTGTTCAAGATTTATCATTTTCAATTCAAAAAAATGAATGTTTCGTATTGATTGGACCAAGTGGCTGTGGGAAAACGACGACGATTAAATTATTAAATCGATTAATCCAAGCAACAGATGGAGTTATTTTGTATGATGATAAAAATATTAAAAATTATGATCAGCACAAATTCAGAAGAGAAATCGGATATGTAATTCAACAAATTGCTTTATTTCCACATTTAAATGTTGAGGAAAATATTTCGATTGTTCCTGAATTAAAAAAATGGAATAAAACTCAAATCAAAGCACGAGTTGCAGAGCTGTTAGAATTAGTAAAATTAAATCCATTGGAATTTAGTAAAAGATCGATTTCAGAATTATCTGGTGGACAACAACAACGAGTAGGTGTCGCACGTGCTTTAGCAGGAGAGCCTAACTTAATCTTAATGGATGAACCTTTTAGTGCATTAGATCCAGTAACAAGAATAGAATTACAAAAAGATCTGAAAGTATTAAAAAATAAAATCAATAAAACAATACTTCTTGTTACACATGATTTAGACGAAGCATTTTTTTTAGGGGATCGAATTGGTATTATGCATGAAGGGGAACTAGTACAGATAGGTACTAAAAATGAACTTTTAAATAATCCAATCAATCAATTTGTAGAACAATTTCTTCAAAATTATCGTGAAAAAAACGTAGTCAAGGAGGGAATCTGAAATGATTTTCTCATCCTTTACAACTACGCTTGTCAATAGAAAGGAACAATTGCTTACTGCATTATTAGAACATATACAAATTTCAGTTTTTGCATTAATCATAGCGATTTTTTTAGCAGTTCCTACTGGGATTTATTTAACAAGAAAAAGAGTTTTATCGGAATATGTCATTGGTACAACAGCGATTATTCAAACCATTCCATCATTAGCACTACTAGGTATTTTGATTCCATTAGTAGGAATTGGAAAAGTACCAGCTGTTATTGCATTAAGTGTATATGCATTATTACCAATTCTACGTAATACATATACGGGATTAAAGGAAATTGATCCAATTTTACTTGAAGCTGCAACCGGGTTAGGTATGAATAATGTACAAAGACTTTTTAAGGTCGAATTACCATTGGCATTGCCCGTTATAATGGCAGGTATTCGTACATCAATGGTAATCATTGTAGGAACAGCAACAATTGCAGCTCTTATTGGTGCTGGAGGCTTAGGTAGCTTAATCTTACTTGGAATCGATCGAAACGATATGAATCTTATTATTTTAGGAGCTATTCCATCTGCATTATTAGCAATACTTTTTGATTTTATATTAAGAATAATCGAAAGGTCTAGTTTTAAAAGCTTCTCATTAAGAATTATTACATCTTGTTTTATCATATTAGTTTTATTATTTTCTCCATTAACAATTAAATCCTGGAATAAAACAGATATTGTAATAGCTGGAAAATTAGGAGCGGAACCAGAAATTATTATGAATATGTATAAATTAATGATTGAAAACGATACAAATTTAAAAGTTGAGGTTAAGCCGAACTTTGGTAAAACAACATTTGTATTTAATGCATTAAAAAAAGGTGATATTGATATTTATCCAGAATACACAGGTACTGCTGTATCGACCTTTTTAAAAGAAAAAGCAATAAGTAATAATGCAAATGAGGTATATGAACAAGCTAAAAAAGGTTTAGCAAAAAAATATCATTTAAGTTATTTGGAACCAATGAAATTTAATGACACTTACGCATTAGCTGTGCCTTTAAAAACCGCTAAACAATTTGGGATTGAATCAATTTCAGATGCAGCTAAATTTGAAAATCAACTAAAAGCTGGATTCACATTAGAATTTACAGATCGTGAGGATGGATATTTAGGACTGCAAAAATTATATGGTTTACATTTTCAAAATTTAAAAACGATGGAGCCTAAGTTAAGATATCAAGCCATTCAAACAGGGGACATCACAATTATCGACGCATACTCTACAGATAGTGAACTTCAAAGTTATGATATGAAAGTGCTAAAGGACGATAAAGAATTATTTCCACCATATCAATGTGCACCACTTTTGAGAAAAGATACACTTGAAAAGTATCCAAAAATTGAAAAAGTATTAAACAAATTAGAAGGCAAAATATCCGATGAAGAAATGAGAGAAATGAATTTTAAGGTGAATGTAGATGGGAAATCTGCAGAAAGTGTAGCAAAAGAATTTTTGAAAAAAGAAGGCTTATTAAAATAACTGAAACTTGTTGATTATTACTTTTTAGGCTAATTGAATTAAATCTTAAAAGACGATGTTTTTATGAATTTGTCTTTCAATCTGAATAATAATTTGTTCTAAGTAAAAGAAATTTCAATTGTTTTTTAATGAATACTTTTTTTGAAGAATAAGTTGATTGGAACGAAAGGATGCTCGACTCCTATGGGAAATGCGGAAAGGCTGAGACCCCGCAGGCTTGCCGAGGAGGCTCAGGTTTCGCCCCATGGAAAGCGAGTATCCTGTAGTGGAAATGAACATCACTCAACTTCCTTTGCGAAAATTTGGTCATTATTTGACAAGTTTATTTTTTAACAGAGAAAAGGGATGTTCGATTAGAACATCCCTTCATTTTGTATGATAGTAATGATGAAAGTAAAATAACATTTTAGGTAATATAATGTAGTCCACAAAAGACATTTATTAGATTAATATTATTATACAATAACAATATGCTATTTAATCATTATATGCTCCAGTTAGCATCTCACTCACAAAAGAATCATTTTCCCATTCTTCACTTGCGAAATCCACTGAATAATCCATTGCATATTTTTCATCTTTGATCTGAATGTCAAAATGATTACTCATTACCTTTAATACTTCATTGATTTCATTAACAGTCCCATTGATTTGTAAAGTAGCCATTTTTTCTCGCCTCCGATTTAATTTACAGAAAATTCTGTATAAAGTAACCCTATGATAATCCATTAAAAACAAAGTTTCAAGTGTAAAATTTTGTCGAAAAAATATTTTGGAAAAATGTAAAGGTTTTCATTGTTGATATATCAATATTTATACTAATTTTGAATAAATTATGAATTTAAAATTTTCAAAAAACTTATTGATTAATTACGTAGATTGGAATAAAGTAAGTACAAATATTTTAACTCTCGAGGAGGATTAGCCGTGACAGCCCAACAGATTTTTTTAAATGGTGAATTCGTTCAAAAGCAAGATGCTAAAGTATCTGTATATGATCATGGATATCTATATGGAGATGGAGTATTTGAAGGGATTCGCGTATATGATGGCAATGTATTCCGCTTAAAAGAACATTTAATTCGATTATATGAATCAGCGAAATCAATTCTACTTACTATTCCATATACTTTAGAAGAATTGACGCAGATTACAGTTGATACAGTTAATCGAAATAATTTACATAGTGGTTATATCCGACTCGTCGTTTCAAGAGGCGAAGGAAATCTTGGTTTAGACCCAGCATCATGTAAAAGAGCAAATGTAGTAGTCATTGCTGAACAGTTATCACTTTTCCCTCAGGAACTTTATGATAATGGAATGGAAATTGTTACAGTAGCTACTAGAAGAAATCGTAGTGATGTATTAAATCCACAAATTAAATCATTAAACTACTTAAATAATATATTAGTAAAAATTGAAGCTAAATTAGCAGGTGTTCAAGAAGCACTTATGCTAAATGATCAAGGCTTTGTAGCTGAGGGTTCAGGCGATAATGTTTTCTTAGTAAAAGGAAATAAATTAATTACGCCACCTAGCTCAGCAGGTGCCTTAGAAGGTATTACTAGAAATGCCATTATGGAATTAGGTGAATCATTAGGATTCGAAGTTCAAGAAAAATTATTTACAAGACATGATGTATATATTGCAGATGAGGTTTTCTTAACTGGAACAGCAGCTGAAGTAATTGGTGTTTCAAAAGTAGATGGCCGAGTAATTGGTGATGGGAAGCCAGGACCTCATACGCAACGCTTATTAAGCGCATTTCGTCAATTAGTTGTAGAAGATGGAGAAAAAATTTACGTAAAACAAGGGTGATATATTGTGCGAAGTGACATGATTAAAAAAGGGATTGATCGAGCCCCTCATCGAAGCTTATTGTTAGCAGCTGGGGTAAAAGAAGAAGATTTTAATAAACCATTTATTGCAATCTGTAATTCATATATTGATATCGTTCCTGGCCATATTCATTTAAGGGAAATGGCTGATGTTGTAAAACAAGCAATTCGAGATGCTGGTGGAGTACCATTTGAGTTTAATACGATCGGCGTAGATGATGGAATTGCAATGGGACATATTGGAATGAGATATTCACTTCCTAGTCGTGAAATTATTGCGGATGCTGCTGAAACTGTTATCAATGCACATTGGTTTGATGGAGTATTCTATATGCCGAACTGCGATAAAATTACACCTGGAATGTTAATGGCAGCTGTTCGTACAAATGTACCAGCAGTATTTGTATCAGGTGGACCAATGGCTGGAGGACTTTCTAAAGATGGTAAGGCATTATCACTTGCTTCAGTTTTTGAAGGTGTTGGAGCTTTCAAATCAGGAAAAATGAGTGTAGAAGAATTACTAGATATTGAAAAATCAGCATGTCCAACATGTGGATCATGTTCAGGTATGTTTACAGCAAATTCAATGAATTGCATTATGGAAATGCTAGGAGTTGCACTTCCATATAACGGAACAATTCTTGCAACAAGTAAGGATCGTCATAATTTAATTAAAGATGCAGCATTCCATTTAATGGATTGCATTAAAAATGATATAAAACCAAGAGATATTATTACAAAAGAGGCAATTGATGATGCATTTGCATTAGATATGGCAATGGGTGGTTCTACAAATACCGTATTGCATTTAATGGCAATCGCGAATGAGGCTGGAATTGAATATGACTTAAAAGACATTAACGAAGTGGCAAGAAGGGTTCCATATTTATCAAAAATTAGCCCGGCTTCTCATTATTCAATGCACGATGTTCATTTAGCTGGTGGGGTTCCTGCAATTATTAAGGAATTAACTACAATCCCTGGAGCAATAAATAGTGATCGTATAACAATTACAGGTAAAACATTATTTGAGAATGTGCAAGAAGCCACAATCAGTAATAGTGAAGTCATTCGTAAGAAAGATAACCCTTATAGCCAAACTGGTGGATTATCGATTTTACACGGAAATCTTGCTCCAGATGGAGGAGTCATTAAAGTTGGTGGTGTTGATCCTTCGATTCAAACATTTATAGGTGAAGCGATTTGTTTTGATTCACATGATGAAGCAGTTGAAGCGATTGACCAAGGTTTAGTAAAAGAAGGCCATGTTGTTGTTATCCGCTATGAAGGACCAAAAGGTGGACCTGGAATGCCTGAAATGCTTGCACCTACATCCTCAATCGTTGGAAGAGGATTAGGGACTAAAGTCGCTTTAATTACAGATGGCCGTTTTTCAGGTGCTACAAGAGGAATTGCAATAGGTCATATTTCTCCAGAAGCAGCTGAAGGTGGTCCAATCGCATATATAGAAAATGGTGATGAAATCATCATCGATCTTTTATCAAGAAGTATTACATTATCTATTTCAAGTGAAGTATTCGAATCTCGTAAAAAATCATTTGAATTACCAGAACCAAAAGTAAAAACAGGTTATTTAGCAAGATATGCAAAGTTAGTTACTTCCGCTAATACAGGTGGAATTTTAAAAATATGAAAAAGCAATGATAGAGAAAAGTAGTTATGAAAAGGATCTTCAGAGAGTCGGTGGATGGTGTGAACCGATGACCTTGATTAATGAAACTCACTCTTGAGTGTCGGCTGAACATAATTATGTTGTAGGTCTGAACGTTGGCTACGTTATAGCCAGATTTTGGTTATCCAAAATCCCAAAGTTAGGTTTTTACCTAAGAAGAAGGGTGGTACCGCGAAAAGTCTTTCGCCCCTTCAGCATCTGCTGAAGTGTGGAGTCATGACTTTTTTTATTGCGAATAAATGGGTTAGCTGATCCAAAATTGGAGGGGAAAATGAAAATGAGTCATCATTCAATGAGAACTCTATCAAAACAAATGTCAGGAGCAAATTTGTTAATTGAAGCCTTGAAAGAAGAAAATGTTGAAATGATTTTTGGGTATCCTGGAGGGGCGGTATTACCATTATATGATGCGCTCTATGATGCTGATATTCCTCACATTTTAGCTAGACATGAGCAAGGCGCCATTCATGCAGCAGAAGGATATGCAAGAGTGACTGGAAGACCTGGAGTCGTAATTGCTACTAGTGGACCTGGGGCAACTAATGTAGTAACCGGTTTAGCTGATGCAATGATGGATTCAATACCTTTAGTTGTATTTACAGGTCAGGTAGCGACAAATGTAATTGGAACAGACGCCTTTCAGGAGGCAGATGTGATCGGTATTACAATGCCTGTCACAAAACATAATTACCAAGTTCGGAATGTTGAAGATGTCCCTCAAATTATAAAGGAAGCATTTCATATTGCTTCTACCGGGCGTCCAGGACCTGTCGTAATTGATTTACCGAAAAACATGATGGTTGAAAAAGGTAATAAAAAGGAAAACGTCGAAGTTCATTTGCCAGGCTATCAGCCAACTTATGAACCTAATTACAATCAAATTACCAAACTCATGCATGCAATTCAAATTTCTGAGAAACCAGTCGTTTTAGCAGGAGCAGGCGTTTTACATGCTGATGCAGCTAAGGAATTTACTGAATTTATAAAAAAATATAACCTTCCAGTCGTTCATACTTTGTTAGGTTTAGGCGGTTTTCCAGCTAGTGAGGATCTATTCCTTGGAATGGGCGGCATGCATGGCACTTATACAGCAAATATGGCAATGTACGAATGTGATCTACTAATTAATATTGGAGCAAGATTTGATGATCGTTTAACAGGTAACCTAGATCATTTTGCTAAACACGCTGTAGTAGCTCATATCGACATTGATCCTGCAGAAATCAACAAAGTTATTCCGACAAATATTCCAATCGTTGGTTGTGCTAAGGAAGTATTAAAAGCTTTATTAAAACAAAAGGAAGTTAGTCAAAATCATAGTGACTGGTTAAATCTATTGAAATGTCGTAAAGAAGAATTTCCATTGCATTTTGAATCGAGTAACTCAGTAATAAAACCTCAAGAGGTATTATCAATTCTTCATTCGATAACAGAGGGAAAAGCGACTATATCTACTGATGTAGGTCAACATCAGATGTGGGCCGCACAATATTACCAACTAGAAAGACCGCATAAATGGATTACATCCGGTGGACTAGGCACGATGGGATTTGGGTTACCAGCAGCAATTGGAGCACAATTTGCCCAACCTGAAGAACTAGTTGTTGCAATCGTTGGAGATGCTGGATTCCAAATGACATTACAAGAATTGAGCATGATCAAAGAACATAACTTACCAGTTAAAATATTAATTTTAAATAATGCAGCACTTGGGATGGTAAGACAGTGGCAATCAGCTTTTTATAATGAACGATTCTCTAGTTCTCTATTAGACTGCCAACCTAGTTTTACAAAACTTGCAGAAGCGTATGGCATTAAAGGAATTACAATATCAAATCCAGATTTAGTAGAAAACCAATTAAGAGAAGCGATTGAATTTGATGGCCCAGTCTTAATTGATTGTCGAATCCATCAAGGTGAGATTGTTACTCCTATGATTCCACCAGGAAAAGGAATTCATGAAATGGAAGGGGTGAAATAATGAAACGAGTTATTACTTCGACAGTGTTAAATAATAGCGGAGTACTAAACCGAATTACAGGGGTAATTTCTAGAAGACGGTTTAACATTGAGAGTATTTCTGTAGGTCATACCGAACAAGATCATATTTCAAGAATTACGTTTGTCGTACATGTAGAAGATTTACAACAAGTAGAACAATTAATTAAACAGCTTCACAAACAAATCGACATCATTAAAGTAGCTGATATAACTGAAGAATCAGTTATTGCTAGGGAACTAGCTTTAATAAAAGTAAGTACAAATGCTAGTAATCGAAATGAAATATACAGTTTAATTGAACCATTTCGAGC
Source organism: Gottfriedia luciferensis (assembly GCF_002156865.1). GTDB lineage: Bacteria > Bacillota > Bacilli > Bacillales > Bacillaceae_G > Gottfriedia > Gottfriedia luciferensis. Next base: position 63,992 of record NZ_NCTA01000009.1, on the reverse strand, counting down.
TTCCGTAATTGATGTAAGTCGAGATCAAATCGTTGTCCAAGTAACAGGTACTTCTGATAAAGTCGAGGCTTTGATTGAATTATTAAGACCTTTTGAACTAAAAGAAATTGCTCGAACTGGTGTTACAGCATTTACTAGATCCACTAAACATAAGGAGCACGCTCAAAAGCTACTCTCTTATTAAATAAAAGTTTAAAAATATAAAACTACATTATTGGAGGAATTTAAAATGGCTAAAGTTTATTATGGAACAGATGTAAAGGAAAACGTATTAGTAGGGAAAACAATCGCGGTAATTGGTTACGGCTCTCAAGGACATGCACATGCACTTAATTTACATGAAAACGGTCATAAAGTAGTTGTTGGTTGTCGACCAGGAAAGTCTTGGGATGCAGCTGTTAATGACGGATTATATGTAACAACAGTAGCTGAAGCAAGTAAAGCAGCAGATGTCGTTATGATTTTATTACCAGATGAGCATCAACCAAAAGTATATGAAAATGAAATTGCACCATACCTAGAAGCTGGAAATGCATTAGCTTTTGCTCATGGCTTTAACGTTCATTTTGATCAAATTGTTCCTCCTTCAAATGTGGATGTATTTTTAGTAGCTCCAAAAGGCCCAGGACATCTAGTTCGTCGTACATTCGTTGATGGCGCAGCAGTACCAGCATTATTTGCTGTCTATCAAGATGTAACAGGTGAGGCTAAAAATGTTGCACTTTCTTATGCAGATGGGATCGGGTCTACAAGAGCAGGTGTACTTGAAACAACATTTAAAGAAGAAACAGAAACAGATCTATTCGGAGAGCAAGCTGTATTATGTGGCGGCGTAACATCTTTAGTAAAATCAGGGTTTGAAACTTTAGTGGATGCTGGTTATCAACCAGAAGTTGCCTACTTTGAATGTTTACATGAACTAAAACTGATTGTTGATTTAATGTACGAAGGCGGAATGAGCTACATGAGATATTCAATCTCAGATACTGCACAGTGGGGAGATTTCGTGTCTGGTCCAAGAGTAGTCGCTGATGAATCAAAAGCAGCAATGAAAGAAATTTTAGCTGAAATTCAAGATGGTACATTTGCTAAAGGATGGATTAATGAAAATAAAAATGGTCGTCCAGTATTTAATGAAATTAATGAAAGTGAAAAACATCATCAATTAGAAGAGGTTGGCGAAAAACTTCGTGCGATGATGCCATTTATCCAAAGAAAAGAAAAAGTCGAGGTGAAATAAATATCATGAGTAAAATTCAGTTTCTTGATACAACATTACGTGATGGCGAACAATCTCCTGGGGTTAATTTAAATCGATTTGAAAAGCTCGAAATTGCAAGACAACTAGAGGCTTTAGGTGTTGATATCATTGAAGCTGGTTTTGCCGCATCATCGGAAGGCGACTTTTTAGGTGTACAAGAGATTGCGAGACAGATTCGTTCTGTCTCCGTCTCAAGCCTTTCTCGCGCAAAAGATTCAGATATCAAAGCAGCATGGGATGCATTAAAAAATGCTGCCGAACCAAGACTTCATATTTTCCTAGCTACAAGTGATATTCACATGAAATATAAGTTAAATATGACTAGATCGGAAGTTTTGGAAACTGCTAAGCATTGTGTGCAATTAGCAAAATCATTTTTTCCAAAAGTTCAAATTTCAGCTGAGGATGCATGTCGGAGCGATCGTAAATTCCTTGCTGAATTTGCAGAAACAGCCATAAAAGCTGGGGCAGATGTGATTAATATCCCAGATACAGTCGGATATACAAGCCCTTCGGAATACTATGATTTATTTAAGTATTTACAAGAAAATGTAACTTCTTATCAAAAAGCAATATTCTCTTGTCATTGTCATGATGATTTAGGCATGGCAGTCGCTAACTCATTGGCAGCAATACAAGCTGGAGCAAATCAAGTAGAATGTACCGTGAACGGAATAGGTGAAAGAGCAGGGAATGCAGCATTAGAAGAAATAGCAGTTGCATTACATATTAGAGAAGATATTTATCGTAAAAATACGAATCTAAGACTAAATGAAATTACGAAAACAAGTGAACTTGTTAGTCGTCTTACAGGTATGGTTGTCCAGAAGAATAAAGCAATTGTTGGTTCAAATGCATTTGCACACGAATCAGGGATTCACCAGGATGGTGTCTTGAAAGAACCAACTACTTATGAGATTATTCCACCTTCATTAGTTGGGTTATCTACAAATTCATTAGTTTTAGGAAAACACTCAGGACGTCATGCATTTACAGATCGACTAAGAGAATTAGGATTTAATTTTTCTACTGAAATCATTAATGAAGCATTTGTTCAATTTAAAGCATTGACCGATTCTAAGAAAGATATTACCGACAAGGATCTATTAAACATTATTAGTAAATGGAGCAATAAGGAGGTTCTAAGATGAAATTAAACATTGCATGTTTGCCAGGAGACGGAATAGGTCCAGAGATTATGAATTCAGCTGTTCAAGTTTTAAAACAAATTGCACAAACCTATCAACATGATTTTACTTTTTCAACTAATTTATTTGGTGGCCATGCAATTGATGAAACTGGAAATGCACTACCAGATGACACATTAAATAATTGCTTAAATGCAGATGCTGTTTTATTAGCGGCTGTTGGTGGCCCAAAATGGGATCAAGGTGCTGAACGACCAGAGAGTGGTTTATTACGATTAAGAAAGTCACTTAATTTATATGCAAACATTAGACCAGTCGATGTTTATGATGAATTAGTTAATTATTCGCCACTAAAGGCCGAACAAGTAAGAAATGTCAGCTTTGTCGTTGTCAGGGAATTGACTGGGGGAATTTATTTCTCCGAACCAAGATTTCATAATGAAAATGAAGCAACTGATACACTTTCATATACTAGAGATGAAATAGAGCGAATTGTAACTTATGGATTTGAATTAGCAAAATCTAGAAAAGGTAAATTGACTTCTGTAGATAAAGCAAATGTATTAGAATCTAGTAAACTTTGGCGGAAGATTGTCAATCAGTTAAGTGTGAATTACCCTGAAGTTGAAGTCGAGCATCTACTTGTGGACGCGGCGGCGATGGAATTAATTAGAAACCCAAGACGTTTTGATGTTATTGTTACTGAAAATTTATTTGGTGATATTTTAAGTGATGAAGCATCAATGATTACCGGGTCACTTGGTATGCTACCTTCTGCAAGTCGATCTGGAAATGGCCCTTCATTATATGAGCCAATCCATGGTTCTGCACCAGATATTGCAGGACAAAACAAGGCAAACCCAATTGCAATGTTGAGATCAGTTGCTATGATGCTAAGAAATTTTAAATTAGTAGATGAAGCGAATGCAATCGAAAATGCGATCGTTAAATCATTTCATAATGGCTATTTAACAAGTGATTTAGGTGGCAAAAGCACAACAACACAATTTACAGAACAAGTAGTAAATCAACTAAAATTTCAAGCAGTTGGAGGTGCTAATCGATGAAACAAACATTATTTGATAAACTTTGGGAAAAACATGTTGTAACTGGCGAAGTTGGTAAACCTCAGCTTTTATACATTGATTTACATTTAGTGCATGAAGTTACTTCTCCTCAAGCTTTTGAAGGACTTCGATTATCGAAACGAAAAGTGAGAAGACCAGATTTAACTTTTGCAACGATGGATCATAATGTTCCGACAGAAAACCAATTAGTAATAACTGACTTTATTGCAAAGCAACAAATGGATACATTACGAAACAATTGCCACGAATTCAACATCACATTAGCTGATATTACTGATGAGGATCAAGGAATCGTCCATGTAATTGGTCCGGAGCTTGGATTAACACAACCAGGGAAAACAATTGTTTGTGGAGATAGTCATACATCAACGCATGGCGCTTTCGGTGCATTAGCGTTTGGAATTGGAACAAGTGAAGTTGAGCATGTTTTAGCAACACAAACATTATGGCAAGTAAAACCTAAATCGATGGGTATAAAACTTGAAGGGAAACTCCCAAAAGGTGTATATGCTAAAGATATTATTCTTCATTTACTAGCAACTTATGGTGTTTCAATGGGGACTGGACACGTCATTGAATTTTATGGTGAAACGATTACAAACATGACCATGGAAGAACGAATGACATTATGTAATATGGCGATTGAAGGTGGAGCAAAAGCAGGGTTAGTCGCTCCTGATCAAAAGACATTTGACTATTTAAAAGGCAGAAAATATTCAATCGATTCATATGATCAAAAATTAGTTGAATGGAAGAAACTAAAAACTGACGAAGGAGCTACTTTTGATAAAAATATCGAAGTGGATGTAACAACACTTGCGCCATATGTAACTTGGGGAACAAATCCAGGTATGGGTGTTAGAATTGATGAAGAGCTTCCTAAAATTAAAGATGAGAACGATGAACGTGCATATGAATATATGGGGTTAAAACCAGAAATTACTCCGAAAGAAATACCTGTACAGCATGTATTTATTGGATCATGTACAAATTCGAGATTATCAGATTTAGAGGAAGCTGCAAATTATATTAAAGGTAAAAAAGTTAAAGAAAATGTAAGAGCACTAGTAGTTCCAGGTTCAAAGAAGGTCAGAAATGCAGCGATGGCAAAAGGACTTCATGAGATTTTTATCGAAGCAGGATTTGAGTGGAGAGAAGCTGGATGCTCTATGTGTCTAGCAATGAATCCCGATCAAGTACCAGCAGGCGAGCACTGTGCCTCTACTTCAAATCGAAATTTTGAAGGAAGACAAGGTAAGGGAGCAAGAACTCATCTAGTGAGTCCGGTTATGGCAGCGGCAGCAGCAGTTCATGGTCATTTTATTGATATTCGAAAGGAGCAAGCAAATGAAACCGTTACGTACGCATAAAGGTACAACCGTATCAATCATGTTAGATAATATCGACACAGACCAAATTATTCCTAAGCAATACCTTAAACGAATTGAGCGTACCGGCTTTGGAGAGTTCCTATTTGATGAATGGCGATATCATGACGATCGAACACCTAATCAATCCTTTGCACTAAACGATAATACACGAAAAAATGCTTCTATCTTAATAAGTGGAAAAAATTTCGGTTGCGGTTCATCAAGGGAACATGCTCCTTGGGCATTAAATGATTACGGCTTCACAGTAATCATTGCAGGTAGTTTTGCGGACATATTTTATAACAATTGTATAAAAAACGGTATGCTACCAATCGTACTAAATGATGAAACTCGTTCAAAATTATCTTCCCTTACAGGAAATCAGGAAATTGAAATTGATTTGGAGCACCAATTAGTAAAAACACCATTTGGCAACTTCGAATTTTCAATTGACCCAGTATGGAAAGAAAAACTATTAAATGGATTAGATGACATCGCAATTACAATGAAATATGAAAACAACATCGAACAATATGAAAAATTGAATAGATAACTTTAGGAGCAAAACATTTTTCTTGTAAAATGTTTTGCTTTTTTATTGTTAGGTTTTTTTAGAGTAAATTGTTGATTTTCTTTATTTATAAAAATTCGTATATTCTTGAAAATGAATAGGACTTATCTGTGAGTCCCATAAAATATAGAAATAGAATTATTCATTAAAGAACAGAGTTTGTTAAAAAATAGGTTCAATTAATGTTAATTGTTGATTTTTTACAAAACACATATTTGAATGATCAGGATAGTAGACTGGGCTAAGTATTCCATCTTTTTTTATCGAAAATTGAAATAAAGGGTAGGTTAATCATAGATAGAGGAGGGAAAAATAACTATAAAAATATTTATACAAAATGCGAAAATAACTAATTTGTATTATGCATAATCAACCTCTAAAATTAGAAATGCATCACACATTTAAGTAAAAATATCAGGAGGTAATTATAATGAGCAAACATATATTAATGATTGTTACTACTGCAGGGAAAATAGATGAGAATCTGGAAACAGGCCTTTGGCTATCAGAGTTCGGAGAAGCTTATGTTGAGTTTGCCAAAAAAGGCTATAAGGTGACAGTAGCAAGTCCAAAAGGTGGGAAGTCACCCATCGATCAACGCAGTTTAGTAGATGGGGAAACGCAACAGGAAATTTTGGATACAGCTAAGTATTTGGAGAACACAGTTAAGCTGGATGACATTACAAATGTATCAGAATTTGATGCAGTGTTCCTGCCAGGGGGTCACGGTACAATGTTTGACCTTCCAGATAATGAAAAGCTTCAGCAAATCATTCGTGACATCTATGAAGCAGGTAAGCTGGTAGCAGCGGTCTGTCATGGTCCAGCGGGGCTAGTTGGAGTGAAACTTACTGATGGCACTCCACTTGTAAAAGGGAAAACGGTCACTGCATTCACTGATGAAGAAGAAAGAGCAACAGGACTGGACAAGCATATGCCATTTCTACTGGAAACAAGAATGCGTGAGCTTGGAGCTGATTTTGTTGGAGCGGAAAATTGGACAAATCATATGAAGAAGGATGGAAACTTAATTACTGGCCAAAATCCTCAATCCACTGAAAGTGTCGCAAAAGAGGTCGTGAAAATTTTAGGTTAAAAAAGCATTCCCATGCACACAGTTCTTTTGTTTTAAAGGAGGATAAGATGATGAAAGCATTATTATTACATGGAAAAAATGAATGGCGTGATATGAAAGTAGAGGATTTTGAAAAGCCAATCTCTAATAAAGGCGAAGTTGTAGTTGAGGTTCATGCAGCAGGACTAAATCCAGTAGATTATAAAACAGCAACAGGCTGGAATCCAAATTGGAAAACACCTCATATTCTTGGTCTGGATGTTGCAGGAATAATCCATGAAGTTGGTGAAGGCGTGATCGGCTGGCAGAAAGGGGATCGCGTCGTTTACCACAGTGATTTTAATAAGCAGGGGGGATTTGCTGAATATGGGGTCACTACTGCACATACGATCTCTCGCATTCCAGATTCCATCACGTTTGAAGAAGCAGCTGCATTGCCAACTGCTGGTTATACAGCGTATCAGGCACTATTCCGTAAGCTGCCGATGAATGCAATTGACGTTATTCTTATTCATGGAGGAGCAGGTGGCGTTGGCGGGTTTGCCATTCAGCTAGCAAAGTATGCAGGGAAAACGGTTATTTCAACTGCATCTGAACCTAACCATGACTATGTGAAATCACTGGGTGCAGATTATGTTATTGATTATCGTAATGAGAATGTGAAAGAGAGAGTCATGGAAATCACAAATGGTCGCGGAGTCGATGCGGTTCTTGATACAGTGGGTAGAGATAGTGCGACAGCGTCCCTTGATATGATCGCTTATAATGGGCATATTGCTCATATCGCAGGCAAGCCCGATTATGATCATATTAAACCTTTTACAAAAGTCATCTCCTATCATGAAATTGCTCTGAATGCAATTCATCATCAAAACGATAGGATAGCAGAGCGGGATCTTGCGAAAATGGGCGATGAATTTTTAGCATTAGTCGAACAGAAACAGATATCTCCTCTGCTGGAGCGGGTAATTTCTTTAGATGAAGTTCCACAAGCCCTAGTGGAATTGTCAGAACGTCATGTAAAGGGCAAAATTGTGGCAAAAATAAAATAAATCATCAGGAGTGTACGAGATGGAAAATTTTCAATATCATAATCCGACGAAGCTGATTTTCGGTAGAGGTCAATTAGAAGCTTTAAAAACAGAGATTCCCCAATATGGAAAGCGCGTGTTACTAGTATATGGCGGAGGTAGCATTAAACGATCGGGACTATATGACAAAGTGATGGCAGTACTGCATGAAATGGGAGCGGAAGTGGTAGAGCTTGCAGGAGTAGAGCCGAATCCAAGGCTTACAACAGTGAATAAAGGAATCTCCTTAATCAAACAACATCATCTGAATTTTATCTTAGCTGTAGGCGGTGGCAGTGTAATCGATTGCTCTAAGGCCATAGCCGCAGGGGCACATTATGAAGGGGATATGTGGGATTTTGTCTTGAAAAAAGCAGTTCCTCAATCTGCAGTACCTATTGGGACGGTGCTAACTTTAGCGGCGACAGGATCTGAAATGAATGGTGGAGCAGTTATAACAAACTGGGACGAGAAAGATAAGCGGTCTTTCGGTTCTATTCATACTTATCCTAAATTCAGCATTCTTGATCCGGAACTGACTTTTACCGTACCACTTGACCAGACTGTATATGGGATTGTCGATATCATGTCCCATGTATTTGAACAGTACTTCCATGCATCAAGTAATGCACCTCTTCAAGAGCAAATCGGGGAGTCGATTCTTCGTTCAGTAATGGAAACTGCGCCAAAGTTAATTGAAGACCTGGAGAATTATGAATACCGGGAAGTCATTCTTCTGAACGGCACATTTGCTTTAAACGGAACACTTTCAATGGGTGTGAAAACAGATTGGGCCACTCATATGATTGAGCATGCCGTTTCAGCTGTTCACGACATTCCACATGGTGGGGGACTTGCAATATTATTCCCTCATTGGATGCGTTTTGTTTCTCAGCAAAAGCCAGAAAAGGTTGCGCAACTTGGGGAAAGGGTATTCAAACTAGATCCTGTTGGGAAAACAGCTGAAGAATTTGCTGAAGAAACCATTCAAGCGCTTCGTTCCTTTTGGAACAGTATCGGTGCTCCAGCACGACTAGATTATTATGGAATTGACGATAAGGAACTAGAATTAATGGCTGGAAGAGCAATGGTTCGTGACACCATTGGAGGCTATGTACCGCTTACAAAAGAGGATGTATCTACTATTTTGAGAAATGCTTTATAAGGAGGAGCTTTTATGAGCGGGATTACCATCAATGCTATTTTAAAGGCAAAACCTGGTAAAGAAGAAGCTCTATTTGAGGTGCTTCAAGAGGTTGTGGAACCTTCCAGAAAGGAGCCGGGATGCGTTGAATATATCCTTCACCGTTCCATTGAAGACAGCAGTATCTTTGTTTTCTATGAAACTTGGAAGGACATCGAATCCATAGAGGCACATATACAATCATCACACTATAAGGAGTATCGATGCAAGGCAGAAGACCTTTATGAAACAAGAAAAGTTTTGAAATTGAAAAAATATTAATCATAGGCACCCTACCAGTCTCTGGGGAGGGTGCCTTCCCTCATTAATAAAAGTAAGAGAATGAATAGAATGCACGAATTTCCAAAAGTTAAAGTAAGAACGCCTTCTGAATTCTAGGAGAATCGGGCACTTCAATCTCTATATGGTGCTTACTGTGACAAAATTGCTCTATATAGCTTATCTTCGTTATACAAACAAACTGGAAATGATACAGCAACTCTTCAAATTGTAAGAGAAAGGAATGAAAATCGCACAATGATAGATTTTGAATGGTACCGCAGCTTCATCAGCATTTACAAGTATGGATCTGTGTCCGCCGCCGCCAAAGCTAGAATTCTAACTCAGCCCGCCATGAGCCAGCATCTGGCAGCCATAGAAGCAGAAGTCGGTGAACCTCTTTTCATAAGGACCCCTCGTAAGATGGTTCCGACTGAAAAAGGAAAGGAACTTTATACAAAAATCGTTCCATTGATTGAAAAACTCGAAATTACCACACTTGAACTGAAGAATGAGGTGACAAGTCAAACACAGGCTCCACTGATAAAAGTGGGAACTCCTGCAGAATACTTTACAAAAGCAGCATTGCAAAAATGGAAAAAGCTCGATGTTCGATTATCAGTTCAATTCGACATTGCGTCTAATCTATTAGAGAAACTATCTGATAATGAAGTTGACCTCATAATCACTACACAAAAGCAAACCGTAGCCGGAATTGAGTATAAAAAAATAGAGAATGAATGCTTCGTCGTCGTTGCTCCACCCGATAAACATTGTGACGCTAGCACCATGAAGGAAATAGAAGAGTGGCTTCTAGATCAAACATGGATCAGCTATGGTAGCGAGCTCCCCATCGTCCGACGTTACTGGAGGGAACATTTCAAAAAAAGGCCAGATATTAAACTTTCCCATGTTATCCCTGACCTACGTGCTGTCCTCGAAGCCATTGAGCATAACATGGGAATAAGCGTCCTTCCTGAGTACCTGATCCATGAAAGCCTGGCAAGCAAAAAAACGATTATAATGTTTCCGCATCTATCAGTTGAAAATACCATTTATTCAGCCTACAAAACGGAAAATCGCGATCATCCGCTGCTGCAAAAAGCGGTGGGGGCCTTAATGGTGCAGTAGTTTCGACATGCTTCATCTGATGAAAATAAATGAATTTGATAAATTCAATGGTAATATCAATAATGGACTGCAAAATTATATGTATGAATATTGAATTTTTAAATCATTAAGTGTAACAAACGTTTGCGATAGTTGAAGATCCACGAGTTGTTTTGCAGCTCGTTTTTTTATTGGAGTTAATGGCAGGATAGTTGAAAAAGGATTCTTTGTATATAATTATAAAAGTTATATATAAACTTTTTAGCCAGGAGTTGTGTAGTTAAATAATGGATTTTAAAAACTTAATAAGTGTTGTAAAAATATTAGAACAAAATAATATTAAATATGCACTAGGAGGCAGTGGTTTACTTTTAAGTTTAGGATTGACTAATGAAGTAAATGATTGGGACATCACAATTGAATATCCAAAGAATGATTTATTAAATGTACTTAAATTCTTTGAGATAAAAGAAATTGATTGTGGAGATTACCCGTTTGCAAGCAAATATAAATTTCTAGTACATAATGTTAATCCAAAAGTTGAAATAATAGGATATTTTTCAATTAAAACTTCAAGTGGTGTCTGTAATTTGCCAACTATATCGGTAAAAAAGTGGAAAGATATTCAAATTGGTAGCCCAGAAGTGTGGTACGTCGCTTACAGTCTTATGGATAGAGTTGAGAAAGCAAATAAACTTTTCTTCTATTTAAAAGTTCACGGAGCTAATGCAAATATAATAAATCTTATGTTAAAAGAACCCCTACCAGATTATTTAAAGATAAAGCTTAAAGAATTATTAAATAATTAAAGTTAACCAACAAACGCATGCAATAGTTGCAGATCAGGAGTACCTAATCGGTACTCCTTCAGACTGCCCGCCAAACGCTCGCTTTCTTCGTTACTTCGCCTGCCTGTGGTGCTCATTACCGTCTAAGGGTAACTCCGCTCCTCGCCAGGCTTCGCGCCTAGAAAGACAAGCGTTTTCAATCAGTCTGAAAATCAGATAAATAGGACTTTGTCTACACACTACAGGAGTACCTAATTGGTACTCCTCAGAGTGTTGAAATATATAACGGTCAATATAAACAGGTCATTAAGTGAATTTTATTGATGATAAGTTAGTATTTTTTGATGTTCTAATAATGTGCAATATTTATAACTCCGTCAAACTCAAATATTAATTAGTTCATCTTTTTATAAGTTTAAACGATTAAATACTAATGTTTAGAAAAATGAATTCGAATCTTAAAAGACGATGCTTTTTGAATTCGTCGTTTAAACTGATTAATATTTATATCGTTTTTTTATGAATACTTTTATTGAACAACAAGTTGATTGGAACGGAAGGATGCTCGACCCCTATGTTAAAGGCAGGAAAAACAGGAAAAGCAGATAGGGAATATATTAAATATAGGAATTCACTAAAATACTCTAAAGTCTTTTAATATCTTTTCTTTTCACTTTTCCCTTGTTCCTGCATTTCCTTGTTCCTGCTCTTAAGCATGCATACTGCAGTGGAAATGAACATCACTCAACTTCCTTTACGAAAGTTTGGTCATTACTTGACAAGATTATTTTTCAACAGCATGAGGAGTACCTAACCGGTACTCTTTTTTTTATAGTTATTATTAGGTAAGAAAAAATGTATGAAGTGAAAAATAATATGATTACAGAAGAAGTTGTTGACAATATTTAGAAATTAGTATATCTTATACATGACTTATTAATACGCAGATGTTTAGATCAGCCTTAATAATAATTAGTACTTTAGCATTCTTTTAATATTTAAAATTGACTGGATGAAAAAGTATCCTAATAAAAGATTTACTCAAAGGTTTGTTTTATAATCTAGCGTAATTTAAACCGTAATATTTATTTAAATAAGAAATTAAAACTTATAATTAAAAAAACTCTATAAAATGGTAGTTCTTCAAAAAACTTCGTTGAAGTTAGTTGAAGTAAAACCGACAATTCTCATGATTCAATGATCTTAAATGATTATTGAATTTATGAAGTTGTCGGTTTTTTTATTGAAAAAATACTAGTTTATTCAGAAATCATAGTTATGCAAAAAAATATATGACTTTTTAGAAAGATATGTGACCTTTTCTAAAAGTGATTTTTTATGTGTTAACTCTGTTTAGAAGGGGGAAAGTTTGTGTTAAGTTTTTTGAGTTCATCATTGTTGTTATCAGTATTTTTCATTATGCTTCTTATTTCTGGAATTAGTAGTCTAATATTTTTACATCCGCGAGTACCCTTGAGTTATGTTCGGATTCATATTGTTTTAGTGGCCTTACCACCTCTGGTTTTCTTATTGGATCTTGTTCATACTGATGTGAACGTAACTTATGGTCCTTGGCACTTGGATTCCTTAGCTTTGTTAATGGCTTTCTTCATTCTTTCAATTGGTTTAATTATTCAGCGTTTTTCTGTACGTTTTTTAATGGGAGATCGTTCTTATCGAAAATATTTTACGCTTTTTACTTTCACTACAGGTGCTGCTTCTATTGCATGGTTAAGTTCTGATCTCCGCATGATGGTCATGTCTTGGGGAGTAACTCTCATCTGTTTAACCTTACTTATAGGGCTAAATAGTAAATGGAAAGTAGCTAGTGAAGCTTCCAAGGTTTCTGGTCGATTATTTGCATTAAGTTGGTTTTCATTATTATTCGCGATAATTTGGCTCTTTCAAGCTACAGGTCAGTGGAATTTATCAAAAGTGTTAACAAATGAAAATTTAGCTCTACTTGGTACATGGGAGAGAACAGGGATTAGTTTATTGATTGTATTAGCGGTGATTATTCCAGCAGCTCAGTGGCCATTCCAAAGGTGGTTAATTGAGTCTGTTGTTGCTCCGACTCCTGTTTCTGCTATTATGCATGCAGGTTTAGTAAATGCTGGTGGAATTATACTAACTCGATTTTCACCTCTATTTAATGGTGATATAGCTTCGATTATATTACTTATTCTTGCAAGTATTTCTGTTTTAATTGGAACTGGTATTAGTTTAGTACAAGTTGACTATAAACGTCAGTTAGTAGGCTCCACGGTCGGACAAATGGGATTTATGCTTATCCAGTGTGCATTAGGTGCATATATAGCAGCAATTATTCATCTTATCCTACATGGTTTGTTCAAGGCTACACTATTTTTACAGGCTGGTTCGGCAGTACGTCGTTTCGAAGCATCTCCTCGCGTTAATAAAAGGTCATCCTATTTATTGATTATGGTGGGGAGGACTTTAGGGTTAGTTGTAGGAATTGCTTTTTGGCTCATGGCACCTAGAGATGGCTATCAATTGATTAGTGCATTAATCTTAGGGTGGTCATTTTCCGTATCTTGGATACAGCTTGTAGCTTTTGGTGAAGGGAGAATTGGACGCGTTGTTGGCTTATTATTTTTAGGCGGAGCTGCGGTCGTTTATTTTGTCATTCAAAACATCTTACATGAGTGGTTGCTTACTTCCACTATTAAAAGTGTTCAACCTCCAACGTCAGTTGTCATAATTGTTGTGTGTCTCTTGCTAATTTGTACTGCTCTTGGTACGTGGGCTGTACGAAATCGCTCTTCTGTTTTTTTCACAGTGCTCTACCTTTGGTTAGTGCGTTTAAGTGAAGCAAAACCAAAGTCAGTAGAGAGTCATCCAAACTACCTTAAACAATATTTGTCAAAAGGAGGTAATCAGTGATGAGTTTTACATCCGTATTAACAAAAGAAAATGTTAAAGAGAAAGATACAGATTGTAATATTCAAGAAAGGGATATTAACGTTTTAGTAGAATCTGCTAGTCAAGTGATTGCACCTCTTTGGCCAATTTCTACATTTGCAGCACGTAATCCGTGGATGGGACTTGAAAAGCATTCTTTTGAAGAGATTGCAAGTTGGTTAAAGATTATTCGTGATATTGATATATACCCAAGTGCCGTTATGATTCATTCGGCAAAGAATAAAGGTGAGATTGATGAAGCTTTTGTGGAAATGGGGCTACAACGTTGGCTTGATTCATATTCTTTTAATATCCCACGAGACGTGTTAGAGCGATTTTGTCATGCTGCACTAAACTTAGATCCATTACCCACTGACCTTTTATCTTCACATAAGCTGGAGAAATTGGTAAATGAATATAATGAACTAAATGAGGATCTTATTGAGAATTTTTCAATACAGCCCATATGTTCGCATATAGAGAATCAAGATGGTGAAAGGTTGATCAACCTTCTTGATTACCATGTTATCAAGTGGTGTAAATTATATCTTGATGATAAACAGGCAGGTTGGACAATGCCAAATCGCGAGGAAGGTTTCTATCGTGCGTGGTGGCGTCTCATTCAATATGATCCTGCGTTAAACAAAAAACAACGTAAAAGTTTTAAAGATTGGCCACAAGAGGCACATATTGCTTTAAAAAAAGCGTTAATTGAATTAGAAATCCCAGATTCAGAAATACAGACATATCTTGAAGGTCATTTGCTTTCATTACCTGGATGGGCAGGAATGATGCTTTGGCGCACTCGAGAATCTAGCCATGAGAATCAACTTCTAACAGAATATTTAGCAGTTCGAATTTCTATGGAGTGGGCGCTTATAAAACAATACTTACCTTTGACCAATCAACGGTCTAAGAAAAAAGTTGCGATTACTCCCCTTATAGCATCATGGATTCATTGGGGGGACCTTACAATTGAAGAATGGATACAGATGTCTGCAGCTGAGCAAAACGAATATTTATCATTTGCCTATTATTTTGATGAGAATCTTCAAAAGAAGCTTTGGTTAGAAGCTTGGGAACAAACACACACTGTTCAATTAAGACAGAAAATTCTTTCGAAACAACATGAGACCAACGGTGAAAAAACTGCATTAGCTCAATTAGCATTCTGCATTGATGTACGATCAGAACCTTTTCGTCGTCAACTTGAAAAAGAAGGTCCGTTTGAAACAATTGGAATTGCTGGCTTCTTTGGCTTACCAATTGCAACAAGTGAACTAGGGAGTAAACACAACCACTCTTCTTTGCCAGTTATGCTAAGGCCTCAGCTCCAAATAAAAGAAGAGTCTGTGGATGAAAATGCAGTTAAATCATATCAACAACGTAAGCAGGCAGTTAATTCCTTAAGTTATACATTTAAAACGATGAAACAAAATGTACTTTCGAGCTTGCTTTTACCTGAACTTAGTGGACCCTGGCTTAGTCTACAAATGGTAGCAAGTAGTTTTGTTCCAAGAGGAGCAGATCGTTTTATGCGTAACCTTCATAAGAATTGGTTACGCAAACCAAATACAACTCTATCGCTTAATCATGTTCAGAATACAGAAGCGGAGATAAAAGTTGGTTTTTCTAAAGAAGAAAAAATACATTATGCTCGACAGACTTTGAAAATGATGGGATTAACAAAGAATTTTGCACCATTAATTGTAATATGTGGGCATGGTAGCCAAAGTACCAACAATCCTTATAATGCTGCTCTCAACTGTGGCGCATGCGGTGGAGCGGCAGGTGGATTCAATGCAAGGGTTTTAGCTGCTTTATGCAACCTTCCAGAGGTAAGAGAGGAGCTTTCTTCTGAAGGAATTGATATCCCTGAGGACACAGTTTTTGTAGCTGCTGAGCATACAACAACGTTAGATGAATTAAATTGGATTTATGTTCCTAAACTTTCCGAAGCTGCAAAAGAAGCATTCGATCGTATCGTAGCTATTTTGCCGAAAGTAAGCAATAATGCTAATGCAGAACGTTTAGCCCAATTACCGAATTTTCAAAAGAAGCTAAAAAACCCGACAAAAGAGGCATACCGGTTTGCGGAAGATTGGAGTGAGGTACGCCCTGAATGGGGACTGGCTCGAAATGCCGCTTTTATTATCGGCCAACGCGAATTAACACAGGACTGTGACTTGGAAGGTAGAGCCTTCCTTCATAATTATGATTGGACTCAGGATGAAAGTGGAGATATCCTAGCTAACATTATTGCAGGACCAGGAACTGTAACGCAATGGATTAATCTTCAATATTAC
Source organism: Gottfriedia luciferensis (assembly GCF_002156865.1). Lineage (GTDB taxonomy): Bacteria > Bacillota > Bacilli > Bacillales > Bacillaceae_G > Gottfriedia > Gottfriedia luciferensis. Next base: position 47,821 of record NZ_NCTA01000009.1, on the reverse strand, counting down.
GCTTCAACAGTAGCACCTCATTATTATGGTAGTGGAAATAAAGCAACTCAAACAGTTACATCAGGCCTCGGGGTGATGCAAGGGAATGCAAGTGACTTGTTAGCTGGTCTACCTTGGCAATCCGTCATGGAATCAGATCAAGAGGCTTATCATTCTCCTCTTCGTTTGTTGATTGTCATCCAAGCACCTAACGAATATGTTGAAAGATTATTAAATAATGATTCTGCATTTCGATTAAAAGTTCAAAATGGATGGGTTCGACTTGCAAGTGTTGATCCACAAGGACGATGGGAAAATTGGTAACTGAAATACTTTTGCTACTTAATCAATATCATTTTTAAAAAATAAAAAAGGAGTGTACTATATGAATTTAGATAAAAATCAAAAAGTATTATTTATAACTGATATAGAATACGGAATTGAGCGTATTTTACAAGAAGTGACTAATATTCAAGCAGAAAACATTCTAACTATACAAAGCTATAATTCTGTAATCTCACATCCTTTTGGAGAAATAATGAGGTCTGTTATCATTGCTATTTATGAGGAAAATGTTAAAGAGATTTTTGTTATAGGAACAAAAGATAATCGTACTGACACCAAAGTTAAATTATTAACTCAACATGATACACTAAAAGATAAAATCCAAAAATTGGAGTATCTTTTTCAAAATTGTAAACCCGAATTTACAAATGGTTCGGTCGATGATTGGTTAATTGGTAGTAACAACATTGAAAAAAGCGTTGAGATCATTCGTCATCATCCATTAGTTCCGTCTTATGTTAATGTTCGAGGTTTAATCATCAATAATTATGATGAAAAACTCTCAATTGTGGATGTTCCTACTGATAAAACAGTTTCAAGCTCTACTTGATCATCACTAGTCGTTTTGAATAGTACGGAGGTTACCTCTAAACCCTCCCATACATGAAAAAAGAGTCGCAATCCTAGTGAAAATCTACTAGAAACAGTAGGCAATAGATCTCACAAGAATTCAGTAAAATTGAATTTTTATGTTGAAGGTGTATATTAAGTTTATGATATTAGATTTTTAATTAATGTTGTAAAATAAGCTTTGTCAATATAGCAAACATCTTTTTAACTTTTAGATCAAGGGTTTGACAAAGGGGGGATCCAACTTTATTTTGTAAGGATGAAAAGAACAGAAAGAATTGTATAAAATATAACAATTTTTTTGATTGATAGGAGATGTAATATAAATGAAGTTATCTAAAGGTTCATATGAATCTGAGATAAGTAAGGCAATTACTCAATGGGAAAAGGACTTTCTTGGGCGTGGTTCTGTAAATGTTAAAACAGATATATTACGGGATATGATAATAGTAAATTTACAAGGCATTTTAACACCAGCTGAGTATACTGTTTGTGAAACAAAAGAGGGAATTTTAACGATAAAGAAAACTCGTTCGGAATTAGTAGAATCAGGGATAGAAGGTCTTAAGGAAATTATCTTAAAAATAACTGGGGAAAAAGTGAAAAGTTTTCATACCGATTTAAGCTCTCGTACGGGTGAACGAGTGATGATATTTAAATTATTTAATGATTTTGAGAAAAATATTTAAATTATTCGAAGCATGCTATCCATCATTTCTGTATTACCATTTACTGAAGCATAGTATCTCGTGAAATAACGATTGTATTAGATCACTTTAAAAAAAAGAATCTTCATTGAAGATTCTTTTTTTTAATATCCAACATTATACACATGTTTTTTTGTTAAAAGCCTAAATTTCTTTGGAAATTACTTAATTACCAGTTTGGGTCGGCTTTTTAATTACCTAACGCATGCAAGAGTTGAAAAACGTGATCACGATTTTGTCTGACTTTTGTATGAACAAAAAAAGACATTGGATATACAATGTCTATATTAGTAGTTATATCATTTATTTGCGTTTCATTTGTTGTTCCAGCGGAAATTCTTAAACAAAAGAAAAGTAGCAATAAAAATTAATTGGTACATAACTATTTAAATCACCCTTATGAAACTAAAGCTAGCATTAGTTGAAGGTCAAACAATCATGAGAAGACTTTTAGTAGAATAATGTATCCAAAGGAAATAGAAGAAGATTTGTCGAATTAATAGATATAAAATATGAAAAAGGTAGGTTTCAAAATGCTCAACATTCTTTTTCCTGGTTTAGTTTTAATTATTTTAGTTGCAGTGTTTACACTATTTTATAGATTAGCTAAAAAAATTAAAAGGTCGTAATTTGAAATGACCTTATTCAATTATTGAATGCGTTAGTTTTACAGCGAGAGTAGCCAATGGCTGTTCTTTTTTTATTCAAGGAATTGAAAAAAAATCAACTAACGATTGCTTTAGTTCGCTGTCATGTTCTTATTAATTGAGGTGAAAGATTTGAGTTATGAAGTAAAAGAAGAGGATAAAAATGATTTAGAAGGTCTTCATGTATTCGTAATTATTATAGTTTTTTCATGTTTACAATACTTTTTTCATTTATCAGATTTTATAATGTTAATTCTGTCTGTACTTTATGTTTTTATCATCGTTACTTTTTTTGATAAGTGGAAAACCAAAGAAATTATAAAGTATTTTAGTTTGTTATTAATTGTTTATATTATCAATAAATTAATTTTTTCATAGGTGTTTATAAACTTTCTTCTTTAACTAATGTATAAGTTAGATCAATAGGCGACTTCAAGATAGTTTTTATTATCTCCTTTAATTAAAGTTGTAGAATAGTAGGTGAAATTAGTTTTAATTAGGTATTAATTTAATTTAAGACAAAGTGGAGAATATTAATATGACTTTATATAAATTTATTGCATCAGATAACGCACTGGTAGAGGTAGATAATAGTGGTTTTATTCAAATTAAGGTAAGAGAACTAAAGAAAATTGAGCCAAAACTTGATATGAAAATATGGGGAAATATAGACGATGAGTTAACTATACTTTATGCGAAGGACGATTCGGAAATGGGTGGATTAGAGATTTTATCATGTGATAATTTACCAAATGGTTTGGAACATTATATTAAGAAAAAGTATATTTACTGGCTTGAAGGGGATTTCGGTTCTAAATTTTTAAAACAACTTACTGATTATGTAAGATTAAACGTTAAAACAGAAGATCGAGTTGAACTTTGGTCAATTTTATTTGGAGAAGATAAAAAGACAAAACAGGTAAAATCTCATTCATTAAATAAGATTTCTGAAGATAGCTTTAAGATTTTACGCGATCATAAATGCTGTTGTTTAGTAATCGAATAATTTGAGTAATTATTAGAACAAACTGATGCGTTAGTTGAACAACGTCGTGGCTGCTTCGGCAGTCTTTTTAATTGTGTTAAATGGCAGGATAATTCAATAAGAAATTTTATAAACGTTATTAAATCAATAGTAAAATATGGAGAAGAGAGTATTTATTTAGTTCCAACTATATTAAAAGTTTGGTCTTATTCCTACTAAAAAATAATATCATATTACTTATTCGACGAAATATTATTGTAATTTGGATTAATATGATAAAATTAGTTGAGTTCATGTTTTTATAGGAAGGAGAGCCAATCTGAGCTCTAACCTTTAATATTTCAGAGGTGACTATCCGAAATAAAAGAAAAGCCATTTAGGCTAGGAGGATTTAAAATTGTCTAAAATTGACCTACTGAAAGAATTTATCATCAATAAGAACTTAGAGATTACTATATCGAAACCAACTAACACCTATACAAAGTATTCATACAACGGATTTGATGCTGGAGAAGTTTATAATAATGACAGCTACAGAATTTCAATAGTTCGTGGATCAATGGTTGAAAAAATATTCCGTAAACGTAAATACAAGATAAAAATGGCTAAAAATAACAATGAGAACTTAGTCGTTTTCTTTGATTTAGAACAAGCTGAAGATTTTATTCAGGTTAAGACACTTCTATTAAATATGGCTAAATTAGTTAACAATGGCCTTCGTGAAAGTGTGAAACCTATAATTAGCTAGAATTAATTAGTTAAAATGATGGAGCTCACTTCTATGGGCTCTTTTTATTTTAAGGAAAAAAGTAGAATATACATATGATAAAAAATTGCAGGGGATTTACTGTGAAATCAAAAAGAACCGCATACTTAGGGATATTTGGAGCGCATAAGTTTTATTTTAGAAAACCAGGTATGTGTATACTTTACTTCTTTACTCTCGGATTACTGTTTATTGGTTGGCCTAAAGATCTAGCTAGAATAAGGCAGGATTTAGAAAAAGCAAATCTTTTCTGTGAGTCCATCATTTTGAAGATTAAAAGATTACTTCAAATTTTGTTGTTGTAAAACTAACGATATCGTTAGTTTAACAACAAATAGAGGTTGATAATTAATTTATCAACTTCTTGTTCGCTATATGGTGGAAGTATGTTTAATAAGGAATATTAATTAAATCAAATTTTTTTGATTAATACTTGCCTTAATTCGGTAAATTAACATATACTTAATTCATCAATAAAATTTGATGAAGGAGAAAGTATATGACTGAGATGACACAACAGTTTCAGAAATATGAGCAGAAATTCAAAGCGTTAGCTGATAAGAAGCGTCTTGAAATCATGTATGAGCTTTGTCAAAGAGGAAGCACATGCGTATGTGATTTAACGGAAGCGTTTGATATGACACAATCAAAGCTTTCTTATCATTTGAAAATCTTACTGGATGCAGGGCTCATTGTAAAAGAGACGAAAGGTACATGGAGTTATTATGATTTGAATGACACAGAAGTTAACGGCTTGTTATCAGAAGAGCTTTGTTGTATTTTCCGAAAATCAGATAATGTTAAACGTAACAGTAATTGTTGTTAATTTTTTTTAATCATTAAATCAATTTTTTTTGATTAATTAAATTGAGGGAGGAATTCTATATGAAGTATGTTCATGTAGGGGTTAACGTTACAAAATTAGACGCATCAATCGCTTTTTATCAAAAGGTATTTGGTGTAACACCTGTTAAAGTGAAAGAAGGATATGCGAAATTCCTGTTAGAAAATCCAGGTCTTAATTTCACACTAAACGTTCATGATCAAGTTGGTGGTAATCAAGTAAATCACTTTGGTTTTCAAGTTGAAACGGCCGACGAAATATTAGCTCACAAGGCAAGACTAGAAAAAGAAGGCTTCTTTGCACGTGAAGAAATGGATACAACCTGTTGCTACGCGGTTCAAGATAAGTTTTGGGTAACAGATCCAGATGGCAACGAATGGGAATTCTTCTATACAAAAGCAGATAGTGAAGTTCACAGCGTAAAAGATGAAAGCTGCTGTGTAACAACTGCTTCTACAACGAAACAATGTTGTTAAAAAGTCCACTTAGATAGGTGTAGAAACGTGAAAAAGAAATTAATTGCAGAATTTTTAGGAACGTATTTTTTAGTATTTGCTGGAACAGGTGCTATTGTCATTAATGCGATAACGAACAGTTTAACGCATGTAGGGATTGCTTTCACGTTTGGCCTTGTCGTCATGGCATTAATTTATACCTTTGGGCATGTATCAGGTGCCCATTTTAATCCTGCTGTGACGATTGGTTTTTTCATTCATGGTGAAGTAACGAAGCGAGAAGCAGCCAGTTACATTATGATTCAATTACTTGCGGCTTTGGCTGCGAGTGCAACGTTGTTTGGTTTATTTGGGAACGTGGCTTCATTAGGAGCTACCCTCCCAAGAGGTTCCTGGCAACAATCATTTATATTGGAATTTATTTTGACCTTTTTCTTAATGATGGTGATTATGGGATCAGCAATCCATGGAAAAGCTGTTAAATCATTTGCAGGAGTTGCAATTGGTGCAACAGTTGGACTAGAAGCAATGTTTGCAGGTCCGATTTGTGGGGCATCCATGAATCCTGCACGTTCGATTGGTCCAGCAATTCTATCCGGTGCAACACATTCTTTATGGATTTATATTGTAGCAACTATTTTTGGAGCGAGTTGTGCAGCAATTATTTATAAAACACTTCATGAAAACTAAAGGAGAATACATTATGTCTAAAAAAACAATTTACTTTTTATGCACAGGAAACTCTTGCCGTAGCCAGATGGCAGAAGCTTGGGGGAAAAAATATTTAGGAAATGAATGGAACGTCCTTTCAGCCGGAATTGAAGCGCATGGTGTAAATCCAAATGCAATTAAAGCTATGGACGAAGTGGGAATCGATATACGTAATCAATCGTCAGATGTAATTAATAATGACATCTTAAATAATGCGAATTTAGTTGTGACTTTGTGTGGACATGCGAATGATGTATGTCCAGTAACACCACCACATGTAAAACGTGTTCATTGGGGTTTTGATGATCCTGCTGGACAAGAATGGGATGTGTTCCAAAAAGTCCGTAACCAAATAGGAGAACGTATTAAACAGTTTGCAGAAACTGGTGAGTAATTAAAAAAGACCTTCTACCATAGAAGGTTCTTTTTTTATAAGATAGTACGTTTTAATAAGTGGAAAACCAAAGAAATTATAAAGTGTTCAATAAGCGACTTCAAGTGATGGTTTTTATTATCTCCTTTAATAAAAGTTGTAGAGTAGTAGGTAAAAATAGTAGTTATAATTAGGTATTAATTTAATTTAAGACAAAGTAGAGCATATTAATATGACATTATATAATTTATTGCATCAGGCGTTAGATGAAGATCAGGAGTACCTAATTGGTACTCTTTTTTATGGTAGTAAAATGCAGATTAGTTCGATAAGAATAGGACTCTTTAAATAATAAACAGAATATATATTATATATCTATTATAGAAGATTAATGATTTAAAGTTACTTTCTTAAAGTATAGCAAATTTGAAAGGAGAACTAAATGAAAGAGACTTGGGGGTATGTTCTAATTGCCTTATCATTATTAACATTGGCGATTATTTATTCACTTGAAAGATTATCTGATTCCATAAAACAATCTATTGCGTATTTAAAAGATGGTGGAGGTTTATCTACTAATAATGGAATTCCATGGATAGTTTGGTTGCTTCTAATAATAGTAGTTGGTATTGGAATCTATTTAATTAACAAGAAAAAATGATTCATGGTTTTTATGCTACTAAAGCTCAGTGTTATATAAGAACATTACCTGCTAATATGCAGCTTTTTTATTTTAGTAACTGGAAGGAAAGTTGTATATGAAGTTGAATTGTTACATAAAGTGAGGTGAAATGATCATGTCAATTTTGAAAAAGATCGTATTTGTTTTAGCAATAGTTAGTTTAATAATATTTGGAATAAAACCTTTTTTGAAGCGAAACCCTCCATCCCCACCATTAGAAAGTGGTACAATTGGTTGGACTGAAAATAAGCATGGTGTAGTTATAGCAATAGGGAATAAAGGTTCGAAAAAATTTAATATCACAGATGTATTAGTTAATAATAATGAACGGCCTTTAAATGTAAAAATCCAAGTAAGCAATCCTCTAAAACCACTAGTTATAACAGATTCACTTAATGAGGATAAAAAATATGTATTTAAGGATATAAATTCTATTGATATTGAACCAAATACATCACCATCCTATAGTTTAAAAAAAGTAAACAATGGCACTTCAACTGAAAAAGATAAAATTTATGGGCTTAGTGTAGTACAAAATAAATCAATAAATAAAATAATTATTAAATATCGTTATATGAGCATTACTTTTGAGAAAGAAATATTAGTTAAATGATATTAACATATATATTTCCTTATTGAACTAACGTATGCTTTAGTTGAACTCAAATAGCGGATAAAGGCAGTTATTTACATAAGTTTTAGAAAAATTTATATGTAAAACATCATTTTAACGTAAGCTGTTAATGGTAATAAAAGGAAAAAATAAAATGCTATCGAATATCATTATTAAAATAATTAATGTGAGGGCAAATAAGCATGTTTTTAATTTTATTAGTTGTTTTATTTACAATCATTGGATATTTCCTTTTTTGGTTACCACCAGCAATTGGAGGAGCTATTTCTTTTGGTTTATTTTTTGGCATATTGATTAGAGGCTTATATTTTTTATTCAATATTAATAAGAGAATTACTAAAGCACTACCCACCCAGAAAGAATTAGAGCTTGAAGACTTTATGAAAGAATTAAAAGAAAAGAAATTTTAGATTCCATAAATTCAGTTAACGCATGCATTAGTTGAAGATTAAGAGCAGAGTTTTTAAGAATTTCAAACATATTAAATAAATAACTCGATATCATACCTGTATTATTCGGATCTTTGGGTCTTCAGAAAGTCACGGGAATAGAATTTCCCCCAGGATATAGATAGTAGCACATGATTTTATAATGGATAAATGGAATAGTTTGCAATTAACAGTTGAATCGATCGGATATAAACTAGTCGATTTAAGTGAACATGAATTCAAAAACAATAATTTTAATATTGCTTTTTCTTACGAGAGGATCTTTATCAATTTGCAGAAATAGAATATAAGAATTTAAAAATAGTAAATTTCACAAGACTAAGTATAAAATACTGAGTATAGAAGAGTATCTTAAGGTATATAAAAAATCTTCAATAGATGGTTATAGAAGGACAAAATATAATAATAAGGATTTAGTTAAAATAAATTCCATCCAAGAATTTATGAAAGAAAAATTCTAGGATATTTTGAAATAACCTTATAAACAAAAGAATACTATAGTTTAAGAACACGAGCTATTTTATGTTGCTCGTGTTTTTGTTTTTAACTTAACAAAAAGATAAAAAATACAATAAATTCAAGGACAAAATAACCCGATTGACTGTTATTGAACTAGTATAGAATAATTAAACTAGTACATAAAGTTATAAATAGATATCAAATTCATGAGGAGAGTACACATGAAAAAATGGCTAATTCCTGTATTGTTTGTTGCAATCGTTTTTGTGGTTTTTGAAAGTAAAGTTTATTATCCACCGCTACCTATTTCGTCGGTTAGTAAAAAAGAAGTCATTTCAAAATTAAAAGACTCACCAAAGAATATTGTGAAGATAGGGGATGAAGATGGGTTTGAATGGTTTATTACTCGATCTGAACTAGGAAAGAGTATTGAACAGGGAACTGGTTTTCGTTCAATTAGAAGAATGCTTGGAGAAAAGGGATGGACATTAGATTCGGAAAATGGTTCGGCGTACTTTTTCAAAAGAGGTAAACAAACATTGATTGTTGAAACTGAAATGTGGACTAAAAAATATGTAATCTTGCATGTAGAAAAAGGATGGAATAAATAAATTAAACAGTTTTATTCTATTCAACAAACGAATGCTTTAATAACATGATGAGCTATTTAGTCGATCTTTATAATGAAGTAAATAGTAAAATAGTTAAATAAGAAAAGTTGGATTTATTACAAACATTGATGTATTGATCGAGAATATTCAATCAACTAATGCATGATTTAGTTGAAGATCAAGAGTAGGTATTTCTATCTATTCAATGTCAGATTTTGAACGTCAAAGCTCAACACCTTATGAACCGCCGAATATAACAAATTTTGCACAATACTCTTACTATATTGAAAAATCGGCACTTTTCAAGTAATTTGAAGGTGGGTTAAGGAGTCTTGGTTATGACTATTTGAATAAAAATGAAATGCCAGTATTCAATCAAAATCTTGATTTAGCTTTCGAGTCTAATGAATATAAAATATTTGACATTCAACTAAAAGGTGATTTAGACCATGTAGATAAGGTCTATCAGTTACTCAAATTTTTAACGAGTGCCAAACTTGACGTTTATAATGTTACAATTTTCTCTTTAGAAAATAAATATCCAGAGGATTACATGAATTCAATTTCCTTTCATATTCCAGATGGGGTATCGAAAGAAATCGTAGAACAAGCTTTTAAAGAAAGAGAAGAGTATATCAAGGAATTAGATTGAAATTTAAACTTTTATGAGCCACAGAAGCGGCTCATTTTTTATTAAAGCAAATGCAAATTCGTTGTAAACATCACTTCGTTAGTCGCTAAAGAAGGTAATATCATTTTAAAGAAAGAATTAATAGATTATGTTCAAGTAAGGAGTGAAGTAATGTCTGAATACCATGTTGTAGATTTAGAAGAATGGGAGAGAAAAGAATATTACAATTACTACTATTCTTTAAATGTTACTCATGAAATGACAACGAAAATAGAGGTAACAAATGCTGTTGAATATTGCCAAAATAATAATTATAGCTTCTATGCATTTATGATTTTTAATATTACGAAATCTATTAACTCTATCAAAAACTACCGTTATGATCTTATTGAAGATAAATTAGTATATTGGGATTACTTAATTCCAGCATTTACAATTTTTGATAAAGTAAAAGAAAAATTTCAATGTATTTGGTTAGATCAACTTGAAAGTATGGCGGAATTTCAATCTGCTTATAAAGGAGAAGTTGGAAAATACGATCGTTTCAATAAAATGTTTCCTAAAGTTAATCAACCTTTAAACACTTTTGATATATCAGCTATCCCTTGGGTGAGTTATGAACATTTTTCGTTAAATATTGCTAATTCATCTTGTTATTTGAAGCCAATTTTGACGATTGGAAAGTATTCTGAACACAACGGGAGATTATTCATCCCTATTACGATTAAATCTCACCATTCAACAGTGGATGGATTTCATGTAGCAAAATTTTTTGAAAAACTAACAATGAATATTGATTAAATAATTTTAAATAGTAATACTTGTTGAAGAATAGGATGATGATTGGAAATTTTGTCAGTGTTTTCTATTGTGCTAATTGTTCGTATCAATCTATTTAGAAAACAGGGAAATCGTCAAAGGTTTGAAGTGAAAAATACAGAGATTAAAAAGTTTTTTCCAAATTGAAGAATGTAAGAATTGGGAAGAATATCGGAATAGAAATATTTTCATAACAGTTAGTAATTCATTGTTTATATATTTATAAGAAAACAACCTAAACTTTAGGAATTGGGAGGATTTTATGAGAAAAGTTATTTTATTTTTACATTCTTCTTTAGATGGTTTTGTAGAAGGACCAAACGGTGAAATGGATATTGGATGGGTGTCTTACAATGAAGAATTAGAAAAGCATGCTAGAGAAGTTTTAAGTACTGTGGACACAGTGTTATGGGGAAAAGGGACATATCAAATGATGAAAAATTATTGGACTTCAGTACCTTCTAACCCTGAAGCATCAAAATATGAAATTGAACATGCTAAGTGGATAGAAGAAACAGTAAAGGTTGTTTTTTCTACTACGCTTGAAAAAGCTGATTGGAATAATTCAAGATTAGTAAAAGAAAATATTGAGGAAGAAATTAAAACCTTAAAAGAACAGTCAGGTAAAGATATTATTATTTTAGGAAGCCCAAGGTTTGCACATAGTCTTATGGAACTTAATTTAATTGATGTAATTAAAATGACTATTTCTCCAGTTATTATAGGAAGTGGTCTACCTTTATTTAAGGGCTCGGACTATAAACGCAACCTTTCACTTGTAGAAAACAAAACATTTAAATCTGGAGTAATTGGCCTTACTTATAATATTGTAAAATCGTAACTATTAAATATGGTTTGAAAGCTAATTAGATAAAGTGATGTTAAATTAATTAGGAAGAACTTGAGCTGCTTAAACGCGGCTTTTTTTTTTGAAGAAAATGATAGAATAGTTCAATTAAAGGTATAAAGTAATAGGATATTTTTGGTAAAATATTTAATAACGATTTTACAAGCGAGGGGAAAGACATGTTAATAAATAAGATTGACGATGATGTGTCGTTAAGAATGTTCAATATTGATGATGCTGAAGAATTTTATAATTTAACGATTACTTCAAAGGCTTATTTAAAAGAATGGCTTGGTTGGTTAGATTACATTGAAAGTGTTGAAGATACTGCTCAAAACATTAATGCAAGATTGAAATCATTTGCTGAAAATGGTGGAATACCAAGGTCATTTGCTATTATTTATAAAGGGAAAATAGCCGGTACAATCGGTTTTAACGAGATTAATAAGTCAAATAAAATTGGAACAATAGGTTATTGGTTAGGGGAAAACTTTCAAGGTAAAGGAATTATGTCAAAAGCATTTAAATCTTTAATTGATTATGGATTTAAGGATCTTGGACTGAATAAAATTGAAGTTAGTGTTGCTTTTGAAAATAAAAAAAGTAGAGCACTTCCTGAAAGATTTGGATTTGTTGAAGAAGGTAAAATTAGGCAAGCTGAGTGGTTGTATGATCATTATGTAGACCATGTTATTTACGCTCTATTAGTAAACGAGTGGAATTAAACTATTAAACTAAGGTTTGTCTACATGCTATACCGTAAATCATGGCATTATTGAATTTCCACTAGAATTTAGTGGGATCAATATTGTTTTGGCATTTACTAATCTTTTCCTCATTAAATCAGAGATCTAATCCAACTTACGAATGCAATCGTTTAACAGAAATAGGCTACTACGGTAGCCTATTTTTGTTCAGAGTGTTGAAATATATAATGGTCAATATAAAAAAGGACATTAAGTAAATTTTATGTAAAGTTAGTATTTTTTGATGTTCTATTAAAGAATATAAATTTAATATGTTTTGAGCAATATTTATAACTCCGTCAAACTCAAATCATTACTTAGATCTTATCTTCTTTTTAAAGTTTAAATTATTTAAATACTAATTTTTAGAAAAATGAATTCAAATCTTAAAAGTCGATGCTTTTTTGAATTTGTCGCTTAAACTGATTAAATTAAAATCGTTTTTTTATGAATACTTTTATTAAACAATAAGTTGATAGGAACGAAAGGATGCTCGACTCCTATGGGAAATGCGGAAGGGCTAAAGACCCCGCAGGCTTGCCGAGGAGGCTCAGGTTTCGCCCCATGGAAAGCGAGCATACTGCAGTGGAAATAAACATCACTAAACTTCCTTAACGAAAGTTTAGCAATTATTTGATAAGATTATTTTTGTTGCACTAGCTTACATTAGTTTAATTAGATAAAGGGTTTAACAACTTTTAATGGAATATAGTTATTAACATATTTTGGGGATTAGTAAATATTAAAATACCAGAAACGAGAAGGAAAGTCTCTTATTTGGAGTTGATTAGATGAAAAAATACGTAATTTTTTTAATTCTATTTTTATTGACTTGTGCTTCAATATTAACGCTAAAGCCACGTGCAACATTTGCTTGTTCATGTTTAAAAGAACAAACTGTTCAACATGAATTCTCTCGATCTAAGACTGTATTCAGTGGGAAAGTAATTGATGTTAAAACGACAAAATTTTCAAACCCTAACTATAAAAAAGTTCTTTTCGAAGTTTCCAAAACGTGGAAAGGCATTAATAGTTCTCAAGTAATAATTAAAACAGGACAAGGTGATGGTGATTGTGGAATTAACTTCACCAAAGGAGATAAATATCTTGTTTATGCTAGAGATTCTAAAATGTATGGGGGGAACTCTCAATCACTAACGACTACTATGTGCGATTCCACAAAAGAGCTTAGCTTAGCACAAAAAGACCTAACAATTCTAGGGGAAGGAAATAAGCCAACTAAAAATGTAAATTACCAAGAAAATTTTCAAAGAAATATTTATGGAACCCTATTAAATTTTATTTTAATAGGATGTATTTGTGCCATTATTTTATTTATTATTTTAAAAATACGAAAGAAAAAAAGAGCATAGTCTATCTATTTGTTTTTCGTAAATTGTCCTAAATTTTGGATGGTTTTTATACAACTTTCGTTTGCTTTAGCTACATATTATTATAGGCGATTGATAGATTGAAAATGAATGATACAGAAGGTCAAAAATTTGAATTCACTAGGGCTATGTGAGATAGCCTTAGTGATTTTTTCCCATAAACATACACTGTCCTGTAGAAGGGAATCAATTTTGAACAATTGAAAACTTAATTTATTTTTATTCTCCTATATTATTTTCAAACCATTCCTGGAGCTCATTTAATGAAGTGAAAGTGAAAATTTCTTCACCGCTTTGTCCGTTATCAGAGCCTGTATTTCCTCTTAAGTTAATTTGTCCTTCCTCTCCAGAAATTAGAATGGCATATGGGTGGTTTCTATTTATGTACCTTGCATCAAGATCGTTATCGATCCAATTCTTGCTACGTAAAAATGCTTCGTAATGTTCCATTTTCATTCCTCCTGTCATTATTAGTGTTTCTAATCTCACCAAAAAATAGACGGAAAAACAGTTCTATCCTCATTTTTTAATATAAAGTTTTAAATCACAACAATTACGACTCATCTTAATTAAACCATGGGCTTTCTGCAAAAGTAGAAAAGGATGAACGGTGATTTTCAAAATCCTTCTTTATTATGATAAGAGAATCATAATTTTGAGGTTGATAAACGATTTTACTAGACTCATTAAATTAAGACTTTATTCAACTTGTTTTCTAAAAAAATGATTTATTTTATTTTCAAGGAATTTTGCCAAAAATGTCGAAAAGTAATTAATTATAATTTCTTTTTGAAGGCAGGTATAACTAATGGATAAAGATACGCTACGAACAAATCTATGTAAAAAAGATATCCACATGCAAGAGCTACTTCAGTCTCTTGTCGAAACTACAACTGACGCTATTTCCATTAGAGACATGCAAGGAAATATACTGATCGTAAATAATGCATTTGAAAAAATTTATGGATGGACATATGAAGACCTTCTAAATGATCCTTTCTGCTTGGTACCTGAACATTTAATAAATGAGACAAAAGAAATATTTCATTCGATAAAAAAATCTGGAGAGAAAATTTCGGGATATGAGACTATTCGGAAACGAAAAGACGGTACGATTGTTCATGTATCTTTAACAGGGTCCTATATTCGAGATACTACAGGAAACATCGTAGGTACTTCTGTTATCGCCAGAGATATTACAGGTCGAAAAAAGGCTGAAGAAGCATTTCAAGCGAGTGAGGCTCAATACCGTATTCTTGTAGAAAATACGAACGACATTATAAGTACTTATGACGTAAACATGAAAAAAATATTTGTATCGCCATCTATAGAGATTCACTTAGGGTATACATTAAATGAATATCTTCAAGCGGATACTTTTGATTATATTCATCCTGATGATGTGAAAATAATACTACAACTTCGTCAATCAATTTCGATCCATAAGAAAATTGTACAAATAGAAGTGAGATTAAAACATAAAAATGGTTCATGGGTTTATTTAGAATCGCGTTGTGTACCGATTTTATCCGAGAACTCTGAGATCGAAAGTTACCTAATCGTATCACGTAATATTACAGAACGAAAACAATCAGAAGAATCTTTAAGAAAGAGTGAGGAACAATATAGATTCATAGCTGAAAATACAGTAGACTTCATTTCTGTAATTAATCAAAATGGCGATGTAAGGTATAGCTCACCATCACATATGAAAAAACTAGGCACTGATCGAATTCTTTTTGAAAATATTCATCAAGACGATGCACCTTTCGTCTGTGAACGATTTTCACATATGCTAAAAGCAAAAGAACCTATTATCTGTGAATATCGATACAATCTTGATAATGAAAACACGATTTACTTGGAATCAAGAGGAATACCATTTTTTGGAATAGACGGCGAATGTCGCCACTTTTTCAACATTACACGGGATATTACAGAGAGGAAACAAAATGAAGTCCTACTTATGAGAACAGAAAAGTTATCGGTTATTGGAGAACTGGCTGCAAGTATTGCACATGAAATCAGAAATCCTCTTACTTCGTTAAAAGGCTTTATTCAGTATTTACAACCAGAAATATCAGGGAATCCCGATTTTACTGAGATTATGTTGTCAGAATTAGAGCGAATCAACTTTATCGTGAGTGAGCTACTAGTCTTGGCGAAGCCACAAAATATTCATGTGAAGCCGTTTAAATTGGACAATATCATTGAAAGTGTTGTTAAATTGCTTGAATCTGAAGCTAATTTAAAAAATATTGAAATGATGAAACAACTTGAATGCACAAATGTTGCAATCAACTGTGAAGAGAATCAATTAAAACAAGTATTTATCAACATCATTAAGAATTCACTAGATGCAATTTCTTCAAAAGGTAAAATCAGTATTCAAACAAAACATTTAAGTGACAACCAAGTCCTTATTCGTTTTTCTGATAATGGCTGTGGTATTTCCCCGGAGCTGCTTGCCAGACTAGGGGAGCCCTTTTACACAACAAAAGAGAAAGGCACAGGATTAGGTTTACTAGTTAGCAACAAAATTATAAAAGATCACCATGGTAGTATGAACATCACAAGTGAAATAAACAAGGGAACTAAAGTAGAGATCACTTTACCAATATACAGAAACTAAAAACCAAAGAAGCATATTGAAAATAAAGCAAAACATTTTTCTTATAAAATGTTTTGCTTATTTTTATAACCATTTGTTGATAAAAATTATTTAAAGAAGCGGAAAATAGATTGAATATTTAAATAAATATATAATAAGATAAAAAAAACATATATAGATAAATGGGAGTGTATTTAATTGAATGTAAAATTAATTGTGGATAGTTCTGCAGATCTTCCACATGAAATAATCGAAAAATACAATATCGCAGTTATACCATTAAGAGTGTTTGATGAAACTGAGAAAGAGTATTTTGACGGTGTCAATATTCAGGCTGAAGAGCTTATGGTGAGAATGAAAAATGGAGAGCGGTTTACTTCATCATTACCTTCATATGAATCTATTTATCAAACATTTGTTTCATACTGTATAGATCACCATTGTCTCTATTTTCCATGTTCTGGTGATTTATCTGGCACTTATAATTTTGCTAAATTAGTAAGGCTAGACATCATTGAACAGTTTCCAAATGCTTTAATCGATATTATTGATACTAGATCCGTTTCACTAGGAATAGGTGTATTAGTGATGGAGTTAATAGAGAGTTTAAATACTAATGAAAAAATAGAGAGCGTAATCGATCAATTAAAAAATAGTATTAAAAACATACAACATATCTTTACAGTCGACGAACTGCAATATTTAATTCGTGGAGGTCGTGTTGGTAAATTTGCCGGCTTTTTAGGTGGTATGCTAAATATCAATCCGATTATGGAGGTCAGTGAAGGGATATTTAAACCACTTGAAAAAGTACGTGGCCGTAAAAAAGCCTTAAATCAAATCATTGAACTAATGAAGAGTAGAAAAGATGAAGAAAAAACAATTGTTGGATTAGTTTATGGTGAAAAAGATCCTTTAATCGAAAAATTTATTAATCAAATGCAGGATATTGTTGGGGCTGATCATTTAATAATCAATTCAATTGGAGCTGTAGTCGGTGTACATACAGGTCCTAGTGCTTTAGGAATCTTTTTCTTATCAAAAAAATACTGATTATCACGACTCTCATGTAAAGTGAGAGTTTTTTTATTTGGGTTAAGCAGTTTTTTCATTTATTATGAGATTTTGAATGTAAATTTACTATTTTTTCATTTGAAAGAAACTAGAATAGTAAATTATGGCTCATAATACTCTAACAGGTATGGGTAAATTTTTACTTTATTTGCGATTCTTTAGAATTTAATTGCAGTTTTACAAGATTTAATTGCGATTCTCTAGATTTTAATTGAAGTTTTATTAATTTAATTGCTATTTTCGGATTTTATTCGCATTACACCAATCTATAGCAACATTTCCTAACTTATTTGCATTACACCAATCTCTATAGCAGCGTTTCCTCACTTATGTGCAGCTCTGGCTATATTTAGCTACAACGCTTTACAAGAAATGTATCGCAGGTAACTAGGTATATCAAAATAGTAAAAATAGTTCGCGGACGGAAATAGTTTATATCTGTTTACTATAAACCTAAGTCAAAAAAAGACATAGTTAGTGGTGTATAAACATTTTTTGACACATTGAAGTATTAAAATATGAACTGAAATGCGCAGTTAACAAAAAAACTGTAAATTCAGAAAAATATTCCTGTGGAAATAAATTTTAGCAGGATAAAAGAATGGTTTATACATACATATGATAGGAAAGATTCTTAAAAAAAGGAGAAAACTGGTAAACAACAAAATGTTTAAAGAATTATAAATTTCATGTACCGTAATAGAAGACTTAAATTAAAAAATTTCATGTACCGTAAGACAATGACAATAACAAAAATTCATAGTAATAAGAAAAAAATAATAAAAAAATGACTGGAAATGTACATACTTATAAAGTCCTTTTTTAAAACTGCAGCAAGTTTTTTTGTTAAAATGAAAAAAGAAGCAAATTATTATTTACATATTTAAAAGGTTGGATTTATTTAAAATAATAGAATGGAGTGGTTTAATTGAAGGCTTACATTTTAAGAGAGACAAATGGACCGGAATCACTAAAATTTGAGAATGTTGAATTTGGATCATTGAAAGCGAATGAAGTATTGATTAAGTTAAAAGCTGCTTCATTAAATAGACGTGACTTTTTTATCACTCACGGCATGTATCCTGGCATGAAATTAGATGGGATATTAGGATCAGATGGAGCAGGAGTAATAGAAGGGATTGGCGCTGAAGTAAAGTCATTTAATATAGGTGATGAAGTCATTATGAACCCAAGTTTAGATTGGGGGGACCGTGACGATATTAATTCAGAACAATTTACTGTACTCGGAATGCCCATGAATGGAACGTTTGCTGAATATATTACTTTACCAGTTGAAAATGTATATAAAAAACCAGACTATTTAAGTTGGGAAGAGGCAGCAGCAATTCCATTAGCGGCACTTACTGCCTATCGCGCGTTATTTACACGCGGCCAGTTACAGAAAAATGATACAGTTTTAATTCCTGGTATTGGTAGTGGAGTAGCATTATATGCCTTACAAATAGCAGTTGCATATGGTGCAAAAGTAATCGCTACATCAAGTAGTAATGAAAAAATTGCAAAAGCAATTGAGCTAGGTGCGGTCGCTGGGTTTAATTACCGTGAAAAAGATTGGTATAAAAACCTTCGAAAAGAGTTTGGATTCGTAAATCTTACAATCGATGGCGTTGGTGGTGAATCATTTAATCGATTAATTGACTTGACTGCTCAAGGTGGAAGAATTGTTACGTTTGGTGCGACGAATGGACCAGTTCCTCAAACAGTTTTACCGAAAGTATTCTTTAAAAATATGGATATTAGAGGTACAACGATGGGAAGTCCAAGAGAATTTGAACAAATGTTAACATTCTTTGAAGAACATAAAATTAAACCAATTATAGACAAATCATATGATTTTACCGAAGTAATTTCTGCTTTACATCTTATGGGAGAAGGAAATAACTTTGGGAAAATTACAATCAAAATTGATTAAATACAACTGTTTGACACCTCCTTTTTTTAATCTAGGAGCTAGAAAATGAAGCGTTTTTTCAGTTTGAATAACTTAATTTTTATGATTGCATATCCTTTAAAGAGAACTAAATTATTTAGTTCTTTTTTTATTGCTCCTTGATAAATTACAATTAACATCATATGATTATTACAAATGTAATATTTAAAATATTTAGTATTTTGTAAATTGTAAGCGTTTTAAATTCGAATATACTATTTAGGAGGCTTAATTATGAAACATACTTACTTAACGAGAGAACATGAAATCTTCCGCACGTCTCTTAGAAAATTTTTACAAAAAGAAGCTGTTCCTTTTTATGAGGAATGGGAAAAAAACAGAATGATACCAAGGGAATTTTGGGATAAATTAGGAAACGAAGGATTTTTATGTCCATATGTTGACGAGAAATACGGTGGACTTGGGGTAGATTTTGGCTACTCAGTTATTATTATAGAAGAACTGGAAAAGGTTGGTTCAAGTTTAGTTGGAGTTGCACTACACAATGATATTGTAGTTCCATATTTAACAGCATTTGGAAATGAAGAGCAGAAAATGGAATGGCTGCCAAAATGTATTTCTGGTGAATATATTTCTGCTATTGCAATGACAGAGCCTGGAGCTGGGTCTGACTTAGCGAATATAAAAACTACTGCAGTAAAACAAGGTGATTATTATATCGTAAACGGTGAAAAAACGTTTATCACAAATGGGATCCAATCAGATTTAGTTATTATTGCAGTAAAAACGGATTCAACGATTCAACCGTCTTATAAAGGAATTAGTTTATTAGTAGTAGAAAATAATACAGAAGGCTTTACTAGAGGAAAGAAATTAAATAAAGTCGGACTGCATAGTCAAGATACTGCTGAATTAATTTTCCAAGATGCGAAAGTACCTGTTAAGAATTTGTTAGGCCAAGAAGGTAAAGGTTTTTATTACTTAATGGAAAAATTGCAGCAAGAAAGATTAGTAGTTGCGTTGGAAGCACTTGTATCAGCAGAGGAAATGGTAAGAGTGACGACTGAATATGTTAAAAGTAGAAAAGCGTTCGGTAAATCAATCAGTCAATTCCAAAATACACAGTTTAAAATTGTAGAATTAGCAACTGAAATTGAAATTGGTCGTACTTTCATTGAAAATTTAATTTTAAAGCATATGGAAGGCGAAAATTTTGTTAAGCAAGTATCAATGGCAAAATGGTGGATAACGGATTTGGCTAAGAAAGTTGCTTCTGAGTGCCTTCAATTGCACGGTGGATATGGTTATATGGAAGAGTATGAGATTGCTAGACGCTTTAGAGATATTCAAGTTATGTCAATTTATGCAGGTACAAATGAAATCATGAAAACGATTATTGCAAAAAATCTAGGGTTAAATTAATCCAAAATAAATAGTTGGAGGATCATATTTATGAGAGAAGTAGTGATTGTTGATGCTTTAAGAACACCAATTGGTAAAAGAGGTGGTAGTTTTAGCGAAACAAGACCTGATGACTTAGCTGCGATTATACTTAAGGAATTAGTAAGTCGAAATGAATTTGATCCAAAAGAAATTGATGATGTCATTATGGGCTGTGTAACTCAAATTGGAGAGCAAGCTGGTGATATTGGAAGAGTTGCTTCATTGTTAGCAGGCCTTCCAATCGAAGTGCCAGGTGTTACAATTGACCGTCAATGTGGTTCAAGCCAACAATCTGTTCATTTTGCATCGCAAGCAATTTTAAGTGGTGATATGGAAATTGTAATTGCTGCAGGCGTTGAAAGTATGACTCGTGTTCCAATGTTTTCAAATTTAAAAGGTTCAAAATGGAATGAAAAGCTAATAGGAATGTTTGGAGATTTTAATCAAGGTATCTCTGCTGAACGGATCAATGAAAAGTGGAATATTACTCGTAACGAGCAGGATGAATTTGCATTTAACAGCCATCAAAAAGCTTTAAATGCAATGAAAAAAGGTTATTTTGAAAATGAAATTGTTCCAGTTTCAGTTAAAAATGAAGATGGTGAACTAGTTACAGTAAGTAAAGATGAGGGACCTAGAGAAAATTCTTCAATCGAAAAACTAGCAACACTTAAACCTGCGTTTGTCGAGACTGGATCAGTAACTGCTGGAAATGCAAGTCAAATAAGTGACGGTGCAGCAGGTCTTCTTTTAATGAGCAAAGAGAAAGCTCATGAATTAGGATTTAAACCTAAATTTAGAATTATCGGTAGAACTGTAGTAGGCTCTGATCCAAAACTAATGTTAACAGGGCCAATTCAAGCAACACATAAAGTACTTCAAAAATGCGGATTATCAATCGATCAAATTGATTTATTTGAAATTAATGAAGCATTTGCAACAGTTCCACTGGCGTGGCAAAAAGAACTGGGTGTCCCATTTGAAAAATTAAATATTTTCGGTGGAGCTATTGCATTAGGTCATCCACTTGGAGCAAGTGGCGCAAGAGTAATGGTAACCCTATGTAATGCTTTAGAAAAGACTGGTGGTCGCTACGGTTTACAAGCTATTTGCGAAGGTCATGGGATGGCAAATGCAACGATTATAGAGAGATTAAATTAAGACCGGGAGGAAAACAAAATGAATATCCGTGAAAGTATTGCAATTGTAACTGGGGGAGCATCTGGATTAGGTGAAGCAACAGTAAGAATGATCGTAGAAAACGGTGGGAAAGCTGCAATATTTGATTTAAATGAGGAGAGAGCTACGAAATTAATCTCTGAATTAGGTGAAGACTCTGTTTGTTTTGAGAAAACAGATGTTTCCTCTGAAGAATCTGTTAAAAATTCAATTTCAAATGTATTAAATAAATATGGTTTAATTAACACTTTGGTTAACTGTGCTGGAATTGTTCTAGCAGAAAAAGTAATTAAAAAAGATGGAATTCACTCACTTGAATCATTCCAAAAAATCATTAATGTTAATTTAGTTGGAACTTTTAATGTTATTCGCCTAGTAGCTGAACAAATGATCAAAAATGAACCGAATGAATTTGGTGAAAGAGGAATTATCATTAATACTGCCTCAGTTGCAGCATTTGATGGCCAAATGGGCCAAGCAGCATATGGGGCATCAAAAAGTGCAGTTGCAGGTATGACATTACCAATCGCTAGAGACTTATCAAGATATGGTATCCGAGTGATGAGTATTGCACCAGGCATTTTCGAAACGCCAATGTTTGATATTTTACCTGAAAAGGCAAGAGAATCATTAGGAAATATGGTTCCATTCCCTTCACGTCTAGGCAAACCTTCTGAGTACGCACATTTAGCAAAAAGTATTGTCGAAAATCCAATGTTAAATGGTGAGGTTATTCGATTAGATGGTGCAATTCGTATGCAACCAAAATAAAATCATATTATATTTTGGATAATTTGGATATTTTTTTCAAAAAATACTCTTATGCCAAACGCTAAAAGAGGGAAATATGAAAAAAATATTTTATTTCGTCATGATCGTAATCGTATTGTTCATTTCATTATTAGGAATTCTATTTGCTTTGAATGAAATCGAAATGAACTATGCTCAAAAACATAATATTTATGCTGAGAAGCCAATTACTTATCCGGTTGGTTATAGCGATTTGTCTATTCATACAAATGGAAAGAAATTATATAACCAATTATTTGATGATATTAAGCATGCAAAAAAAGAAGTTCATATTTATTTCTTTTCAGTTTCTAATGATCGAATATCCCATCAATTTTTAAATATCTTAAAACAGAAAAGTGACGAAGGTATACCCGTTTACTATGCTGTAGACCGTCTTGGTGGAATTTTATTGGAAAGAAAAGAGAAACAATCATTAATCAATCATGGTGTACATTTTACATATTTTAATAACCCTAAACTTTCTTACTTTTTTGCATCTGTCAACAATCGAAATCATCGGCGAATGACGATCATTGATGGCGAAATTGGTTATATTGGTGGATTCAATATAGGAAAAAAATATATTGATGAAAAGAAAAATTTGAAACCTTGGGAAGATGTTCAACTTAGATTAGTAGGGAGCGGTGTTGAAGGGTTAGAAAAACAATTTGTACATGATTGGAGAAAAAACTCGGATCAAAAAATTACCCCAATGAAAATCAGCTCAAAAATCGGGAAAAGCCAGATACAATTTGTATCATATACAAAATTAGGAATTGAAGAGGAATATCGCAAATTATTTAAACAGGCAAAGCATTCCATCACAATTTATTCTCCTTATTTTATTCCTAATAATAAAGTAATATGGGATACATTAATGGAATCAGCTAATAGGGGAATCGAAGTAAAAGTACTCTATTCTCATAGGTCAGATGCACTTTTAGTAGAACAAGCAGCTATTCCTTATATTAAGCAAGCATGGAAAAATAATATTAAAGTGTTTGGTTATAAAAAAGGAATTTTTCATGGTAAAGTAATTAAAATTGATGATAAAGTTCTTATGGTTGGTACAACAAACTTTGACTCACGATCATTTCATTTAACAGATGAAATGAATTGTTATATTTATGATCAAAAATTTATCAAACAAGTAGAGCCGAAATTAGAAGATGAATTTAATCATTCATTTGAAATTACACCATCATATATTAATCGTTTACCTTTTAAAGAAAGAGTAAAAGAAAAAATAGCAAAAGTATTTGAGTATTACTTATAAAAAAATGATGTAACTAGTTATACTGTAATTTTTAACGGAGAATACAATTAAAAAATAGAAAAGATTAATCATGAAAATTGGTTAATCTTTTTTTATTTTCAAATATTTATAAAAATACAATTGATTTTATATTTATTCATAACTATAATGATAAATATAATTTTATAAAAGGGGAAATAAAAATATGAAGGTCGGTATTGTAGGTGCCACTGGATACAGTGGACTTGAATTAATTAGATTACTATCGATGCATCCTAAAATCAATAAGTTGAATTTTTATTCAACGACAGAATATAGCGAAGATTTAACTTTTTATTATCCGCATTTAGCAAATAAAGTGAAAGGCTCAATAAAAATGTGGGATAAAGATCAATCTGCTTCGGAAAACGATATTCTATTTTTTGCTACTCCACATGGGGTAAGTAGTGAATTAATCAAAGAAATTGATTGCGAAGAAACGAAACTAATTGATCTTTCTGGAGATTTTCGATTAAACAAAGAGGAATTATATACGAGATGGTATAAACAAAAACATCCTTGTTTTACAAAATCAAATGAATTTACATATGGACTAACTGAACTTAATCGAGAAGCGATAAAATCATCGCATAAAATTTCAAATCCCGGATGTTATCCAACTGCAACACTCCTAGGAATTGCTCCGCTTTTAAAGGCAGGATTAATTTCAAGTAATTCTATTATTATTGATGCCAAATCAGGAATTTCAGGTGCTGGCAAAGCTGCCAATCAGACGACTCAATTTATGAATAGGAATGAAAATTTAGCAGCATACAAAATTATGGATCATCAACACATCCCGGAAATTGAACAGTGTATTCAAATGCTAGATGCAACACAGGAGTATGTATCCTTTACTCCGCATTTAATTCCAATGACAAGAGGGATTTTAACAACTATTTATGCTACTGCTAATCGTGGTATTAGTAAGGATGAGTTAAAAGAAATATATAAATCAAGTTATGAAGATTGCTATTTTGTGAGAATTAGAGACTCAATACCTTGTACAAAAGATGTTTATGGTTCTAATTTCTGTGATTTACACGCTTCTTACGATGAGCGAACAAATCGGATCATAATTGTGTCGGTAATCGATAATTTGGTCAAGGGAGCAGCCGGTCAAGCAATTCAAAATATGAATATTATGTCAGATTTACCAGAAGAAACGGGCTTACAATATTCACCATTATTCCCATAAGGAGAGATGAAAATTGATAACAAAAGAAATGAACATAAAAAAAGTTAATGGAACGATAACATGTCCAAATGGATTTTATGCAAGTGGGGTTCATGCAGGATTACGATACAAACGTAAAGATTTAGGATTAATCTATTCAGATAGACCTGCATCAGTAGCTGCAGTTTATACTCAAAATTTATTTCCTGCAGCACCAATTGGTATTACTAGAAAAAGTATTGAATATAGTAATACTTTACAAGCTGTCCTAGTAAACAGCGGATGTGCAAATGCATGTACCGGAAAAAAAGGGGAAGATGATGCATATTTAATGAGAAGCTGGTGTGCTGAACATCTTGATCTACCAGACCATTTAGTTGCAATTGCTTCAACTGGTGTAATTGGTGAATATTTAAAAATGGATCGATTAAAAAATGGAATTAATCAATTAACACTAGGAAATACAATTGAAGATGGTGTGGATTTTGGAAATGCGATTTTAACGACTGATACAGTAATAAAAAGTAGTTGTTATGAAGTATTAATTAACGGAAAGATTGTGACAATTGCAGGTTCTGCAAAAGGTTCAGGAATGATACATCCAAACATGGCTACAATGCTTGGTTTTGTAACGACAGATGCAACGATTAGTTCGAATCATCTTCAGACTTTATTAAAAACAGTAACGGATAAAACCTTTAATCAAATTACAGTTGATGGGGATACATCGACAAATGACATGGTATTAGTAATGGCAAATGGATCTGTCGAACATGAGGAGTTAACTGAAAATCATCCTGATTGGCCTAATTTTACTGCAGCTTTTCAATTAGTTTGTGAGGAATTAGCTAAAAAAATTGCAAGAGATGGTGAAGGGGCTACTAAATTAATCGAAGTGAATGTAAATGGTGCTTCAAATCATTCAATTGCAAACCAAATTGCGAAAACAATTGTCGGATCAAATTTAGTAAAAACTGCAGTGTATGGAGAAGATGCCAACTGGGGCAGAATTATTGGCGCAATTGGTTACAGTGGAATAAAAGGTGAGTTTAATCAAATTGACATTTCAATCAATGGGGTAACTGTTTTATTTGGTAGTAAACCAGTTGATTTTGATGAAGAAGAGGCAAAAACTGCTTTGAAAAATGAAATAATCTATATTGATGTACATTTACATGCTGGTGATGCATGTGGAACTGCTTGGGGCTGCGATTTAACTTATGATTATGTGAAAATAAACGCAAGCTATCGTACTTAAGGGGGAATTTTGAAAATGGAAACTGTAGTCATTAAACTTGGTGGCAGTTTAATTCAGAACTTATCAAATACTTTCTTTGAAAATATTAATCAATTAAAAATGTGTGGTAAGAAGGTCATCCTTGTGCACGGAGGAGGACCACTAATCAATAATCTATTATTAAAATTTTCGATTCCTGTAGAAATGGAAGATGGTATCAGAAAGACTTCAACCGAAGTTTTAGAGATTGTAGAGTATGTGCTAAACGGGAAAATCAATAAGGATTTAACGATTGTTTGTAATCAATATAATTTAAAAGCGATTGGATTATCAGGATGCGACAATTTATTACTGGAAGCTTCACTTTACAAAAAGGGCAAATTAGGTTGGGTTGGGGAAATTAATCAAGTGAATACGAATCTTCTAAAATTATTACTTGATCATGAGTATGTACCAGTCATTTCACCTGTAGGTGTAGATAGAATTGGTCAAAAATATAATATTAACGCAGACGAAGCGGCTAAGAGTATTGCTAAAGCCATGAATGCAGAGTTACTTTGCTATATAACAAATACAAATGGAGTATTAGATCAAGGAAATAAATTAATTGAAAAGTTAACACCGAATGAAGTTGAAAAGTTAATCGATGAAAAGACAATTGTGGGTGGAATGATTCCTAAAGTCACAAGTGCTATAAATGCACTAAACGAAGTAGATTCAGTTGCAATTGTTGGTGAAAATTTTTTAAATGAAGATGGAACAATCAACGGTACGATTTTTACAAAAGGAGTTGTGTTAAGTGAGTAATTTATTTCCAACATATAATAAAAAAACAATTAATTTTCAAAACGGAAAAGGTACTTACTTATATGATGCCGAAAATAAAAAGTACCTAGATTTTTTAAGTGGGATTGCTGTTTGTAATTTAGGGCATTGTCACCCTAAAATCGTAGATGCTTTACAAAAGCAAGTAGAGTCAATTTGGCATGTATCGAATTTATTCACCATTCATAAACAAGAGGAGTTAGCCGATTTATTAGTAAAAAGTTTTAATGATGGCTTAGTATTCTTTTGTAATAGTGGTACTGAAGCAAATGAAGCAGCAATCAAATTGGCGAGAAAGCATTCTGGTAAATTTCATTTTATTAGTTTTAAACAAAGTTTTCATGGACGTACATTTGGATCGATGGCCGCAACTGGACAGTCAAAAATACATGAAGGTTACGGGGAAATGTTAAGTGGTTTTACATATGTACCATATAATGATCTAAATGCTCTTATGGATGAAATCAATGAAAATACTGGTGCGATAATTTTGGAGGTTATTCAAGGTGAAGGTGGTGTAATCGTTGGTAATAATGACTTTTTTGAAGGGATTCAAGCTCTTTGTAAAAAACATGAATTATTACTCATTGTTGATGAGGTACAGACCGGAGTGGGTAGAACAGGGACAATGTTTGCCTATGAACAAACTCCATTAAATCCAGATATTATTACATTGGCAAAGGGATTAGGAAATGGGTTCCCAGTTGGCGCAATGATTGGTAAAAAGAAATTTGCTACAACATTTTCAACAGGTGCACATGGATCGACATTTGGCGGTAATTATTTAGCGATGTCAGCTGCGTTTGAAACAATTAACATGATTAACGACCTTACATTTCTAGAAAGTGTAAAAGAAAAAGGTGAATATTTATTTAATAAATTAAATGAAATGAAAATTGAGTTTCCACAAATTACTGAGATTCGTGGGAAAGGATTAATGGTTGGAATTGAGTTGAATAATCCAGTTGAAAAATTAGTAGAATTATTATTAGATAATGGTTTAATCGTAGGAACAGCTGGTGCAAATGTATTAAGATTGTTACCGCCATTAAATTTATCATACAAAGAAATTGATGAAGCAATTAGTATTATAAAAAAGGCATTTTCTTTTTATTTTTTAGATAGTAAAGTTCATTGAAAAAATTAAATAGAAGATGATGGAGGCGAGCTGTGGTATTATCCAAAGCTAGTCTCTTTTTTATGTTATTACGATATGAAACATAAAATCTAAATTGTTTAAGGAATGCTATTGTTGTAAAAATATATTGAAAATTAAGTTTATATTATAGATAATGGAATAATCACTAAAATTGGAGGGGATAACATGTATCACATTCGTGTTCGAGCATGCGCATTAATTGTAGAAAAAAATTCTGTTTTATTAATTGAATTTACAGATGAAGATGGAGTTCACTACAACTTGCCAGCAGGAGGGACTGAACCCGGTGAAACAATAAAAGAAGCAGTAAAAAGGGAAGCCTTTGAAGAAGCAGGTGTTGATATTGAGGTAGGAGAACTTGTATTTGTCTCTGAAAATGCTCCTCATATGACTGGACATCCTATTCATGGACTAAGCTTAATGTTTAGATGTTATATGAAAGATGGCTCATACCCTTCTATGCCGACTAATCCAGATCCAAATCAATCTGATGTAAAGTGGGTACCCCTTGATGAGCTAGAAAATATCGTCTTGTTTCCAAATATTAAAGAACAAATTATTCAATATATAAAAGGTAAATACGAAAATAATACATTAATAGAAGAATACAAACTAAAAGAACAACTAATCTAATCTTTAAATAGAGAAGAGGATTAAATTGATAATATTACCTGAAAAATTCGTAAATACAATTAAAGACATACATAAAGAAAATGGATCAAAGTGGTTAGCGGACTTTCAAGAACTTTGCTTAAAATGTGAAAATCAGTGGCAAATGAAAATATTAACTCCGTTTGAATTGTCTTATAATTTTGTAGCCCCAATTCTATTCCAAGATGGCAAAGATGGAGTGATTAAATTATCAGTTCCGAACGAAGAGTTTACGAATGAAGTTGAAGCTTTACGGGTGTTCAAAGATACTGGGATTGTATCAATGATTGATTACGATCTGAAGAAAGGAATCATTCTATTGGAGCGACTTCTTCCCGGCTACACTCTTGCGTCAATTGAAAATGAAGAAGAGGCAATGCACATAGCATCAAAAGTTATGAAAAATCTTTGGAAAATAGCACCTGAATCTACTATACTCCCCACAATGTTAAACAGAGAAAAAAGTTTTAGGAGAATAGTTGAAACGTTTCCGAATGGATTAGGACCAATATCGAAAGATTTGCTCCTTGATGCGTTTACTATCTTTAAGGAAATGTTAAAATCTCAATCTACTACATACTTACTTCACGGAGATCTACATCATTATAATATTTTATTCGCTGGTGAAGCCTCATGGAAAGCAATCGATCCAAAAGGACTAATTGGAGAAAGAGAATATGATATTATCCAATTTTTATTAAACAATTTAGAGCATAAGAATATTTATAAAGTAATTGAAAAACGCATTGATATTTTAGTAAAAGAATTAGATTTAAATAGAGAACGAGTTTTATTTTGGGGATATTCTCATGCAGTTTTATCAACTTGTTGGAGTTTGGAAGATGAGGGGACGTATAATGAGAACTTCTTTCAATCAATTCAAGTTTTTAAAAATTTACATACAAATTTAAATAAATAAAGAAGATTAGAAAAGATAATGAAGTTAAGACTATTTAGATAGAAATAATAATGGGAAAAAATATGTGGTGAATTTGGGCAATAAGGATTTAAATACAGAAAAGAAACAGTTGAACATACTTAACATTAACACAAAAAAAGACCGCAGTAGCAGACTCCTTGATCTTCAACTAATGTGTACTATAGTTATAGATCATGAAGTCCAATATGTGGCTTTTTTTGTTTGAGCAAATGAAAGATAATATTTCAACAGGCATATTGTAGGGTTACTGAAAAAGTAGCTTTTTTCTAAAATCTAGTGATTAAGAATGTCTCCATATAGAAACAACATACTTTAGAAACGATTTTACTTTAAAAGATATGTTTCAAAAAAAGTTCTTCAATTAAATCAGTCTCGTATTACCAATTAATCTATTATATTTATTGTTTTCTTTGCTGTAGTAAAAATAATGCTAAACCGAATAAAATGAGTATGATTCCGATACCTTGTTGTAAAGAAATAACTTCATCCAAAATAAAATATGCAAGTATACAAGTTCCAATCGTTTCTCCTAATATGCTCATTGAAATAACTGAGGTACTTAGCCATTTCAACAGCCAATTAAAAATCGTTTGTCCTAATATCGTTGCAATAAACGCTAAACCAATAAAGTACAACCATGTTTGTGTTTGATAATGAACGAAAGAAGTTTGCTGGCTAAACGTAAAAATATTTAAAAAAAGTGCACTACTGGCATAACCGATCACTGAATATGGGATAAGAGAAAGCGTTTTACGAACATGCTGACCAATGAAGAAGTAGGCAGTAATGACGCCTGCTGCAACAAAAGCAAGTATATCACCAAATAACGCCTGTCCACTAATTTGAAAGTCTTGCCACCCAATGACAATACTTCCAACAATCGCTACGAGACAGCCCATTACAGACCCTTTATTGAAGCGCTCTTTAAATAGGAAGTAGCCACCAACCATCGAAAAAAGTGGCTGCAATGTCACGATAACCGTTGAACTTGCTACAGAAGTGTAATTTAATGACTCAAACCACAATACATAATGTATGGCTAGAAATCCACCCGATAATAAACCAAGTCCCCATTGTTTTTTAGATAATGAACATAATTCTTTTCGGTTCTTTTTATTGAATAATAAAAATGGCAAAAGCATTAGTGTTGCAAAAAACATCCTATAGAATGCCGTTATTGTCGCAGGTGCATCTGCTAATTTTACGAAGATGGCTGAAGTAGATAAGGCAAATACACCAAAAAATAAAGTGATGTAAGAAATAAGTGGTGATTTCAGTTCGGTTTCCCCCTTTGCGTGTTTAAAATAATAAAAAATATATATTATAATGTACAAACGTAAGTATAAAATATTTATGTAATAGATAAAAGAATTAATTCTCCTTGTTTAGTATGTCAGCACAAAAGGGGTTAAACATACATTATTTTAGAAAGGAACTTTACTATGAACAATCATCGCTTAGGGCAAACGGTATTAAATTATCGTAAAAAAAATGGAATGACAATTCGTGAATTTGCCGAATATGCAGGAATCAGCACTTCACTTATAAGCCAATTAGAAAGAGGACAAGCTAATCCCTCGTTAAGTGTACTAGAACTCATTGCCCAGGCATTGAATGTCCCACTCTTTACCCTCTTCATTAATGAAATTGATACTGATTCACTCATTTCGAGAAAACGTGATCGAAAAAGGGTATATCGTGAAAATAGCAACCATATTGTCTATGATGTGTTAACACCAGACTTTATGAAAGCACGTATTGAACTTTTAATGATGGAATTAAATGCAAACGCAAATACTACGGAAAGTTACTATTCACACGAAGATAAAGAAGAAATTGCTGTCGTTATGAAGGGCCAGGCTTATGTTGAACTTGAAGGTACCGAATATTTTTTAGACGAAGGAGATGTTGTACGCATCCCACCAAATGTTAAACACAGATTTATAAACAAAAGTGATGAATCCAATTATATTTTATTCGTACTAACTCCTGCTTTAGTTTAAATAGAAGCTCATCAGAACAAAATAATAAAAATGGTCATTTCTGTTCAAGGTATGAAAAGGAATATTTCGTCGATTAACTTAGCTTAATTGAACAAAAATACTCCATTTAATCTAAGTAACTAAGATAAATTAGAGTGTGGAATTCTAATATTTTTCAAAAAACGTAATTAAGTAGAAAAAGTGACTATAAGTAAGTTAATTTACGATAGTCACTTTTTTGAAATACATATTTATTTTACGAATTGTTTATCAGGGGTTATTTTTTTATTAAAATAATTTACACCTACAACCCCGAAGATAATAAGAAAACTACCGAGTATATGATAATAATGGAATGATTCATTAAGGTATTGAATACCAACTAAAATCGTAATAAGTGTAGATAAATTATGAAATACACTGATCTGAAAAGTTGGTAATTTTGATAAAGCATAATTTGAAAGAAAGGATGTACCTAAAGAAGAAAAGATCCCTAAATAGAATATAGCAATTATAAATTCATTGTGTTTAAGAGGCTGGATAAATTGTTGAATTGTACCGTTTTTTAAATGTAAAAATAGTGTTATCCCGTTAAATACAATAAACCCAACTAGAATAATGAAATATGTGATTGTAAATAATGAATATTGTTGAATGAGTTTTTTTGTTAAAACATTATAAATTGAGTTTGCAAGTGCTGATAGTAAGATTAGGATACTACCTATGATACTAGTATTAATGTTCTTCACGCCATTCATATACATAATATAAATTACCCCGAGAACGGAAGTGAATATCGCAAATTTTTGTACAATTGTTGAAGATTCATTTAATAGTAAATTGGCTAGTATCAAAGTAAATATTGGAACTGTAGCCTGTATTACACCTGCTTCAGAGGAGGTTGTATGCATTAACCCAAAAATTTGCAAAGAGAAAAATAAGACAGGGTAAAAGATGGAAAGAAATGATATTTTAACAAAATCAGCTCTCTTAATCCTAATCTTTTCCTTCTTACAGATTAATATGATCGTAGCAACAAGCCAAGCAATAGTAAAACGATGTGCTAAAGTATCAAGTGGTGTTGCTATTGTTAACGTTTGTTTTACAAAAAGAAATGATAAACCAATGATTAAAGAACAAATAGTAATCGCTAGATAAGCTTTTCTTTTATCCGTCATAAGTTTTTCCCCCTATTAATAAGCATTGTTAATGCTAATCTTATGTAAAAAACGAATGCTAATCGAGGTAAATAATTTGTATCTGTATCGGTACAGAATGATTCGCCATAAGATTGAAGAAGGAGGTTTATAAGCCTGCTCCTAGAAATTTAGCTTTCCCTATACTAAATTTTGAACCGGACGTACTTAACGTTTAAAAGTTAAACATCTGTACCGATACAGGATAAATACAGTATCTTTTAAAGGAGTTAGATCATGCTCAAATATGAATATGTGTATCAATCCATACTAACCCAAATTCAATCCGGAGAGTTAAAAGCTGGTTCAAAGATTCCATCAATACGAAATTTAGCCGAACAATTTTCTTGTAGTAATAGTAGTATTCTTACTGCACTTGAGAAATTAGAAAATCAACATCTTATTTATGCAAGACCTAAAAGTGGTTTTTATGTCGTTGAACATAAGATTTTTCAAGAACCATCTAAAACGAGTAAAATTGACTTTGCGACTTCAGCTCCTAATTGGCATTCGTTTCCGTATCAAGACTTCCAACATTGTTTAAATAAAGCGATTGATACATTTCAAGCTGATTTATTTCGATATGGTACCGATAAGGGCTTACCGTCTTTAATAAATGAGGTTGAAAAATTATTAAAATCATATCAAGTGTTTTCTCAAAGAAAACAAATATTTATTACTTCAGGCATCCAGCAAGCTCTTTTTTTACTGAGTACTATGCCTTTTTCAAATAATAAAACTAAGATTTTAGTTGAGCAGCCAAGTTATCATTTATACATGGACTTAGTAAAACTTTATAAATTACCTGTAATAGGAATAAAGCGAGCAATAGAGGGGATTAATCTACAAGAACTCGAACGAATTTTCCGCGAGGGTGATATTAAATTTTTTTATACTATGCCTAGATTTCAAAACCCATTAGGAACTTCCTATAATAAAAAAGAAAAATTAGAAATCTTAAAATTAGCACATAAATACAATGTTTATATTGTAGAGGATGATTATTTAGCAGATTTTGAATATAGGAAGAAAAATGATCCCCTGTTTGCAAATGATCTACATGGACGTGTTATTTACTTAAAAAGTTTTTCGAAAATTATGTTCCCAGGTTTACGTATTGGTATAGCAGTTTTACCAGATTCATTAATCGAAACTTTTCAGCAATATAAAAAAGTAATTGATATTGATAGTTCGATGATTTCACAAGCAGCTATAGAGCTGTACTTAAAAAGTGGTATGTTTGAACATTATCAAAAACAAGTCAGAGATAAATATCTAGCCCGTGCTGAAATACTTCAAACATCTTTAAAAACACATCTAAAAAATTTCAAGTACGCTAGCGAGTTCGTAATGCATAGTCATATTGTTTTGCCAAAGCAAGTTGATCTGACTGCATTAATTAAACAATTAGATGAACATAATATTCAAGTTGAATCGATAAAACCAAACTATTTAAATAACTATTATCAAGAAAGAATATTAAAAATCAACGTTTCAAATTGTGTGCCGACAGATATTGAAAAAGGAATAAAACAAATTGGAAGTTCAATAAATGACACTAGCAATTACTTTAAATGAACATCGATACTTTTCGGTTCAATAACCTATTAAACTAGAAAAAGCACCAAAGAGGTGCTTTTTGTACAAGGTAATAATCTTGTAAAATAACTATCAAATTTTCGTAAAGGAAGTTGAGTGATGTTCATTTCCACTACAGTATGCATGCTTAAGAGCAGGAACAAGGAAATGCAGGATCAAGGGGAAAGTAAAAGGAAAAGATATTAAAAGACATTAGAGAATTTTATTGAATTCCTAAATTCCTATCTGCCTTCCCTGCCTTTTACATAGGAGTCGAGCATCCTTTCATTAATGACCTTTTTTCATATTGACCGATATATATTTAATCACTTTGAACAAAAAGCACCAAAGAGGTGCTTTTTGTATCTTATAAATTGGTGATTAACTGGATTATTGATGCTTAGCGATTATATTAAGATCTATTTGGAGATAGCATCATTAATCTGCCTAACGAATGGTAAGTTGAATAAATAAAACGATTTTATGTTTATTTTGTCAACCGTAATTCAAACTCAGTGGATTAATTGTAACCATAAAAATAGTCCAAGTAATGTAAAACATAATACTGGAATTGTTATGACAATTCCTATTTTTAAATATGTGCCATACGAAATTTTAATTCCTTTTTTAGCTAGGACATGAAGCCATAATAGTGTCGCTAATGAACCAATAGGTGTCATTTTAGGACCTAAGTCAGAACCAATTACGTTTGCATAAATTAGACTTTCTTTCATTATCCCTGTTAGATGTGTATTCTGGATTGCTAAAGAATTAATCATAACAGTTGGTAGATTATTCATTAC
Organism: Gottfriedia luciferensis; assembly: GCF_002156865.1. Lineage (GTDB taxonomy): Bacteria > Bacillota > Bacilli > Bacillales > Bacillaceae_G > Gottfriedia > Gottfriedia luciferensis. The sequence continues at coordinate 12,317 of NZ_NCTA01000009.1, read as the reverse complement.
AGATGCAAGAATTGCTGAGATAAATCCCATACAAAATGTCGCATAAAATAGTCCTTGGTGTGCGATTGATTGAATAAGGTCTGATAATATATTTGTTAATCCAGCATTTTTTAATCCATACACGACTAAATACATCCCGATTGAAAAAAATACAATCGACCAAGGTGCTTCTTTTAATACTTTTTTTGTATTAACAACCTCGCTTCTTTTTGCCATGATAAGGAAAATAATGGCAACTATACCAGCGATAATCGATACTCGAATCGAAAGTAATTCACCTACAAAATACCCCATTAATAACAAAAATAATACGATCCAGGATATATGAAACATTTTTTTATCTTTTATGGCATCAACTGGTTTCTTTATATGAGAAAGATCGTACGTTTTAGGGATGACTTTTCTAAAGTAAAAATACAAAACTATTATACTTGAAACTAATGAAAATAGATTTGGAACAATCATATTATATGTGTATTGTAAAAATCCTATTTTAAAAAAATCAGCAGATACAATATTTACCAAATTACTAACTACATATGGTAAAGATGTTGTATCTGATATAAATCCACTAGCTATGATAAAAGGAAATACTATTTTTTCATTTAATTTTAAACTTCGAACCATCGCTAATATAATTGGAGTGAGAATTAATGCTCCTCCATCATTCGTAAAGAATGCGGTGACTAACGCTCCAAGAAGGTTTATATAAACAAACATCTTTATTCCGTTTCCCTTTGCTGATCTTACCATATGCAAAGCTGCCCATTCAAAAAAACCGATTTCGTCAAGGACTAAAGAAATAATAATTACTGCAATTAAAGCAAACGTTGCGTTCCAAACAATGTTTGTCACTTCAATTACATCATGAAAATCAACTAGGCCTAAAATTAATGATAAACCGGCACCAATGCATGCGATTAATCCCACGGAAAGATTTTTCGGTCTCCAAATGATCAGTATAAGTGTTAATACAAAAATGATTGATGTAAGAATGATTGAAACCAAAATATCTTCACCTTTCTAATTACGGAGTTTAACTATAAATTTACTAGTATAACAATTAAGTGTAAAAAAGACTAGACATAAAAAGATAACACACATTAAGTTATCTTTCATTGGAATCTAATTAACTTTTCTATTTCTATCTATATAGTAAATGAAGTATTTCACAAAGTATATTTACAAGAATTAAGGCAGTTAAACCAAAACACAAATAGTAAGGTCATTTATAATAAAAAAAGAAGGATAGAAATAGAAGCTAATTTCTATCCTTCTTTTTTTGTATGTTAATATGTTCGAACCGCTTTTTGTTGTTTTTATTGTTTAAGCGCAGAGTAATGATAATTAAAGGTATTTTTCATGAACAATCACCCCTACAATCTATTACACTAGTACTTTTTTAATCATTTTTTATTAATTTCTTAAGTTTCACTAAGGATAGACGATATAAGTATTGGGTAATTATGGAAATTGTTATTTGGTTTTTATTATTAGCCAATTAAATTGGAAAAGGAGATGAGTTTTTGAAAAGATTAAGGAATCTTATTTTATTATTAATGGTTTTTTTGATTTTACAAGTTTATACAAGTAGCGCATCTGCAGCTATCATAAAACCATCTATTAAGCTAGCACAAACAAAGGTAAGTCTTTACACTGGACAAAGCAAACAATTAACGTTTACAGCCCAAAATATTAAGAAAAACCCTGTAGTTTGGTCTACAAGTAACAGTGGAGTTGCAACAGTAAAAAATGGGAAAGTAACCGCATTAAAGTCAGGTTCAGCAAACATCACTGTATCAGTTCCAAAATTAAATATTAAAAGTGTAGCAACTGTTACGGTTTCTAAAAAACAATTATCAGCAAAAGAAGCTTTTGATAAAGTTAATCCTAGTGTGGTTTATATCGAGGCATACAATAAATATAACAAAGCAGTTGCAAGTGGTAGTGGATTCATTGTTTCAAAAGATGGGAAAATCGTTACAAATCATCATGTAGTAACTGATATAACGGAAATTTCTTACGTAAAGGTACGTCTTGCTAATGGAGTAACATACCAGACAAAAAAAGCAGTAGGGTACAATGCAGATAAGGATCTTGTTATACTAAAAGTTGACGGTCCAACAAATTTACCAGTTGTCACTCTAGGTGACTCAAATAAAGTAAGTACTGGTGAAAAAGTGTACGCTCTAGGTTCTCCTGAAGGCGTTCAAAATTCGATTACTGAAGGTATCGTTAGTAATAGAAACGTTATTTATGATAAAAATTCATACATACAGACATCAGCTTCCATTAATCATGGTAACTCTGGTGGCGTATTAATCAATGTTTACGGTGAAGTAATCGGAATAAATGACTGGGGCTATGTTGGTGCTCAAAACATGAATTATGCCATTCCAGTAAATGTATACAAACAAGTTCCGGCTAATTCAAATTATCAATTAATTAATATTAATCGTGAATATTATGTTCCTGCACATGGTAAAGGTAATGTCAATGAAGTAGAAGATAACGATTCATTCGATGACGCTGATTATATTCCATATTCAGAGGCAGTTTTGCATGGAACATTTTCTAGTAACAAGGACCAAGATGTATATTATTTCTTAATAACAGATTATAAATCTGTCTCAATTATAGGAACAACAACAGATTCAAATTATACTGAAGATCTTACATTTTCACTTTATGATGCTGATGGGAATTTCATTGAAGTTTGTGATCTTGAGTGGGATGATGTAAGAAAGGTTTATTACTGTAATTTGGAAGAGGATCTTGAACCGGGACTCTATCATATAGGTGTTTATGTTGACCCACAAGCAAAATACAATGACGCTGGAAAAGATTATTTACTATCTGTATTAATAAAATAAGTAAGAGAGAAGGGCTCCATTTGTGGAGTCCTTTACTGTTTACTTAACATGAAAAGAAATACAATTCTTTCATTATAAAAAAGATCCTTCCAATCAGGAAGGATCTTTAAGATTATTTAAAGGATTTGAAAATTGGTTTCTTCATAATAAAGCGCCTGTCAATGATGAAAGCTACAAACAACGCTATGATAACTGTTAGAAGTAAATTACCATAAGTTTCAAAAGGGTATGGTTTGCCCTCAAGATGTATACCGTTTGAGCGATATTCGAATCGTTTCACAGCATGTTTGGCAGTTAATAGGTCTTCTTGTTTCGCTAAGTCTTCTAATGGCGCTTCGAATACATATCTATTTGGTGAATCACTATGGATAAGGATCGTCTCTTTCGCATTGCCTTTTTCTCTCCAAAGCTTAATATCTGCTGCCGCTAATGATTTTGCGTCTCCACCAGGTATGATCATTTTATCTAATTTTGGAGTATTAGATAGTTGATACCTAGCTAGTATAGTAAGATGGTGTTTCGTAGTAATTGGGACATTCGAGCTAGACACAGTCAAGATTTGTGTAGTTCCAGTGTCTCCATAAGAATCAAAGATAGAAGATAATGCTATTTCATTCATGTCTTTATAAAGAAGAACTCCATTTTGTTTCTTATTCCAATTAAATCCAAGATTTAGTATATAGGTTGCAAATTTACTATTCATAGAAAAAGGTTTCACTTTTGGATTTTGAACGAATTGGTACGATGGATAACTGATTTCCTTAGCTATTTTTGAGGCAACTGGTTCTCCTAGTTTCTCAGATATTAAGTGAAGTACTCCATCGATACCTGCGCTTTGACCGGCTGTAGTTAAGACGTTTCCATCTTGAACATACCGCACATCCGCTTTCCAATTTGTATCAGTATATTTTCTGATTAATAGTGGTAAAGCTTGCCAGTGTGAAGTGGCAGATTTTCCTTTTAATAAACCTGCATCAGCAAGATTTAATGATCCACCACAAATACTTAAAAACGTTGTCGTTTTACTGATGGAATGTTTTTGAATCCATGAGCGAGTTGGTTGATATTTCTTTTCATCAATTATGTCCATATAAGGAACAACAATTATATCTGGACTTTTATTTAATAGGTTATCCAGTTCTTTATAAGAGTAATGTGGGATTACATCTAAGCCTCCTGATAAAGACTTGATGTTTTTGTCCGGTGCAACAGCATATACATTGTAAGCATCCGTCATAGAAAACAGTGTGTATGGAATAAGAAAATCGAAATCTTCAGATGGCATTGATGAATCCGCCATCACAACGGCTACAGTAGGTTTATGTGGATTATATTGAGGGACTTTCACTCCTTGTAATGATGGAACTGGCTCATGGCGGACGTTTAAGTAAAAATCTTTTTGATGGCGATTATAGCCATAGAACCCAATCCCTCCTACAAACACAACTAAAATCAAAACATAAACAGCTAAACGAATGAGCAATATTTTCATTTTATAAATCCTCCTTCAGAAATTGGTCTAGTAAATCCCAAAACTTAAAGTACCCCTGCAGGGTATTTGTTTCTTGGTTTTATAGTACGGTTTTTATACAACTTTGGTAATCATGCTTGAGCTTGATTTCGCTTTCAGACTTCAGACCTAACTGGTTTCAGACCATGAAAAAAGACAGAGACTGAAATTGTCTCTGTTTGCACAAAAAAACGATATCAAGTGAGAAGAAATAAACTGTATCTAGAACAAATAATCATTTATTTTGCTTAATGGTTCTTTTTTTTTGCCTGTTTAGTAATAAGTAGGAGGATATCTCGATTATATATTGAATTTAATGTTAATGGTGAATAAAGACAAGTGGCAAGATCGAAACAGTAAAATGTAAATATTTTAAGGTGGTGTAAATTTTTGAACAATCCTATTGTGAAAGAATACTCTAATGATTATCAAACTCAAGTAGTAGATTTAATTCTTGCTGTTCAGCAACAAGAATACAATATAAAAATAACGAAGGATGACCAGCCTGACTTGTTTACGATTGAAGATTTTTATCAGAATGGTAACGGGAACTTTTGGGTGGCTCTTTATGGCAATAAAGTAGTGGGTACTATTAGTTTATTAGACATAGGTAATCAAGAAGTTGCATTAAGAAAGATGTTTGTAAACAAAGAATATAGAGGTTCAAAGTTTAATACTGCAAGTCTTTTATTAAATAATGCCATTAAATGGGCGAGAGAAAAGTCAATAAAAGCAATTTATCTTGGGACAACACCACAATTTTTAGCCGCTCATAGATTCTATGAAAAAAATGGATTTGCAAGCATTGCACATGCCGATTTACCTGAGAATTTTCCAATTATGAAGGTCGATAAAATATTCTATCAATATTTGGTAGAATAGATTAATTGAATGATAAGTCTAAGAAAGAAAAACGGGTGGACTAGAGCAGGCCGTTTTAAGAAAGCAAAATATAAAAAGAACCTATTTTGAACGGATGATCAAAATAGGTTCTTTTTTATCTGTATAAAACATGTTCAATTAATCCGTAACTCCAAAATCCTAATAAAGCTAGACTACTTACTAAGATTATGTAAGCTATAAAAATTTGCCATTTTTTTCGATTACTAGAAATATAATATGTTTCTAGTGTCTCTTGCTCTTTCATTAAAGGTTCGATTTTTCGATCTCTAATTTCTTGAATTTTTTCATCAATATAATCTCGCCATTCGATGTCTGTTTCATCTACACGTATTCCTACTGAGCGAATAAAATAATTAATTTCAATACGTTCCTTCTGAAGTTCATTCTCTAATTTTTTATCATCTTCAAAAAACGGGAAGAAAAATCGCTTAACGAAAGGAGGGTGATTGAAAACATTAAAAATTCCAAACTGAAACTGTTTAATCGTATGTTCATATAGCTTAATTTTCGCTTTAATTACTTTTAATTGGAATGATTCTCTAATCCGTTTAATAAAAGTCATAATTCCTAAGAAAATGATATAAAATGCGATAAAATTAGGCTGATAGAATACAAATACGAACATTAACATAATGCCGATAAACCAAAAAATCGGTGGTAATACGCTTAAAATTCTTCCTCCATCGAGAGGAGAAATAGGAATTAAATTAAACAAATTTAGAATACAACCTAACGCGATTACTAAACCGAAAAACTCATTATGAGTATAGTGATATAATGGGATAGCTGGCAAAATTGAGATTAAACCTAATAATGGGCCACCAAATGCTACATAAGATTCTGTCACTGCATCCTTTGGCATTTCCTTCATTGAAATAACCGCTCCTACAAAAGGGATAAAAAACGCAGGTGAAGTCGGTAACCCTTTTTGTTTAGCAGCAATTAAATGACCGCCCTCATGACAAATTAGTAAATAAAGTAATGCAAATGCAAAATACCATCCAAAAGTTAGACCATAAACAAATAAATAAAAGATCATACTTAAAAAGGATAAGAATTTGGCAGCTTTTAAAAGTGGTAAAATTAGTTTCAGTTTCGTACCAATTAGAGCGACTAAAACACCAATTCTTGTTAAAGACTTTTTCGTCTTATTATTGATCATTGGCTGAGTCATACATTTCACCTTCTCGCTAATTATGATATGATTATGCAGTATAAAAATTATATCATTAAAAAATAGTAGTTTGTTAAGTTTAAAGTGAAATAGGGACTAAAGTTTGGCTTTTGCCAACTTAAGTACCATTTAAATGTGAACAAAAAGTTTATAAATAATACAATAGATGGATTAAAGAGAAGGTTAGAAAGTTGTCTTTCTAACTTTTGTATTTTACTAAAATATTTAATTACATAAAAACGAACTAAGGATTGATAAGTAAATGAATATTTATGAAATGGTTAAAGAAGTAGCTAATAATAAAAGCAAAAATATCGTTTATATATATAATGGAAACAAAACTAACTACGAAGAGCTTATCTCTTCTAGTGAAAACCTAGCCCAAAGTTTAATTGAACAGAATATTAAAAAGGGAGATAAAATTGCGCTTTTGCTTGGGAATTCTCCTGAATTTGTTCAAACTTATTTAGCAATTTTAAAACTCGGTGCAATCGTTATTCCTTTAAATCCGGCTTTAACTGAAAGTGAGATCAGCTATATATTTAAAGACTCTTCAACAAAACTTGTTATATCGACAAGTGAACAGAAAGAAAAATTAAAAAACGTTATAGAAAAAACATCAAAAATAAGTATGATTTTAATAGATGAAATACAACAAAAAGAAAATAACAATCCTCAATTAAAAGAAATTGAAATTCATCAAAATGATATAGCAGTTATTCTCTATACATCCGGAACAACTGGAAATCCTAAAGGTGCTATGTTAACACATTCAAATTTAATTGAAAATGCGAATGATTTTACGAAGTTAATCGAATTACGAGAAGATGATCGAATGATAGCAGTACTACCTATGTTTCATTCATTTTGCCTAACATTATGTGTAAACATGATTTTGTTAAAAGGGGCATCGACAATCATACTTCCTAAATTTCATCCAGTTGATTTAGTTGAGGTAATTAAAAAAGAAGAAGCTACGTTAATTGCTGCGGTACCGACAATTTATAATTATTTATATCAATTGGAAGGTGCTACAGCAAACGATTTTAGTAGTTTGAGAGCTTGTATTTCTGGGGGAGCTTCAATCCCAATTGAATTATTGCACTCAATTCAAGAGAAATATAATATTTTAATCGTCGAAGGATATGGATTATCTGAAACAGCTCCAGTTCTTACCTTCAATCCATATCGTGGTCTTTGTAAACCAGGTTCAGTTGGTCTGGATATACCTAGCGTAGAGACCAAAATTTTCAATGAAAATGGTGAAGAAGTTCCAACTGGTGAAGTTGGTGAAGTTGTTGCTAAAGGTCCCAATGTCATGAGTGGCTATTTAAATAAAGAAGAGGAAACAAAAAAAGCATTTATTAACGGTTGGTTTAAAACAGGAGATCTAGGTAAAAAAGATGAAGAAGGCTATTTATATCTACTAGATCGTAAAAAAGATGTTATTATAACAAATGGTTATAATGTTTATCCCAGAGAAATAGAAGAACATCTATATAAACATGCTGATATTATTGAAGCAGCAGTAGTTGGAAAACCAGACGATATCGTTGGAGAAAGCGTATGTGCATATCTTGTAGTCTCAAATCAATCACTTTCAAAAAGCGAAATCATGGATTTTTGTAAAAAAGCACTTGTTTATTATAAAGTACCTAAACAAATTTATTTTGTAAACGAACTACCAAAGAATAGTACTGGTAAAATTTTAAAAAGAAAACTTAAGTAATTATCTTTAAAATTTACAAAAAATGTAGTGTAAGGACAGACCTATTTTAAGATCATTGGTCTGTCTTTTTATTTGACTTTTTTTAAAAGAAGGTTGATTTGCATTTCAGGATGCTCGCTTCATTAAGAGCAGGAACAAGGGAAAGCAGGAATAAACAGATAGGAAAAGCCTGTAGAGAATTTTATTGATTTCCTCTAAGTAATTCCTATCCTAAATTTACGTATAAAAGAACTGGTAAGGTCAACGATGGTAAAGAGAATACTGTATGCGTTGAGCTTAAACACTATAAGGATGTTAAGATACTGAATTGTAATGATCGGAATGGAGAAATCCTTTCCTTTTTCTAATTTAATCGATTAATCACCTAAAAAAAACTGGAGCATACAATAAATGGGCATAAATACAAAAGGTTTAATTTTAAGGATGTGAGTAAGATTTATCCATTAAATAGTCATTATTCACCAATGCGATATGACCATCCAACGCGTCAATACCAAAGTAATTTTCATTCGCGGAATACTACTAATAGTAATTATACGATTAAAGTAACCGGTAAGGGAGAAGTATCTGTAAAGCCGAATCAGTCGTATATATTATTAGGCCCTGTAGTAGAAGATATGAAAGTACAAAACGCTCAAGCAAAGAATGCGGAAATTTCAAATAAAATAATTGATGCTTTAAAAAACATAGGGATAAACCAAGAAGAGATTGAATCAAATTCGTATACAATTGATCGAATCGTTGATTACCATGATTCACAGCAAGTTTTTAAGGGATATCGAGTGAGTCATATTTTCAAAGTGATGGTAAAGGATCTTGCAAATATTGGTAAAGTCATAGATGTTGCAGTTGAAAATGGGGCAAATGAAGTTAGGAATCTAACATTTGAAGTTTCAAATCCGGAACCTTATTATGCAGAGGCGTTACAAAAAGCAACTTTAAATGCAAAATATAATGCAGAAAACATTGCAAAATCCCTAGGGCTATCCATTAACAGTGTTCCAATTTGGTTGGCTGAAGAGGGAATGCAAATCATACGTCCTTTATCCTCTGTCACAATGACAGCAGCATTCAGCGGCTCATCTACCCCAATTCAGGAAAGTCAGATAAAAATAACAGCATCAGTTCAGGCAATGTTTAATTTTGTAAACTTTTAAAGATAACAGTATTCATTCTAGAAAAATTGGTTTCGATAGGAAGAGAGAGTGATTAAATTAGTGAGTTTATTACCACGGTTAATGTAGCGTGAGGGATTTTTTACCAAGGAGGCTGAAGATCCACTACTAGCGAGTATCCTTTTGAAGAAACAACCTTCTTTATGAATAGAAGTAATTTATTAACCCTTTTTAATGTTAGCATTTACAAATAAATGGAAAAATGAGATAATATAGAAAATTTCGAAGGAGGAAAGTAAGTTTATGATGCCGACTAATTGCTGATATTAATTTATTTCAAATTAATATGAATTTTGTAATGAGTGTAAATTTGCCTAGATTATAGGTTTATTTGTTATGCTCTTATGGAATTAAGGCAAATTAGAAGCTAACTTACTTAACTGATATCGAGATGATTATTTAATGAATACTTTTTATAGTTTTTTGAAGTATTCCATCAGTATTTATACTAACTGATGTGGGATGTTTAAGCGTATGGTTATATGCGTAAATTGTCTCTATAATTTAAATCACTTTGTTTATTAGACTGTGAGAAGAAACTCTTCTTATAGTCTTTTTTATTTAGTACGAAAATTTAATTAAATTTATATTTTACAGTAAAAACCTAATTAAATAGTCAAATCGTATCGAAGTTCTCTTCTTTACCTTGTCCATAAATGCGTAACTAAGATTATGGATGAAAGAAGGAAATTATATGTTCGAATTAAAAGTAAATGGACTTAAAAAATATATGGATGCAACACTAGTTGTTAAAAATATTTCTTTTGAAGCTTATGAAGGCGATAAAATTGGAATTGTTGGAGTAAACGGTAGTGGAAAGAGCACGATTCTGAAAATAATAGCAGGTATAGAACCTATGAATTATTACCCAGGTTATCCTCAAACAACCAGTTATGGGTATGATGAAGGTTTAATTAACTTTATACCAAAAGGAATCACAACTGCATATTTAGAACAAATGCCAGTTTATCCTAAAAACTTAAAAGTAATCGATGTTTTAAATTTGGCTTTTGAAGAAATCGATAAAATAGAAAATCAAATGCGAGAACTAGAAGAACAAATGAAAGTCTTAGAAAATACTGCATTAGAAAAAGCGATAAAAAAATATAGTGATCTAGCACAATTATTTGAAGTAAAAGGTGGGTATGAAAGACAAGAAAAACTTGGTAAGGTTTGTACTGGACTTAAATTTGATGAAGTCTTTTTAAATAAAGATTTTGATTTATTAAGTGGCGGTGAAAAAACAACAGTAGTACTAGGTAAGCTCTTAATCAATAATCCCGACATTCTGTTACTAGATGAGCCTACAAATCATTTGGATATGGATTCAATTGAATGGTTAGAAAGCTATCTAAAAAATTATAAAGGAATCGTTTTGATTGTATCTCATGATCGATATTTTTTAGATCGTGTCGTTACAAAAATTGTTGAAATTGAGGATATGGAATCTATTTCGTACAAGGGGAATTATTCATCTTTTGTTGAGCAAAAAGAAGAAAATTTACGGATTCAATTTGAACATTTTAGAGAGCAGCAAAAAAAGATTAACTCAATGGAAAAGACCGTGACAAATTTAAGAGACTGGGCGATGCGAGCTGATAATAATAAGTTTTTTAAAAGAGCTGCAAGTATTCAGAAAAAGCTCGATAAAATGAATCGAATCGATAAACCAGTTTTTGAAAAACAAAATATGAGATTAGATATAAAAGCAACAACTAGATCTGGAAATGAAACGATCAAGGCAATCGGTCTCTCGAAAAGTTATGAAAATAAGGTGATTTTTCAAAACGCGGATTTGCTAGTTAAGTATGGGGAAAGAGTCGGACTGATTGGTCCTAATGGTAGTGGCAAAACTACATTTATGAAGATGTTATTAGGTGAAGAACAATCAGATAATGGCGTCGTACAACTAGGAGCAAACGTGTTGACCGCATATTTACCACAGAAAATCACTTTTAAAAACGAAGAAATGACAGTATTAGAATGCTTTAGAGAAGATATTTCATTACCTGAAGGGAAAGCAAGAGAATATCTTTCAAAATTTATGTTTTATAAAGAAACAGTCTTTAAAAAAGTTAGATTTTTGTCGGGTGGAGAGCGAATTAGGCTTAAATTAGGAATGCTTTTATTCCAAGACATCAATTTATTAATCTTAGATGAACCTACAAATCATCTAGATATCGATTCAATCGAAACACTTGAAGAAGCACTTGAAGATTTTGATGGCACAATTTTCTTTATCTCGCATGATCGATATTTTATTAATAAAATGGGTCAAAGAGTGATTGCTGTAGAGGACTTTGCATTAAAAAGCTACCCTGGCAATTATGATGATTATAAAAGCATGAAAGAAAAATTAAGTGCTCAAAAAACAGAAGATTTGAAAGAAGAAAACGTAAAAATAGAAAAAATTAAAAAAGTGAAATGGAAGAACGAAAATACGAACTTGGAAGCAAAAAAATCCAAAGCTTTCGAAAGAATCAACATACTTGAAAAGGAAATATATGAAATCGAATTAGCTATGGCAGTTGAGGAAGATTATAAAAAACTTAATTCTTTATATTGTAAGAAAACTGAATTAAACAAAGAATTGGAATCGGTTATGGAATTGTGGGTTAGTTTGTAAACATTCCAGTTATCAAAGTTAAATCTACTTAAAAAAGTAACGTCATATATAGACGTTACTTTTTTCAAGTGTTGAAATAGATAACGGTCAATATGAAAAAAGGTCATTAAGCTAACTAATCGATGAGTCTTTAGATAGTTGCACTTATAATTAATCCCTAAAGTTGTCGTTTTCAAATTTGTTCTAAGTAAAGGATATTTAAATCGTTTTTTAATGAATACTTTTTTTAATGAATAAGTTTATTGGAACGAAAGGATGCTCGACTCCTATGGGAAATGCGGAATGGCTAAAGACCCCGCAGGCTTGCCGAGGAGGCTCAGGTTTCGC
>NZ_NCTA01000090.1 GCF_002156865.1 Gottfriedia luciferensis | reverse complement strand
AGCGATGAAGACAACACGACCGGCAACATCACGTTGACGCTGACGTGGGCAGCCGACGGCACCGTCACGGCAACGGACGGCGACAAGACGTACAGCGTGACCAGCACCGCAGCAGGCCAGTACACCATAGAAGGCGTGGACGTGAGCGGCCAGAAAGATGGCACGTTGACGGCGACGGCGACGTTCACAGACCAAGATGGCAACACGGTGAATAACATCACTGATGATGTGCAGAAAGACACCGACTACGGCCAGGCGGGTGAAGACGGCGCCCCAACGGTCGCGATCACCGATGAGAATGGTGAAGAGGTCATCAACGCCACAGAAACCGCGGACATCACGGTGAACTTCGGCGAAGGCGTGACGTCAGGCACGGCGGAAGTGGTCATCAGCGATGAAGACAACACGACCGGCAACATCACGTTGACGCTGACGTGGGCAGCCGACGGCACCGTCACGGCAACGGACGGCGACAAGACGTACAGCGTGACCAGCACCGCAGCAGG
>NZ_NCTA01000089.1 GCF_002156865.1 Gottfriedia luciferensis | reverse complement strand
TTTTTAACAATAATATCCAGATTATCCGGGATAGGTACATTCTTATAGTCCGATCTTAATTTTTCTAATTTTTTATCCAACTAATTGGCCTCCTAAAAAATAAGTTCATTTCATTTTAATCCGGAGTATTTCTAAAGCTTTATATAAACGGGTTTTAATTGTATTTGGACTTTCTTGTAAAATATCTGCAACTTCTTCGATCTTTAAGTCTTCAAAATATCTTAAAACAATTACTGACCGATATTTAGTTGGTAAAGATTCTAATGATCTTTCCAGATCAATATCTGAATAATTATCATCTTTGCCTGGCGTATGCAACTCAATTGTTTCTTCATCCATAACCGTTATTTTTTTTTGTTTTCGTAAAAAATCTAATGATGTATTTACTACAATTCTATAAAACCAACCTTTTAAAGATTGTTCATTTTTCAACTTATCTTTTGAGGAAATGGCTTTATGAATAGAATCTTGTAAAATATCTACCGCATCATCCGGATTTTTCACGTAGCTAAAAGCTAATCTATAAAAATCA
>NZ_NCTA01000088.1 GCF_002156865.1 Gottfriedia luciferensis | reverse complement strand
TTTGCAATTAACGTAAAAAATTGAAAAAGACAAATGTTTATTCATTGAAATGACTTTATTAAAATTTATGTTTATACTTCAATTAAAACATTGATCGACTGAGTGAAGCACTTTTATTCATGGAGTAGAATGGAACGAAAGGATGCCCGAATCCTATGGGAAATGCGGAAAGGCTAAAGACCCCGCAGGCTTGCCGAGGAAGCTCAGCATTCGCCCCATGGAAAGCGAGCATCCTGCAGTGGAATTCAACAATCCACATGTTTAATAATAAAAAAGTATACAAAAAAGGCATTATTTATTTGCAATGCCTTTTTTGTAATTTAATATTTTATATTTAATCTTCTTTAATAAATGTTAATCCAATACGATTATTAAAAATTTGATTTCTGTTTTTGAAAATAAAAGAACCATTTTGATAATCAATTACTAATTGGTCTTCATAAACATCTTCAAAATTTTTGTTTACCCTGAATTCAAACTGATCTCCAATGATCATTTTTTCATTGGGACCACATGGTCTTTTATTAATAACTTTTATTTCATAAATGTTATTAACTACATCACAACTACCTCGGTCAAATT
>NZ_NCTA01000008.1 GCF_002156865.1 Gottfriedia luciferensis | reverse complement strand
TTCCCATAGGAGTCGAGCATCCTTTCGTTCCAATAAACTTATACTGCAATAAAAGTATTCATAAAAAACGATTTAAGTATCCTTTAGTTAGAACAAAATCAGTTTGAACGACAAATTCAAAAAAAGCATCTCTTTTTAAGATTTGAATTCATCTTTCTAAAAAATTAGTATTGAATATTTTCAACTTCTAATCGGAGCATACTCTGATTTTTGAGACTTTGTCTACACACTAAGAGGATTCCTCAAATGAAGAATCCTCTTTCATCATTTTATTTTATATTTGATGGTATTACTCCGTCTGGGCTAACTAATGAAACTGCATAGTCATCAGTAAAAACAAAATTTGCAATATCATTTACTTTGTCAATTGTTACAACATCAATTAATTGAATAATTTCATCTAATGAACGATGTTGTCCAAGCATTAATTCATTTTTACCGTTACGGCTCATTCTACTATTTGTACTTTCTAATCCTAACATTAGATTACCTTTTAATTGCTCTTTACAGTTGTTTAATTCTTTTTCTGTAATTCCATCTGCCTTTAATATTTTTAAAGTGTCTTGAATTGTTTCAAATAATTGATTTACTTGGCTTTTTCCAGTACCAGCATAGATTGCTACCATTCCACTATCTTGATAAGCTGAATGGTATGAGAATACCGAATATGCTAGACCTTTTTGTTCTCGAACATCTTGGAATAAACGACTGCTCATACTTCCACCAAGTATATTATTTAAAGCAATTAACGAATACAGATCCTCATGACCTAGTTCAAGTCCTCTATATCCTACACATAAATGTGCTTGCTCTGTTTCTTTCTTACGTGAGATCTGACCATGGTGAATCGTTGGAATTCCAAAGCTAATTTCTTTCTTTTTGCCTTCGTAATGACCAAATATTTCTTCAATACGTTGAATAAATGATTCTTCAATATTTCCAGCAACCGAAATAACGACTTGATCTGGCGTATAAAAATCCTTCATATATTGACGTAAAGTATCGCCATTAAATGATTTTAGTGTTTCCTCTGTGCCTAAAATTGGATAACCAAGAGGATGCGTTTCGTATATAACTTTCGTTAATAAGTCATGAACTAAATCATCTGGCGTATCATCATACATTTTAATTTCTTCTAATACTACATTTTTTTCTTTTTCTAATTCACCCTCATCGAAAGTCGAATTAAAAAACATATCTCCTAAAACATCTAAAGCATAATCCGCGTGAGTATCTAATACTTTTGCGTAATAACAAGTATATTCCTTTGAAGTAAATGCATTTACTTGACCACCGATTGAATCAAAGCTTTCGGCAATTTCTTTTGCATTACGAGTTTTTGTACCTTTAAAAAACATATGCTCAAGAAAATGTGAAACCCCATTTAATTCTTGTGTTTCATTACTTGAACCTGTTTTAATCCAAACACCAAGAGCCACTGAGCGAACAGTTGGAATATTTTCTATTACTACCCTTACTCCATTTTTACAAGTATGTCGAACAATCATGTAATGCCTCCTATGTATACACCATCTATTTACAATTGTAATAAGATTGAAAAATTTACTTTATTTTACAATCATCTTAACAAAGCTGAAATCAATTGTCATTTGTTTTCGACTTTTTTAATTGTATCGTACCGTTTTTCATCTAATAAAGTTGAAATATTTACAACTTTTCGTCCTGATGCTTCTATTTTTGTTAATAGTTCATCAAGTGCATCAGCTGTCGGTTTAGTTGGATGCATAAGAACAATGGTTCCATTCTCTACTTTTTTCATTACACGATAAATAATGACCTCTTTTGGTGGTTTCTGCCAATCTATTGTATCAGCAGTCCACATGATTGTACTTAAACCTAAGTTTGAAGCAATCTTTACGACTTCGTCACGATAGCTACCGCTTGGAGGGGCAAACCATACAACTTTTTGATCAGTAGTAGCTAATATAACTGAATTTGTTTCTACTATTTCATTTTTAATTTCTTGACTTCCTAATCTTGCCATATCAGGATGTGTATATGAGTGATTTCCTACTTCTTGATTCGCAGCAGTTATTAGTTGTGCGAGCGTAGGGTTATTTTTTACCCATCTACCTTCTAAAAAAAATGTTGCTTTTGCATTATGCTTCTTTAATACTTCTAACATTTTTGGTATATATTCATTGCCCCATGCAACATTAATCGTAAATGCTACTAATGGTTTATCAGGATTGCCTTTATATACCGGTGATGGAGGTAAATCACTTAAGTGAATTTTTGGAGAAACTTCTTTAAGTACTAATTTATTCTTATCAAACTTTTTTAGCTTCTTCATTTTTGCATAGGATGCGTTAATATCTACCTTTAATCCGTTATAACCGGGAATTGCCTTCCAAACTGAGTCAACGTAGGCATCCTTTGGAGCGATTTCATAAGAAGGCGCTTTTGACTTTATTTCTTCATATAATGCATTTGTTTTAGCTGTCACAATCGACGACTTCGAAGTTAACTTCCCAACATAGTGATTTGTAAATTGATTATTTACGACTAAAATAGAAAGAAATAATGCAACAATTAAAGCTAAGACTTTTAACCGACTTCTACTCATTTCCTGACACCCTCCTACTAGAAGGAATATGATTTTTTTTATAAAATAGAACAAGCTTTCTACTAAATTGTTGGACAGAAATAATTTTTAAAACAAATTTATTAGTACTACTCTAGTTCCATTTTTCTTATTGTAACCAAAAATATTTTAGCCACACGTTAAGAATAGAAAAAAATAGAAATAAGATTGTTTGAAGGATAAGTATGAAAAAATAAAAAAACAGGCACAAATTATATGCCTGTTTTGCTGTTGAAAAGCGCTTTTTACTATTTTAGCCTTTCGAAGTCATAAACTAAAAAACTGTAAAGGTATATAACCTTTACAGTTTCCGGTCTTACGATTGTCAGGGCTTAACAGAAGCCTCCGTTTTTTATTGTTGCTCAGCTTTTTCTCTTTGCTCTTTTAATACAGCTTTGCGTGATAAGTTAACACGGCCTTGTTTATCGATTTCAGTTACTTTTACAAGGATTTCGTCGCCGATTGAAAGTACGTCTTCAACTTTTGCAACGCGTTCTTCTGCAAGTTCAGAAATGTGTACTAAGCCATCTTTTCCTGCAAAGATTTCAACGAAAGCACCGAATTTTTCAATTCGTTTTACTTTACCCATGTATAGTTGTCCAACTTCAACTTCACGAACTAGGTCTTCAATAATTTGTTTTGCACGTTCATTCATCGGTTGATCTACTGAAGAGATAAATACTGTTCCGTCTTGTTCGATGTCAATTTTTACGCCAGTTTCTTCAATAATTTTATTGATTTGTTTACCACCTGGTCCGATAACATCTTTAATTTTATCTGGGTTGATTGTCATCATTAAGATTTTTGGAGCAAATTCAGATAATGCTGTTCTTGGTTCACTAATTGTTGCCAGCATTGAATCAAGTATTTGCATACGTCCAATTTTAGCTTGTTCTAATGCTTCTTTTAAAATTTGTTCAGATAAACCTTCAATTTTAATGTCCATTTGAAGTGCAGTTACACCTTTTGCAGTACCTGCAACTTTAAAGTCCATATCACCTAAATGATCTTCCATACCTTGAATATCTGTAAGAACTGAATAGTGCTCACCAGATTTGATTAATCCCATCGCAATACCTGCAACTGGTGCTTTAATTGGTACACCTGCATCCATCATTGCTAACGTACTTGCACAAATACTTGCTTGTGATGTTGAACCATTTGATTCAAGAACTTCAGAAACTAGACGGATTGTATATGGGAAGTCTTTTTGATCTGGAATACTTGGTTCAAGAGCTCTTTCACCTAGTGCTCCATGTCCAATTTCACGACGACCTGGTCCACGAATTGGTCCTGTTTCCCCAACACTAAATTGTGGGAAATTGTAATGATGCATAAATCGTTTTGATTCTTCAATACCTAAACCATCAAGAATTTGAACGTCTCCTAAAGCACCTAGTGTACAAATACTTAATGCTTGGGTTTGTCCACGAGTGAATAATCCAGATCCGTGCGTACGTGGTAGTAAACCAACTTGCGATGATAATGGACGAATTTCATCTAACTTTCTTCCATCAGGACGAACTTTATCAACTGTAATTAATCGACGAACTTCCTCTTTTACAAGCATTGAAAGGATTTCTTTAACTTGTCCAATTGTTTCTTCGTCTGCTTCATTTTCTTCGAACTGAAGAACAACGCGTTCTTTCACTTCATTTATCGCAGCTTCACGAGCATGTTTTTCATGTACTTGAATTGCTGCGTTTAATTCTTCTTCACAAATTTCACGGATTTGTTTTTCTAAATCCGCATCAAGTTCATGAAGCTTAACTTCCATTTTTTCTTTTCCAATTTTTGCTACGATTTCTTCTTGGAATGCAATTAATTTTTTAATTTCTTCATGACCAAACATAATTGCTTCTAACATTACTTCTTCTGGTACTTCGTTAGCCCCAGCTTCAACCATGTTAATTGCATCTTTCGTACCAGCAACTGTTAAGTGAATGTCACTGTTTTCAGCTTGCTCAACAGATGGATTAATAAAGAATTCACCGTTTATACGTCCCACTACAACACCAGCAATCGGGCCGTTAAAAGGAATATCTGATACACATAGAGCTAATGAACTACCAAACATCGCTGCCATTTCTGAAGAACAATCTTGATCAACGCTCATTACCATACTGATTACTTGAACTTCATTACGGAATCCATCTGCAAATAATGGACGTATTGGGCGGTCAATTAAACGGCTCGCTAAGATTGCTTTCTCACTTGGTCTACCTTCACGCTTAATAAAGCCTCCAGGAATTTTACCTACTGCATATAAACGCTCTTCGTAGTTAACAGTTAAAGGGAAAAAGCTTACTTTTTTAGGTTCTTTTGAAGCAGTTGCTGTTGATAGAACGACAGTGTCTTCGTATCTTACTAAAACTGCTCCATTTGCTTGCTTCGCTAATTGTCCTACTTCTACAGTAAGAGTTTTACCAGCAAGCTCCGTGGAAAAAACGTGCTTTTGTTGTTCCATATGGTATAAATACCCCTCTCTACATTACAATTCATTGTTTAATTAATTATGTAAAAATTATCATATATTCTCTATTATCTCCTATGTTAAGCAAAGAAATCAACTAACGAGAAAAAGAGACGTAAATTTTTATAAATTTTAACATTATTTTATGTCGATATGTATAAGAAAAAGCGGGAAGAATCCCGCTTTTCCTAAAAGTATCAAATTAATACTCGAAATTAACGACGTAAACCTAATTTTGTAATTAATTCACGGTAACGAGTAATGTCTTTGTTACGTAAGTAGTTAAGTAAGTTACGACGCTTACCAACCATTTTTAATAAACCACGACGAGAGTGGTGATCTTTTTTGTGAGTACGTAAGTGCCCATTTAAAGAGTTGATGTTTTCAGTTAAAACTGCAATTTGAACTTCTGGAGAACCAGTATCGTTTGCATGAGTTTTATAAGTGCTGATAATTTCGTTTTTACGTTCTTGAGTTAAAGCCATGTTTTTTCACCTCATAATATTATTGTTGAACACCTATCACCTAGCAGTCGTCGGTGAGTCGATTTGCCAAGCAACGGTTTTTCAAATACGTTCTTAATTCTACAATGTTTTCATCATAAAAGCAAGTATTCTAGTTTAGTTCTCTAAAATAACTTTTAACTGTTTCACGATCTTTTTGTAATTGATCGATTAGTTCATTTATACCATTAAATTTCTTTTCATCACGAATTCTTGCATACCAAAAAATTTCAACTTCTTTACCGTAAATATCCTCATTAAAATCAAAAATATTTACTTCAATTGTTTGTTTTTGGAATTCATGATAAAAAGTCGGTTTGTATCCGATATTACACATGCCTTCATACATCTCACCGTTTACAATACATTTTACCGCGTATACACCTAGTGATGGTAAAGCGTATGGAACGGAAACTGAAATATTAGCCGTTGGAAAGCCGATTGTTCTACCACGTTTGTCACCGTCAACTACTATTCCTTTGATTTGATAATGTCTACCAAGTAGATGAGCAGCTTCTTCCATTTCTCCAGCCTTAATCGCTCCTCTTATACGAGTTGAACTAACTTTTTCATCGTCCAAAACGTATTTTGAAACTGTTGTTTGCGTAAATTCATCTCTCGAATGAAAAGGCATTGATTCCATTGTACCCTTCCCAAATTTACCAAATGAAAAATCGAAACCAGCAACAACATGCTTGGCATTTAAAGAAATAATATATTGATCCACAAATTCTTGTGGTAGGAGACTAGCAAATTCCTCTGAAAATTCAACAATAAATAATTGGTCTACACCAAGTTTCTCCATCCACTTCACTTTTAGTTCCAAAGGCGTCAAATAAGAAATCGATTCATCTCGATTTCCAAGAATTGCTGAAGGGTGCGGGTCAAATGTCATTACTGATAATAATAACCCTTTTTCGTCAGCAAGTTCCTTGGCAGTTTTAATGACTTGTTGATGTCCCTTATGAACACCATCAAAAAAGCCAAGTGCTAAGACTGTTTCTTTGTAATCTTCTTTTTTTATTGAATGAGGATGGGTGATTTTTATTATTCTTGTCATTTTTATCACCTTTTCTATAATCAATTCTCTTTTCCCATTATAGAACAATGAATAAAATTTATATAGTTTTTTCTATTGATTATGAAACACTCTTGTTGGTTTAATTACTTTATTATTTTTAGGATTAGGAGTATACATTGCTATGATTTTGTTGTTATCATTGTATACGGCAATGAATTCTCCTTCTTTACAATTCATATTATTTGGAAAGAAACCACCATTAAATACTTTTACTTCCTCTTCAGGATTAACATCCAAGCGTGGATATTCACTTAGTGCCTGCTCCATCGATAACATTACGTTATTAATTGTATCTGTAGAAGTATGCTCTTCTAATTCTTCGAATGTTACACAATCATCAATGGAAAATGCGCCTGCTTTTGTTCTAGTTAAGTAAGACATATGGGCTGGAAAACCTAAAATCTCTCCAATTTGAACTGCCAAAGTTCTTATATATGTACCTTTACTACAGAAAACTTCAAACTTAAACGAGATTGTATCCCCTTCAAATATTTCCCGATCATCTAATAAAGTAATCTCAAAAATTGTAACTGTTCTAGTTGGACGTTCAACTTCAAGACCAGCTCTTGCATATTCATATAACTTTTTTCCATTCACTTTTACAGCTGAGTACATAGGAGGTGTTTGTTGGATTTCGCCTGTCAATTGATTTAAAACTTTTAATACTTCTTCACGAGTAATGATTCGATTAACTTTCTTTTGATCAATTATTTCACCGTGTGCGTCTTCAGTTGTTGTAGAAAAACCTAGTGTAATTTCACCTATATACTTTTTTCGATCATCTGTTAAATAAGGAATTAGCTTTGTAGCTTCACCTACGCAAATTGGTAAAACTCCTGTTACTTCTGGATCTAATGTGCCTGTATGCCCTACTTTTTTTGTCTTTAAAATCTTTCTAATTTTAAAAACACAATCATGAGAGGTCAGACCTGCCGGTTTATTTAGTGCTATAACACCATTCATCTTATCACCTATTAATTATTTTTTTGCATAGTTGAAAAATTGTTGATATAAAACAGTCATTTTATGATGAAAAATGGATAGACGAATCAATCGCCTATCCATTCATTATCAGTTATTCTCTTTATTAATTTGAGTTAGCAATGTTTCAATACGATTACCATAATCGACTGATTCATCAAATTCAAAAATTAATTCTGGAGTCTTACGTAATCGAATACGTTGACCAATTTCAGAACGAATAAATCCTTTTGCTTTCGCTAATCCAATTAATGTATTTTGACGTTGTTCATCGTCACCTAATACTGAAATATAGACTTTAGCTTGTTGAAGGTCTCCTGTTACTTGAACATCAGTTACAGTTACGAAGCCGATTCTTGGATCCTTAATTTTTCTGCCTATTATTTCACCAAGCTCTTTCTTCATTTGTTCCCCAACACGATGTGCTCTTACTTTCATTATTTTCACCTCTATCTTACAAAGCAAAACAATTCGTGCTATACAAGTAGTTTAACTAATTGTATTCTTAATTATTTATAATCCTAGACGTATCCATTAATTAGTAACGTCTGATTTTATAAACAGTTTCGTTTCAGGCGTTAGTGAACACCTTGCACATTTCTATTTATCGCTTAATTTCTTCCATCACGTAAGCTTCAATAATGTCGCCTTCTTTGATGTCATTGTATTTTTCAATTGTAATACCACATTCGTAGTTTGTTGCAACTTCTTTTACGTCATCTTTAAAACGTTTTAATGTATCTAATTGTCCTTCGAATACAACGATTCCGTCACGAATTAAACGAACTCCGCTGTCGCGAGTGATTTTTCCATCAATTACATAACAACCAGCAATTGTACCAACTTTTGATACTTTGAATACTTGACGAACTTCTGCCTGACCGATTACTTTTTCTTCGAATTCTGGGTCTAACATACCTTTCATCGCAGCTTCAATTTCTTCAATTGCTTTGTAAATAATACGATGTAAACGAATATCTACATTTTCTAAATCAGCCGTACGTTTTGCATTTACATCAGGACGTACATTAAATCCGATTATAATTGCATTTGATGCAGAAGCTAAAATTACGTCTGATTCTGTAATTGCACCAGCACCAGTGTGAATAATTTTAACTTTTACGCCTTCAACTTCAATTTTTTGTAATGAAGCTGCCATCGCTTCTACAGACCCTTGTACGTCTGCTTTAACGATCAGATTAATTTCTTTCACATTACCTTCTTGAATTTGAGCAAATAAATCTTCAAGAGATAATTTTGAGCTTTCGCTACGTTGTTGAAGTACTGCTTTTGAAGCACGTGCTTCCCCAACTTGACGAGCACGTTTCTCGTCAGCAAATACCATAAAGCGGTCACCAGCTTGAGGAACTTCATTTAAACCAGTGATTTCTACTGGTGTTGAAGGACCCGCTTCTTTAATTCGGCGGCCTAGATCATTTACCATCGCACGTACACGACCAAATGAAGTACCAACTACAATTGGATCCCCAACTTTTAATGTACCATTTTGAACTAGTAAAGTAGCAACTGCACCTTTACCTTTATCTAATTCAGCTTCGATAACAGTTCCTAATGCTTTACGTGAAGGATTTGCTTTATACTCTTCTACTTCACTTACTAAAAGAATCATTTCAAGTAACTGGTCAACACCGTTACCATTTAATGCTGAAATTGGAACAAAGATTGTATCTCCACCCCATGCTTCTGACACGATACCATGCTCAGTTAATTCTTGCATAACACGGTCAGGATTTGCAGATTCTTTATCCATTTTATTCACAGCAATGATAATCGGTACCTCAGCTGCTTTAGCGTGGTTAATCGCTTCTACTGTTTGAGGCATTACTCCGTCATCAGCCGCTACTACTATAATTGTAATATCAGTAACTTGAGCTCCACGAGCACGCATTGTTGTAAATGCTGCGTGACCAGGTGTATCTAAGAAAGTAATTTTCTTTCCATCGATATCAACTTGGTATGCACCAATATGTTGAGTGATCCCACCTGCTTCTCCCGCAGTAACTTTCGATTTACGAATATAGTCAAGTAATGTAGTTTTACCATGGTCAACGTGACCCATAATTGTTACAACTGGTGGACGTTCTTTTAAATTTGCTTCGTCATCTTCTTCATCAATGAAGCTTTCGAATTCATTTTCGTCAACAATTACTTCTTCTTCAACTTCAACCCCGTAATCAGCTGCTAGTAATTCAATTGTGTCTTTATCAAGGTCTTGGTTAATTGTTGCCATAATGCCTAACATAAATAATTTTTTAATTAATTCTGATGGTTCTTTACCTAATTTTTTTGCAAGCTCAGATACTTTTAAAGAACCTGAGAAAATAATTTTATTAGAAGTGTTCTCAGTTGAGTTGTTTTTATGATTCATATTTTGATTGCCTTTCTTATTCCCATTCGTTTGTCGATCTTCATTTTGACTGCTTTGCTTTTGGCTGTCAGTCTTTTTCTTTTTATTACTATTTTTTTTACTTTTTACTTTTGTATCTTCTAGTTGGTAGTCTACTTCGAAATCAAGTTCATCACTTGCTTCAACACTAAATGCAGGGATTACCTTTACAGAAGGTTTGGATACATCTTTTTGGGGTTGTTTTATCTCTACAGACTTTGGTTGAAAGCTCTTATTTAATTTTTCAACAATATCCTCTGCAATTGTGGCCATATGATTCTTTACTTCGATTTTTAAATCCTTGAGTCTTTCAATAATTTCCTTACTTGAAACATTTTGCTTTTTAGCATACTCGTAAATTCTTATTTTCGTCATACGTTCACCCCCAGATTAGTCCATTAATTTAATAATGTCTGAAGTTTTGTTGCAAATCCTTGATCAGTTATTGCAACGACCACGCGTGCGTCTTTCCCAATAGCGTGCCCTAATTCATATCGACTTTCAACATAACAAATTGGTGTTTTATAAAAAGTTGTTTTATCTTTAATCTTCTTTGCAGTTAAATCAGAAGCATCCTTTGATAAAATAACTAGTTTTGCTCTTTTTTGCTGAACTTCTTTTACAACTAACTCTTCGCCTGAAACCACTTTACGAGCTCTAGCTGCTAGTCCTAATAATGACAATCCTTTATCAGTCATGCCTTTTCCTTTTCGATAAATGCTAAAAGTTCTGCGTATAGATTAGAATCAATTTTAGCGTTCAATTGCTGTTCTAAAGTATTTTTCTGCTGAGCAAGTTTTACAACTTCCGCAGATTTTGTAAGATAAGCACCACGGCCTGACTTTTTCCCTGTCGGATCGATTGATACTTCTCCTTCTTTCGAACGAACAATTCGAATTAACTCTTTTTTTGGTTTCATTTCTTGTGTAACAACACACTTACGTAATGGTATTTTTCGATTCATGAGTTTACTCACTCCTCATTAAAGTCGTCTGCGTAAGCATCAAAATCATCGTTTTTGATTGTTAATTCTTGTGCCGGTGCTGAATAGTCAATCCCAATTTTATCTGCATCAGATTGTGATTTAATATCAATTTTCCAACCTGTTAAACGAGCAGCTAAACGAGCATTTTGACCTCTTTTTCCAATTGCAAGTGAAAGTTGGTGATCAGGTACAACTACAGTAGTAGCTTTTTCCTCTTCATTTACTAATACTCGAATGACTTGAGAAGGACTTAATGCATTTGCAACGAATTCAACTGGATCTGCAGACCATTTAACAATATCGATTTTTTCACCTTTTAATTCATTTACAATTGATTGAACGCGTTGTCCTTTTTGACCAACACATGCACCAACTGGATCTAAATCAGGATTACTTGTATAAACTGAGATTTTAGAACGGTCGCCTGCTTCACGAGCAACTGAACGAATTTCAACAATTCCATCATAAATTTCAGGTACTTCTGTTTCAAATAAACGCTTTAATAATCCAGGGTGTGTACGTGATACAAAAATTTGTGGACCTTTAGATGTTTTTTCAACTTTTGTAACAAATACTTTAATGCGATCATGGATTTTGTATTTCTCTGTTGGGATCTGTTCTGTTACAGGAAGTACAGCTTCTATTTTACCTAAGTTTACATAAATTGCACGTGAATCGATACGTTGAACAGTTCCAGTCATCATATCTTCTTGGCGGTCAATGTATTCAGAATAAATAACACCGCGTTCTGCTTCACGAACTCTTTGAGTAACTACTTGTTTAGCAGTAGTTGCAGCAACTCGCCCAAAGTCTTTTGGTGTAACTTCTAACTCAATGATATCTCCAACCATGAAGTTAGGATTATGTTGTTGCGCTTCTTCAACAGTAATTTCTAAACGAGTATCAAACACATTGCTTACAACTTCTTTTCTAGCAAAGACACGAATTGAACCATTATGTAGGTTAAAATCAACTCGGACGTTTTGTGCTTGATTAAAATTACGTTTATAAGCCGAAATTAAAGCTGCTTCGATCGCTTCAATTACTACATCTTTACTAATTCCTTTTTCTCTTTCAATTATTTCTAATGCTGTTAATAACTCCGAACTCATTAAAAGTACCCCCTACTTAAAAAAACGTAACAGCAAGTCTTGCACTTGCGATTTTTGGTGTTGGAATTGAAATGATTTTTTTTCTTGTTTTAATTGTTAGCTCTAATTGAACTTCCTCAGAAGAATAAGCTAATAATTTTCCTTCAAATTTCTTTTCATCTAAGATTGGTTCATATGTTTTAATAAAAACTTGCTTTCCAATCGCTTTAATAAAGTCTTGTTCTTTCTTTAATGGACGTTCTGCACCAGGTGATGAAACATCTAAAAAATAAAGATTTTCGATAGGATCTTTTTCGTCTAAGATTTCACTTAGTTTTTCACTCACTGCAGCACATTGCTCCAAATCAATTCCAGACTCACTATCTATAAATACTCGAAGGAACCAATCTTTTCCTTCTTTTACGTATTCTACATCGACTAATTCTAATCCAAGTTGTTCAATTATTGGTTGCGCTAATTCTGTTACAACCTCTGTGACCTTCTTACTCAAGAAGTATCCTCCTTCCAAACATTGCAAGATGAAAATTCCCTGCTACTTAGCAGGGAAATTATCTTTAGTATTTCCAATTTACGCAATAATCGTAACGTAAATTTTAGGTTACGAACAATCCGTAAGAGATGAATTGGGTCATAAGGGTAATAAGAAAGAGCAGGTTGCCCCTGCTCTTCAAAAAAAATCCCGTGCTAAATTACATCTGTATTAACTATATCATAATTCCCAAGTTTTGCAAACTCTTAAAAACCATCGAATAAGGATAATTGATTTTGATCAGGTAAATTTTGTAAACACCCTTGCTTATCTAGGTACTCTAATACTGTTTTTGAGATTTTACTTCTTTGTTGTAAGTCTTCCTTAGAAAGGAACTCACCGTCTTCTCTAGCTGTAACAATATTTTTAGCAGCATTTGTACCTAAACCAGGTATTGAGTTAAATGGAGGAATTAGTTTATTACCATTTACTAAAAATTCATCTGCACTCGAGCGGTACAAATCGATTTTTTCGAATGAAAAACCTCTTTCGCACATTTCTAGTGCTAACTCTAATACAGTCATTAAGTTTCTTTCTTTTACAGATGCGTCTAGACCTTTTATGGCAATTTCATCAATTTTGACTTTGATTGTACTTGGACCTGCTACCATCGCTTCAATATCAAAATCTTCGGCACGGACTGTGAAGTATGCTGCATAATAAAGAATTGGATGATGAACTTTGAAATAGGCAATACGTACCGCCATTAAAACGTAAGCAGCGGCGTGTGCTTTCGGGAACATATACTTAATTTTTTTACAAGAATCAATATACCATGCAGGAACTTTATTATTTCTCATTTCTTCTTCCCACTCAGGAGGTACACCTTTCCCTTTACGTACTGATTCCATTATTTTAAACGCTAACGAAGGTTCTAATCCTTGATAAATTAAGTAAACCATAATGTCATCACGACAACCAATTACTTCTGATAGAGTACATGTACCGCTGTTAATTAATTCTGACGCATTACCTAACCATACATCTGTACCATGCGATAATCCAGAAATTTGAACTAGCTCTGAGAATGTAGAAGGTTTTGTATCTTCTAACATTTGACGAACGAATTTCGTACCAAATTCAGGAATGCCATAAGTTCCTGTTTTACATCCTATTTGTTCTTCAGAAACACCTAATGGTTCAGGACCTGCAAATATTTTCATTACTTCCGGATCATCTGTAGGTATTGTCTTAGGATCAATTCCACTTAAGTCTTGTAGCATACGGATAACGGTTGGATCATCGTGTCCTAGAATATCAAGTTTTAATAAATTATCGTGAATTGAATGGAAATCAAAATGTGTCGTTTTCCATTCTGATTTTACATCGTCAGCTGGGAATTGAATTGGAGAAAAATCATATATGTCCATATAATCTGGAACTACGATAATTCCACCAGGGTGTTGCCCAGTCGTTCTTTTTACACCAGTACATCCCATTGCCAAACGATCAAATTCTGCTCCTCTTAACATTAAGTTATGATCATTCGCATAACCTCTCACATAACCGTATGCCGTTTTATCCGCAACAGTACCAATCGTACCAGCACGATATACATAGTCCTCACCAAAAAGTACTTTCGTATAATTATGTGCAGTTGGCTGATATTCACCACTAAAGTTCAAATCGATATCGGGAACTTTATCCCCTTTAAATCCAAGGAACGTTTCGAATGGGATATCATGACCATCTTTTTTATAGGCAGTTCCACATTCAGGACAATCTTTATTCGGTAAATCAAAACCAGAACCGACAGAACCATCATTAAAAAACTCTGAATGCTTACAATTTGGACAAACATAATGCGGTGGAAGTGGATTTACTTCAGTAATTTCTGTCATAGTAGCTACTAATGATGAACCTACAGATCCCCTTGAACCAACTAGGTATCCATCATCAAGTGATTTTTTTACTAGCTTATGCGAAATTAAGTAAATTACGGCAAATCCATGACCGATAATACTTTTTAATTCTTTTTCGAGACGAGCTTCCACAATTTCAGGTAATTGCTCACCATAAATCGATCGTGCCATTTGATAGCTCATTTCACGAACTTCATCTTCTGCACCTTCAATTTTTGGCGTATATAAGTCATCCTTAATTGGTTTAATATCCTCAATTAAACTTGAGATTTTTTGTGTATTGGTTACGACAATTTCTTTCGCTTTTTCTTCACCTAAAAAGGCAAAAGCAGATAACATTTCAGTAGTTGTTCTAAAATGGACATCTGGTAAACGATGTCGATTTAATGGATTTGCTCCACCTTGGGAACCGACTAAAATTTTACGATAGATTTGATCTTCTTTTTGTAAATGATGAACATTCCCTGTAGCTACTACTGTTTTTTCTACTTTTTCAGCCATTTTTACAAGTTTGGAAATAACTTCTCTTAAATGTTGTTCATTACGAACAATTTCTAATTCTACTAAATGTAGTAATGTTTCTGGTGGCATTACTTCGATATAATCATAAAATTCCATTAGCTTTTCAGCTTCTTCAGGAGACTTTTGAACACTCGCTTCAAAAACTTCCCCTTTATCACATGCAGATCCAACCAATAACCCTTCACGATGCTTAACTAATAATGATCTAGGTACTCTAGGAACTCTGTGATGGTAATGAATATGAGAATAAGAAACAATTTTAAATAAGTTTTTTAGTCCAACCTCATTTGTTGCTAATAGCGTTGCGTGTGATGGTCTAGCACGTTTATATGCATCACCTTTACCCATATTGTTATTTAACTCATCATGGTAATTCATATCCTGCTCAGCTGCATCTTTAAGCATTTTAATTAACAGGAATCCTGTCGCTTCAGCGTCATAGATTGCACGGTGATGTTGTGTTAAATTAATATCGAACTTTTTACAAAGTGTATTTAATCGATAGTTTTTAAAGTCTGGATAAAGGGTTCTAGCAAGCTCAAGCGTATCAATTACTCCATTATTTGTAATCCCTATTTCGTATTTTTTAAATCCCATTTGAATAAAGCCCATATCAAATGAAGCATTGTGAGCAACTAATATTCCATCTTCCATCCACTCTTTAAATTCTCGAAGTACGACGTCCACATTAGGAGCATCCTTGACCATTTCATCTGTAATACCCGTCAGCTCAATTGTCGTTGCAGATAAAGGATGGTGCGGGTTTGCAAATCGTTCAAATCGATCGATTATTTCACCCTTATGAATTTTAACAGCGGCTAATTCAATGATCGTGTCGTATACTGCAGAAAGACCCGTTGTTTCTACGTCAAATACAACATATGTTGCATCTTCTAAAGAAATATGAGAAGGATTATATGCAGTCGGTACACCATCATTAACAAGATTTATTTCAACACCGTATAATATTTTTACGCCATGTTTTTTACCTGCGCCAAATGCTTCTGGAAAAGCTTGTACAACTGCATGATCTGTAATCGCAACGGCTTCATGTCCAAATTTACTTGCTTGTTTAACTAAGTCACCTGCTGACACAACTGAATCCATTTGACTCATATGAGTATGTGCATGTAGCTCAATTCTACGTTCGCCTTCTTTGGCTTCATCTTTACGTTCATCTGGAGTAATTTCATTTATATCATTTGCAATCATGACTAAATCGCGAACGAATGTATCATTTTGAACTGATCCTCTTACTTTTACCCACATACCCTTTTTAATTTTATTTAACATCGGGATGTCTTCTTTATCACGAGAGAACATTTTTACTAAAATCGAACTTGTATAATCCGTTATTTTAAATGTAATTAATACACGTCCACTCTTTAATTCACGTATTTCAGAATCAAAAACAAAACCTTGTAGTACGACACGTTTTTCTTCTTCAATAATAGAAGAAATTGTATTTATTTCAGTTTCTTTAATATAATAACCGACAACAAGAGGTCCTTGTGGTTCTTCACCTTCAGCGTCTTCTGCCTCTCTCTTATCTAATTCGACTAAGACTTCCATTGCTCTTTTACGATCTTCTTCAGCTTTTTTCTCTAAAAACTCAGCTTTAATCTCGACATTATCTTTAATCGTATTTTCAAAAAACAGCTTTGGAAAGCCTACGTTTTGATATAATTCTTGAAGCTGTGGAACATATCTACTATTAAATGTATTTTCTTCAATAATGCTATTTAAAGCGATATTAACTTTATTTTTTTCAACAGCTGGCACAGCTTCTTCTATATGTTGTAGAATTGGTGATTTTGACTCAACTGATTGAACCATAAACGACCAGTAATCTACCACTTTTTGTTCATCAACATTTGGATTATCTGTTTTAATTAAAACAGATACATCTGCTATATGGTTAAAAGTTCTCAATAAACTTGTAACAAATACTTGAAACGTTGCGAATGGTAAAACATTTTCAACTTTAAATGTAAATTGCCATTTTCTTTCGCTTTTATTTACTTCAAGATTTACGATTTCTCCATTATTAAAATACATTTCTCGCATTTCAGCTGGAAATTGAAGCTGATCTAATAATAGTTGAAAACGCTCCTGACGAGTTTGTCCCATTTTTTCACCAACCTTAAAAAAAATTGCAACGAAAATGCCAAACATAACACAGAAAGTACCTCTTACTTAGAGGTACTTTTTAGTGTTTTGTTAAAACCGCCTACCTGCTTGAGGAGTCGCTTTAACTTTCCTATTTTATTTTAACATATTTATTTCATTTAGAAGGTTAGAAATTTCTACTTCTTTACTAACTTGTCCATCTCTAGTTTTTAATTCTACAATTCCTTCAGCAGCACGTTTTCCAACTACTACTCGTACTGGAATTCCAAATAAATCAGCATCAGCAAATTTAACTCCTACACGTTCGTTTCGGTCATCAATTAAAACATCTTGACCTACTTCTTTTAGCGTTTTGTAGATGTCATCAGCCAAGTTTACTTGCTCTTCGCTTTTCGTATTAACAGTGATGATATGCACATCGAAAGGAGCTAGGTTTTTTGGCCATAAAATACCTTTTTCATCATTATATTGTTCTACGATTGCTGCTAATGTACGAGACACGCCGATTCCATAGCAACCCATAATAATAGGGTTAGATTTACCGTTTTCATCTAGGAATGTTGCATTCATTGACTCAGAATACTTTGTTCCTAGTTTAAATACATGACCTACTTCGATCCCTTTTGCAAAAGAAATTGTTCCTTTACCGTCTGGTGATAGGTCTCCCTCTTGTATAAATCTTAAATCTACAAAATCTTTTACATGATAATCTCTATTTACAGTTACGTTAATGAAGTGATAACCTTCTTCATTTGCTCCACAGCAACCATTTACAATTCCTTTAATTGCATGATCAGCTAAAACTAATAAATCAGATTTAACACCGATTGGCCCTAATGAACCAATTTCACAATTCATTAATTCTTTTACTTCTTCTTTAGATGCTAATTCTACTGAATGTGCACCTAAATAGTTTTTTAACTTAATATCATTAATTTCGTGGTCACCACGCGCAAGAACTAGAACAAACTCTTCATCTGCTTTAAAAATAATTGATTTAATACTCTTTTCAATCGGTAAATTCAAGAATTCGATTACTTCATCAATTGTTTTTTGATTTGGAGTCTCTACTTTTTTAACATCTTCTAATTTTTCGTCAGAAGGTTCATAAGTAGTGATAACTGGTGCCATTTCAATATTTGCTGCATAGTTTGATTCATTCGAGAACGCAATTGTATCTTCACCGATATCAGATAAAACCATGAATTCATGAGTATCTTTACCACCCATTGCACCTGAATCAGCAACTACCGCTCTAAAGTTCAATCCACAACGTGTAAAGATGTTACTATATGCTGTAAATAAACGATCATACACTTCATCTAAGCTTTCTTGTGAAGCATGGAAAGAGTATGCATCTTTCATTAAAAATTCACGACCACGAAGTAATCCAAAACGAGGACGTTTTTCATCACGGAACTTAGATTGAACTTGGTAAAGTGTGATCGGTAATTTTTTATATGACTTTAATTCGTCACGAATAATTGACGTAACAACTTCTTCATGAGTCGCACCTAGTGCAAAGCCTCTACCGTGACGGTCACGTAAACGCATTAATTCTGGACCAAAGTTTTCCCAACGCCCAGATTCTTCCCACAATTCTTGTGCCTGCATCGATGGCATTAACATTTCCATCGCACCGGCATTATTCATTTCTTCACGTACAATATTTGCTACTTTTTGAAGAACTTTATTACCTAATGGTAAAAAACTATATATACCAGATGCATTTTGTCTGATAAATCCAGCTCTCAGTAATAACTGATGACTTTTAATATCCGCATCAGATGGAACTTCACGTAATGTTGGACTATATACAATACTTTGTTTCAAAGGAACCCACCTCAACATTTTTATCTTTTCTTAAGTTTAACTACATTGTTAATAACAAAGAGAATCCGCTCACTTTTTAAAGGAAGTGTCACGGATTCTATCAATGAACAACCTAAAATTCAACTTTTTAGGCTATTTTCATAACTAACTCTCACCTATTAACCAGAAATTAGAGTTTCTTATAAAAATAATCTTTTAATATCGTTCCAAGTTACGATTATCATTAATAACATCAATAATGCAAATCCGATAAAGTGAACGACCCCTTCTTTTTGGCGATCAATTGGTCTACCTCTCAATGCTTCAATCGCAAAAAACGTAAGTCTTCCACCATCTAAAGCTGGTAAAGGTAATAAATTCATTATTCCTAAGTTAATACTTAAAAACGCAGCCCATTTCATTAAATAGTAAATTCCTGATTGTGCTGCTTGATCTGTTACCTGATAAATACCAACTGGCCCTGATAGATTATTGATTGAGAATTTACCAGTTACTAAATGGCCAACTGCTAAAACAATTTCTTTTGTCCATCCCATTGTTTCTGTTACACCGTATTTGATAGATGAAAATACATTCTTTTCAACAGGTGCGTAAACCCCAATTAAACCATTAACTTTGTTATCGATTTTTTCTGCTTTTGGAGTGATTGGTATTGAAATAACTTTGTTATCACGTTTCACTTTAAATAATAATTCTTTATCGGGACTTTCTCTTACAATCTTAACAACTTCTGCCCACTTCGAAACATCTGTATTATCAATCGATAATACTTTATCTCCTTTTTTAAGACCAGCAGAATGTGCAGCTCCATTTGGAAGTAACTCACCTATTTTAGCATCATTTACAGGTGTTCCTTGTAGTAACCCCAGCAAAATGAAGATTACTAACGCTAAAACAAAGTTCATCATTGGGCCGGCGAAAATCGCAATGGCTCTTTTTCCAACTGATTTACTGTTAAATTGTCGATCATATGGTGCAATTTGATGACCTTGTCCCTCACTATAAACGAAAGCTTTTTCATTTACATTGAATTTAGATAATTCTTCTGAACCTTCTTCGATCCCAATAATTTCTAATTTATGTTCTAAATCGATTGAATCTACTTCAACAAAACGTAAATCTTGGAATCGATCAAATTGATCAACAACGATTTTTGTTGCTTCACCATTTGAATTAAATTGTAAACCAATATGTGAACCAGGCTTTACTTGTACCATTTCAGGGTCTTCACCAGCGTAGCGAACGTATCCTCCGAGTGGTAATAATCTTATTGTATAAGTAGTTTCATTACGATAAAACGAGAAAACTTTTGGTCCGAAACCAATTGCAAATTCTCTACATAATATACCTGCACGTTTTGCAAAATATAGATGTCCTAGTTCATGAAAAAATACAAGTGCGCCGAAAATAACAATAAACGCTATGACTGTATTCATGTAATTACCACCCTTACTTTATTAGTGATGAAACGAATTGTCTTGTTTGGTCATCAATGCTACGAATTTCTTCTAATGAAGGTTTACTTATTACATTGTGTTTCTCAAGAGCGACTTCTATTAAATTCTCAATTTGTAAGAATGATATTTTTTTCTGTAAAAAAGCAGCAACCGCCTCTTCATTGGCAGCATTTAAAACAGTTGGAAGACTTCCTCCAACTTTTCCAGCTTGAAAAGCAAAATCTAAACATTTAAATCTGTTAAAATCCATTTCCTCAAAGTGAAGTGTTCCAAATTTAATTAAATCAAGTGGCTTATGATTTTTAATTGGTTTTCTAGATGGGTAATTTAATGCATATGCAATTGGTACTCTCATATCAGGCGTACCTAATTGTGCCATTACACTACCGTCTTCAAATTCAATCATCGAATGAATAACACTTTCTCTATGAAGTAGCACATCAATTTTTTCATAAGGCATATTAAATAACCAATGAGCTTCAATTACTTCTAAGCCTTTATTCATCATCGTTGCTGAATCAATTGTAATTTTTGCACCCATTGACCAGTTAGGATGATTTAAAGCATCCTCGATTGTAACATTCTGCAGTTGATCTCGAGTCTTATCTCTAAAACTACCACCTGAAGCAGTAATAATTAATTTATGTATTTCGTTAGGGTTTTCACCATTTAAGCATTGAAAGATTGCTGAATGCTCACTATCTACTGGTAAAATTGAAACACCATATTTCTCTGCTTCAGCCATTACAATGTGACCTGCTGTAACTAACGTCTCTTTATTTGCTAATGCGATTGTTTTCCCACTTTGAATTGCTTTCATAGTTGGGACTAAGCCTACGCTACCAACGACTGCATTAACAAGTATTGTACTGTCTTCATGAACTGCAACTTCGATTAGACCATCTTCACCATATAGAATCTTAGTTGATGAAGGAACACCTAGGCTTGTTAGTTTTTCAGCTTCTACTTTGCCTGCAACTGAAACTAGTTTTGGTTTAAATTCTAAGATTATTTTATATAATTCTTCAATATTTCTCCCAGCAGAGCACGCGACTAATTCAAAATCATCTGATTGGTTTCTTATAATATCAAGTGTTTGAATACCAATTGAACCAGTTGCTCCAAGTAAGCTGATTTTCTTCATTTCGATTGTCTCCTTAAATACATAAAACTAATACTATATTACAAATAGTAAATAGACGATTGGCAACGTAAAAATAATGCTATCAAATCTGTCTAAAATCCCACCATGTCCGGGAAGTAGGTTACCCGAATCTTTTACACCATAGTGTCTTTTATATGCAGATTGGACAAGATCACCTAGTTGACCAAAAATAGATACAAGTACTGCAACTAAAACTAAATATAGTATTGAATAATTTAAAGTTAACATAATCGACAAAATTACTGCAACTACAACAGCACAAATTATACCGCCAATTGATCCCTCAATCGTTTTATTTGGACTAATATCTGGCCAAAGCTTTGTTTTACCAGTTGCTTTACCAATAAAATATGCCCCAGAATCAGTTGCCCAAATTACAAATAGCGGGAAGAAAAAGTATGAAATACCCATATTTCTCATTTCGTACATATAATGAAAACCAAATCCTACATATAAACTACTTAAAACTACAAATGAAGCATCTTCAAAAGTAAATGTATTCTTTGTAATTACCGTATATGATAAAAGTAATAGGATTAGTACGATTGAAATTTCAGTTTTTCCTATTTCAACTGGAAAAATCTTGTTTGATAAATCATTTGGAGTAATTGCTACCCATGTTAAAACTAATCCAAGAACGGTTGGCGCATTAAATAGGTTAAACTTTTTCATTTTAATTAATTCAAAATAACCGATTGTTCCTAATGCAAAGACTAAAAGTCCAAAAGGCCATTGACCGAATATTACTAACCCTAAAAATAATGCCCCAGCTATAACACCTGTTATAATACGCTGTTTCAAATTTGTTCACCGCTTTCTTAAATACCACCGTATCTTCTTGCACGACTTTGATACTCTTTCACTGCTTCTATAAAGCACTCTTCAGTGAAATCAGGCCATAATACATCTGTGAAATATAATTCAGAATACGCAATCTGCCAAAGCATAAAATTACTAATTCGTAATTCTCCACTTGTTCTGATTAATAAATCAGGATCTTTAAAGTCACTTGTCATTAAATAGCTATTAAATAATTCATCATTAATTTCTTCTTTTCTTATTTTATTATCCAATACATCGGAAGAAATCTTTTTAACAGCTGATATGATTTCATCTCGTGAACCATAATTTAATGCAAAGTTCAAAACCATGCCTGTATTATTTTTTGTTTCTTCTACTGCTTTTAATACTGCTTCTGTTGTATAACTTGGTAATTGTTCTTTATTTCCAGTTAATCTAACCTGCACGTTTTCTTCAATCAGTTCAGGCAAAAAAGTACCTAGAAATTCTTGTGGTAACTTCATTAAGAAATCAACCTCAGTTTTAGGTCTTTTCCAATTCTCTGTTGAAAAAGCATAAAGTGTTAAAGTTTTCACTCCAAGTTTACTTGCCGTTCTAGCAATTTTTCGAACGACTTTCATTCCTTCATAGTGACCTTTAACCCTCGGTAATTTCCTTTTTTGTGCCCATCTACCATTACCATCCATTATGATTGCAACATGCTCTGGAATTACTCCATCGATCCCAACTAATTGTGAATTTGGAGGTACATCTTTTTCCTGCTTATTTCTTTTAAAAAAAGAAATTAATTTAAACATCTTAAAATCCTCCGTTTAAGTACATCTTATAACATCATTGAGTAAAAAAACCCCCTTAAACAGAGGGTCTTTTTACTCAAAGCGCTTAGTTAATTTAATTATAAAGTAATAATGAAAATATTAAATACTTATCAAATGAAATATTCATTAATTTTCTAAGCGCTAGTAAGATATACCTTGCAATGCAGTATTAAACTTCCATTATCTCTTTTTCTTTTTCTTTAGTGATACCATCGATTTTTTCGATATGAGAATCTGTTTGCTTTTGAATATCTTCTACAAGACCACGTAATTCGTCTTCAGTAATTTCACCATTTTTTTCTGCTTTCTTTAAATCGTCATTTGCATCACGGCGGATATTACGTACAGCTACTTTCGCATCTTCGC
The DNA here is from genome assembly GCF_002156865.1 of Gottfriedia luciferensis. Lineage (GTDB taxonomy): Bacteria > Bacillota > Bacilli > Bacillales > Bacillaceae_G > Gottfriedia > Gottfriedia luciferensis. The sequence goes on along the minus strand of NZ_NCTA01000008.1, from coordinate 87,522 downwards.
CAGTTTTCTTCACTACTTTAACTAAATCACGACGACGTTCTTCAGTTAATGGTGGGAAAGTAATTCTGATTACAGTTCCATCATTTGAAGGATTTAAGCCTAAATCAGCTTTTTGAATTGCTTTATCCATATCATTAATAACCGTTTTATCATATGGAGTAATTAATAATAATCTTGCTTCAGGCACTGAAATATTAGCCATTTGATTAATTGGCGTTGGTGCTCCGTAGTATTCAACTAAAACTTTATCTAAAATAGCTGGATTTGCACGACCAGCACGTACAGTTGCTAATTCTCTAGACAATGCAGAAACTGCTTTTGTCATTTTTTCTTTTGCTGTAGAGATGATTTGATTTGACATCATTATTTCCCCTTTACTATTGTTCCAATATTTTCGCCAAGTACGGCACGTTTAATATTACCTTCTTCCATAATTGAGAATACAATTAATGGAATATCATTATCCATACATAAAGAAGATGCTGTTGAATCCATTACACCTAGACCTTCTTTTAATACATCTAAATATGTAAGTGTTTCATATTTGACAGCATTTTTATCAATTGATGGATCAGCAGTATATACACCATCAACATTATTTTTTGCCATTAAAATAACATCTGCTTCAATTTCCGCAGCACGTAGGGCAGCTGTTGTGTCTGTTGAGAAGTATGGGTTACCGGTACCTGCAGCAAAAATTACTACACGTTTCTTTTCTAAGTGACGAATTGCTTTACGACGGATATATGGTTCTGCAACTTGTCGCATTTCAATAGATGATTGTACACGAGATTGTACACCTAGTGTTTCAAGACTATCTTGAAGTGCTAATGAATTCATAACAGTTCCTAACATACCCATGTAGTCAGCTGTAGCTCGGTCCATTCCCATTTCGCTACCTGTTTTCCCACGCCAAATGTTTCCAGCACCTACAACAACTGCAACTTCTACATCTAATTCTGCTATTTCTTTAACTTGTTCTGCAATCGATTTAATAACTGCTGGATTTATACCAAATCCTTGTCCACCAGCTAGTGCTTCTCCACTAAGTTTTAATACTACGCGATTATACTTTGCTTTACTCATAATACCCTCCATTTACGTCCACCTATGTATTCTCTTGCTTTAAAAAATAGGGAACACATAGTGTCCCCTATTTTCATTCAAAGTAACGGATTAGTTACCTTTTACTTGATTCATTACTTCTTCAGCAAAGTTGTCTTCACGTTTTTCTAAGCCTTCTCCAACCTCGTAGCGGATGAATGATTTTACAGTTCCGCCAGCAGATTTAACGAATTGACCTACTTTAACGTCTGGGTTTTTAACGAAAGATTGATCTAATAAGCAGATTTCTTCAAAGTATTTACCAATACGGCCTTCAACCATTTTAGCAACGATGTTTTCTGGTTTACCTTCGTTTAATGCTTGTTGAGTTAAAATTTGACGCTCATGTTCAACTTCTTCTTGAGAAACAGCATCACGAGAGATGTATTTAGGGTTGATTGCAGCGATGTGCATAGATACATCTTTAGCAACGTCTTCTTTAGTAGTTCCTTCAATAACTGAAAGAACACCGATACGGCCACCACCGTGTAAGTAAGGACCAAATGCATCAGCATCTGATTTAGTAACTACTTCAAAACGACGTAAAGAGATTTTTTCTCCGATTTTAGCAATCGCATGGTTGATGAAAGTTTCAACAGTTTCACCATTTTCCATAGTTTGAGCTAAAGCTTCTTCAACAGTTGCAGGTTTGTTAGCAACGATGTGTTTTGCAAGTGTAGCACCTAATTCTTTGAAACCTTCGTTTTTCGCAACGAAATCAGTTTCTGAGTTTACTTCGATAAGTACTGCATCGTTTCCTACTACTTCAACGAAAGTTAAACCTTCAGCAGCGATACGGTCACCTTTTTTAGCAGCTTTAGCGATCCCTTTTTCACGAAGGTAGTCGATTGCTTTGTCCATGTTACCTTCAGTTTCAGTTAACGCTTTTTTGCAGTCCATCATACCAGCGCCAGTTTTTTCACGTAATTCTTTTACCATTTGTGCTGTAATTGCCATGATATTCATCTCCTATATGTAAGCTTATTTTATTCAATCGTTTTATAAGGTAAACATTTTTCGATTATTTTAACCTTAAAAAAAGGTGATAAAAGGCTAAACCCTCTTATCACCTTTCACTTCATTAAGCAGTTGTTTCTTCGCCTTGTTTCGCTTCAAGAATCGCATCTGCCATTTTTGATGTAAGAAGTTTTACAGCTCTAATAGCATCGTCGTTTGCTGGGATAACGTGATCGATTTCATCTGGATCACAGTTAGTATCAACAATACCGATGATAGGAATGTTTAACTTACGAGCTTCAGCAACAGCGATACGCTCTTTACGAGGATCAACAACGAATAATGCATCAGGAAGTTGCTTCATGTCTTTGATTCCGCCTAAGAATTTTTCAAGACGTTCTAATTCTTTTTTAAGTTGAATAACTTCTTTTTTAGGTAACACTTCAAAAGTGCCATCTTCTTGCATTCTTTCGATATCTTTTAAACGTTTAACACGTTTTTGGATTGTTTGGAAGTTTGTTAAAGTTCCACCTAACCAACGTTGGTTAATGAAGTACATACCAGAACGGATTGCTTCATCTTTAATAGCTTCTTGAGCTTGTTTTTTAGTACCAACGAAAAGGATGTTTCCACCTTCAGCAGCGATACCTTTCATTACATTGTAACATTCTTCAACCTTTTTAACTGTTTTTTGTAGGTCGATGATGTAGATACCGTTACGCTCTGTGAAGATGTAACGTTTCATTTTTGGGTTCCAACGGCGAGTTTGGTGACCGAAGTGAACACCAGCTTCTAATAATTGTTTCATAGAAATTACTGACATTTTTCTTCCTCCTAATGGTTCTTTTTCCTCCGCTCACGTCATCTTCTCCTATCACTCCCATGCTGGGTAGCACCAATAAGAAAATCGGCAAGCGTGTGTAATAACACCATGGACTACTATAGCATAAGCTAAATTTTTTATCAAGAGAAAACGAGAATTTATTGTCGAAGTTTCAACATTAAATCAATTTCTGTCTTACCCTTATCTAGCTTTTTTGCAATCTCGTCAATTGAAAGTCCATTTTTTTTAAGTGATAATATTTGATCGACAAGTGAACTTGATGGTTTTCTGTCAACAAACGGAATTGGTTTATCATCTAAAAAATTTGGATTTTGTGTGTTTTCTATTTTTTCAGTTGGGAGATTTTGATTTAATAAATCTCCATAATCTATTTCTGCTTCTTGTTCAATAAAATCAAATCGATTGACAACATTATTCGCAATTTCTTCGATTTTCTTTTCAGGCTTTAATTTTTCAGGCATATTCGATTTTAAAGCAGCTTTATTAGTATTGGAATTTTGGGATAATTTATTCAAAAATTGATCATTTTCTTCTTTCCATTCTTCAATAAATGAATAGAATACGTCTTCTGTTTCTTGTTTAATACTAACTAATGAGCGCTCAATTTCTTTATATTTTGATAATTGCATTGTTAAATAAATATTCCAAACACATACTATAAGAAATAATACAAAACATAAGAAAACTAAAATTGACAATTTTTCCACTTCCCAAAGATGTTAATATTTTGTGTTGATTAAATTTTACTTAAAAAATCTCTGAGTTTATAAATTGCCTTTGCATGGATTTGTGAAACTCTAGAAGTCGATAGTTTTAAAATTGTTCCTATTTCAGTAAAAGTCAATTCTTCGTGATAAAACAGACTAATAACGATTTGTTCTTTCTCATTTAATTCAGTAATGATTGTTTCTGCAAGTTGCTTAATTTGCTCATCTTTTAGTAACATCTCTTCAGGTGTTAATGTTCCGTTGTCTCTTAACGTTTGGATGAAATTTACTTGTCCATCTCCATCATCTTTGATTTGCTCATCAACAGATAACATATTCGAAAAGAATACATCATTTATCACATTAACAACTTCACTAGAAGAATAGCCTGTATACTGTGCAATTTCTTCTGGAGTAGCCTTACGTTGAAGATTTTGTTCAATCGCTTCAATCGCATAATCAATTTTTTTCGCTTTATCACGTGTAGTTCTTGGTAGCCAGTCTTCTTTACGAAGACCGTCCATAATATTCCCTCTAATTCTAATAGATGCATATGTTTCAAACTTTAAATCTCTATTAGGATCAAATTTTTCTAAAGCGTCATATAGACCCATCATGGCAAAACTTCGTAAATCATCCCTACTTACATTAGAAGGTAAGCTTTGAGATATACGATTTACTTGAAAATGAACTAATGGCATATAGATCCGAATTAGAGCATCACCAGCATGAATATCGCGATCTTCTATCCACTTTTTCCAATAACTATGTGAATCAATTTTTTGAACTTGCGACACAGTCTTTCACCTCAGCTACTTACTAAATTATGATTACACCTTGATTTACAATTTTTATGTTCAATAGTGAGTTTTCTGGTGAAAATTCAATCGTTCGGCCTTTATTACCACCTACATCTGAACCCAGCACTCGAATTTGAAGTTTATCTAATTGTTGTAATACCGCTTCTACGTTTCTGGGACCGATTCTCATCATTTCATTCGTTGAATTGAATTGAAACATTTGCGATCCACCAGCTAGTTTTGCTTTTAAATATTGTCTTCTTCCACCATTTCTAACGATTTGATCAATAAGCTCTTTTATTGCGGTATCTGCAAATTTAGCTTTATTTAATTGCCCATCTTTTGCAAGTCCGGAATCTGGAAGCATAACGTGGACCATCCCAGCAATTCGTTTTTCTTCATCATAAACAACTACACCTACACACGAACCTAATCCAGACGTTCTAATGACTTCAGAACCTTTAACAATTCCCATTTCAGCTATTCCAATTTTCATAATTTGCTTAAGATTACTCATTTGTCCCTATTCCTAGTGAATTAAATATTTTTTGAAAGCTAGGAGGGTCAGGTAATAAAAAGAAATGTCCAGATAATTGTTCATTTCCACTATCTTCATCTGCAAAGAAAATCGTGTCGATTACAATCCCTTCATCACTAACTTGTCCTATTTCGATTAAACCGTATGAAATAATTGCACCAAACATATCAATCGCAAGAGCTGGTACTGTTGGATAGATTGATAGACTAGTAAAATCTGAAAATGACGATAAATAAGAACCAATTAAAATATTCCCAACTTCTTGTAATACTGATGCAGCTAGCTCGTTATTTTCAAGATCTTCTATTTGAAATTCTGGATTATTCGTTAGCTGCATAATAATTTTTGTTGCTTGTTCCAGGCTTGTAATAAAATACATACTCCCAGGAGCATCTCCTTCAATTCGAAAATAAACCGAAGCTACTACATTTTCTGCTCCACCTACAAGCTCCATCATTTCATTAAAGGGCATAATTTTGACATTCGGTACCTTCATATCAATCTTTGTATTTAAGAGTTTGGAAAGAGCAGTAGCGGCATGTCCTGCTCCAATGTTTCCAATCTCTTTTAATATATCAAGCTGTAAAGATTTTAGTTTTTCTTGTGATGTCATTATTTTACCTCAACAGCATTTGGTTCAACTTCAAGACTCATTTCTAAGACTTTTTCTAGGTTTAGTAGAATTAACAATCTCTTATCTATTTTTGCGATTCCTTCAATATAATCATGTTCTTGTTCACCAACAACTTCGGGTGCAGTCTCAATACTTTCACGATCGATATCGATTACATCATTTGCTGAATCAACAATAAAACCTACTTCTTTATCTTCGAAAGATACAATGATAATCCTAGTTCGATCACCATACTCTTTTTCTGCAAAATTAAATCGTAATCGTAAATCGATAATCGGAGTAACTACTCCTCGTAAATTAATTACACCTTTTACATAATCGTTTACCTTTGGTACTCGTGTGATAAATTGAATTTTTTCAATCGATTTGACGTGTTTAACAGGAATACCGTATTCCTCATTATTTAAATCAAAAACGATTACTTTTTCTAATTGAGACATCATTCGTTTATCTCCTAACAATTATTTTATTAATGCATTACAATCTAAAATAAGTGCTACTTGACCATCACCTAAAATAGTTGCTCCTGAAATGGCAAAGACATTCGTTAAGTAATTTCCAAGTGATTTTAATACAATTTCTTGTTGTCCAATAAATGAATCAACTACTAATGCTGCAAGTTTGTCACCTTTTCTTACGATGACAACCGATATACCATCCGTTTGATCATCCATTTCAACTGGTACATTAAATAAATCGTTTAAGTATAAAAGTGGTACTACTTTCCCACGGAAATCGATGACTTTTTGATTGTGTGCACTCATAATTTCTGTCTTTTTGATAAACGCTGTTTCAATAATTGATGATAATGGAATTGCATATTTTTCTTTTTGCAGCTCGACTAACATGACTGAAATAATCGATAAAGTTAGTGGAAGTTGTACTGAAAAAGTTGTACCATGTCCGAAAATCGAATCAACCGATACTGTACCACCTAACGATTCAATTTTACTTTTTACGACATCTAATCCAACACCACGACCAGAAATATCTGATAAAACTTCAGCAGTAGAAAATCCAGAAGCAAATATTAATTCATAAACTTGCTTATCTGTTAAAATAGCAGCCTGTTGTTCAGTTATGATTTTGTTTTTCAGTGCTTTTTCTAGTACTTTATCACGGTTAATTCCAGCACCATCTTCTTTTACTTCGATAAATACATGATTTCCACTATGATATGCTTTCAGCTCCACAGTTCCTGTTTCAGGTTTCCCTTTAGCAAGACGAACATCAGGTTTTTCGATTCCATGATCAAGCGCATTTCGAATTAAGTGAACTAACGGATCTCCGATTTCATCTATTACTGTTCGATCAAGTTCAGTTTCTGCACCGAAAATCTGTAATTCGATTTTTTTATTTAATTCCTTTGAAAGTTGGCGTACCATACGAGGGAAACGATTAAATACTGTATCAATTGGAACCATGCGCATATTTAAAATAATACTTTGTAAGTCACTTGATACACGAGTCATTCTTTCAACCGTTTCTTGAAGTTCACTATGGCTTAAATCTCTTGAAATTTGTTCAAGTCTACCACGATCAATAACAAGTTCTTCAAATAAATTCATTAAGATATCTAATCGTTCAATATTTACACGAATCGTTTTACTATTCGATTGAGCTGCAGCTTTATTATTTTGTTCTTGAGCAGCAGGTGTAGCAGTAGCTGCTACTTCTTGTTTTGCAGCTTCAATTTCTTTCATCGCTTCTTTTTGTTCGTTTTCTTGATTTATTTTGTTTAGATCTAGACTAGTCATTTCTACATTTTGAATTTCTGAAATTTTCAGTATTGCATTTTTTACATTTCCAACATCGACTTTTGTAATAAATGTAACATTAAATGCATAATTAAACTGCTCAGTTTCTAATTTATCAACGGATGGATTACTTTTTAAAATTTCACCATGTTGTTCTAAGACTTCAAAAACCATAAATGATCTTGCTGCTTTTAAGATACAAGATGGAGATAATTCAACTTTAATTTCATAAACGTTAAATCCTTGTTCTTTAACCTGTTCAATAACAGCATAATCATAGTCGTCATATTGAAGGGTTAACTGATCTGATTGATTTTCTTGTCCATTCGTTTCTTCTACTACTATGTCAGTACCTTTTTCAATTGCTTCTAGCTTACGAACTACCTCACTTACATTTCGTTTGCCATCTCCACCAGTACTAATTGATTCAACCATTGCTTCTAGATCGTCAATTGATTGAAAAACAACATCTAGAATTGAAGAACTAACTTCTATTTTTTTATTTCTTATGGCATCTAATACATTTTCCATTTGGTGTGTTAAACTTGCTAAATCTTCATACCCCATTGTTGCAGACATACCTTTTAAAGTATGAGCACTTCGAAAGATTTCATTTACAATTGCTAAATTAGTAGGGTTTTTCTCTAGTTCTAACAAATTCTCATTTATATTTTGTAAATGCTCTCTGCTTTCATCTATAAATAAATCTAAATATTGATTCATTTCCATAGTCTTACTCCCTTATTATTTGGAATGTTTAATTATGGTGTCAGCTACTTGTCCGATTGGAACTATTTCATCTACTGTATTTATTAAAACTGCTGCTTTTGGCATTCCAAAAACAACTGATGTTTCTTCTGATTCTGCAATCGTCGTGCCTTTACAATGTTGTTTAATTAGCTTCATACCTTTTGCACCATCTGATCCCATACCTGTTAGTATTGCTGAAGTAACTTCGTAGTTAACTAGTTTGCTAATGGATTCAAACAATACATCTACGGATGGTCGATGTCCATTTTGAGCCGGTTCTTCTGTTAGTTCTATTATCAAATTATGATTATGATTAGCGATTACTTTCATGTGATAACCACCAGGTGCAATATACGCTGTTGAATTTGCAACGTACTCACCATTTTCAGCTTCCTTCACATGGATTTTTGAAAGCTTATTTAATCGTACTGCTAACGAGTTTGTAAAACCTGCTGGCATATGTTGTACGATAAATATTGGTGGCATAAAATCTTCTGGAAAATTTGTTAATACTTCCTGAAGTGCTCTTGGCCCACCAGTTGATGTACCAATACAGACAATTTTCTTAAAATGATTAGCCATTGTATTTATTTCTTTCTTAATAGGCAGATCCTCTTCTTTACTAATCGAAAAATGCCTTGTTTTCAATGGCGGGTTAACTTTTTTCAAATTGACAGTAACCGCAATTTTCACCTTTTTAATTAATTGTTCAGAAATTGTATCAATATCTAGTGAGATGGAACCAGATGGTTTAGGAATAAAATCTACAGCGCCATATTCTAATGCTGTAATCGTACTCGATGCACCTTCACTAGTTAAGCTCGATAACATTATGATTGGAACTGGGCAATCTTTCATTATGACTTTTAATGCCTCAAGTCCATTTAACAGCGGCATTTCTATATCAAGAGTTACAACATCAGGTTTTAATTGAATTATTTTTTCAATTGCTTCTTTACCATTTTTTGCTGTACTTATTACATTTATCTCTTCATCAGAAGTTAATATATTACTGATCATCTTCCTCATGAATGCCGAATCATCTACGACAAGAACATTGATCTTTTTCACAAAACCACTACCTTTTTAAAAATAGAGTTTTCATACGATGTATAAAGGAATGTGATGTTGCCCCTTTATTCTCCTCATTTAAGTATTTATTACATATTAAATCTATATTTCTTGATGGAAGACTAGAAGGAGCTTGTAAGATAAAAGGTTTTTGTGAAATTACTGCTTTTCTTACAATTGAATCATCAAATATCATTCCAAGTAAATTTACTTCAACATTCATAAAATGAGCTACAGCTTTTTCTAATCTTAAATGAACGGATTCTCCTTCTTTCTGAGAACTAATTCGATTAATAACAATTGAAAGTTTTGCTTCGACTTGGTTTAGTACCATATGCTTAATCATTGCATACGCATCCATCACTGCCGTTGGTTCTGGTGTTGTCATAACTATCACCTCATGCATTGCTGAAAGTAATTTAATCGTTTGTTCACTAACACCTGCACCCATATCAAAAATTATATAATCAAATTCATCCATTGCATCTTCCAATTCGTTAAGAAAATGTGATAAATTAGCTTCACTCATCGCAAAAATTGTCGATAAGCCTGAGCCCCCAGAAATATAGTTCAAACCATAAGGGCCTATATTCATAATATCACGAATCGTCAAATTTTTACCAAAAATGTCAATAATTGATAAATTAGTCACGGTTCCTAATAGTACATCGATATTACCCATTCCGATATCTAAATCAAGTAATAATACTTTTTTCTTTTTTTGAGAGAGGGAAATAGCAAAGTTCAAACTAAAATTTGACTTCCCTACTCCCCCTTTTCCACTAACGATTCCAATTACTTTATTGCCTGGCTTGTTTAATTTGAGCAATTGTTCTCTTAATTTAGTAGCTTGGTCACTCATAATTGAACTTCCTTTGCTAAAATCGAATAGATTTTATTTGGACTTCCTTCTACAATATCATCTGGTACATTTTGACCATTTGTTAAATAGGCAACACCGACTTGTTTTTCGATGATAAAATTTAAAATTGATCCATAGGATTCTGTTTCATCAACTTTTGAAAAAATGACTTTTTCAATAGGTATTGAATGAAATTGCTCAAATATTTTTTTCATATCTTTATATTTAGATGTTAATGCTAGTACTAGATAAGTTTCTAATTCATTAAAGTCTACTATTTTTTTTAATTCTGTTACGTATTTTTCATCTCGGAAATTTCGCCCAGAAGTATCAATTAATACTAAATCATATTGTTCGAATTTCTCTTTTGCTAGTTTGAAATCTTCTAAGTTATAACAAACTTCTATCGGAACTCCTAAAATATTCGCATACGTCTTTAATTGATCGATTGCTGCAATTCGATAAGTATCCGTCGTAATAAAGGCAACTTTTTTACGGTACTTCAAGACAGCTTCTGCAGCAATTTTTGCCAGTGTTGTTGTTTTACCCACACCAGTTGGACCAACTACATTTACAAAACGTACAGCATCATGTTGATGTCCATATTTAAAACCATTAATTTTCGAAAGTATAAACGAACTTAACCATTCATTTATTTGCTCCGTTGTAACTTGGTTCGATTGTAATGCCATTCTTGGTTTTATCTCTTTTATAATTTCTTCGATCAATTCTTCTAGAATATCCTGATTTAATAAATTAGATTTTAATTCATCTAAGAAAGGATGGAGTATTTCTTCATTTGCCTCTCCACTACCTAACTTTGAAATCATTGATTTCAATTGCTTCATTTCTTTTAATAAACTTTCATTCTCTAACTCAGTTGTAGATTTTTCTTTCGGTTGAATACTAGTTTCATATGTTTTCATCATTTCAGGGAGAAGTTCATCAATTTGATTTTGAAATTTTCTTCCTTCTTGAAAATCATCTGTTTTAATCGGTTTCTTTTCGGGTTGATTTTGATCAAGTGCCGCGATTAATTCTATTTTTTTCCTAGAGAAGAATCCAAAGATTCCTCCCTCTTGTATCACTCTAGTATTTAAAATAACAGCATTTTGTCCAAGTTCTTCTGTTACTTTTTTCATCGCTTCAGACATTGTTGGTGCAGTGATTTTTTTTACTCTCATCCTATTCTAACAACTCCTACACTTTGAACTTCTAAGTCGGCATCCAATTCGTTATATGAAAGGACAGGTAGTGTTGGCATAAATCTTTCAACCAACTGTTTTACGTACATTCTTACTGCAGGAGAACATAATAAGATAGGCTGCTGTTGCTGCATTGACATCTCTTCAACTTCTTTATTTACTGCTTTTAAAAACTCTTGAGATGCATCAGGATCAATTGATAAATACGAACCATGCTCTGATTGATTAATCGAATCTGCAATAATTTTTTCTGCTTTTCCAGATAGTGTTATCACCTTAAGCGATTCATTCGCTTGACTATATTGACCAGTAATTTGTCTAGCTAAAGATTGACGAACATATTCAGTTAATACTTCAGGGTCTGTCGTAAATCTTCCATAATCAGCTAACGCTTCAAAAATCACTGGTAAATTTCGGATCGAAACTTTTTCTTTTAATAGTTTACTTAATACCTTTTGTATATCACCTATTGAAAGCGGGCTAGGTGTTACTTCATCAACTAAGATTGCATAGTTTTCTTTTAAATGATCTATTAAGTTTTTCGTTTCTTGACGACCGATTAATTCATGAGCAAAGTTTTTGATCACTTCAGTTATATGTGTTGATACAACTGAAGGTGGATCTACTACTGTATAATTAAACATTTCTGCTCTTTCTTTCATTTCTTCAGAAATCCATTTTGCAGGAAGTCCAAATGATGGCTCAAATGTATCAATTCCTACTACCGAAGGCTCTTCATAACCAGGGCTTAGTGCTAAATAATGATCTAATAAAAGCTCGCCATGTGCTACTTCATTCCCTTTGATTTTTAAAACATATTCATTTGGTTGTAGTTGAATATTGTCTCGAATTCGAACAACCGGAATAACAAGTCCAAGTTCAATTGCGAGTTGTCTTCGTATCATTACAATTCGGTCTAATAAGTCGCCACCTTGATTTGTATCAGCCAAAGGTATTAAACCATAACCAAATTCGAATTCAATTGGGTCAACTTGAAGTAACTTTACGACATTTTCCGGCGCTTTCAAGTCATTTGTAACGATTTCCTCTTGTTGTTCCTCTATTAACGTTTCATCTACAACTGGTTTTTTAGATAAAGTGTACGCTGCATACGCCAGTATAGCTCCAATTGGCAATGTTACAAGATCATTTAGAGGCGTTACTAAACCTAATAATGTAATCGCACCAGCTGCAATATATAATAGAGTTGGATAAGCAAGTAACTGATTCGTTAAGTCCGAAGCTAGATTATCTTCTGATCCAGAACGCGTTACCATAATACCTGTTGCAGTTGAAATAAGTAGTGCAGGTATTTGGCTTACAATTCCATCCCCTACTGTTAATGTAGTAAATTGTTTCGCTGCTTCTGCAAAAGTTAAATCAAGCTGCATTACCCCGATAATCATCCCAACTAATATATTGATGATAACGATAATAATTGTTGCAATCGCATCACCTTTAACGAATTTACTCGCTCCATCCATTGAGCCGTAAAAATCCGCTTCTCTTGAAACTTTTGTACGTCTTTCCCTCGCTTGGGCCTCAGTAATCATCCCTGCATTCAAATCAGCATCGATACTCATTTGCTTACCAGGCATTGCATCAAGTGTAAACCTAGCAGCTACTTCAGAAACACGTTCCGAACCTTTCGTAATAACGATAAACTGAATAATAATTAGAATTAAAAATACTACAAATCCAACAATCGCATTTCCACTTGTTACAAAACTACCAAATGTTTCTACAACATTACCCGCATGACCTGTTGTCAAAATTGCTCTTGTTGTCGATACATTAAGACCAATTCTAAATAAGGTTAAAAGTAGTAATAGAGAAGGAAACACTGAAAATTCTAGTGGTTCTTTTACATTCATTGAAAGTAGTAGAACGATAAGTGCTACGGACATATTTATCATGATTAGGAAACTAATAAACCCTGTCGGTAAAGGAATAACTAACATGACAACGATAAATATTACACTGATTAGCACAGCTAAGTTTTTTGCTGACATTCGTTTCTCCCCTTAGATCTTTCTTTTCAACTTATAAACATATGCCAAAATTTCAGCAACTGCTTTAAAAAATTCTTCTGGAACTTCATCGCCAATTTCAGTCTGAGCATACAATGCTCTTGCAAGTGGACGGTTTTCAATCGTTACAATATCATGAGCTTTGGCGATTTCTCTTATCTTTAAAGCGAGGAAATCTACCCCTTTTGCAACCACAAAAGGTGCATCCCTTTTATTTTCATCATATTTAAGCGCAACTGCATAATGAGTTGGATTTGTAATAATAACATCAGCGTTAGGAATCTCTTGCATCATTCGCCTCATTGCAATTTCTCTTTGTTTCTGCTTAATTTTAGCTTTGATATGAGGGTCCCCTTCTGATTTCTTATACTCATCTTTTATATCTTGTTTTGACATCCTAATGTTTTTTTCAAAATCAAACCTTTGGTAAAACAGATCAAGTATTGCCATTGCTAGTAAAGAACAAGAAGCAAATAGCCCACTTTTAACAACTAAATTATAAATTGTTTCGGCAACTTGTCTTATGCCAATATAGGGCAAATTTAAAATTTCTTGTTTACTTTGCCAAATCACATAAAATGTAGCAGCACCAACAATCGTAATTTTTAGTAGAGATTTTACTAATTCAACAATTGCTCTTAGGGAATAGATCTTTTTAAATCCTTGTATTGGATTTAACCGATCAAACTTTAAAGAAATTGATTCGGTTGAAAACATGAAGCCTACTTGGGACACATTCGCTACAATCGCAGCAATAAAAGCAACGCCTAAAAAAGGACCAATTAACTTCAATATTTGCATGTAAACGCCAGATAACAATGATCCAGCATTTTGAGTTGATAAATCTTTTAGCAAATAATGTTGTAGATATTCTTTCATCACATGCACAAATTGGTCAAAAAGAAACTGTCGACCAAATAGTAAAAAGAGAAACATTGATAGTAAAATCACAGCTGTATTAATCTCTACGCTTTTTGCTACCTGCCCTTTCTTCTTCGTTTCTTCCCTCTTTTTTGGGGTTGCTTTCTCAGTCCGTTCCCCAGAAAAAAGTTGTAGATTAAGTTTAATTAGTGCCATTAATTAAATTCCTCCAATTAGTCGGATGAGGGAATTTGTTGATTGAACAACTAGTTCAAAAATATGCTGAACTGAAACCATCATTGTAGGTAGACCAATAATAAGTATTGCAAATGCAATAATGATTTTTAAAGGCATTCCAACTACGAAAATATTTAATTGTGGAACAATTCTAGTCAAAATACCTAACGCAATGTCGACTAAAAATAATGAAGTGATAATCGGTAATGCCATTTGAAAAGCAATTACAAACATTGATGAAAATATCTTTACGATTTCTAACATAATCTCTTTATGTCCAAAACCAATTCCGATCGAATCAACAGGAATAATTTTAAAACTATTAATAATCCCTTGAATTAAAAGATGATGTGCATTTACCGATAATAAAAATAAAATCGTAACAACATTTAAAAATTGTGCTGTAATTGGGTTTTGCATACCTGTTTGCGGATCATAAATACTTGCGATTGAAAATCCAACTTGAAAGTCAATCAATCCTCCAGCAATTTGAATCGCTGACATGATAATAAATGCAATTAACCCTAAAGCTAAACCAATCATTGCTTCCTTCATTAGTAAAAATATGTAATTATCGATATTTAATAATGGTTGTTGATCAACAAGAAAAAAAACAATATAACTAGTAAAAAATGAAAATCCTACTTTATGACTTGTTGGAATCGAACGATTTGAAAAGATTGGTACTGATACCATAAAACTAGTTATCCGAACAAATATTAATAAAAACGCAGGTATGCTTTGATATAATGTATCCATTTGATTAACCTACGAAATTAGTCAAATTACTAAAAATTGCAAATGTAAATTCAACTAATTTAGTCAACATCCATGGTCCAAAAAAAATTAAAGCGACTAAAACTGCAACTATTTTTGGTATGAATGCTAGCGTTTGCTCTTGAATTTGTGTTGTTGCTTGAAAAATACTTACAATCAATCCTATTACTAAAGCGATGACCAATAATGGACCACTTACAACAAATAGTGTATATATTGCTTTTTGAGCTATTGATATGACAAATTCTTGACTCATTTATAGTTCACCTCTAGAAGCTCTCGAGTAATGATTTAACAATTAAATACCATCCATCCACCATAATAAATAATAGTATTTTAAATGGTAATGAAATCATAACTGGAGGTAACATCATCATCCCCATTGACATTAAAACACTGGCGACAACCATATCTATGACTAAGAATGGTATAAAAATCATAAATCCCATTTGAAATGCTGATTTTAATTCACTAATCGCATAAGCAGGAACTAAAGTTGTTAAAGGAATTTCCTTTATACTTTTCGGTTTTTTCATTCCTGAATAGCCCATAAAAAGTTCTAAATCCTTTTGCCTTGTATGCTTACCCATATATTCTTTTACTGGAATAGAAGCCCGATCATATGCTTGCTCTAACGTAATTTTATTATCAAAAAGTGGAGTTAAAGCTTGTTTGTTTACTTCTTGAAAAGTAGGTGCCATGATAAAAAATGTTAGAAACATTGCAAGTCCAAGTAAAACCTGGTTTGGTGGAACCCCTTGTGTACCAATTGAAGTTCTTACAAATGACAGTACAATAATGATTCTTGTAAAACATGTTGTAAGAATTACGATTCCAGGCGCAATTGAAAGTACTGTTAATAATAAAAGTAGTTTTACAGATGTTGTAACCGTTTCTGGATTACTAGAATTTAAGTATTGAACTACATCATTCATTCTTGTCGATTCCCTTCCTCATCCATTCTAGTAAGTATTGAATTTTTCTTTCCTTTTATTGACTGTATTTGTTGTTGAAACAAATTTTTAAACGAGTCTTTCGGTGAATCAAATTGATTTCTTTCGATTTTTATTGCTTTTCCAAATAACTTTGAAACCTTCATATCGACTTGGTTTCTTTGTTCTACTTTTTCATCAATTGTTTGAATTTCTTCGGGATTATCTATCTCTTTTAGTAAAGTAACATTTTCTCCTACACCAACTACGTAGACTGAGCTCCCAATTTTGATTAACTGAACAGACTTATTCGATCCGACTGATGTACCACCAAGAGAAGTAACCAAACTATTTTTATTAAAAGTCGTTCCATTTCGTTTAATCCAATTAAGTACCAAATATAATAACCCGATTACGATCGCGAAAGAAAAAATCATTTTTACATAATCAAAAAATGTTAATTTAGAAGACTTAAGTGCTGGTATCTCTTGCTGTTTGTCCTTTTTTGTATTGTCATCACATAATTTCGGTTTATCTATACAATCTTGTATAGACGGATTTGATTGCGCCGCTAAACTAGTAGTCTGTTTAAACGGCGCAAATACTATGGCTAATGACAACAACGTTAAAAAAAGAATCCTTTTCATTCGTTGTCACCTAACTTTCAATCCATTATTTAAGCTAAAGTTTTAGAAATCGCTTCAATTACACGATCTGCTTGGAAAGGCTTAACAATAAAATCTCTAGCTCCAGCTTGAATCGCATCAATTACCATTGCTTGTTGACCCATTGCTGAACACATAATTACTTTTGCATTTGGATTAATTTTTTTAATTTCTTTTAATGCAGCAATTCCATCCATTTCTGGCATTGTAATATCCATCGTTACAAGATCAGGTTGAAGCTCTTTATATTTTTCAACTGCTTGAGCCCCGTCTGCAGCCTCGGCTACTACATTAAAACCATTTTTCACTAAAATATCTTTAATCATCATTCGCATAAATGCTGCGTCATCAACGATAAGAATGTTATTTGCCATTATAAAATTCCTCCAAAGTACTTTATTTTAAATTATTTAAACGATCACTTTTACTAACAATATCTGTAACACGTACACCAAAATTCTCATCGATTACAACGACTTCACCTTTTGCAATCAATTTACTATTAATTAAAATTTCAACCGGTTCACCTGCAAGCTTATCTAATTCCAAAATAGATCCAGTCGTTAATTCAAGAATTTCTTTTACAGATCGTTTTGTTCTACCTAATTCAACTGTTACATTTAAAGGTATATCGAATAACATATTTAAATTTCTTGCTTCATTTTCTGTAATAGACACAGGTTGAAGCTGTGAGAAAGCTACTGGCTGAACTGGTTGATTACTTAATGACTGTGAAGTGCCTATCATTTGATTTCCAATCGGATTTGAACTTGTTGGCATAATGTAACTTTCCTGTTTTTGTTCGACTTTTTCAATTTGGTTTGACTGTTGTTGTACTGGTGTTGCTTGTTGTTGATTCACTACAGTTTTCTCAGCATTCGTTTCTTTTACTTCAACTGGTTGATTTAATCTAAATAATTCATTCACTAATTCCTTACCAAAATCATAAGGTAAAAGCTGCATAATACTTGAATCAATCAGTTCACCAACTTTTAATCTAAAGGATACTTTAATTAAATATTCATCTTCAGGAACCTTATTTGTTCCTTCACCGATTTGAAAATCAATTAAACCAATTGTAGGAGGTGAAATATCTACTTTTTTCTTAAAGATTGTGCTCATTGAAGTTGCTGCTGAACCCATCATTTGATTCATTGCTTCTTGAACTGCACTTAAATGGATTTCATCTAACTCAGTATCTTCAACATTTCCATCACCACCAAGCATTAAATTAGCTATGATTGATGCATCTCTCGTTTCGATGACAAATAAGTTCGCTCCTTCAAATCCAACAGTGTAAGCAACCTGCACTGCTACATAAGGAGATTTAAACTCATTTTCTAAACTTTGTCGGTGTAGTACCGATATACTTGGCGTCGTAATTTCTACTTTTTGATTTAATAATGTTGATAGTGCAGTTGCTGAACTACCAAATGAAATATTTCCTATTTCCCCCAATGTATCCATTTCAATTGAAGATAATAATTCCTCTAAAGGGGGTAATGTTTCATTTTTAGCCGCTTCTTCTGGTTCTTCATTTAAAGATCCACCACTTAATAATAGTTCGATTTCTTCTTGAGATAGGATTTTATCACTCATCAGCAATTTCTCCCCCTTTCACCTCATCTAAAATTTGGATCGCAACTCTTTTACCCACATTACCTGGCTGAGCTGTAAATTTATAACTTTCACCTATTTTTAAATCTAGTGCATCATTTGTGTTTTTGTTTAATACGATCACATCACCGACATCCATATTCAATAATTCATTAATCGTAATGGTTGTCTCTCCAAGTTCTGCGACAATTTCCATATCTGTCTTATTAATGCGTTTTGTAATAAACTGAGTTTCCTCAATACTTTTTGGTTTCGTATTTGGTTGCATCCAATAACGTACTGATAGCTTAGGAATCATAGGTTCAAGAACAACATGAGGAATACAAATATTGATCATCCCAGTTGTGTCTCCAATAACGGTGTTAAAAGAAATCACGACTACAGTCTCATTTGGAGAAACTGTTTGTAAAAATTGTGGATTGACTTCGAAATCTGTTATTACTGTTTCAATATCGGCAATTGTACTCCAAGCTTCACGAAGATTCTCAACAGCTCTCTCAAATAACTGTGTCATAATTCTAGTTTCAATTTCCGTTAAGTTCTCAACCTTATTCATACTATGACCTTGACCACCAAGCACACGGTCTAACATTGCATATGCAATGTGTGGATTAATCTCAAATATGATTCTTCCATCTAAAGGAGGAACCTCAAAAACATTTAAAATTGTCATTTTTGGAATTGAACGAATAAATTCCTCATATGGTATTTGATCAGTTGATGCAACACTAATTTGAACATATGTTCGAAGTTGTGCTGAAAAGTAAATTGTTAACAATCTCGCAAAATTTTCGTGAATTCTTGTTAAACTTCGGATATGATCCTTCGAAAAACGCAGTGCACGTTTAAAGTCATAAACCTTAACTTTTCGTTCACTTTCTTCCTTTTTAAGTTCTTCGGCATCCATTTCACCTGTTGAAATAGCTGAGAGAAGAGCATCTATTTCATTTTGTGATAAAACTTCTCCTGACAAGAAATCCACCTCCTCTTACATGTAGCTTCACTATTGTAGGATGAATGAGGTGGTGTATACTCTAACAACTTTTCCATCCTGCATTATTCCATTTAATTTATCTTTTAAAGTATTTTCTAATAACGTAATACTATCTTTTTGTTTTAGTTGCTCACTATCCATTTGAGCAAGCTGCTGAATGATTAAGTTCTTCACTTGAAAATCTCGTTTATCAAGCTCTTCTTTCGCATCCTTATTTGAAGTTTGAATCATATAAGAGATTTTAATGAAATCACCATTACGTAAATTCGTTGTAATTTCTGGAATTTCAGATGAGTATTTTACTATTTCATCAATTGATGGCTTTCCATTTGTTGCTTTTACGTTTACTTTATTAATAATAATGACAGTAACTGTACCGATAAGCGCAATCGCTAACAAAAGGACAATCATAATATTTACTAACTTATTTTTAAACAATGGACTACGCCTCCATTTTTTTACCTAATAGATTAATTGATTGATAAAATGCAGTTACCAATTTCGAAACCTCTAACTCAGATTCTTTAACAAAAAATTTATGACCATTTGTTAGTGTGATTGTCGTATCTGGGAAGGACTGTATTTCCTCAATGTAAACTGCATTTAAAGTGAATTTATTTCCATTAAGTTTTGTTAAACAAATCATTTAAAGTAGAGGACTAAGATGAGCTTAATCCTCATTCACCTACCTTAACGTTTTAAGTTTACAAGTTCCTCTAAGATTTGATCAGATGTTGTAATAATACGTGAGTTTGCTTGGAATCCACGTTGTGCCACGATCATATCTGTAAATTCTTCTGATAAATCAACATTTGACATTTCTAGCGTTCCAGCTTGTACAACTCCACGTGAATTACCTGGTGTTGACACATTCGGTATACCCGAGTTATTACTCTCTTGGAATGTGTTTCCTCCAGCTTTTAACAGACCGCCTGGATTCGAGAAAGTTGCTAACGCTAATTGACCAAGTGTTTTAACTTGTCCATTCGAGAAAACACCTGTAATTTCCCCAGATTGACCAAATGTAAAGCTTGTTAGAGTTCCACCAGCTGATCCGTCTTTATCTTTTACTGATACTGATGAAGCTGCGCCAGTTTGATTTACTCCAGACAAATCTATTTTAGTTGCAGGAATACTAATTGTATTAGCACCTGTATTTGGGTTAATATTTATATTTGGTATAGTAGATGCTCCTGTATTCAATGTTCCATCTGGTTTAAAGGTTAATGTCCCACCACCTCCACTTACAGATGTACCATTTTTATCTAAAAACGTAGCAGTCCAAGTATTTGGTGCAGCACTTTTAGTCATTTGTAAAGTTAGTGGAACTTCATTTCCTAACGAATCACGAACTGTCATATCCATTGAATAAACAGTTCCACTTGCTGCGTTACTATCAAGATTCCCTGCAAATTTTGCATAAGTTGTAGCCTGAGGTAAAATCGTTGCATTCTTATCAATCGTTAAATCAATTAATTTACTAGTATTCGGTTTACCAGTTACTGGATCCATCGCATACCCTTGAACTTTCAAACCATCAGAGTTAACTAAGTTACCTACACTATCAATATCAAAGTTACCAGCACGTGTATAATATTGTTGGCTACCATTCTTTACAACAAAGAATCCATCTCCATCTACACCTAAATCTAGTAATCTTCCAGTTGTTTGAAGACTTGAATTTGTCATAATTGTATCGATTGAACCTAAAGCAGAACCTAAACCGATTTGTTTAGCATTTGTACCACCACGGTTATTTTGAGCACTACTTGCACCAGACATCGTTTGACTTGCAATATCCTTAAATGTTACACGACCTTTTTTAAAGCCATATGTGTTTACGTTTGCGATATTATTACCGATTACGTCTAGTTTAGTTTGGAAGTTTCTCATTCCACCAATACCTGAATACATTGAACGAAGCATTAAAGTTATCCTCCTCTTGCAAGCTCTTACTCGCAAACTTTGAAATAATTTACTTTATATTGATGTCACTACTTAAGTATTATCACTAATTTTTGATATAAATTGGGTATATGTATCTTTGCCGTTGGCTAAGTGAACTAGAAAACCTTTACTATTTCTTTCTACTGATTTCACAACACTTTCTTCAACTGTAGAAGAAGTTCCGTCTTGTGACAAAACGACATAAGATACTTTCTTTCCAATTAGCTCACTAAATTGCAGCAAGTTTGTTGACATACTATCTAAGAAGTTATTCAATGATGTGTTCATATTGGTCATTTGTTCTAAAGATGAAAATGTTGCTAGTTGTGCAATATAGTCTTTATCTTGCATCGGACTTAACGGATCCTGATTTTTCATTTGGGCCATTAACAATTTTAAAAAATCGTCTTTTCCTAAATCATTACCTACTTTTTTAGAAGATTTTGAATCTGATTGATTAATTGACTTTAGTGCATCTAAAATTGTGCTTGTACTCATTTTTTATAGGCTCACTTTCATCATTTCATCTAAAAACGAAGAGCTAAATTCCTCATCACTATTCGATTGTTGTTTTGATTGATTTTTACTTTGTTGTTGCTGATGCTTCTGATCCTCACGTTCTTGATTTAAATAAGAATTAGATCGATCAGCCTGTAATGATTGGTATAAATCAATCTTTTCAACTTGTAAATTATTCATTTGAAATGATTGCTTTAAGCTATCCATATTGGATTGCAATAGCTCTTTTGCTTTCGCAGAAGATGCAATAATTGTTGCCATCATCCCATGCTCATTTTTTACAAGTTCAATCGAAATTCGTCCTAAATTTTCCGGGAAAAGTTTGATAAATATCTTTTGTTGTCCCATTTCATTCGTAAAATTACTTTTTTGTATAATATTTTGAAAATCCCTAACAAACTGATTTGCTGTTGCTTTATTAGTCGTTTTCCCTACAAAAAGTGCATATTGTTTTATCGTATCGCCAGCAAAAGCTTGATTAGAAAAGGCTGTTTGCTGATCCGTTTCAGTTGAATTTAATTTAATCGTTGGTATTGATTCAATCTCGTTTTCTGAACTTGGTTTCAAACTAGATTGAACATCTGTTTTACTTTCACCATTCATCGGAATTTTTGAAACAAGCTTTGTCATATTTTCTGTAAGATGTTGTATTTGGTTTTTATTTAATCCTTTGTCTTCTAAAAATTGACTAAGTACATTTAAAAACTTATTCATATCATCTTTGGAAATTGTTATTTTTGGAGCTTCCTCATCATTTCGATCGACTTTTAACACATCTTTCATTTTCGATAAGATATTTGATAGTAAAGCAGATAATTCTTCTCCACTGTTTTTTGATTCTAAATTCAATCCATTTTGATTCGGATTTATTGCTGATAAAATTGTATCCATAAACGATTTTGAATCCGTTAACAGTACACTTTCAGGAATCGTTAAAGCAGCGTTATCAGTTGATTCACGATTATTATCTGGACTTTGTGTAAATGCTTCTAATTGTTGTTGAATCATGGATTGCAGCATTGATAATAAGTCGATTACCCCATTCAAATCATCTTTATTCGATTCATCCATTTCATCTAATTTCTCGTTCAACTTTTCAATTACTGCTTCTAGCTTTGAAAGATTTGAATTTCCATTAGATAATTTAGCAATTTGATTTTTATCTTTCGGCTGAACTGTTTGAAGAGATTGTGAATTCTTCATTACTTTTTCAAAAGATTGTTTATTTGCTTGAAGATAAGAAGATTTCGATTTCAACGGTTGTGCGATATGACTTAAATTTTTGATGTCAATCCCATTCATACTGTTCACCTCCTTCCAATCCTATGTCGGTTATCGAGATTTAGCTGTCATCATTGAAGTAAACTTAGCAGCTTTTCCCACGTCCATATTTGAAAGGATGTTTGTGACTGCTTCCTTATTTATATTTGAAAGAATATAAAAAGCTTCTTCATCAGATAAATTTGATATGATTTGTGCTGCATGTTTTGGTTGCATTTCTTCATAACTAGAAAATATTTTTTTCGATAGTGCTTTCTTTTCAGCAATCGAATCGATATTCGCGTTATTTTGTTCTTGTTGATCCTTAATTTGTTGCCTTAATTTTTCTGCTTCGATTCTTAAATTCGTAATACGTTGATCCTTTTCATCTGACTGGCTTTTTAATCTTGACAATTCTTGCTGCGTTTCTTTATTCGCTTCAGATAGCTTAACCACTTTATTCTTCAGTTGTTCTTTCTCTGATAAAGGAGAATCTTCTTTAACGAGTGAATTAACATAAGGAATGTGACTTGCTATTTTTTTCGTCTCTTTGGACATATCTACACCAGCTACTTTTAAAATAACAAAGGCAGCTGTAAGTGTGAAAATTAGTGGAATTAAAAAGACGAAAATAAAGTATTGAAAAGTACTATATTCTTTTTCTTTCGTTTCATTCTGCATTATTGAGATCACCTATAAATTTCGATTCACAAATTGTTGAAGTGATAAATCATCCATTAATTTTGAATCCATTTTTACTAAATTTTTGTGATGGAGTTTAAAAGCTTTTTCCTTCATCTTTTCGAATTTTTTTACTTCGACATTTTGATCAAGTAATTCTTCTTGCTTTTGGCTCATTATATTTCTTGTTCTCATTACTTCGTATTGAGCTTTCGAAATATCCTTTTCAAGCGAATCTCGAAATAGCTGGTGTTGTTTAATACCAATGATTGAAAAACCATTATTTAATTCGAGCTCAGTATGCTCATCAAGCATTTCTTTTTTTCTTAATAACTCGTATAATTTTGTAGCTTCTTTTTCAAAGGATTTAACAGCAGCTTCATAATTTATTTGTACTTGCTCTTTTTCCTTTTGCTTAATCGTTAAAATTTTTTCAAATCGAAATGGTATCGCCATCTTTAGTCACCCTTACTAACAATTGAAGTCAACATTTCCACTGTTTCTTCAGTTGAAAAATTTTCATGCACAGACTGCTTAAAAAAATCAATAATTTTAGGGTAATAATAAATTGCTTCATCTATTTCAGTACTAGTACCACGCTTATAAGCACCAATATTGATTAGATCTTCTGAATTTAAATAAGTAGCTAATAAAGTTCGTATTCGATCTGCTAGTTTCATATGTTCACTAGGAACGATTGCAGGCATTACCCTACTTACACTCTTTAACACATTAATAGCTGGAAATTGACCTTTATTCGCTAATTCACGATCTAGTACAATATGTCCATCTAATATTCCTCGAACGGTATCAGATATTGGCTCATTTAAGTCGTCACCATCTACTAATACAGTGTAGAACGCACTGATCGTCCCATGCTCACTAGTTCCTGTTCTTTCAAGTAATTTTGGCAAGATTGCAAATACTGAAGGTGTATACCCTTTTGTAGTTGGAGGTTCACCAGTTGCAAGTCCTATTTCACGTTGAGCCATAGCAACCCGTGTAACACTATCCATCATTAACATGACATTTAAACCACGGTCTCTAAAGTATTCAGCAATTGCAGTAGCAGTCATCGCCCCTTTTAACCTCATTAAAGCAGGTTGGTCGGAGGTTGCTACAACTACAATCGATTTTTTTAAACCGTCTGGGCCAAGGTCGCGTTCAATAAACTCTCTAACCTCTCTGCCTCGTTCACCAATTAATGCAATGACATTTAGATCAGCATTTGCATTACGAGCAATCATTCCCATTAATGTGCTTTTCCCAACCCCACTACCTGCAAATATTCCAATCCTTTGACCATTTCCAACACTTAGCAAACCATCAATTATTTTTACTCCTACTTCAATTTGCTCTGAAATTGGTGGTCTCTTCATTGGATTTGGTGGATCATTTTCTGTATCAACAGGTCTTAATCCTTTTGGCAAACTAGATTCATCTAGTGGTTCACCTATTGCATTTACGACTTGTCCAATTAGTGAGTTTCCTACTTTTACTTGTAAAGGATTTCCGGTTGTTTCAACAATACAACCTGGAGAAATCTCATGCACATTTGTAAAAGGCATTAGCAGGACATTTTCATCATTAAATCCTACTATTTCGGCATAAACCTTTTTTTGTTTATTTTTATCAAGATAGATATAACATAGGTCACCAATGGAAGCTTTTGGACCTTTTGACTCAATCATTAACCCGATTACTCGAAGGACTTTTCCATATCTTCTGTATGAGTCAATTGAAGGAAGATGTTGTAATACTTTACTTAGCTCCATCCTCTTCCTCCTGACTTAACTGAATAAGATGCCTAGAAATTTCACTTAATTGAACGTCGACACTGGCATCAATTCTACCGAATGACGAATCGATGATGCAGCTTCCTAATGTTAATGATTCATCTGGATACACGTAAAGTTTTATATCATTTAGTAGAATTTTTTCTAATTCAACTCTTTGTTTGACAACTAAATCATATTGACCTGGATGAACTGAAATACGTATATCATTTTCTTCTTTTACTTCTTGTAAAACTTTTTTTATGATTGGAATCATCAGTTCCTGATTTAGTTCGATTTCATGCAATAGTATATGTCTTGAAACAGCTAAACCAAGTTTTAAGATCGCTTCTTCACTTTCTTCGATTCGATTAAGGTAATCTACTTTTGAAGCCTTCACTACTTCTTTTGCTTCCATTATTAGACTTTCATACTCTTGAACTGCAATTTGACGGCCTTCTTCTTTCCCTTGAAGGATGCCTTCTTCCTTTGCTAATTCGATTAAATCCCTTTTCTCATCAAACCAATTCTGTTTCATATTTTCAATTTCTGTTAGAGCTTCACTTCTCATCGTTTGAATCTGTTCTTTCAGTTGAACCAATTGTTTCTCATAAGTGAGAATTTCATCTTTCACAAACTTAAGTTGATCAGCCTCTATTTTCATTTCTTCTATTTCTTCTGCTTTAACAAATAAACGTTGAATTCCTATTGTTTTAAATGGAGTAGAATCAGTTTTTACATGTTGACTTTTGATTAAGTTAGACAATAATATCCTCTCCCCCACCTCTTGCAATTACGATAATGCCTGTCTCTTCTAATCTACGTATTGTTGTTACGATTCTAGTTTGAGCTTCTTCTACATCGCGTAATCGAACTGGTCCAAGGAATTCCATTTCTTCCATAAATGTTTCTGCCATACGATTTGACATATTTTTAAAGATGACATTCTTAACTTCCTCGCTTGCCACTTTAAGTGCAAGCATAAGATCTTCATTTTCAACATCTCTAATAACACGTTGAATCGAACGATTATCCAGGGTAACAATATCTTCAAATACAAACATTCTCTTTTTAATTTCTTCCGCAAGTTCAGGATCCTGCACTTCTAAAGCTTCAAGAATTGTTCTTTCTGTACTACGATCTACACCATTTAATACATCGACAACAGATTCAATACCACCAGTTTGTGTGTAATCTTGTGTCACACTTGTTGAAAGCTTTCTTTCTAAAAGCTGTTCAACTTCATTAATGATTTCAGGTGATGTGCTATCCATTAATGCTATTCTTTTCGCAATATCCGCTTGCATTTCTTGTGGCAATTCTGATAGAATCTGGCCGGCTTGGATTGAATCAAGATAAGATAAGATCAATGCAATAGTTTGCGGATGTTCATTTTGTATAAAGTTTAGTATTTGCGAAGGATCTGCTTTTCTAGCAAAATCGAATGGTTTAACATGCAATGATGATGTTAATCGATTAATAATCGTTTGAGCCTGATCTCCGCCTAGTGCTTTTTCAAGTATTGTTTTTGCGTATCCAATTCCACCTTGAGTAATATACTCTTGCGCTAATGCGATTTGGTGAAATTCTTCTATTATGTTTTCTTTTTCTTTCGATTCAACTTTACGAACACCTGATATTTCTAGTGTTAGTCTCTCTATTTCTTCCTCCGATAAATGCTTATATACTTGAGCTGAAACATCCGGACCTAGTGAGATTAGAAGAATAGCAGCCTTTTGTTTTCCAGTAAGCTCATTTGATTTATCCTTTTTAGCCATGTTCTCCTCCTAGTCTTCAGTAATCCAGCTTCGTAATAATTTAGCGAATTCTTCAGGTTTTTCTTTCGCCATTTTTTCCAATTGTTTTCTTCTTACTGTTCCATCCGTTTCAGTTTCATCATTTATATCTGGAACATCTATAATTGGCTGACTTAAATCTTCGACAAGTACTTCTTCTTCATTACGTTTACGTAATAAAAGGATGATTAATACGATAATAATGATTAATAGCGCAGCACCTGCAATATACATCCATAAAGGAATTGTTGTTTTTGTTGAAGCAGTTGATAAGTCTTTACCTTTAAACTGTGCAACTGAGACTGCAACTTTTTGATTAACTTGATCTTGGCTTAACTCTTGACCATTTGGATTATATCCTTTATCAATCGATGTTTTTACAATTGTTCCAAGCATTTGCTTAATTTCATCAATTGTTTGCTGTGGTAAAGAATTAACATCTTTCGGATTTGGTGGTTCAACAGCAAGTTGAATACTTAAATCACGAATACGATAAGGACTAGCTACGATTTCATTTTTTATTTTGTTTACATCATAATTAATTCGGTCTTCTTCTTTCGAATAATCTCCATTATTTGATGAAGAATCTGCTTGATAATTCGAAATATCATTTTGGCCAGTACCAGCTACACCACCATTACTTGGTTTTGAACCAGCGAATGTTTCTTTAATTTTTTCTGAGCTAATTGCAATTCCTTGCATATTCTCTTTGTCTACAGGTTCGACAAGTTCTTCTTTACTTTTCTTTTGTGTAAAATCGATATCTGCTGTTACACCAACTGCTACTTTGTCTGCACCCATCATTTTACCTAGAAGCTGTTGAACTTGTAGTTGGATGTCTCTTTCAACTGATTTCTTAATACGTTGTTGTGAAGCAAAGTCTGTTGGATCTTCATCTGATGAATCATTATCATTGTTTTTCAAATCGAAACTATCAAAAAATTGATCCGTGATCACGATATTAGATGTTGGTAAGTTCGGTACACTTTTTGAAACAAGGTGATAAAGTGCTGTAACTTGATCCTGTGTAAATTTATATCCAGGTTTAGTTTCTAATACGATTGATGCAGATGCCTCAGAAGCTTGATCAGTCACCCACACACTATCCTGAGGTAGATTAATCATTACCTTCGCATTATTAATACCATCAATCTCTTTCATTAAATTAGCAAGTTCATTTTGCATGGCCTCTAATTTAACGACATTAAATTCATTATCCGTCATACTAAAATTGCTATTTTTACCAAAGAATTCATAATCAATTGTTCCTGAATTAGGAATTCCTTTCGAAGCTAAATCAACCTTTAGCTCATCTACAACATTATCAGGAACATAAATTGTTTTACCGTTATCTTTTATTTCATTCGTAACTCCCTTAGAATCTAAAGTCTCTTTAATTTGACCAGTCTCAGAAGGAGATAGATTACTATATAACGGAACTAAATTTTCTTTTGTTAAAAAATAAGTACTAATTCCAATTATTAAAACTAACAGGACGGGTAGACCAACAAGTAAAGATTTTTGTTTAGATGTTCGACTAAACCAAAAATTCTTTACACGACCTAGACCTCCTTTTATCTTTTCGTTCATTCCAATCCCCCAGATGTTTATTCAAACTATGAAAAACATTACTTTGTTTTTAATTTTTTCTACTGGTTTTTTAAGATTAAATTTGCATTCTCATCATTTCTTGGTAAGCATCAATCACTTTGTTTCGAATTTCCATCGTCGTTTGTAGCATTATGTTCGATTTTTCAGCTGCAATCATAACATTATGTAAATCAACGTTTTCACCTTTTACAAGCTTATTCGTCATATCGTTTGATTCAATACCTGCTTCATTTACTTGATTTATTGAATCTTTTAAAAAATTAGCAAATTTGGACTGTACGTCACCAGTCGATTTAATACTATTTCCTGTATTTAATGGTTGCATATTAATCGATTGAATTTGACTGATTTGAGTCATTTATTTTCCCTACCTCTATTTTCCAATTTCTAACGCCTTCATTAGTAAACCTTTTGAAGCATTAAGAACAGTTACATTCGCTTCATATGATCTTGACGCCCCCATTAAATCAACCATTTCTTTTAATGGATCAACATTTGGCATCTTAACATATCCATTCTTATCTGCATCTGGATGATCAGGGCTGTAAACTAGTTTAAATGGAGTTTGATCCTCCTTTATTTTTGTAACTTTTACACCATCCCCAATTTCACCATTCGCACTAATCGAATCATTAAAAATATTGGCAAAACTCGAATTAGAATTACTTGATGCAATTTCTACCATTTTTCTACGATACGGCTGCCAAACACCATTTACCAATTTCCCTCTAGTTGTTTCTGAATTTGCCATATTAGATGAAACTACGTCTAATCGTAATCTCTGCATATTCAGAGCAGAAGCTGAGATATTCATACTATGGAATATACTCATTTTTATTTACCTCCTCTAATAACGCTTTTTAATGTATTAAATTGACCGTTCAGTCTATCTACTAGCGCTTGATTATATATTTGGTTTTCTGCTAATAACGACATTTCCGTATCTAAATCAACGTTATTCCCACTATGTGAATAAGAAGTGTCATTTCGATCAACTATTGTGAAGCTAGTGTCACTCGAATTTTTAAAATCTAATTGTCTACTATCTGTTTTGAATGCAGTCATACTATGTTGCATCTCTTGATCAAGAATCGATTTAAATGAAACATCCTTCGCTTTGTAATTTGGTGTATCAGCATTTGCTATATTTTGTGAAATTGCTTTTTGTTTTTGAACAGAATAATTAAGCCCGTTTTCTAACGATGTAATAGTACTTGAAAATAAATTCATGTGTTCCTCCTATAAACTATATCGAACGTCAAATTATTACAAAAAACCTAAATTATTTTCTTGCTGTAATGAAAATTAGACAATATATTACAAACTACTACATTCAAATTATATCTTTGAAAGGGGTTCAATGATACTGTATATTTTCACATATTACAATTAGGTATATAGGACTAAAATAGTATACGATTTAAAGTTACATTCATAAAAACTATGAAATATTTTCTACTAAATATTACTTTTCTTTTCATAATTGAAACATTACGGTAATAATACTACTATATATTACCAAGAATAGACAAATTTTGATACGCAATTCACAATTAATTTAGAATTTTGTCTAAAAATCTTAATTGATTTTTTACAAAAGTATGTATTTTTATGAAAGAATTCGATATATTAAACAAAACAAATAAAAAACTCGCCGAGTAGCGAGTTTTTAGGTGAAGTCAGAGGCTTAGTTGCACTTATACTAATATGTAACAATGGCAACTACATTGAGTTTTCTTTCCATTGCAATTTTATATTTTCTTCCTATACAAAAAAGTCTTATCCGTATTTGGGATAAGACTTTTAATCCATTAGTTTGATTTAAGTTTTTCTAATTCTAATAAGAATTTATCATTTAGTACTTTAATATAAGTACCTTTCATACCTAATGATCTTGATTCGATTACACCAGCACTTTCTAATTTACGTAGCGCATTTACGATAACTGATCTCGTAATACCTACACGGTCAGCAATTTTACTTGCTACTAATAGTCCTTCATAACCATTTAATTCTTCAAAAATATGTTCGATTGCTTCTAATTCACTGTATGAAAGTGATGAAATAGCCATTTGTACAACAGCTTTGCTTCTAGCTTCTTCTTCAATTTCTTCAGCTTTTTCACGAAGAATTTCCATACCTACTACAGTAGCACCGTATTCTGCCAGAATTAAATCATCGTTTTCAAAATCTTGATTAATTCGTGCTAATACAAGTGTACCTAAGCGCTCACCACCACCGATAATTGGTACAATCGTTGTTAAACCACCAGAAAATAAGTCTTTATTTTCAACCGGGAAAGCAGTATATTCACTGTTAATATCAATATTTGAAGAAGTTTCATTGATATTGAATAAATTTTGAGTGTATTCTTCAGGAAATTGACGGTCACTGAACATTTTTTGCATACGTTCATTTTCGATTTTTTGGTGAAGTCCGTAACCTAATAGCTTCCCTTTACGACTTAAAATAAATACATTTGATTCAATTACTTCTTCTAATGTATCAGCCATTTCTTTAAAGTTTACTGGCTTTCCTGCTGATTGTTGTAATAACTTATTAATCTTTCTTGTTTTTTCTAATAATTGCATCTTTCTAAATGCCTCCTATTTAATTGTACGTTTCCTATAATATAAATTGACTTATATCTTTATCTTTTGCAATATTTGCGAGTTTTTCATTCACATATTGTGGTGTGATCTTTATCGTACCCATTTGAATTTCTGAAGCTTCAAAAGATAGATCCTCAAGAAGTTTCTCCATGATTGTATGCAGTCTTCTTGCACCTATATTGTCAGTAGATTGATTTACTTCGAATGCTATTTCTGCGATTCTACGTATAGCATCGTCAGAAAATTCGATTTGTATACCTTCTGTAGACAATAAAGCTTTATATTGTTTAATAATTGAAAAATCAGGCTCAACTAATATACGAACAAAATCATCAACAGACAATTTGCCTAATTCCACACGAATCGGGAAGCGACCTTGTAATTCCGGTATTAAATCAGAAGGCTTCGAAATATGGAACGCTCCAGCAGCGATAAAAAGAATATGATCTGTTTTAACAGGTCCATATTTTGTTACCACTGTACTTCCTTCAACAATTGGTAAAATATCTCTTTGTACTCCTTCTCGAGAAACATCTTGAGTAGAATTTTGCTTACTAGCAATCTTATCTATTTCATCTATGAAAATAATTCCTAATTGTTCCGCTCTATAGACAGCCTCTTGAGTAACTTCATCCATATCAATTAATTTCTGAGCTTCTTCATTTGTCAAAATCTTACGGGCTTCTTTAACCGTAAGATTTCTTTTTTTAGTTTTCTTTGGAAATAAACTACCTAACGATTCTTGAAAATTCATTCCCATTTGTTCCATACCAGAACCTTGCATAAAATCTAACATAGGAGCTTGTTGTTGCTCTACTTCAATCGATACAAGTTCTTCTTCTAGTTTTCCTGATAATAGTTGAAATTCTATGTTTCTTCTTTTTGATGTTAATTCTGTATCATTCTCTTCTTGCTCAGCATTAGAGTTCTGTGAATCTTGATTAAAAAGCATCTCAAGTGGATTTTTAAATGAAGCTTGTTTTTTTATACTTGGAACTAGAAGTTTTACTAATTTTTGGTTAGCATTTTTTTCAGCTTGTTCTTTCACTTTATTCATACGCTCTTCTTTTACAATTCGTATGGAAGTTTGGATTAGATCGCGAACCATTGATTCTACATCTCTACCAACATAACCAACTTCTGTAAATTTAGTAGCTTCAACTTTAATGAAAGGAGCTCCAACAAGCTTTGCCATTCTTCTAGCGATTTCAGTTTTCCCAACACCTGTTGGTCCAATCATTAATATATTTTTCGGTGATATTTCTTCACGGAAAGACTCTTCAAGTAAACTTCTACGATATCGATTTCTGAGTGCAATTGCTACTGCTTTTTTCGCTTGATGCTGTCCAACAATGTATTGATCTAGTTTTTCAACAATTTGACGAGGCGTGAAAGAAGTACTCATAATACACTCTCCTATTCTAATTCTTCTAAAATTATATTTCCGTTAGTATATACACAAATATCACTAGCAGTCTTTAAACTCGCATATGCTATTTGTTTCGCAGAAAGACTGTCACCTGCATTTTCCTTCAATGCGCGGCCTGCAGCAAGAGCGTAATTCCCACCTGAGCCAATTGCTAGAATTCCATCATCAGGTTCAATCACTTCTCCAGTACCGGAAATTAATAATAATGAATTATGGTCCATTACAATAAGCAGTGCTTCAAGTTTATGTAATACTCGATCTGTTCTCCACTTTTTTGCTAATTCAACAGCAGCTCGTTGAATATTACCATTGTATTCAACTAACTTACCTTCAAAAAGTTCAAATAAAGTAAACGCATCTGCAACAGATCCTGCAAATCCAGCTAAAACTTTTCCATTAAAAAGCTTCCTTACTTTTCTTGCAGTATGCTTCATTACAACAGCATTTCCAAAAGTAACTTGGCCATCACCAGCCATAGCACTCTTTCCATCGTGCCTGATTGCGAAAATCGTTGTAGCGTGAAAATTGGACATATAAATCCTCCTTAGAAATGTAATTTCTAAAATTGAGCGTTATTATGCTCTAGGATGATGTAAATTGTATACTTTTTGTAATCTTTCCTTCGTTACATGTGTATAGATTTGTGTAGACGATAAATTCTCATGTCCAAGCAATTCTTGAACACTTCGGATATCCGCACCACTATCTAGCATATGAGTAGCAAAAGTATGCCTAATCATATGAGGATAGATCTTATTAGTCAACGAAGTATCTTTGATCATTTTTTCTAAAATACCACGTACACCTCTTGCCGTGAGTTTTGTACCACGGTGATTTAGAAAAAGGTCATCATTTATTTGCTTGTTAGCTACTAACAGTCTATTTCGACCATCTTCTATATATGTATGAAGAGCTTTTTCTGCATAACTACCAAAGGGAATATACCTCTGTTTATTCCCTTTGCCTGTTACTAAAATAGTCCCAATTTGAAAATCTATGTCTTTTAATTTCAAACTACAGCATTCGCTAACTCGGATACCAGTAGCATATAGCAATTCTAAAAGGGCTTGATTTCGTTGTCCAAGTTCCGTATTTAGGTCGCTAATTTCAAATAGTTTTTCAAGTTCTTCCTTATATAAAAATCGAGGTATCATATTATCTTTTTTAGGAAGTGAAGCTAAAACAAAAGGATTCTCTTTTACTTCATTTTCTCTCATTAGAAAACGATAGAAACTTCTTAAACAAGAAATATGTTTTGAGACTGTACGTCTAGATAGCTGTTTGTCATGCAAAGTTGTTAAATAGAGACGAACATCAGAATAAGTTACCGAAGAAAATGAAATAATGGATTGTTGCTCCATAAAAACTAGAAATTGTTCAATAATTTTTTTATAACTATTTAATGTGTATTGTGAAGAGTTTTTCTCTAATTGTAAATACTGAATGAATAATTGACACAATATTTTAATATTCAAGGTAATTTCTCCTCACAAGCCACCTCATACTAACATATTAAGTAGCTATTTGCAATTTATTTTCTTAACATTCTACAAAATTCATAATTGATTCTAATGCTCTGTTTGCGTACGCTTCATAACGCTCTTGTTTTCGTTTAATTTTAACGTCAAGTCTAGGGAATAAACCGAAATTTGCATTCATTGGTTGGAAGTGTTTTTCGCTAGTTGTAGTTATATAGTTAGACATACTTCCAATCGCTGTTTCAGCTGGGAAAACGACTAATTCTTTCTCCATTACAAATCTTGCTGCATTAATCCCAGCCACTAAACCAGAAGCTGCAGATTCTACGTAACCTTCAACACCTGTCATTTGACCTGCAAAGAATAAGTCATTGCGACCTTTAAATCTGTAAGTCGGTTCTAAAAGTTTTGGAGAATTGATGAATGTGTTTCGATGCATTACACCATAACGAACGATTTCTGCGTTTTCTAGACCAGGTATTAATTGAAGAACTTCCTTTTGTGGTCCCCATTTTAAATGAGTTTGGAAACCTACTATATTATATAAAGTTCCAGCACTATCATCTTGACGTAATTGCACGACTGCGTGAGGTGTTTTTCCAGTTTTAGGATCTTCTAATCCAACTGGTTTCATTGGACCGAATAATAAAGTTTGCTTACCTCGTTTAGCCATTACTTCTACAGGCATACAACCTTCAAAGAAAATCTCTTTTTCAAATTCCTTTAAAGGAACTGTTTCAGCTGATATAAGCGCTTCATAGAATCGATCAAATTCCTCTTCTGTCATAGGGCAATTTAGATATGCTGCTTCCCCTTTATCATATCTAGATTTTAAATATACTTTATTTAAATCGATACTTTCTTTTTCTACAATTGGTGCTGCTGCATCATAAAAGTAGAAATAATCTTCACCAGTTAATTCTTTTAGTTGTTGTGAAAGTTCAGGTGAAGTTAATGGTCCAGTTGCGATAACAGTTGGCCCTTCAGGAATCTTAGTCATTTCCTCATTATGCACAACAACATTTGGATGATTTTTCACATATTCAGTTACTTTGCTTGCAAATTCATGACGATCAACAGCTAGTGCACCTCCAGCCGGCACTGCGCACTCATCAGCAGATCGGATAATAACTGAATCTAATCTTCTCATTTCTTCTTTTAAAACACCTACTGCATTTGTTAAAGTATTTGCTCTAAGTGAGTTGCTACATACTAACTCAGCAAATTTATCAGTATGATGAGCCGGTGTTTGTCTAACAGGTCTCATTTCGTATAAATGTACTTTAATACCTCTTTTTGCGATCTGATAAGCGGCTTCACTTCCAGCTAATCCCGCTCCAATTACATTAATAAATTGTTCTGACATTGCTAACTCCTTCTACGCTGAAAAATATTAAATTACGTTTTTATTTTTTTGTTAAATTAGTTAAAATTTCTTAATAAATGGTTTATATGAAAAGGAAAAGTGAGCAAACTAATTGCTCACACTTGTTGGTCCTCTTTGTAATCACATGAAACACATTGAACTTGAATACCCTTTTTCATCTTCTTCTCGACTAGTAAACTGTCACATTTTGGACAAGGTCTAGAAATCGGTTTATCCCAAGATAAGAATTCGCATTCTGGATAATTTGTACATCCATAAAAAATTCGATTCTTTTTAGACTTACGTTCTATAATATTTCCTTCTTTACAAGTTGGACATTTTACTCCTATTTCTTTTACGATGGCTTTTGTATTTCTACAATCAGGGAAGTTCGAACATGCCATAAATTTGCCATATCGACCCATCTTGAATACCATAGGACTTCCGCAGACTTCACAATCTTCACCAGCAGGTTCATCCCGTATTTCAACCTTTTGCATTTCTTTCTCGGCAATTTCTAAGTGCTTTTCAAATCCTTTATAAAATTGATCGATTATATGAATCCAATTCACATTACCTTCTTCAATTTTATCTAGGTCACCTTCCATTTGAACGGTAAATTCAATATTAATGATTTCAGGGAAAAATTCAAGCACTAAATCATATACAATCTGACCAAGTTCTGTTGGTACAAAACGTTTATTATCTAACGAAACATAACCACGCTTTTGAATTGTTTCTAAAGTAGGTACATATGTTGAAGGTCTACCTATTCCAAGCTCTTCCAATGTTTTTACTAATCTTGCCTCCGTATAACGTGGAGGTGGCTGAGTAAAGTGTTGCTCTGGCAAGATTTCTTCTAATTTCACGCTTTCTCCTTCTGTTAAAGGAGGTAGAATACGGTCTTTCTCTTCAACACCCTCATCATTACTCTCAATGTAAACCTTCATAAATCCTGGAAACTTAACAACGGAACCATTTGCTCTAAATATTACATCATTATTGATTAAATCTACTTTAACGGTATCAAGTACTGCAGGTGCCATTTGGCTAGCAATGAATCTTTCCCATATTAATTTATACAGGCGATATTGATCTCTACTAACGTGAGCTTTAATCGTATCAGGTGTACGTAAAGTTGACGTTGGTCGTATTGCTTCATGAGCATCTTGTACTTTGTCTGATTTCTTTTCATTCTTTTTATTTTCAGCAATATAATTAGCGCCATAAGTTTCTTTTATGAAATCTTTCGCTTCAGTTGCAGCAACATCGGAAATTCGAGTTGAATCTGTTCTCATATAAGTTATTAATCCGACTTGTCCGCCGCTACCTAATGAAATCCCTTCATATAACTGTTGTGCAATCATCATCGTTTTCTTTGCACGCATATTTAATTTCCTTGCTGCTTCTTGTTGTAATAAAGAAGTTGTAAAAGCAGAGGCAGGATTACGTTTTCTTTCTTTTTTAGTTACGCTTTGGACTGTAAAGCTTTCACCTTGAATTTGTGATAGAACATTATTTACATCAGATTCAGAACCTAAATCTACTTTTTTACCATTTATCCCGTAAAAAAATGTATCAAACGTTTCCTTTTTTGTAATAGCTTTACTTTTAATCGTCCAATATTCTTCAGGTTGGAAAACTGTAATCTCTTTTTCACGTTCTAAAATTAATCTTAAAGCGACTGATTGAACTCGACCTGCACTTAATCCTTTTTTTACTTTTTTCCATAATAAAGGACTAATGTTGTATCCTACTAAACGATCTAGTACACGTCTTGCTTGCTGTGCATCTACTAAATTCATATTAATCGGTCTTGGTTTTTTAAAAGATTCTTTAATAGCATCTTTTGTTATTTCATTAAATACTACACGACAATCTGAACTTACATCGATATTTAACGTATTAGCAATA
Source organism: Gottfriedia luciferensis (assembly GCF_002156865.1). Taxonomy (GTDB): domain Bacteria; phylum Bacillota; class Bacilli; order Bacillales; family Bacillaceae_G; genus Gottfriedia; species Gottfriedia luciferensis. The sequence goes on along the minus strand of NZ_NCTA01000008.1, from coordinate 49,792 downwards.
TGCCAAGCAATTGCTTCTCCTTCACGATCTGGATCGGCTGCTAGATAGATTTTTTTTGCTTTTTTGGCAGCTGATCTTAAATCCTTTAAAACTGGACCCTTACCGCGGATTGTTATGTACTTTGGGTTGTAATCGTTTTCTATTTCAATCCCCATCTGGCTTTTAGGTAAGTCTCTTACATGTCCCATAGATGCAATTACTTTAAATTTCTTACCTAGGTATTTTTCAATTGTTTTAGCCTTTGAAGGGGACTCCACTATCACTAAATTTTCTGCCATTTTTTAAGCCTCCTGAGAGTTTACTATTCATTACTCTCTGTATTCCTGTTTCTTTCATTCTAACTATTATGTAGATTAAATAGATTCATTATAAGAAGAGTTCAATTATATTTTTATTTTTCCTTCATACAATTTCAAATTGTATAGTTAATTCTATACATTAGTCAAATTTATTTAGATATAAAATAACACAAGTCGCATTAGTATTGTCAATTTTTTGTAATATAAACATATTTTTTTATTTTTTAGTATATTCCTTAAATTCCTCCAAAATATCATTTGAGCACGTAATTAGCTTCGCACCATCTTGAATTAACCGATGGTTTCCTCTATATTCTTCCATTATAATCGGTCCAGGTACTGCAAATACTTCTCTACCATTTTGAATTGCAAAATTCGCCGTTATCATCGTACCACTTTTCTCCTTTGCCTCCAATACAACTAATCCTTTCGTTAGTCCGGCAATTATTCTGTTTCTTCTAGGAAAATACCTTTTTTCTGGCCTAATATAGTATGGATACTCACTTAGTATTAAATGGTTTAATGCTATCTCTTGAAATAACTCACGATTCTCTTTTGGATAAATATAGTCTAACCCACTTCCTACTACTGCAATCGTAGTTCCTTTGTTGAAGATCGTTAATTTATGCGCGATTGAATCACATCCACTTGCCATTCCACTTACGATTGTCCAATTCTCACTTATCAGGTCTTTTATAAAAGATTCACAAATAATATTCGCAAATAAAGATGGTTTTCTTGCGCCAATTATACTAATCATCATATGACTACTTAAGATATTTTCATTACCTTTTACATATAAAATAAACGGAGGGTCGTAAATTTCCTTTAACAAATCTGGGTATAAATCATCATAAATTGTAATAATTTTAATATTTTTTTTATCATTTTCTTTTAAAATATCAAAAACGGAAGTTGAATGAAGTTGAGAATATAATTTTTCTGCAGTAAAAGAGGTCATTTTAAAAGTAGTTTGAAAGTTTGAAGATGAATAATGATAGAGGTTTTTTAGATTGGGATCGATTTGAAGAATCTCTTTCATTGTTTGATAGTTTTCAAACAAAAAATGATGTAAATGTATTAATCTTAGTTTCTTATCCATAACATTATCCTTTCTATTTAAGTTTATAAAAGAAGTAACCTCCAAAAGGAGGTTACTTTTGTCATTTCTTATACTAAAGCTTCGTGTGTCTTACATTGTTCATATAAGCCACGCTCTTTTAATACACCAATTAAAGTTTCGCCCATTACTGCAGGAGTAAGTGCAACTTTAATGCCACAATTTTCCATTGTCGCCATTTTTTCTTTAGCAGTACCTTTACCGCCTGCAATGATCGCACCAGCATGACCCATACGTTTACCTTCTGGAGCTGTTTGACCACCGATGAATCCTACTACTGGTTTTGTCATGTTAGCTTGTACCCACTCAGCAGCTTCTTCTTCTGCAGTTCCACCGATTTCACCAATCATAATAACTGCATAAGTTTCTGGATCTTCATTGAATGCTTTTAATACATCGATGAAGTTTGTTCCATTTACAGGATCTCCACCAATACCTACAGCTGTAGATTGACCAATACCAGCTTGAGTTAATTGATGAACAGCCTCATATGTTAACGTACCAGAACGTGATACGATACCTACATGACCTTTTTTATGAATGTAACCAGGCATGATACCAATTTTACACTCATCAGGAGTAATTACACCAGGACAGTTAGGACCAACTAATCTAGTCTTTTTGCCTTCCATGTACTTTTTAACGTTTACCATATCAAGTACTGGAATACCTTCAGTAATACAAATTGCGATATCTAATTCAGCATCAACTGCTTCCATGATTGCATCAGCAGCAAATGCAGGTGGTACATAGATTACAGATGCATTAGCACCAGTAGCTTCAACTGCATCTTTAACTGTATTGAATACAGGTACGCCAGCAATGTCAGTTCCGCCTTTACCAGGAGTTACACCACCAACGATTTTAGTACCATACTCTAACATTTGAGTAGTATGGAATAAGCCTTGTGAACCAGTAATACCTTGTACAATGACTTTTGTATCTTTATTAATAAATACGCTCATTTTTATCCTCCCTTTCTTAGCCTACAAGTGCAACGATTTTTTCAGCGCCATCAGCCATTGAATCTGCTGCAACAATGTTTAAGCCTGACTCATTAAGAATCTTCTTACCTAATTCAACATTCGTTCCTTCTAAACGAACTACTAATGGTAAGTGTAAACCAACTTGTTTAGTTGCTTCGATAACACCTTCAGCAATAACATCACACTTCATGATGCCACCGAAGATATTAACGAAAATCCCTTTAACATTTTGGTCAGAAAGGATGATTTTGAATGCTTCTGTAACTTTCTCAGCAGTAGCACCGCCCCCTACATCAAGGAAGTTAGCCGGATCTCCACCGTAGTGTTTAATGATATCCATTGTAGCCATTGCTAAACCTGCACCGTTAACCATACATCCGATATTTCCGTATAAAGAAATATAGTTTAAGTCATATTTAGAAGCTTCGATTTCTTTTGCATCTTCTTCTTCTAAATCACGGTAAGCTAAGATGTCAGCATGACGATATAAAGCATTTGAGTCAAAGTTTAACTTCGCATCTAATGCCATTACTTCACCATCACCAGTTACAACTAGTGGATTAATTTCAGCGATAGAGCAATCTTTTTCGATAAACGCTTTGTATAAGCCCATCATGAACTTAACAGCTTTGTTAACTAAATTGCTTGGGATATTGATATTGAAAGCAATACGACGAGCTTGGAAGCCTTGTAGACCTACTGCTGGATCAATATACTCTTTAAAGATTTTTTCAGGTGTTTTTTCTGCAACTTCTTCAATTTCAGTTCCACCTTCTTCAGAAGCCATTAAAACAACTTGTGAAGTAGCGCGGTCTAAAACTAAACCAACATAATATTCTTTTTTGATATCGCAGCCTTCTTCGATAAGTAAGCGCTTAACTTCCTTACCTTCTGGTCCAGTTTGATGAGTAACTAATACTTTACCTAGTATTTCACTAGCATATGTATTTACTTCATCTAAATTTTTCGCTACTTTAACGCCACCCGCTTTACCGCGGCCACCAGCGTGAATTTGAGCTTTTACTACGCATACAGCTGTACCTAGTTCTTTTGCTGCTTCTACTGCTTCTTCAACTGTGAATGCAACTTTTCCATTAGGAACTTTTACGCCATAGCTTCTTAGGATTTCTTTCCCTTGATACTCATGGATATTCATGATCCATCCTCCCCTTTTAGAACAAGACAAATTAAAACACATCCCTATTGTATCTCTTACAGAATATACTGTAAATACTTTAGTAGAAAAGAAATAAATATTCTCTGATTTTATAAAGAAAACCCTTTCATCAACAATGATGAAAGAGTTTATCATATTACAATATTATTTTCCCATTTGTTTATCTGCTCGATAAATAAATGCGAATAATTCTGCAACTACACTGTATAAATCCTCTGGGATAGATTGATTAATCTCTAATTTACTTAATACTTCAACTAAAGATGGATCTTCTTGGATTGGTACGCCAAAATCCTTTGCCTTTGAAATAATTTCATCTGCTATTAAACCTTTTCCTTTTGCTATTACTTTAGGCGCAACATCAGATTCAGTATTGTATTTTAATGCAATTACATCTTTTCTTTTTTCATTGCTATTTTTCATACTAACAAATCGACCCCTGCATACTCTTTATTTGATAATAAACTATTATTAAACTGTATCTCTTTTACTCTTTGTTTTTGTTCATTTTGAAACGGTAAACATTTAAGAGATGATAAATAGTAATCATGCTTCGCAAGGCCATCTTTAATGATTTGTTGAGCGTTTGATACGATATCGTTTAAACCTTCTTTATTGTTGAATATCGTAACGTTTACTACACGATTTTGAATTGATACATCAACCATTGTTTCTTTTAGTGTTTCTAGCTCTAAAAAAAATAAGACATGACAATAGTTTGATTGAATTTGATTTTGATTAGACTGATCTTCCTTGCCGGACCATTGAATAAGAAGATCTGTTGACCAATTATTTAAATTGATTGGAATAGATGTAGATAAATGATATTGTGGTCCATTCTGATGGATGGACGTAATTTGTTGAGCAGTGATTTTAGTGATTAACTGCTCAATTGGTTCTTTAAACGCTTCAGGAATAGGACTATTTAATGCTCTTAATGCAATTTCTTTTAATGTTGGAAATTGCTCACTGATTACTGATTTATTTAGATTCGTTAGATGACTCAATTTATTTTCTAAGTTTAATCCAATTAATTCATTATGCTTCATTAACTGCTTTGTTAACTGCTCAGTATGTATATCCAGCGTTGAATTATTTGAACGATTGAACTTACTGATTTGCTCAAACAATTTATTCATTGATTCATCACTGGAAGTATTCGAACCATCTAAAATTTGATTTTGCAAATATAATTTCGTCATACTATCCATATTTTTATCATCATTTAAATTAGCCAGTACATTGGTTAAAATTGAATTTTTTAACGAATGATTATCAGAGTTTGTTGATAAAAATCCAGAAATTTTGTCTTGAATATTTTTTACAAACTGCTGATTTAATTCAATTTCATTTGTTTTTTGAAGATTAGGGTTTATCTGTTCATCTAGATCTGAAAAAAGCTGATTTGATAGATTTAAAGGAATTCTCATTAAATCTGTTTTCTCTAACTGAAATTCAGGTAATTCACTTAAGCTAGTTAAAAATGCTTTTGCAATGCTTGGCGAATTTTCTGATACCTTTACTAAGTTATTGAACACTTCTTGCTTAAAATTTGAAGTATTGTTAATACCTTTTGATGAAAATTGGTTATTCCATTCATTTAGAAAAGATTCGTCGTTTGACGTTAATAATCGATTTGCTAAATGATATTGTTCAGTTTGAAAATTTGAGATGATATGATTATTTTTTATTAATCCAACCATTGATTGTAATTGTTTCAAATTGGCGTTCATTGTAGGTTCAATTTGTAATTCTTCAATATTTGCTAGTAAACTAGTTAGCTGACTTTCAGTTCCGTTCATTAATGTATCGATTAATTTCTCAGTTATAGGGTAATTTTTATTTAATAAAAATGATAAAGTATCTAAAACTAACTGTTTATTTTGTGAATTAGGTAACTGATTGATTGCAGTTATTATTTCACTCTTATTAATCGGGTGTTCACTTTGTAAAAATAACTTAATTACAGATTCAGCTTCTTTTGTATAAGGTATATCTAATTCATTTAAAATTTGAAGTGCATTTTTTTGATCATTTTGTTTAATTTCTGAAATAACCTTTAACTCTAGCTGATTGTCTTTAAAATCTTGCACTTGAAAATAAAACTTACCTTTAGATAGTGTTTCTTCAACGACAGTTGCTGTTATGATTTTTCCATTAATAATAATCCTTGCAGTTCCGTCTTCCGATAATTCATTTACTTTTCCAATTACAATTTGACCTTCTTTTAATTCAGTGTTTGGCATCAGAAATTTTGCATTTGACGCCAATACAGATGAAATCCCTGCATTTTGCATGTTTTATCAACCCTTTACTTTCCCTTTATAGGAGCAAATGATTTTCGATGTTCATCGATTATTCCATAATTTTCGATTGCTTGGAGATGTTCTTTCGTACCATATCCCATGTGCTTTTCAAATCCATAGTTTGGATGTTTCAAACTAAGTTCGACCATTAACTCATCCCTTGTTTCTTTCGCAAGAACTGAAGCTGCAGCAATACTAATACTTGTAGCATCTCCTTTTATGATCGATGTTTGTGAGATATCTATTGGAAGTTTCATCGCATCAATTAACAAATGCTCTGGAGTATGATTAAGTTGCTCGATTGCACGTTTCATAGCTAATTTTGTCGCTTCATAAATATTGATTTCGTCAATTTCAGTTGAACTCGCCATGCCAATTCCATATGATACAGCTTCATTCTTTATACGCTGAACAAAATATTGGCGCTTTTCTTTTGATAATTTTTTCGAATCGTCTAATCCAATAAACTCTGTTTCTTCTGCCAAAATCACCGCTGCTGCTACAACAGGACCTGCTAATGGTCCTCTGCCAACTTCGTCGACTCCTGCAATCAGTTTAATATTTTGTTTATAAAGATTCTGTTCATATTCCATCATTTTAAGAAATTTATTTCGAGCTAACTCTCTTTTTTCTTGGTCTCTATACCATTTAGCGATTAACTTTTGAACTCCAACACGTTGATCATTTTTAAATTCAATGAAAAGTTCACTGCTAGAATCTGTTAGCTCATTTAGTATATTTTTTATTTCATCTATTTTCCGTGACATAAATTTGAAACTCCTTGTATCCCCATATTCACTTTATCGGTTCATTTAACATAAATTTTCATTAAAAAAGAAGAAAGTACGCTCAATCTTGCGCACTTTCTTCTACTATTTCATCAGACGCTTCATGCATCGATGGATTTTCAAAAGATAATCTTCCTAATTTACCTGCTCTTAGTTCACGTAAAAACATGTCGGATGTTTTATCATAATCAATGATTCCACCGGACATTAATAATCCGCGTTTTTTTCCAATATGATCAAAAATATCTACTACTTCTTCAGAATAAAGAATTTCGTCATTCATGTCGTAACGATCTCTTAATACATTTGGGTAATATTCTCTTAAATACTTTATTGCATAGATCATTACTTCTTGTAGGTTTATAATACTATCTTTTATCGCACCAGTTGTAGCCAATCGTAGACCAACTAATTGATCTTCAAATTTTGGCCATAAAATACCTGGTGTATCTAATAATTCGATTTCTTTTCCTACTTTAATCCATTGCTGAGCTTGTGTTACACCTGGACGATCTCCAGTTTTTGCGATATTTTTTCGTGCTAGTTTGTTGATTAAAGTTGATTTACCAACATTAGGGATACCAACAATTAATGCACGTATCGCTCTTGGCTTAATTCCTTTTGCTCTCATTTTATCAAATTTCTCTTTTACGAGAATTTCACATGATGTAATAATTGCTTTTAGACCTTGTCCAGATGCAGCATCTATGGCAATTGCCATTACTCCTTGTTTTTCATAATGAGCTAACCATTGCTGTGTGACTCTAGGATCGGCTAAATCAGCTTTGTTTAACAAAAGTAATCTTGGTTTATTTGAAATAATTTCATCGATCATTGGATTTCTAGAAGCAGCTGGTACCCTAGCATCCGCTAATTCAATAACGACATCTATTACTGATAGCTTCTCGGTAACTTGTCTTCTAGCTTTTGCCATATGGCCAGGAAACCATTGAATTGTCATGTTGCCACCTTCTTATACTTTAAAATAATCAAGATTAATATGGCATTTATTTCGCCACTTTAATCTCCGATACAGGCCAGAATACAAAACTTGCTCGACCTAAAATTTCTTTTTGACTGACTGTCCCGATAATACGACTATCTTTACTTAGGCGACGATTATCTCCTAAAACAAATATTTGTCCTTTTGGTACAGTTTTTCTTCCTGTGATATCTTCTAACTTAAAGTCTTCAGTTAAAGGACCATCTGTTGTTTCTTTTTTGTATTTATTTAAATATGGTTCTTTATAAGCTTTACCGTTAACATATAATACATCATTTTTATATTCTACAGTATCACCTGGTAAGCCAATTACACGCTTAATATAGTCTTTCTCTTTTGTAGCATGAAAAACAACAATATCAAAACGTCTTGGTTCGTGTAGTTTGTAAACAATTTTATTTACAATCATTCTACTTTGATCCTGTAATGTTGGCATCATTGAGATACCGTCAACTAGAACTGGCGTAAAAAGGAATGTTCGAATTCCAAGTGCAAGTACAAGCGCAATAAAAATTGTTTTCACTAATTCCCAAATTCCACCACTATTGCTTTCTTTCAACCTAATCCCTCCATTAATAACCATACGTTTTGCAGTATCAATCCTAAATTATGTAATAGGGTAATACCTTTATTTATGTATTCTATTTTACTTTTTATTATATCCATATTCTACATAAATTGGAAAAAAAGGAGCTTGTTTTATACAAGCTCCTTTCAAAAGACTATCGAAGTTCTTTAATTCTTGCTTTTTTACCAGTAAGTGCACGTAGGTAGTAAAGTTTAGCACGACGTACTTTACCGCGACGAACAACGTCTAATTTAGCAATTTTTGGAGTGTGAATTGGGAACGTACGTTCAACACCAACTCCGTAAGAAATTTTACGAACTGTGAAAGTTTCGCTAATTCCGCCACCACGACGTTTAATAACTACACCTTCGAATAATTGGATACGCTCACGAGTACCCTCAACAACTTTAACGTGTACTTTTACAGTATCTCCAGGACGGAAAGACGGTAAGTCAGTTCTTAGTTGTTCTTTTGTAATTTCGTTAATTAAATTTTGCATAATGTATGCTCTCCTTTTCCAACCGATGCTCTTACAAGATTTATCTACTCGCAGCGGAACACCGAGAATAAAGGCTTAAGTATTTACTCAAGCCACAAGTTATATTAACATATTTTATTAATGCATGCAACTAGTTTTCTTTATTTAATTCTTCCTTTACCTGCTCCATCCATTTCTCTTCTTTTTTAGATAAAGTATAATCTTCTAGTAGATCTGGACGGCGCATTAATGTGCGCTTATAAGATTGTTTCGTACGCCATTCTTCGATAAGGGCATGATTTCCAGATAATAAAACATCAGGTACTTTATGACCTCTAAAATCTGCTGGTCTCGTATAATGAGGATGTTCTAACAAACCTGTACTAAATGAATCTTCAATTTTTGATGTAGTATTACCAAGTACACCTGGAAGAAGTCGAACAACGCTATCTGCAATTACCATTGCACCAAGCTCACCGCCTGTTAATACATAATCACCAATTGAAATTTCATCCGTTACTACATGCTCTCGAATTCTTTCATCATATCCTTCATAGTGCCCACAAATGAAAATAAGGTGTTCTTCTTTTGCAAGCTCCTCAGCTTTACGTTGACTAAAACGTTCTCCTTGAGGACATAGAAGGATGACTCTTGGCTTATTTTCGCTTTTTGAAACTAAATCATCTACTGCATCAAAAATCGGCTGAGGAGCAAGTACCATGCCTGCACCACCACCATAAGGATAATCATCAACATTTGAATGCTTATTCGTTGAATAGTCTCTAAAATTCACACAACGAAATTGAACTGCTTCCTTCTCCTGTGCTTTTTTCAAAATGGATGAATGTAATACCCCTTCAAACATTTCAGGGAAAAGTGTTAAAAAGTCTAATTTCATCATAAAAGACCTTCCATTAGCTCAATTTTAACTTTTTTATTCTCTACATCTACTTCCTTAACAACTTGCTCTATATAAGGAATTAAAGCATCTTTCTGCCCTTTTCTTTGAATGACCCAAACATCATTTGCACCTGGAGATAAGATTTCTTTAATTTTTCCGATTTCTTCTCCATCGATTGTTTCAACAACACATCCGATAACTTCATGATAATAGAACTCATTTTTATCTAATTCATGCAATTGATCGTCCGTAATTTTTAATATTCCATTTTTAAATGGTTCTACTTCGTTTAAAGAGTCAAAACCTTCAAAAGTAAGTAAATCAAAGTTTTTATGTACACGGTGACTTGTTACTTTTAATTCGATCGGCTTGTCATCGTTTTGTTTAAATAAATAAAGTGTATTCCCTTTCGCATAACGTTTTTCTGGAAAATCAGTTCTTGAAATAACACGAACCTCTCCTCGAACACCATGTGTATTTACAACTTTTCCGACATTTAAATAATTCTTCATTTGATTACCTCAATATATGATATTTATACCGTACTTTTAGTTTAGCCATTCAATGTGTATATATGTCTAGTAATGTTGAAAACGGCCCTTAGCAATAGCCAAGGACCGTCTAACATTACTGAATATCTAAGTGAATACGTTTTGCGTGTTCATTACTTGCTGCATAGACAACTGTACGAATCGCTTTAGCAATTTTACCATGTTTGCCAATCACTCTGCCTGCATCTTCAGGATTAACCTGCAAATGAAAGAATAGATTGTTCTCATCTTCTTTAACTTGAAGTGAAATATCTTCTGGATGATCTACAAGACTTGAAACAATTGCATTAATGAGTGTATTCATCTTTTTTTCCATCATTACTTGCCGTTGCGAGCGTTGTGGAATTTCTCTAAGATACCAGCTTTAGAGAATAAGTTACGAACTGTATCAGATGGTTTAGCACCTGTTCCTAACCATTTTAATGCTGCTTCTTCGTTAATTTTGATTTCAGCTGGTTGAGCAACTGGATTGTAAGTTCCAATTTCCTCGATGAAACGTCCATCACGAGGAGAACGAGCATCTGCTACTACTACACGATAAAAAGGAGATTTTTTAGCTCCCATACGTTTTAAACGAATTTTAACTGCCATTTTTAAAGCACCTCCGAAAATATTTACAACGTTTTATATATTATCAAAAACCAATACTGTTTGTAAAGTAAAATTTCTTAACAGCATCATTTTTTATTAAATGATGTTAAAATGCTGGAAATTTATACAAAAATTTTAGAATAAGCCCGGAAACTTAAAGCCTTTCTTCTTCCCTTTTTGCATGCCGCCCATCATTTTCATCATTTTTTTCATCTCTTCAAACTGTTTTAACAAACGGTTTATTTCTTGAACAGGACGCCCAGAACCTTTAGCAATACGTTTTCTACGACTAGAGTTAATAATGTCTGGTGTAAGCTTTTCCTGTTTTGTCATCGATTGAATAATTGCCTCTACATGAGCGATTTGTTTATCGTCAATTTGCAGATCATTCAATCCTTTAATTTTGTTAGCACCTGGCATCATTTTTAAAATATCACCAAGTGGTCCCATTTTTTTAACTTGTGAAAGTTGATCTAAGAAATCATCTAAAGTGAAAGATGCATTTCTTAATTTTTGTTCCATTTCTTTTGCTTTTTCTTGGTCTACAGATTCTTGTGCTTTTTCAATTAAAGTAAGCACATCACCCATACCTAGAATACGTGATGCCATTCGTTCTGGATGGAACGGCTCAATTGCATCTAGTTTTTCACCAAGACCAACAAATTTAATTGGAGTATTTGTAACTGCACGAATCGATAAAGCTGCACCGCCTCGAGTGTCGCCGTCAAGCTTCGTTAGTACGACTCCAGTTAATCCTAGTTGATCATTAAAGCTTTGTGCCACATTGACTGCATCTTGTCCTGTCATTGCATCAACGACAAGGAAGATTTCTTCTGGTTTTGCTAGCTCTTTAATTTGGTCTAGCTCTTCCATTAGACCTTCGTCAATATGTAAACGACCTGCTGTATCAATTAGAACGTAGTCAAGATGCTCATCCTTTGCGTGTTGAATTGCTTGTTTCGCAATTTCAACCGGACTTACTTGATCACCTAATGAAAATACTGGCAAATCTAATTGTTTACCTAAAGTTTGAAGCTGTTTAATCGCTGCAGGGCGATAAATATCTGCTGCAACTAATAGTGGCTTACGATTATACTTTTTACGTAATAAATTAGCTAATTTACCGGTCGTTGTTGTTTTACCAGCACCTTGTAAACCAACCATCATAATAACAGTCGGTGGGCGATTCGCAACAGCAATTTTGCTTTGTTCTCCACCCATTAATGCCGTAAGCTCTTCTTGAACTACTTTAACAACATGCTGACCAGGTGTTAAGCTTTGTAATACCTCTTGACCAACAGCACGTTCAGAAACACGTTTCACAAAATCTTTAACAACTTTAAAGTTAACATCCGCTTCAAGTAAAGCAAGACGTACTTCTCTCATCATTTCTTTAACATCAGATTCCGATACTTTACCCTTGCCTCGAACCTTTTGTAATGTCTTTTGAAGTCGGTCGGCTAATCCTTCAAATGCCATAAAACCGTCCTCCTTATTATTCTAATTTCTCTAACGCATCGATTACTCGAAGGAACTCGTCATCTACAACTTTACCCTTTTCGGAAAAAGATTTCAATTCATTTAAAAGTTCATTTCGTTGTTGAAATTTTTTTAGAAGTAATAATTTCTCTTCATACTCTTCTAGCATAGCTTCTGTACGTTTTATATTGTCATAAACCGCTTGTCTACTAATGCTAAACTCTTCCGCAATCTCACCTAAAGAATAATCATCCAAATAATATAATGACATATAGCTTTGTTGTTTAGGAGTTAAAAGAGATTGATAAAAATCATATAGATAGTTAATTCTCATCGTCTTATCTAACATCGTATGATCTGCCAAAACTATCACTCCCTTGTTAAGTGAATTGCCTTTACATATGCTAGTTTACCTAAAACATTTTACCCTGTCAAGCAATTTTGCTTTAAGGGACTAAAAGCAAGAATATAAAAGGATTGCAGAGAATTAGTTATTGCTCTCTGCCCTTCCTACAATTACTGGCCTTCCTGCTCTTTCATCATGTCTCCAAAAAGTCCATATACAAATTGTTCTGCTTGGAATGGTTGTAGATCGTCCATTTTTTCACCAAGCCCTACGAACTTTACTGGAACTTTTAGTTCATTTCGGATTGCTAAAACAATTCCACCTTTAGCAGTTCCATCTAATTTTGTTAATACGATTCCAGACACATTCGTTGCTTCTGAGAATGTTTTTGCTTGAACTAGACCGTTTTGTCCTGTAGTTGCATCAATTACTAGTAAAACTTCATGTGGTGCACCAGGTACTTCTCTTGCAATCACATTACGTACTTTTTCTAACTCTTTCATTAAGTTTACTTTATTTTGTAAACGTCCCGCTGTGTCACAAAGTAATACATCTACTTTACGTGCCTTTGCAGCTTGTACTGCATCATACATTACTGCTGCTGGATCTGAACCTTCACCTTGTTTAATCGTTTCAACTCCTACACGCTCTCCCCAGACCTCTAGTTGCTCAATTGCACCAGCTCTAAATGTATCTCCAGCTGCAAGTAGCACTTTCTTTCCATCCGATTTTAATTTATGAGCAATTTTACCAATCGAAGTTGTCTTACCTACACCATTAACACCTACGAATAATACAACCGTTAGACCGTCAGGATTCATATTTAATTCAAATGAATCGTCTGATCGATCGTCACCTTTATATAATTCAACTAATTTTTCAGAAATAACTTCTTGAACTTCTTTAGGATCTTGAATGTTTTTTCTTTTTACTTCTAATTTTAATTCTTCTACTAATTCCATTACCGTGTTGACACCAACGTCCGCCATAATCAGAATTTCTTCTAGTTCTTCGAAGAAATCCTCATCCACTTTACGGTATTTAGCAAATAATTCATTTAATCCTTCAGTTAAATTACTTCTTGATTTCTCTAATCCACTTTTAAATTTTTGAGTAACTGTCTCAGTTTGCTTTGAGATCGTTTCTTTTAACTTCTTAAAAAAGCTCATGTCATCCAACCTTTCTATTTTTCATTCGCAAGTAGTGCTTCACCCTCATCTAATCGAACGGATACTAGTGTTGATACACCATATTCTTGCATCGTAACACCATATAGTACATCACTTTCTTCCATTGTTCCTTTACGGTGAGTAATAACAATAAACTGTGTTTCTTCACTAAAATATTTTAAGAACTTTGCAAAACGAGCTACATTCGCTTCATCTAATGCAGCTTCCACTTCATCAAGTACACAGAATGGAACAGGACGTACTTGTAAAATGGCAAATAGTAACGCAATTGCAGTAAGCGCTCTTTCTCCTCCTGATAGTAATCCAAGGTTTTGAAGCTTTTTACCTGGAGGCTGTGCAACAATGTCGACACCAGTTAATAATAAATTATCTTCATCCGTAAGAACTAAATCAGCACGCCCTCCACCAAATAACTGTGTAAAGACGACTTGGAATTTTTCACGAATTGCTCTAAAGCTCGTTTCAAAGCGTTTCGTCATTTCTTCATCCATTTCACTAATCACATTATAAAGTGTGATTTTTGCTTCATTTAAATCTGTTCTTTGTTCTTGTAGGAAATCATGTCGTTCTGAAACTCGATCATATTCTTCAATTGCTCCAATATTTACAGTTCCCAACTCTTCGATCGAACGTTTTAACAGTTTCACTCGTTTTCTTGCATCTTCAACGCTCATTTCTAACACATATTTCATTTTTGCCGCTTCATAAGTAGTCATATACGCAATGTTTAACTGTTCTAAACGATTTTCTAGTTCAACATCTAAACGATTACTATTAACTTCTTGTTGTTTCAATAAATCAGAAAGAGACTTATATTGGCGTTGTTTTTCGCGTAAAGACTGAGCATAATCTTCTAGCTCTGTTTGAAAAGCAATACGTTCTTCTCGACGTTTAGAAATAATTTCAGTTGTTTTCGAAAATTCAAGGCGCGTACTTGAAATCATTTTTTCAAGTTCTTCCTTACCATTTTCATTTGTCATTAGTTCACTAGACAAGAATATTATTTTTTCTTTCGTTTCTTCTAGAAGCTGCTTTTGTTTTATCGAATTTTCTTCAAATTGACGAATTCTCTCATTACTATAATTTAGTTTTTGCTCTTCCTGAGCTAAAGAAATTTTAAGAGTTGTTAATTTCGATTGTAATTTATCTTTAATTTCTTTTTGATTATTTTTACGCTCAGTCAGTTCATTGATCTTCTGTTCTTTCGTCATAATTTCACTTTTCACTTGCGTGTTTAATGAAATTAACTCTTCAAGTCGATCTTTAACTCTCAATTGATCACTTGCTGAACTACCCATTTCTAAATCATAAATTGCTAAAGCGTCATTTATATTTCTTTCTTCAAATTCAATACTTTTTAACTGTTCCATTATTGAAACAAATAATTGTTTATCGTTTTGAATTTCATCATTTAACTTTTGAGACTCTAGTGATTTTTCTTGTTTAGCTGTTTTAAGTGTTTGAACTTCACGTTCTACTGAACTAGTCTTTTCTTGCATATCTTTTAGTTTGATCGTTATTTCTTCTAGTTCTCTTTGTCTACCGATAAGTGATGCGTTTGTAGTACGGACTGCTCCACCAGTCATCGCACCGCCTGGATTTACTACATCTCCATCTAGCGTAACGAATCGATAGCGATGTCCCACAAGCTTCGCAAGCTCATTTGCACTTTTTAAGTCTTGTGCTATTAATACAGTACCAAGTAGATTTTGAATTACTTGTTCAAATTCATTCGAATAGCTTACTAATGTAGATGCGATTCCTATGAAAGATGGATTTCTTTTCAAACCATCAACTACATTTGCTGGAATTGTACGTGCTTTAACAATATTCATAGGTAAAAAAGTAGCTCGTCCTAAACGTTGCTGTTTTAAAAATTGAATTGCTCTTCTAGCATGTTCGTCATTTTGAACGACAATCTGTTGAGTTGCAGCTCCAAGTGCGATTTCAATTGCAGTTTCATATTCTTTGTTTGTTGTAATAAGTTCAGCAATTGCACCTTTAATCCCTTCAAGCTTTGTTCCTCGAGCTTTCAAAATTTCTTTAACACCTTGATTAAAGCCTGCAAAATCTTCTTGAAGCTCCTCTAGCGTTTCTTTACGAGATTTAGTTTGTTGAATAAATTGATATGCTTTATATAAGAGTTCCTCTTTTTCTTTTAAAGATGCTGTAATTCCCTCTAGTTTATGAGTCAATTCATCATATTTAGCATTTAACTCTTGTAGCTTTCTATCAAATTTATTTTTTTCTTCAAGTAAATTTGATTTTTTTAGATGTAATTGCTCTCTTTGACGGATATATTTTTCATTTTCTTGGTCTAATCGACTTGATTTTACTGAAAATTGTTCAAGTTGCTTTTCAAGCATTGTTTTTTCATTATTAATTGAAGCCTGATTATTTAACAGTTCAATATAGTCCGATTTGATCATTTCAATTTGTTCTTCAATGTCACCTTCAAAAGAAGTAATTTCATCTTGGACTTGGATGATTTCTTTTTTAGTCTTGTTCACACTTTGACTTGTCGAATTTTTTTCCTCTTTTTCAACTGCAATTAATTTTTCTAGTTCATTTATTTGCTCAGTCACTTCATCGACTTGTTTTCTTAATTGTTCAGATTGATTGGACGTATTTTTTTTACGTTCCTTCATTAGTTCTTTCTGACCTTCGTATTTTTCCAAGTTCTTTGTAACTGTTAATAGTACTTGTTGTAATTGATCAATTGATTCATCTAAAGCATTTAATTTTTCTTGTAATTCGTGTTGCTTTGATTCTTCTGTTGCAATTTCAGTAGATAATGCAATTTCTAAATCAGAATTTTGAGCAATTTCTTGTTTTAACTGTTCCCACTTTTGATGAAGTGATTCAATTTCATATACTAAAAGGGCTGCTTCAACTTTTTCTAATTCATCTCTATGTTCTATGTATTCTTTTGCAATAGACGCCTGGATTTTTAATGGTTCAATTTGAGCACCTAATTCAAATAAAATATCATCCACTCGATTTAAGTTTTCTTGCGTCTCATTTAATTTCGCTTCAGCTTTTTTCTTTCGGTTTTTATATTTTAATACACCTGCAGCTTCTTCAAATATACCTCTTCGTTCTTCAGGCTTGCTACTTAAGATTTCTTCTACTTTCCCTTGTGAAATAATAGAGAATGCTTCTCGTCCAAGTCCAGAATCCATAAATAAATCAACAATATCTTTTAATCGGCATGATTGTTTATTTATATAAAAATCACTATCACCGGAACGATACACACGCCTCGTCACACTTACTTCACTAAATTCTAAAGGTAGTTGCTGATCCCCATTATCTAATGTAAGCGTAACTTCTGCATAATTTAATGGCTTTCTTCCTTCACTACCAGCAAAAATGATATCTTCCATTTTTGCTCCACGTAATGATTTTGCTGATTGTTCACCTAAAACCCATCTGATGGCATCTGTTATATTACTTTTACCGCTTCCATTTGGTCCTACAACTGCTGTAACGCCTTTTACAAAATCTATTGAAACTCGCTGAGCGAATGATTTAAATCCAATTATATCTAGTCGTTTGAGGAACAACTGAATTCCCCCTTTTTTGATTTAATTATATACACAAAAACTCCCCCTTAAAAGGGGGAATTCGTCATTTTAATTGATTATACGACAAGTTTCTACTAGATTCATCTTAAAATCTACTTACTTGACTCTCTAAGTTTTAATAAAGCTTCTTTAGCTGCGTGTTGCTCAGCTTCCTTTTTTGATCTTCCACTACCGATTCCTAAAGTTTCACCGTTTAATAATACTTTCGAAACAAATTCACGGTTATGAGCTGGTCCTTTTTCTTGAAGGATCTTATACTCAATCGAGCCAGTAGAATCTCTTTGTACAAATTCTTGTAATTGACTTTTAAAATCCATCACATGCGAAAAAGCACCATCATTTATTTTTGGAAAAATATGTAGAGATAAGAAGTTTATAACTGTTTGAAGTCCTTGATCTAAATATAATGATCCGATGAATGCTTCAAAAACGTCTGCAAGAAGTGCAGGTCGAGTTCTACCGCCTGTCATTTCTTCTCCGCGGCCTAATAAAATATATTGACCAAAATTCAATTCATTTGCAAATTTCACAAGTGATGGTTCACAAACGATTGCAGCACGTAATTTTGTCAGCTCGCCTTCGCTCATCGTACTATATTTTTGAAATAAATATTGCGAAACAGTTAATTCTAAAACTGCATCTCCTAAATATTCTAGTCTTTCGTTATCTTCATATGGTTTTTTTCGATGCTCATTCACATAGGATGAATGTGTAAATGCCTGAATAAGCAAACTTTCATCATTAAACTTACTATTTATTTGCTTTTGTAATTTTACAAATTTTTCTTTTTCAATATCTGATAGTTTAAATTCTCTTACTCTTCTTGAATGCGGCATATTTACCTCCTACTAAAAGCAGTTTGATATGCTGCTAAACCTACTAGTCAAGAAAATGATGAGAAGTCCCGTACAAAATACGGGACTTTTCTCATTACATGTTGCTCTCTATGTAGTTCACAACATCACCAACTGTGACGATTTTTTCAGCATCTTCGTCAGAAATTTCTAATTCAAACTCATCTTCTAATTGCATTACTAACTCAACAACATCTAATGAGTCTGCGTCTAAATCTTCTTTGAAACGGCTTGTAATTTGGATCTCAGATTCTTCGACACCTAAACGGTCAACAATAATCTTTGATACACGCTCTAATACGTCTTGCATTATTATTCACCTCCCCCCAAAGATAGTCTACTTATGCATTATACATAAAAATGTGGCAAACGCCAAACTAAATCATCACAAGACCACCGTCAACATTAATTGTTTGACCTGTAATGTAACGACTAGCATCCATTGCTAAAAATACTACTGCATGTGCAATGTCTTCTGGTTGTCCAAAAGATTGTAATGGTATATTAGCTAACATTTGGTTTCTAATTTGCTCATTTAATTCATTTGTCATATCAGTTTCAATAAATCCAGGTGCAATTGCATTGACTGTAATATTTCTAGATGCCAATTCTTTTGCAGCTGTTTTCGTTAAACCTAATACACCAGCTTTTGCTGCAACATAATTCATTTGTCCAGGATTACCAATTTGTCCTACAACTGAACTAATGTTAATAATACGACCGTTACGTTGACGAGACATGAACTTAGCTGCGGCTTTGATACAATTGAATACGCCTTTTAAATTCGTATCAATTACATCGTCCCAATCTGAATCTTTCATACGTAATAATAGACCGTCTCTTGTAATACCTGCATTGTTTACTAGTATATCAATACTACCAAATTCATCAACAGTATTTTTTACTAACGTTGCAACTTCTTCACTATTTGAAACATTTGCTTTATATGCAATTGCTTTAACGCCAAGTGCAGTAATTTCTTCCACCACTTGCTGAGCTGCTGCTTCATTTCCTGAATAGTTTACAACTACATTTGCACCGTTCTTCGCTAGGGATAAAGCGATTGCTTTTCCAATCCCTCTAGATCCACCTGTTACTAAAGCAACTTTACCATTTAACATGTTTTCATTTCCTCCCATTCATTTAAAAATTGGTTTAATGTTTCTACATCATAAACATTTACTAATTTCGCTGAAGGAGAGATTGCTTTTACTAATCCTGTTAATACTTTACCAGGACCAATTTCAACAAATGTGTCAACACCAAGCTCAACAAGTTCTTGTATCGATTGATTCCATTTTACCGGAGAGAATAATTGTTTAACTAATAATTCCTTAATATCATTTGCATCTGTTATTACATTTGCAGTTACATTAGAGATTAATGGAGTAGCACAATCATTCACATTAATTTTATTTAGTTCATTTTGGAATTCTTCACTTGCAGGTTGCATTAATGAAGAATGGAAAGGTCCACTTACTTTTAAAGGTAATACGCGTTTCGCACCAGCTTCTTTAATTAAACCAGAAGCGATTTGAACACCTTCTGCATCCCCAGTAATTACCACTTGAGTAGGAGAATTATAGTTAGCAATACCGACTGAATGACCTTTTTTATTTACTTCAGAAATAACTTCTTCAATTTTTTCAGGAGCAAAAAATAATACAGCCGCCATAGCACCTTGACCAACTGGTACTGCTTGTTCCATTAATTGTCCACGTTTATGAACAAGTTTTACACCATCTTCAAATGAGATAGCTTCTGCGGCAACAAGTGCAGTAAATTCTCCTAAGCTATGACCAGCAACATAGTCTGGTTTAATTCCAGCTTCTTTAATTTTCTCAAGCATAGCAATTGAAGTTGTTAAAATTGCAGGTTGAGCATGATATGTAACAGTTAATTCTTCATCATTTCCATTGAAAATAATATCAGATAGGTTAAAACCAACTTGTTCATTTGCAGTTTCAAAAATAGAACCGCACTCTTTAAAACTTTCAGCTAAATCTTTACCCATTCCAACTTTTTGTGATCCTTGTCCAGGAAAAATAAATGCCACTTTACCCAATGGAGTGACCCCCTTATGCGTTTGATTCGATATTTTTCTCCATGTGATCACTTACTAGTTTAACAACATTGTGTTCAACCATCGTTTGTGTTTGCTTAATTGCACTAAAAATCCCTTGAGCATCAGAGCTTCCATGCGCTTTAATAACAGGTGATTTTAAGCCAAATAATGCTGCTCCACCGTACTCTGAGTAATCCATTTTCTTTTTAACACCTTTTAAGTTCGGTTTTAAAACAGCTGCTGCAAGCTTCGATGTAAAATTAGTAAGCATCGCATCTTTAATTAATGAAAACATTGCAAGAGCGGTACCTTCAATCGCTTTTAAAGCTACGTTACCAGTATACCCATCTGTAACGACTACATCTGCAACCGAGTTCATTAAGTCTCTTGCTTCGACATTACCAATAAAATTCAAATCACTTTCTTTAAGTAATTGAAATGTTTGTTTTGCTAATTCGTTGCCTTTTTTATCTTCAGTTCCAACATTCAATAAACCAACCGTTGGATTTTTAATTCCTCTTACTTTTTCAGCATATACGGATCCCATAATAGCATATTGCAATAAGTGATTCGCTTTGGCATCGACATTTGCACCTACATCTAGAAATACAAATCCTTTTCCATCTAATGTAGGCATAGTAGGAGATAGTGCTGGTCTTTCAACACCTTCCATACGACCAACAACTAGTAAACCAGCAGTCATTAACGCACCTGTGTTTCCAGCTGAAATACAAGCATCGGCATTTCCTTCTTTTACTTCATTTGCCATCAATACCATCGAAGCGTTCTTCTTTCTACGAACAGCTCTTACTGGTTCTTCGGTACCTTCAATTACTTCGTCTGTATGGATAATCGTTATATTTTTATCATTCGTTAAGAATGGTTTAATTTTAGATTCATCACCAATTAAAGTAATCTGTATATCATTTAATTTCTCAACTGCAAGCATCGCGCCTTCAACAATTGCTTTTGGTGCATGATCTCCACCCATTGCATCGATTGCTAATTTCATCTTTTTTTCACTTCCTATTCTTCAATACTTCGGTGATACATTTCAAAAAGACCATGGAATACATGTTCATTTTCAACGTAGCCATTGATATCAACAGTCTTGCGTTTCGGATCTCCTGTTTGCGGTAATACTTTTGCTTTGGCAATTACTCGATCATTCGTTCTTACCGGTTTAATAAAAACAAAATTTGATTTAGCCGTTAGTGCTAAATCATCGTGAATAACTGCAACTGCTAGAGAATTAGCCTGAGCAAATAAGTGATGTCCTCGTGCAATTCCATTTCTACTAAAAGTATGCTCTTCCTTAACATCAAATATAGAAATAGCGCTTTCGTTTAAATGAATATCAATAACTTCACCGATTATTTCATCAACCGGAAGTGATTTTACATCTTCTAATTGCTGAGTGGCAACATTTTTAATCCGTTCTCTTAACTCAGGAATTGATAATTCAAGACGGTCAAGACGAATAGTTTGTATGCTAACAGATAATTGACTTGCTAAATCTTCATCTGTAATAAACGGATTTTCTTGTATAATTTTTTTTAACAATTCATGACGATCTCTTTTATTTCTTTTTCTCATAATACATACCTCTATACTAATTTGTGACCAGGTATTAAATACAGTTTATATTAAAAACCCATATAATTCAATATTTTTTTACAAACTTTTAATACCTAGTACTAATCTAATTTTTCTGAATCAAATATTCCTGTTCGTTCTAAATAGATTCTTAACCCTTGATATTCATTAGCTTTCCAAAAAACATCCGAATTAACTAGCATTGTTGCATCGTTCCGTGCAACCTCTAATGCACGATAGTCATGTACCATATCAGCCATTTTGAATTCAGGTACCCCACTTTGTTGTTTCCCAAAGAAATCTCCCGGTCCCCTTAATTCTAAATCTTTTTCGGATAGCTCAAACCCATCATTTGTTTCCGTCATGATTGTTAGTCGTTCTTTGCCTACTTCACTTTTTGGATCCCCAACTAAAATACAATACGATTGTTCAGAACCTCGTCCGACTCGACCTCTTAACTGATGTAATTGTGATAGTCCAAATCGATCGGCGTCATAAATCACCATTACTGTTGCATTTGGTACGTTTACTCCTACCTCTACTACTGTCGTTGATACTAATATTTGAACCTCGTTAGCGGCAAATGCCTTCATCACATCATCTTTATCACTAGAAGATAGTTTTCCATGCATCAATCCGACTTTCGCCTGATCTTTATAGTGAAAAGATAGCACACTGTGTAAGTCTAACGCGTTTTGTAGGTCTAGTTTTTCTGACTCTTCAATCAGCGGGCATATTACATATGCTTGTCTACAATTCCTAATTTCTTTACCGATAAAATCCAAAACACGCTCAAACATTTCTTGTTTGACCCAATACGTTTCAATCTTCTTTCGGCCAGCAGGATATTCATCAATAATCGAAACATCCATTTCCCCAAACGCAGTTATTGCTAATGTTCTCGGAATAGGTGTTGCAGTCATAAATAAAACATCCGGATAATAACCTTTTTCTCTTAAAACTCTTCGTTGGCCAACACCAAATCTGTGCTGTTCATCCGTAATAACTATACCCAGTTTATTAAATTGAACCTCGTCTTGAATCAAAGCATGAGTACCAACTAATATATGTACATCACCGTTTTTCAACCGTTCTAAAATTTCACGGCGTTTTTTCCCTTTAACCGAACTAGTTAGAAGTTCAACCTGAATGTCTGTATGTAGCAACATTTTTGCCAGAGATTCAAAATGTTGTTCAGCTAGTATTTCTGTCGGCACCATTAGAGCACCTTGGTAACCATCAAGAGCACATGCGTATAAGGCAATTGTAGCGACAACGGTTTTTCCTGAACCAACATCACCTTGTAATAAGCGGTTCATTCGATGTGGACTTTCTAAGTCATTGAAAATTTCTTGTACAACTCTATTTTGAGCATTTGTCAGTGGAAATGGTAAGGATTGGATTAGTTGTTGTATTTTGTTTTGGTTTAATACCTTTGGAATACCTTTTGATTGATTCCGCTGAATTTTTCGAAGTGCTTGCATTTTTAATTGAAAAAGAAAAAACTCTTCATAAACAAAGCTTCTTCTAGCTTGTTTTAAACTATTTGCATCGATTGGGTGGTGTAACAACCTCATTGTTTCTGCACGATTTAACAGTTTATATTTTTGAATGAACTCATTAGGAATTAAATCATTTATTAAATGACCAAATTTTTTAAAAGACTGCTCAACAAATTTACGCATTGTTTTAACTGACATTTTCCCTTTTATTGAATAAACGGGTTCAATTTCATGGTTATCGGTACGGGTACCAAAAACTAGGTCGGTTAATGTGATCGTTTGTTTATGTTGATCCCATTTTCCTGAAACAGTCACTTGTTCATTCAAATTTAATTTCGTTTTATAATACGGTCTGTTAAAACAAATAACTGTAATTAAATATCGATCGACTAGTACTCGAAATGTTAGACGTGATTTGTTTTTACCAAAATATTGAAGAAGAGGAGCGCTATGAACAATCCCCTCGACTGTCACGCGCTCTTCATGTTTCACTTCTGATAAATCTTTATTTCGATAGTCTTCATATCGATACGGTAAATATTCAATTAAGTCATTGATAGTATAAATACCCATATCATTTAACTGTGCTTCGGTTTCCTCACCTACACCACTTAATATAGATATTTTTTGATCAAGTTCAATACTCACTATTTTTTTAGCGAAACACCAAATATTTTTGCTTCCAATTCACGTCCAGTTGGCGTAGCCGCTAATCCTCCTTCAGCAGTTTCTCTTAGAGCAGATGGCATTGTTTGACCAATTCGATACATTGCATCGATTACTTCATCACAAGGGATACGACTTGTAATTCCTGCTAAAGCCATATCTGCAGCAACCATTGCATTTGCAGCACCCATAGCATTACGTTTAACACATGGTACCTCTACTAAACCTGCAACAGGATCACAAACTAATCCAAGCATATTTTTTAAAGTAATGGCAAATGCTTCTGCACTCTGACTTGGCGTTCCTCCAGCCATTTCTACGATCGCAGCTGCAGCCATCCCACTTGCCGAACCAACTTCTGCTTGACATCCTCCAGCTGCACCTGAAATCGATGCATTATTCGCTACTACAAACCCAAAAGCTCCTGATGCAAATAGGAACTCAATCATTTGCATACGAGAAGGATTTAATTTTTCCTTTACTGCAAAAAGTGTTCCTGGAACTACTCCAGCAGAACCTGCTGTTGGTGTTGCACAAATAGTACCCATTGCCGCATTAACTTCGTTTGTCGCAACCGCTTTACTTACAGCATCTAAAAGTAAATGACCAGAAAGGTAGTTTCCTTTGGCAATGTAGTTTTGAAGTAACACTGCGTCTCCACCTGTTAATCCTGTTGGTGAATGCACCCCTGCTAAACCTCTTTCGACTGCCTTCTCCATAACAACAAGATTTTGTTCCATTTTCCCAATGATTTCTTCACGGCTTCTTCCAGTAAAGAGCATTTCTTGTTGAATCATTATTTCTGAAATTTTAACGTTTTTCGATTCAGCTAGTTCTACTAATTCAGCTACGTTTTTAAACATTTTTTGTCCCCCTCTCCTTAATCAACCATTTTCGTAACACGAATAATATGTGGTAATGATTCAATTTCTTGTAATATTTTTTCATCTAAGTCTTGATCAACTTCGATTGCCATCAATGCAATTTGTCCTACTTCTTTACGTGAAACTTCCATGTGACCAATATTCACTGCATATTTCATTAAAACATTTGTTACACCTGCAATTGATCCAAAACGATCATTATGAACAACTAGGATTGCAGGGTAATTGCCTGAAAGTTTTAATTCAAATCCGTTTAACTCAATAATCTCAATTTTACCGCCACCGATTGAAATACCGACTAATTCGAATGGTTGTTCATCATCAACAATTGAAATTTTCACTGTATTAGGATGCTCAGTTACGGCATCTTCTTCGATGAATTCGACAGACATTCCTTTTTGATTTGCTATGTTTAATGATTCTCGAATACGCTCATCGAAAGTATCAAAATCTAATAACCCACCAATAAGTGCAACGTCTGTACCGTGTCCGCGGTATGTTTTAGCGAATGAACCGTATAATGAAATTACGATTTTCTTTGGTTCTTTTCCGTAAAGATTTCTTGCTACACGACCGATTTTAGCTGCTCCCGCTGTATGTGAACTTGATGGACCAATCATAATTGGACCAATAATGTCAAAAACACTTTTATATTTCATCACGTTTCCCCCATTACGTTATTGTAAAAGCGTAATTATATATAGTTTTTCTATTGTTAAATCAAAACATCTATATAAAAAAATGGAATTAAAGACATAACAATGTCCATCTTATAGTGTAATACGAAATTCATAAGACTTCTATGATATTTTACAATAGTATCTAAATAATTAACACAAAAAAGAAGAAGTCTCATTACTTCTTCTTTTTTGTTAGTTAAAAATTGTTTGTAATTAAGTATTGTGATTGTTTAGTTCCATTGCAGGATACTCGCTTTCCATGGGGCGTGAGCTGAGCCTCCTCGTCACGTTCGTTCCTGCGGGGTCTCAGCCTTCCCGCATTTCCCATAGGAGTCGAGCATCCTTCCATTCCATTCAACTTCTTTAAATATGAAAGTGTTTCTTTAAACATCTAAAATACTCATATAAAATTCATTATTAATTTCTTTCCTTAAGTGCAGGAACAAGGAAAGGAAAGATCTTAAAAGACTTTAGATTATAATATAACTTCTGTCCTATCTATTATCCCTGTCTTTTCTGTTTTTCCCATTTCAATACAATAAAAAAAGAAGAAGCATCATCACTTCTTCTTTTTTTTATTATTCGATTGAAAATATAAATGAATATAATGGTTGATTTCCATTATGAACTTCAACTTCAACGTGATCAAAATTTTCTTCTGCAAATTCAACTAATGTTGTAATTTCTTCTTCTGAAACGTCTTGACCGTATAAGATTGTTAAAATTTCTGAGTCTTCATCGATCATTTTTGATAATAATTTTTTTGCAGCTTCTAGCTGATCTGCGTCAGTTGTAATAATTTTGCTTTCTAGAATACCCATAAAATGATTTTTTGTAATTTCTACACCATCAATTTCAGTATCTCTTACAGCATATGTTATTTGTCCAGTTTTTACTGTCGATAATGCCTCTTTCATTCCTTCTTTATTTTCATCTAACGAAGCAGTTGGATTAAATGATAATAAAGCAGTCATTCCTTGAGGAACAGTTTTAGATGGAACAACAGCAACATTACATTCTGCAACTGATGCAGCTTGTTCAGCAGCCATTACTATATTCCCATTGTTCGGAAGTACAATGACATTTTTTGCATTACATTGTTCAATCGCTTTTACAATGTCCTCTGTACTTGGATTCATTGTTTGACCGCCTTCGATCACTACAGTAGCACCGATGCTTTCAAATAATGTTTTAATACCTGAACCCATTGCTACTGTAACAATTCCAAACTCTTGTTTTTCAGTTATTTTAACAGACTCATTTTTAGAAGGAGAATCATTTGAAACCTCTTCATGTAGTAAGTTAGAATGTTGTTCGCGCATATTTTCCGCTTTTAGTTTTAAAAAGCTTCCGAAACGTTGACCTAAATTGAAAACTTCTCCTGGATATTCAGCGTGAATATGAACTTTTACAATTTCATCATCAGCAACAACTAATAATGAATCTCCCCAAGCACTTAATTCTTTACGGAAAGTATCGATGTCAAAAGGGTGCTTTTGTAATTTATCTTGTTCAAATTTCACCATAAATTCTGTACAATATCCATAAATAATGTCTTCAGTATTTAGCATACTTTGAACATTTCGATGCTCAGCCTCTACTAACTCTTCAAGCGAAAGTGCCGCTTCTGCACCTTCCAACGAAATTTCTTCACCTTTTAATGATGCCAAGAAACCTTCATATACAAGTACAAGTCCTTGACCACCACTATCTACTACCCCTACTTGCTTTAGTACAGGAAGTAGATCTGGTGTACGATTTAAGGATGCCTTTGCTTCAGCAATTGTTTCTTCAAGAAAAGGAATAAATTCCTCATGTGTTTTCGCAATTGCAACTGATTTTTTTGCTGTTTCTCTTGCTACTGTTAAGATTGTTCCTTCAATTGGCTTCATTACAGCTTTATACGCTGTCTCAACACCAGCTTCAAGAGCTTGAGCAAATTCAGCAGTTGAAATTGTTTCTTTTGTTTCAATTGATTTAGAAAAACCTCTAAATAACTGAGACAGGATAACACCAGAATTTCCACGAGCACCCATTAATAAGCCTTTTGCAAAGCTTTGTCCAACTTTACCTACATGACTATTTGGTTTTTCTTTTACTTCCTTTGAACCAGAAGTAATCGAAAGATTCATATTCGTACCAGTATCACCATCCGGCACTGGAAATACATTTAATGAATCTACAAATTTTACATTTTTCGTTAAATTATTTGCCCCTTGAATCACCATATCTGCAAATAATTTACCGTCAATACGTTTTATCGACACAAATTCTCCTCCTTAATGCGTCTTACAGGTTTGCAACTTTTACACCTTGAACAAAGATGTTTACAGAATCAACTGATAACCCTAATGTTTGATCAAGCGTGTACTTCACTTTATTTTGTACGTTATTAGCAACCTCAGAAATCTTTGTACCATAGCTTACAATTATGTACATATCGATATTTACGTCTTCACCAATTTGGCGAACAATAACACCTTTTGTGAAGTTTTCTTTT
Source organism: Gottfriedia luciferensis (assembly GCF_002156865.1). Taxonomy (GTDB): domain Bacteria; phylum Bacillota; class Bacilli; order Bacillales; family Bacillaceae_G; genus Gottfriedia; species Gottfriedia luciferensis. The sequence goes on along the minus strand of NZ_NCTA01000008.1, from coordinate 21,675 downwards.
TTTAGGATTTCAGTAAGACCATCCTTAATTTGTTTCTTAGAAGCCATTCCAACAATACCGTAGCAATCTATGGCAGCTCCACCAGCAATTGTAGCAATTACATCTGTACCAATCTCGATTGTTCCATATTGAGTTTTCATTTCTAATGACATTTTTTGGTCCCCCTTATTGGATAATCCAAGTATAGTTAGTTATACTACTTACTTAATATTGTATACCTTTTTCCAAAATAATTCTATTGACTCAGTTTTATTATAGACAATTTTAAAATATTCATGGTTAATTATAGAAAATACAATTTTTTGAATTACACATAAATAAGTCGAAGGTCCCTCTATAATATTTAGTATATCATACAATTCAATGTCAAGGTTTTTTTCTTGAACAACTTACCAATAACTGTTGCATTACGGAGGACGGTATGATAAATTATAGTAGTGTTTCTTAATGAAAATAATCATTGAAATGTTATTCCGTGTTTTGTGAGGAGGGAAATAGATGGCTCGTGTTTGTGTAATTACAGGAAGAAAAACTCGTTCTGGTAACACTCGCTCTCACGCTATGAATGCTTCAAAACGTACTTGGGGTGCTAACCTTCAAAAAGTTCGTATTTTAGTAAACGGTAAACCAAAGCGTGTTTACGTATCAGCGAGAGCATTAAAATCAGGTAAAATTGAGCGCGTTTAATTTATTAACGTACTAAAAAGCATAGCTTACAGCTATGCTTTTTTACTTTTATTATGATACCTACCTGCATTTAATTCTTTTACGATTTTAAAACAGAACCCCTTGCCTAACCTTCTTTCCTAAAAGTACTCAACATAGCGCGAACGAGTCCGCCAAGAAATTTGGGTAATTTAATCGTATAAAATCTCATGCTTTCCCTCCTACAAGCTTTTCTAGCATATTTTAAGGAAAAGATTAATCCTATTACATTCTACTTGCGATGAGTGAAAACTATGACATGAAGTTGTTAATCTTTGCTCCTTACTACTAATGCTATGCCACTGCTAAATGAAATAGACCCCTCATCCTGCGCTAGTTCATTGCTCACACAAAGAGAAGAACCAATTTCTAATAGATGGTTAGTCAGTGGGTATTTAAACCCGATTAGCGTTAAATTCTCGATTAGATTGCCTAAAGAAAAAAATGAAATGTATTTAAAATGAGCCACTTTACTTATTAAATGAGTTCCTGAGTTCATTACATACATTTCGTTAAATTCATCCACAATCTTAATCGGAATGCCCGAGTCCTTAAACTTGATTAAAAGAGCAATACTGCCAAACTCATGGTCTAAACGTCTTCCAGTCACGCAATGTATGAAGATATTCTTTGGTTTTTGTGAAATAGCCCATTGAAGAGCTAATTCTAGATCTGTTTCATCTTTTTCTGGAGGATAGATAAATACATGTGGAACGAGCGCTTTTATTTTTGCTAAATTCTCATTACTTAATGAATCAAAATCTCCAAAAATAGCCTCTGGAATTAACTCTTCTTCAATTAAATAATAAGCTCCATTATCCACACCAATCAACATGCAATTTTTGTTATCATCTGATAACGTTGAAATTGTATTCGTTTTAGGTCCTGCACCAACTATATGTATATCCAACTTACATTCCACCTTTAAAAAAAAATGCAATCAAAATGATTGCATTCAGACTGCCCGCCAAACGCTCGCTTTCTTCGTTGCTTCGCCCACCTGTGGTGCTCATTACCGTTTAAGGGTAACTCCGCTCCTCGCCAGGCTTTGCGCCTCGAAAGACAAACGTTTTCAATCAGTCTGAAAATCAGATAAATTAGACTATGTCTACACACTGAATGCAAATCAAAATGATAGCATTATCCTCTAATTCTAGCTATAGCTTCTTTTCTGTTTTCTTTATTATAAACAGCTGAACCAGCTACTAAAACGGTAGCACCTGCTTCAATACAAAGTTTTGCAGTGTGTTCATCCACACCACCATCTACTTCGATTTCAACTGTTAAATTACGTTCTTTAATCATATTAGCAACTTGCTTGATTTTTGGCACAACTGAATGAATAAATTTCTGGCCACCAAAACCAGGATTTACAGTCATTAACAGAACCATATCAATATCATCAATAATGTGTTCAATCGTTGATACAGGAGTAGCTGGATTTAAAACAACTCCTGCTTTAATACCAAATGATTTAATATTTTGGATTGTACGATGTAAATGAGTACAAGCTTCAACATGGACAGTAATAATATCTGCCCCTGCTTTAACAAATTGCTCAATATATTGATCAGGTTTTTCAATCATTAAATGAACATCTAGTGGCAGTTTTGTCACAGGTCTGATTGCTTCAACAATTAGTGGACCAATTGTAATATTTGGTACAAAGTGACCATCCATTACATCTACGTGAATATAATCTGCCCCTCCACGTTCTACATCTAAGATTTCTTCTCCAAGTTTAGCAAAATTAGCTGATAAGATCGATGGTGCAATTTTAACCATGACTAATACCTCGGCTTTCTGTCTCTTATTTCTTCAATGAATGATACATAATGATCATATCGTTTTGGAGCAATTTCTCCACTTTCAACAGCAGCTTTTACTGCACATTTAGGTTCTTTTAAGTGTGTACATCCTCTAAACTTACATTCTTGACTTTTCTCTCTCATTTCAACAAAGCAATAGGATAAATCCTCAGCATCAATTCCAATAAATTCTAAGGAACTAAAACCTGGCGTGTCAGCAACTAACCCTTGACCAATTTTAATTAATTCGACATGTCTAGTTGTATGTTTTCCTCGTCCTAAATGCGTTGAAATTATGCCTGTTTTTAAATCTAATTCAGGATTAATTGCATTTAGCAAGGTAGACTTGCCGACACCAGATTGACCTGCAAATACTGAAATTTTATTCGGTAAATGAGGAAGTACTTTTTCTAAACCTTCTTCAGTTTTTGAAGAAGTTAAACATACTTCATATCCAATTTGGCGATAATAAGAAACATAATCATATATTATTTGTAATTGAGTTTCTGTACATAAATCGATTTTTGTAATGACAATTAATGGTTTAATTTCATTAAACTCAATTAAAACGAGAAATCGATCTAATAAGATTGGAGAAAAATCTGGTTCTACTGCAGAAAAAACTAAAATTGCTTGATCAACATTTGCAATAGGTGGTCGAACAAGTTCATTTTTTCTTTCTTTGATTTCAAGTAGATAACCTTCTCCGCTTTTTTCAACATGGTATTCTACTTCGTCTCCAACTAAAGGTGTAATTTTCTTATTTCGAAAATTCCCTCTTCCTCGACAAGCAACAACTGTCTCATCTGTTTCAACATAATAGAACCCACTTAACGCTTTTACGATTTTGCCTTCTGGCATATACTCACTCCTACAGGTCTTTAAGTCGATGGATAAGGTACATTTCTTTCTGCAATAACTGTACCATCTTTCACAATTTTATAGGAAGCAGTTTCTCCAGGATCAATTGTTACTTCTATATTAATTGTATTAGTTTCTTTGATCTGTTTTGATATTGCAGCTTTTTCACCATTATTATTTTTATCCTTAATAAAAACCTCAATTAACTGAGGTGAATCAGGATTAGTAGGTGTATAAGGTACTTGTACATTAATAGTTACTTTTTTCGTTTTTTCTTTTGGTTTCCCTGAAGAAATAACTACATTAATGGTTTCTCCTTCTTTAACTTGGCTGTTAGCAGCTGGAGATTGTGAAATGACATGATTTTCAGGAACAGTATCTGATTCCGTCTTTTTAATGTTAAGCTTCAAATTATTATCATTTGCATAATTATCAACATCTTTTCTGGACATACCAGTTAAATCTCGAAGAATAACACTCGATGAACCTTTACTAATCCATATATCTAAATCCGTTTCAGATGGAACAACTTCTGCACCAACATTAGGAGATTGATCGATAATTTCTCCTTCAGATTCATCACTTTCAATATAATGAGTTGTGACTGAACGATAATCATCCTCTAAACGGGTCTTTAGTGAATTATATTGAAATCCTTTAAGATTTTCCATTTCATTGCTTTTTTTACCTTTTGATTTATAAATTGTGATTGAAGAGTTTTCTTTGACAGTTTCTCCGATATTCGGTGAAGTTTTTACTACTTTCCCTTCATCAATTTCATCATCAAAAATTTCTTTCGGATCACTTATTTTTAACCCTTTTGATGCTAATAATGTAACCGCACTTTCATATGTCATATTTTTAACATCAGGTATTTCTACATCTTCTGGTAAGAATAATGCAGGAATTAAGGTTATTGCCAATAAACCACCTATTAGTAGTGCAATAAAAGTTCCAATAATAAATTTTGCAAATTTATTTTTCTTTTTACGTTTTAATTTATCTGGTTCTTTTTTATCAGACTCTTTTTTAGTAGTCTCGTTCTCTTTTGTTGATTTTTTTATTGGCATGACAACTGTATCATCATTTGCGGACATAGGGATATCCTTAATGATCGGAATCACTTTAGTTTCGTCATCATTTGCTGGAATAACGAATGGTTTTTCATTTATACGATCACTATCTAGTGCAGTTTGTAAATCTAGCTTCATTTCGTCTGCAGAATCATATCGATAAAAAATATCTTTTGCAGTTGCTTTTAAAACGATATTCTCAACACTTTGCGGTATTTCTGGATTAAATCTTGTTGGCGGTGGAACTTCGCTTTGTAAATGTTTTAATGCAATTGCAACCGCACTTTCACCCGAAAAAGGTAATTTTCCAGTTAAAAGTTCAAACATAACAATTCCTAAAGAATAAATATCAGACTTCTTATTTGCTACACCACCTCTTGCTTGTTCAGGAGAAAGGTAGTGTACAGAACCAAGGACTGAATTTGTTTGGGTAATTGTTGCTGCTGTTGAAGCTGTTGCGATTCCAAAATCAGTTACTTTCACATTTCCATCTTTATTGATTAGAATATTTTGCGGTTTTATATCTCTATGAACAATTTGAAAATGATGAGCATGTGCAATAGCAGACGCTAACTGTTCCATTATCCTTATAACGTCTCTTGGCTTTATAGGAGTATGATGTTGAATATATTCCTTTAAAGTTTCACCTTCCACATATTCCATTACAATATATTGTAAACTGTCTTCTTCTCCTACATCGTATGAACTTACAATATTAGGATGAGATAACGAAGTAACTGAATATGCCTCACGTTGAAATCTTCTTAAAAAGTCTGGGTCGCTGGAAAAATCAGCTTTCAGCATTTTTACTGCTACATCTCGATCTAGTATCATATCACGGGCTAAATAAACGTTCGCCATACCGCCAGTACCAATTAATTTTAAAATTTTATATCGGTCGTTTAGGCGTCTACCAATCATCACGTTCATCATCACCCCTTCTCATTATCTCTAGATTCGTACTTAATAATGGCAAGCGTGATGTTATCTTCTCCACCAAGTTCATTCGCTAACTGAATTAACTGGTTTCCGATTATTTCTAATGGTAGATTCTCATTAAATTTTTCATCTAATTGTTCATTTGAAATTTTATTGGATAAACCATCTGAACATAGGATTAGTAAATCATCTTCTTCCCATGTCAATGTTTTAATGTCAACATTAACAGTTTCCTCAGTACCAAGAGCTCTTGTTATTACATTTTTACGAGGATGAAGTTCTGCATCCTCCCTTGAAATTTGTCCAAATTTTACAAGTTCAGCAACTAAAGTATGATCATCTGTTATTTGTTTAAACCCTTCACTGTTCTTCAAATAACTTCGACTATCTCCTACATGTGCCACAGTAAAGAACAAAGGGGTACAGATAATCGCTTCAAGTGTTGTACCCATCCCTTTGCATTCTTCATTTTGTTCTGAGTGAACTAATAAGTTTGTATTTAATTGAAATACAATATTTTTTAGCCAAGATTCTGCTTCTATTGGTGTTTCAAAATTACTAGTATTTTTCCATTCCGCTTCGAGGAAATTGATGGCCATCATACTGGCAACCTCACCCGCTAAGTGACCACCCATTCCGTCAGCAACTACAGCTAATACGATCCCTGAATCATTCGTAAAAATGCCTACGCTATCTTCATTATGCCCACGAACTTTCCCCGTATCAGTTTGAAAAAAAGTCTGCATTTTTTCACCTCGTCTCCTCTTTACGCTCCTTTGCACGCAACTGTCCACAAGCTGCATCTATATCATGACCTTGCTCACGACGAATTGTAACATTGATTCCATTGTCCTTTAGTACTTTTTCAAATGCAAAGATTTGTTCCTTAGGAGTTCTTACGTAATTTCTTTCAGGTACATAGTTTACTGGAATTAAATTCACATGACATTTTACACCTTTAAGGAGCTTAGAAAGTTCCTGTGCATGCTCAACTTGGTCATTTTCACCACCGAATAAGCCATATTCGAACGTTACACGTCTACCTGTTTTTTCAACATAATAATGAACAGCGTCCATTAAATCCGGTAATTTATATGCTCTATTAATTGGCATCAGTTTAGAACGCAACTCACTGTTTGGAGCATGTAATGAAATTGCAAAATTAATTTGAAGTCCTTCATCTGCAAAGTTATAGATTTTTGGAATGATCCCGCTTGTTGATACAGTGATATGTCTTGCACCGATGTTAAGTCCTTTATCACTATTCACAATTCTTAAGAAATCCATTAAACCATTATAATTATCAAACGGCTCACCTATACCCATTACAACGATAGAGCTAACTCTCTCTTCAACTTCATCGATTGCACGTTGCACTTCTAATACTTGTGCAACAATTTCACCAGCTTCCAGATTTCGTTTTAAACCGCCAAGAGTCGAGGCACAAAATGTACATCCTATACGACAACCTACTTGTGTTGTTACACATACAGAATTGCCATAATTATGTCTCATTAAAACAGTTTCAATTGAATATCCGTCATATAATTCAAATAAAAATTTCATTGTACCGTCTGAAGAGGTTTGTTTTACTAATGTTTTTAATGTAGTAATTGTAAAATTCTCTTCAAGTAAAGTTCGTAAATCTTTTGGAATATTTTGCATTTCCTCAAAACTTGCAACTCGTTGTATATAAAGCCAATTATAAATTTGCTTTGCACGGAAAGCCTGCTGCTTTTGAGCCTTTAACCAGTCTTCTAAATCACTCACTTTTAACGAGTAAATTGATGGTTTTTGAACTTTGTCTATTTTGACTGAATTTGTAGTATTTTCTAATTTCAACGTTACACCTTCTTCCTTAATCTTGCAATAAAAAATCCATCCGTTCCAAAATAATGTGGTAGAAGTTGTATATACCCTTTTTGAACCGATTTATTTTCATTTAATGTTTCCGGTAAATGCTCAACTAATGAATGATCTAATTCATAGTCGTGATGATCATCTAAAAATGATTCAACTACATCTATATTTTCTTCATGACCAATCGTACAAGTACTATATACTAGCGTTCCACCAGGTTTAACTAGCTTAGATGCTTCTTCTAGAATTGACTTCTGTACTCTCTGTAAATTAGTAACATCAGTCGCATTCTTTTTTAATAAAATATCCGGTTTACGACGAATTACACCTAAACCAGAACATGGAGCATCAACTAATACGCGATCAAATAATCTTCCTTCAAACTCTTCAGGTGCTTTCCTAGCATCAAGAGCTATTGTTTCTATATTCTCTAAACCTAATCGATTAGCTTGTTCTTTTATTAGCTTTACCTTATGTTTATGTAAATCTAATGAAGTAACTGAGCCAGTACCGCCCAATAACTCGGCGATATGAGTTGATTTTCCACCAGGTGCTGCACAAGTATCTAAAACATTATCACCATTTTCAACACCAAGCGCTTGACCTACTAACATTGAGCTCTCATCTTGAATAGAAAGATATCCTTCTTTAAATGCATTTGAATAAGCAACATTTCCCTTTTGGATTTCAATTGCATAAGGTGACAATTTCCCTTTTTCGGCATGTACGCCTTCATCTTCTAACATTTTAAGAACTTCATCTCTAGTTGCCTTCATTGTATTTACTCTTGCAGTTTGGAACGGAGGAAGAATATTTTCTTCACATATTTTTCTCGTTTCTTCCTCTCCGAATTCTTTTACCCATTGTTCTATAAGCCAGTGTGGGTGATTCGTTTCAATCGAAAGTTTATCAATCGGATCCTTTATTTCATCGATTGATCTTAACCCATTTCTTTGAATGTTTCTTAAGACCCCATTCACTAAAGAAGCAATCCCTTTATGCCCTCGCTTCTTAGCAATCTCTACCGCTTCATTTAAAACTGCATGTGGAGGTACTCGATCTAAAAAGTGTAATTGATATAATGAAAGCTTAATTAAAATATAAACCCATTCTTCTAATTTCTTTTGATTTTTTATATATGGTTGTAAATAAAAATCTAATAACTGATCTCTTTGGATCGTACCATATATTATTTCTGTTAATAGTCCAGAATCAGAAGAAGATAAATCGTACTTTTGAATATAGTTATTTACTAACAAATTACTATACGATTGATTTTTATAAACTGAAAGAAGGGCCTCCAAGGCAATCTCTCGTACATTTTTACTCATCTTATTCTCCTAACTTCATCCCACGTTTAATAAAAGAACCTGCTCCATTAATATATTGCTTAGCATCCATACGTTTTTTACCTGCGGGTTGTAAATCTGTTATTTTAATAGCAGTTTGATTACCCGTCGAAACGAGTATGCCATCATTTAATACTTCAATTATTTCACCTGGATTAGTTTTTTCATTTGACTCTATTTTCTCACTCCACCAAACTTTTAAAACTTCTCCGTTTAATGTAGTATAAGCTACTGGCCATGGGTGTAAACCTCTTACGTGATTATAAATCTCTTCACCGTTTTTTGACCAATCGATTTGCTCTTCCTCACGCTTAATATTTCTCGCAAAACTCACTTTGCTTTCATCTTGCTTTTTGGCAGTTATTTCGCCTTTTAATAACGGTGGAATCGTTTCTGAAAGTAATTGTGCACCTGCAATACTTAATTTATCATGAAGTGTACCAACGTGATCTTTTTCCTCAATTGGTACTACAACCCTTGATAACATATCGCCAGCATCTAATTTTTCGACCATATACATAATTGTTACACCAGTTTCACTCTTACCTTGAATAATAGAATAGTGAATTGGTGCCCCACCTCTTAATTCAGGTAATAATGACGCATGCACATTGATACAACCAAACTTTGGTGCTTCTAATATTTCTTTAGGAAGAATTTGACCAAAAGCAGCTGTAACGATTAAATCTGGATTCATTGCTAATACTTTTTCTGTTTCTTCCTTAAGTCTTATCTTCTCAGGCTGGAAAACTGGAATATCGTGTTTTAATGCCTCTACTTTAACTGGAGGTGGTGTTAAAACTCTTTTTCGTCCAACTGGTCGATCAGGCTGAGTTACAATACCTACTACATCGTATCCATCTTCAATTAATCTTCTTAAAACGGGCACTGAAAAATCAGGTGTCCCCATAAAAACGATTCTAGTCATGCTATTGCCTACCCTTCTAATTCACTTTCTTCATAGTATTTTGAGACTTTAGAAGTGAATAAAATTCCATTTAAATGGTCAATTTCATGTAAAAGAGCACGAGCTAAAAACCCTCGAGCTTCAATCATAAAATATTTTCCACGTTTATTTTGAGCTTTAATTTTCACATAATTAGGTCTAGTAACATCACCATATAAGTTTGGAAAACTTAAACAGCCCTCAACATCAGTCTGTTCACCTTTTGTTTCCATTACAATAGGATTAATTAAATCAATTCTTCCGTTTTCATCCTCAACGTCGATTACTGCAACTTGTTGTAAAATACCTACTTGTGGTGCCGCTAAACCTACACCATCGGCAGCTAACATCGTCTCGTACATATTATTTAAAAGTTTTACTAAGTTTTTATCAAATGTCGTCACTTTTTCACAAGGTGTCTCAAGTACTTCATTTGGATGTTCGATGATTTTTAATAAAGCCAAATTCACAACTCCTATCTTGATTGTTAAATATTTTTTGTAGTGTATGCTTGTCTATTTATTCCTTAAGCATGTTTATTATGGTGTCTAGTTCCGCAAGTTAGCTCTTCCGTAATATTCCTGACTGGAGATATTCCCTTCAGAGCTGAACAAACTTGCTCCACATTTCGTGATCACATAAACATAGTAGGTTGAAAGTCAATTGTTAGTTGTAGTTTCCCTTTGTCTGTTTCGTCTTGGTAGTATTGTTGAATTCTGTTTAGTACGTCATATAGTACAGGTTCAGATTTGTATTTTATCACACATTGATAGCGAAAATGGTCTTTTATTTTTGCGATTGGTGATGCTACTGGTCCAAGTACAATTGAGCTTTCTGATAAATGTTCTCTTAAATAGCTTGAAATTTGTTCACTTACTTTAACAGTTTTTAGTAAATCTACATGCGCTACTGAGATTAAAACTAAGTAATAAAATGGAGGGTATCGAAATGATCTTCTAATTTTCATTTCTTCCTCATAAAACGCTACATAGTTTTGAGATTTAGCTAGTTCAATACTATAATGCTCGGGAGAATATGTTTGTATAACCACTTCACCTGGTTTTTCGTGACGTCCCGCTCTTCCGCTTACTTGTGTTAGTAAACTAAAAGTACGTTCGCTTGCTCTGAAGTCTGGTAAATGAAGTGAACTATCCGCTGCTAGTACACCAACTAACGTTACATTCGGAAAATCTAGTCCCTTTGCGATCATTTGAGTACCTAGTAAAATATCTGCTTCACCATTTCCAAACTGCTTAAGCATCTTTTCGTGAGCGCCTTTTCGACTTGTTGTATCATTATCCATCCGAATTACGCGAGCCTCAGGATAAGCTTTTGTAATGGCTTCTTCTACTTTTTGTGTTCCAGTCCCGAAAAAACGAATATGTTCGCTTTCGCATGATGGACATTGTTTTGGCATATAGGTTTCATATCCGCAATAATGACATTTCAAATGATGGTTATGTTTATGATATGTTAAAGAAACTTCGCAATGGGGACATTGGATTGTGTACCCACAATCTCTACACATTACAAATGAAGAATAGCCTCGACGGTTTAAAAATAGGATGATTTGTTCTTTTTTTTCTAATCGATCAATTATTTTTTCATTTAATGCTGTAGAAAACATTGTACGATTTCCAATTCTTAATTGCTCTCTCATGTCAACAACTTCTACTTCAGGTAAAGGTCCTTGATTCACTCTTTTTGACATCGTATTTAACTCATATACACCTTTTCCAGCTCTAGCAAACGATTCAAGAGTTGGTGTTGCACTTCCTAACACAACCGGACATTGATGATAATTCCCTCTCCAAATGGCAATATCTCGTGCATGATATCTTGGATGTTCATCTTGTTTATAAGTTGTTTCATGTTCTTCATCAATTATGATAATACCAATGTTTTCAAATGGCGCAAAAATAGCTGAACGAGCTCCTACTACTACTTTTACTTCTTTTCTTTGTATTTTTCTCCACTCATCATATTTCTCACCAATTGATAGTCCACTATGTAAAACTGCAACATCATTACCAAATCTACTTTTAAAGCGACCTACAATTTGTGGGGTAAGTGAAATTTCTGGTACTAATACAATTGCTTCCTTACCTTCTATAAGCACCTCTTGAATTGTTTGCAAATACACTTCTGTTTTCCCACTACCTGTTACCCCATGTAAAAGATGTACATTATTTTTTCTTTCTTTAAATGAGGAAACAATCTGCTCATAAGCAGCATGCTGTTCTTCCAATAAAGGTAATGGCTTAGATTTTTCAATCTCCCTTCCCTCATATGGATCACGATAAACTTCGACCGTAGCGATACTGATTACTTCATTTTTTTCCAATGTCTTTATCGGAGAATCCGTGATTCGAAGACATTCTTTTAACTCTTTCACACTCGTTTGACCATTCATTCGCAAATACTCAATAATGTCTTTTTGTTGAGGTGAAGAAATATTCGTTAATTCTTCGTCTAATACTTTTAAAAGTGAGACGACGCGTTCAGTTTTTTTATTCGCTTTATTTTTCACTTCATAATCAATTTCAAGTAAGCCTTCTTTAATTGCACGCTGAACTAAAGAAATTTTACTAACAAGACTTTCTACTTCTGTCCATTCTCTTCTCTTAACAATTGCGAATAGATTCGCTAATTCTGGAACTAGCTTTTCATATGCTTCATCAGATGTAATCTGAACATGTTTTTTATATACAGCTTTTATCGCTGTTGGAAGCATTGCTTGATAAGCAGAAATTAGAAAACAAAGTGTTTTATCAGAAAGATAAGACCCTAAAAGAAGAAGCTCTTCAGTTAATACTGGCATGACATCAAGCACTTCTTCGATTTCCCTTACCTTCTCTAAATTAGTAGTTTCTTTAATTGACAATACGAATCCTTGAACTTTTCTCGGACCGAATGGGACCAATACACGCATACCTGGTTGGATTGCATCCTGCCAACTCGCTGGGATTTTATAATCAAATGGCCGATCGGTTTGTCTTACTGAAACATCAACGATAACGGAAGCGTATGTCATCTTTCTTCCTCTTTAAGTAAGCGATGTACTTCAAGAAGTATTTCTTTTGCTACATCTTTTTTTGACATGATTGGAAGAGACTTTACTTCACCATTTCGTTGATAAATTGTCACGATATTTGTATCAGAGCCAAACCCTGCTCCGGCTTTTGTTACATCGTTGGCAACAATCATATCAGCATTTTTCTTTACTAATTTACTTTTTGCATACTCATCAATTTGGTCAGTTTCTGCTGCAAACCCGACAAGAATTTGATGAGTTTTATGTTGTCCTAGAGTCAAAAGTATATCTCTAGTACGTTTAAAAGAAATTGACAGATCGCCATCTGATTTTTTTACTTTTTGATCATACGTTATGGATGGCGTATAATCTGCAACCGCTGCTGTTTTAATGACTACATCTGCATCATCATAATTCGCCCAGATTGCATCAAACATTTCTTCAGCAGACTCAGTTCGTATTAGTTTACATCCTTGAGGTGGAGTTAAATTCGTTGGTCCAGATACTAAAATTACTTCTGCACCTAATGAAACAGCAACTTCTGCTAAACTATAACCCATTTTTCCTGTTGAATGATTCGAAACAAAACGTACTGGATCAATTTTTTCAACAGTAGGTCCAGCAGAAATAACGATTTTTTTACCATTTAAGAGATTTGTTTCTCTTTGAAAGTATTCAGTCACATCATTAACAATCTCTTCTGGCTCAGCTAATCTACCTTTTCCAACATATCCGCACGCTAAATATCCTTCATTTGGCTCAATAAATCTGTGGCCAATTTCTTTTAACGTATTCATATTTTTTTGTACGATTGGATGGTTATACATGTTTACATTCATTGCAGGTGCAATCCAAACTGGTTTCGTTGCTGCAAGTAATGTTGCCTGAATCATTTCATCGCCTAAACCATTTGCAAGCTTACCGATTGCATTTGCAGTTGCAGGAGCAACGATAATTAAATCCGGCCAATCCCCTAAATCAATATGTGCAATTTTCGAACTATCTTTTTCATCAAAAGTATCTATATAAACATCATTTCTTGATAAAGCTTGAAACGTTAAAGGTGTCACAAATTTAGTTGCAGAAGGACTCATCATTACTTTTACGTTATATCCAGCTTGAACTAGTTTACTTGTAAGTGCCGCTGCCTTATAAACTGCAATTCCACCAGTAACACATAGGAGAATCTTTTTTTGTTCCATTCACCTTCACCCTTTCAAATCTTATTCTATCTATGTTAATTGTCAAAAAATAGGTCTTTTGGATGTACTATTTCTAAGATACCACAATTGGCTTTGAAATAAATGTTATTGGCTCATTTAAAGAAAACTCGCCAACTGGCGAGCCTGATTGGCGAAGACAGAGACGTATTTGCACTAATACTTTCATTTCTTGATTTGGCATCTACTTCAATAAATCTTCCTCTTTGCCAAATTTATACGATAACGTAAAAATAAGACTGTCCCCATTTTACTTAATTACCACTAAACTTTAAGGAGGTGTTAAACACCATGTTGTCCTTACAGTCATATGGAAAAAAAGCAAATGTTTTGGGACAGCCTCTTCACACAGTTAAATATTAGTCTTCTTTAATTTCTTCAAGTTTTCTATAAGATAGTAGTCCAGCGTTTATTTCTTCTAATGCTTTTCCTACAAATTTATCAGACACAGGTTTTTCAACACGGGTATCTTTAGTTACTTGCATTTCTCGAGCACGTTTTGATGCAACTGTTACTAGTGTGTATTTTGAATCTAATTTTGTTAATAAACGGTCAATCGAAGGATATAACATAGTTTATTCTGCCTCCATCATTCTTTTATAATAATTTGCAACTCGTTCACGTTTTAAATGTTCACTTAAAATAATTGCTTTAATACGATCACAAGCTAATTCAACTTTGTCATTTTCCACTACATAATCGTATGCATCCATCATTTCAATTTCTTCTTTCGCTGCATTCATACGATTCATAATGATTTCTTCTGTTTCAGTACCTCTTGTTACAATTCGATTTTGTAGTTCACTCATACTAGGTGGGGCTAAGAAGATAAAAATTCCTTCTGGGAAAGCCTTTTTAACTTGTAGAGCACCTTGAACTTCAATTTCAAGAAAAATATCTTTTCCCTCGCTTAATGTTTTTTCAACATAATCGATTGGTGTTCCGTAGTAATTCCCTACGAATTCTGCCCACTCAAGAAATTTATTTTCTTCAATTTTATTCTTAAAATCTTCTTTTGAAGTAAAGAAATAGTCAACGCCATTTACTTCGCCTTCACGAGGATTTCTTGTTGTCATCGAAATACTATATTGTAAATCTAAATCTTTATTTTCAAAAATAGCTTTACGCACTGTACCTTTACCTACACCTGATGGTCCAGACAGTACGATTAATAAGCCTCTTTCATGCCTCATACATGACCCTACCCTTCTAATCATAAACAGTTTAAATTGTTAAAGATCAATCTATTGTATCATTTTTGTGCTAGAGTCAATTAATCAAATTAATTATTCTTCTAAATCACATTGTTACCGGACATTAGCCTCAATAAACAAATCTTTTATATTATTCAATATTTTGGACTTGCTCTCTAATTTTTTCAAGATTATTTTTAATTTCAACCACTTGTTTTGAAATATCTAACGAATTTGCTTTAGAACCAATCGTATTTACCTCACGATTCATTTCTTGAACAATGAAATCTAATTTTCGACCAATTGATTCATTTAACTGTAAAGTTTCATTAAACATTTCTAAATGACTAGTTAGTCGAACTAATTCTTCTGAAATGTCACATCTATCCGCAAAAATCATAATTTCAGTTAATAATCTTTGCTCATCAATCGTTGTTAATTCAATTTCTTCTAATTTGGTTTGAAGTTTCTCTCGATAAGATTTCACAACTAGAGGTGAATGATCAGCAATTTGTATTTTACATTCTTCAATCGCTGCTAATCTTTCTAGTAAATCTTTTTTAAGTTGTCCACCTTCTTTGCATTTAACATTAAAAAATTGCTTACATGCATTTTCGGTAGTTGCTAATAATAATTCCTCGAAATTATCATTAATCTGTTCTACTTCACTTACAGTAGTTACTTCAGGTAGCTTTAATAAATCAATTGGATTATAAATCGATTGATTTTGTACTTCACCTGACAGATTTTCAATTGCTTTTTTATATTGTTGAATTAAGCCTTCATCTATTTGTAATGTACGTTGTAACAAACCTTCAATTGTAACAAAAACTTCAACTCGTCCGCGACTAGTATATTCACATACGATTTTCTTAATCGCATCCTCATAAGCTAATAATTGTCTAGGCATTCGAACGATTGTCTCTAAGTATCGATGATTTACTGCTTTCATTTCAATATGTATTTTGTACTGTTCATTTGACAAAATGGCTTTACCATACCCTGTCATACTTACAACCATTGTTCCACTTCCAATACACTAATTTTCTCTCTAATATCATTACTACATTTCATTCAATATGTAAAAGAGAAAAGGTAATAGAGCGTACCTCTACTACCTTAAGGAATTATAACATATTTTAAATTGGTAATCCATTTTGTTCGTAAATTATTTTTTCTTTGTAAATAACGCTCCAGCTAGCATAAATGTTGGAATGGAAGAAAGACCTCCGATTAAGAACCAATCTCTAGGTACAATTGGAATTGTTTTAAAAATTGGTTGTAATGGTGGGTAATAAATAACGACTAACATTAAAAGCATCGAGATAATTACAGCACCAATTAAATATAAATTTCCAAATATATTTCGATGGAAAATGGAGCGTTCACTTCTACAGTCGAATACATGGATTAACTGTGCTAATACTAAAGTTGAAAAAGCTACAGTTTGTGCATATTCTAACTGTTCTGGATGCTGGTTATAGGAAATAATGAAAGCTAATAGAGTGACAAAACCAATTAAAAATCCTCTAGAAATAATTTTCCATCCTAATCCTCTTGCGAAAATACCTTCTGATAACGATCGAGGACTTCTCTTCATCACATCATCTTCAGCTGAATCAATTCCTAGTGCCATTGCAGGTAATCCATCAGTGACTAAATTTACCCATAAAATTTGAACTGGTACAAGTGGCAATGGTAAAGCTAATAACATTGCAAACAACATAACTAAAATTTCGCCTACGTTTGAAGCTAATAAATAACGAATAAATTTACGAATATTACTATAAATATTGCGCCCTTCTTTGATAGCAGATTTAATCGTCGCAAAATTATCATCAAGTAATACTAAAGATGAAGCTTCTTTTGCTACATCTGTCCCTGTAATCCCCATGGAAATTCCTATATCCGCAGCTTTAATTGCTGGTGCATCGTTTACACCATCACCAGTCATAGCAACGATATGACCGTTCGATTGTAATGCTTTGACTATTTTCAATTTATGTTCGGGTGTAACCCGAGCAAAAACTGCCGTATCTTCTACAAACTCTCGAATTTGCTCCACCGTTAGAGAATCTAGTTCTTTCCCTTCAACTACTTTACCATTCTCTCTTAATATCCCTAGCTTTCTAGCGATACTAGACGCTGTTAATTTATGGTCACCAGTGATCATAATTGTTTTAATTCCAGCTTCTTTACACTCCTGTACAGCTTGCGCAACTTCTGGTCTTGGAGGATCAATCATACCTTGTAAACCGATAAACGTTAAATCATTTTCAAGCTCACGATCATCTAGTACAGAATTAGCCGAAATTGGCTTAAAAGCAATTGCAATTGTACGTAATGCATTATTTGCATAGGATTCAATGATATTTTCAACTGCATTTTGTCTAAACGTATTTAATTGCTCTTCTCTTTCGTGCCATAAAATTGATTTGCATCTAGAAAGTAATACATCTGGCGCACCTTTCGTAATGACAAATTGTTCACCTGATTTATTTTTTACAACGACAGTCATCATTTTGCGTGTACTATCGAAAGGTATTTCATGAATCCTTGTGAAATTACCTTTTATATATTCTCGATCTACACCCGCTTTATATCCAGCAACTACAATTGCACCTTCAGTTGGATCACCATCTAAAAACATTTCTTTTTTCTTTTGAATTAATTGCGCGTCACTACAAATCGAACCAAATACTAGAGTTTGAAATAATTGTTTGTTTAAAGTCGGATTAATTGTTCGTTCACTATTTGTAATCACACCATCAATGGCATAACCGTTCCCAGAAACTTCATAACTAGTACCACCTGACCAAATATTTGTAACTGTCATTTTGTTTTCAGTCATCGTTCCCGTTTTATCTGAACAAATGACAGAAGCACACCCTAATGTTTCAACAGCTTGTAGCTTTCGAACAATTGCTTTCTTTTTTATCATTCGTTGTACACCAAGGGATAATGCGACTGTAACAATTGCTGGAAGACCTTCTGGAATCGCAGCTACAGCTAAAGATACCCCTGCTAAAAACATATGATATAATTCATTTCCTTGGTAAACGCCAATAAATACTACTAAAGCTGTTAAAAACAATGCAACAATAATTAAGATTTTACCTAATTGTTCTAATCTTCTTTGTAATGGTGTAACGATCGCATCTGTATTTTGAAGAAGATTTGCAATTTGTCCCATTGCAGTTTTCATCCCTGTAGAAACAACTACACCTTTACCATTACCACGAGTGACGAGTGTACCCATAAAGCCCATATTATCTTGGTCGCCTATTCCAATATCATCTAATTGGATTGATTCAAACCTTTTTTGAACTGGAACCGATTCACCGGTAAGTGCTGATTCTTCTATGTATAAACTTGATGCTTCGATTATGCGAATATCAGCACCAATCCGATCACCGCTAGAAAACTTTATAATATCTCCTACTACTAACTCTTTTGATGGGAGCTTAACGAACTGTCCATTCCGTAAAACATTTACTTGAGGAGCAGCAAGTTCTTTTAATGCTTCCAAAGACCGTTCAGCTTTCGCCTCTTGAAAATATCCTAATATCCCATTAATTAAAACAATGGCCATAATCGCAACTGCATCTACTACTTCTTTTAAAAAGATTGAAATAATTGTAGCTCCTAGTAATACAAAAACCATAAAATCATTAAACTGGTTTAAAAATAATACAAGTTTGGAAGTTTTCTCCGATTCCTTTAACTCATTTGATCCAAACGTTGCGCGCCTTCTCCTTGCCTCCTCATCAGTTAAACCGGAGGAAACATTCGTATTCGTAACATTTATGACTTCTTCCGCTCTCATCCGATAAAAATTCATTATCGCGTTCACCCCTAATTATACATTAGGTAAGTTGTCCCCCTTACCTCTCATAAAAGCATATTCAGACTCGTCCAAATAAATGATATAATGATGAAAATAAATGTTAAGAGTAGTAAAAGGCAGGAAGATACCTATCTATACTTTTAAGTTGTTTTAGGTCCTGCAAAAAATCTCATCATTTAGTTGAACTTTAATTTGAATTACAATATTGAATAGTATTCGAGTAGTTGATTGGAACGAAAGGTGCTCGACTCCTATGGGAAATGCGGGAAGACTGAGACCCACAGGAGCGAATGCGACGAGGAGGCTAAAGTTCACGGCCCATGGAAAGCGAGCACCTGTAGTGGAAATCAACATTCTTCCTTTATTACTATTAGGTGAGATTAAATAAAAAGTTTTAAAAATAAAATTAGTGTTTTAAGAGTAGGACGTGATACATATGTCTTTTGATGGACTATTTACAGGAGCTATGACAAATGAAGTAGCTTCAAAACTAACAACTGGAAGAATTTCAAAAATTGTACAACCAAGTAACTATGAAGTACTTCTTACCGTAAGAGCAAACGGGGCAAATTACAAACTAATATTAAGTGCTCATCCTAGCTACGCTAGATTCCATTTTACAAATCAAAACTACGATACTCCTTCAGAACCATCTATGTTTACTATGCTTTTAAGAAAGCATTTAAATGGTGGGATCATTGAAAGTATTACACAGTTAGATCATGAGCGAATCGTTAACATTAAAGTTCGTAGTAGAAATGAAATTGGTGATGAACAGTATCGAACTTTAGTCATCGAGTTAATGGGTAGACATAGTAATATCATTTTAATCGATGAAGATCGACAAATGATTTTAGATAGCATAAAACATGTTCCAATGGCAGTTAACCGTCATCGAATTGTCCAACCAGGTGCTACATATATTTCTCCTCCAAAACAAGAAAAGTTAGACCCTTTTCAAACGATTTCCGAAGAGGAGTTTTATCAGATTATTCATCATAGTGAGGAGTCTGCATCACAAGCAATTGTTCAACAGTTCTCAGGAATATCTCCTTTATTAGCAAATGAAATTGTCTTTAAAGGAAAAGAACAGTTTTTTGATACATTTAACATGATTATGAAGGATATTCAATTAGGTAACCTATCTCCTTCCCTATTCCGTTTGGAATCAAAAGAATTATTTTATTTCATAAACTTATCTCATCTGAATGCTGAACAAACGATCTTCCCTAGCTTAAGTGAACTATTAGATGTTTATTACTTCGGAAAAGCTGAAAGAGATCGAGTAAAGCAACAAAGCGGTGATTTAGAAAAGCTGTTACAAAATGAATTATCAAAAAATAAGAAAAAAATTAAAAAGCTACGTAAAAGTTTAGAGGATACTGATAAAGCAGATTACATTCAATTACAAGGTGAATTAATTACAGCAAATATGTTCGCTCTTAAAAAAGGGATGAAGGAAATTGAAGTAGTTAATTATTATGATGAAAATGGAGGCACAATGGTCATTCCTTTATCTCCATTAAAAACACCTTCTGAAAATGCTCAAGCCTATTTTACTAAGTATACGAAGCTTAAAAATTCAGTAGCACATATAGAAGAACAAATAAAGTTAACGATTGAAGAGAATGAATATTTAGAAACCGTTATCCAGCAAATTGAATCTGCTTCACCACGTGATTTAGAAGAAATTCGTGAAGAATTAGCTGAAACGGGCTATGTTAAAAAGAAAAAATTGAAGAAAGCTCAAAAAACAAGCAAACAAAAAGTAACATTGGATGAATATATCTCATCGACAGGTGAACTTTTACTAGTAGGTAAGAACAACAAACAAAATGATTATTTAACGAATAAACTTGCTAGTAGAGACGAGCTTTGGTTCCATACGAAAGATATTCCAGGTTCCCATGTCGTCATCCGAGGGAAAGATCCAAGTGAAACGGCAATTAAAGAAGCAGCAATTATCGCAGCATATTTTAGTAAAGCCCGACAATCTAGTTCAGTCCCTGTCGATTACACCGAAATTCGTCATGTAAAAAAACCAAATGGTTCAAAACCTGGTTTTGTCATATACGAACAAAATAATACAGTCTATGTAACACCTGACGAAGAGCTTGTTTTAAAATTAAAAAAATAAAAAAAAGGTGCCTGAAATAGGCACCTTTAAGCTTTTGAAAAATAATCTTGTCAAATAACTTTCAAATTTTCGTAAAGGAAGTTGAGTGATGTTCATTTCCACTACAGGATGCTCGCTTTCCATGGGGCGAAACCTGAGCCTCCTCGGCAAGCCTGCGGGGTCTCAGCCTTTCCGCATTTCCCATAGGAGTCGAGCATCCTTTCGTTCCAATCAACTTATTCTTCAATAAAAGTATTCATAAAATGATTTGAGTTTGATGGAGTTATAAATATTCCTCAAAACATATTAACTTTAATATTCGATAATAGATCATCAAAAGTTATAACTTTTTCATCAATAATGTTCACCTAATTGGCTCTTATCGAGTTTCTTGTTTCTGAAATTATATTTTACCAAGATAAACTTTCAATTAAGCTGCATTTACTACATTCTTGTATCGTATCTTTCGCTTTAAAATCGTGAATACAATTCTTTTGAAGGTTTTTTAGCTCTTTTTTTAACTGATTCATTATGATTTCTAATTGTTTTATTTCTGTTTTTAATTCTTCTACCCTGTTCATAAAAGGCTCACACCCTTATTGGTAGATTTCTCCACCTGTTTTTCTAAATTCATTTGCTTTTTCCTTCATACCTTCTTCAATTAAAGATTCCATCTGAGGATCTTCCTGTTT
Source organism: Gottfriedia luciferensis (assembly GCF_002156865.1). Classification (GTDB taxonomy): domain Bacteria; phylum Bacillota; class Bacilli; order Bacillales; family Bacillaceae_G; genus Gottfriedia; species Gottfriedia luciferensis. The sequence goes on along the minus strand of NZ_NCTA01000008.1, from coordinate 32 downwards.
TACTAAATCTCGAATATCTTGTGATATTCTCA
>NZ_NCTA01000087.1 GCF_002156865.1 Gottfriedia luciferensis | reverse complement strand
GTTGCTGTAATTGTAGCTGTTCCTACTGCTTTACCCGTTACAACGCCTGTTGCACTTACTGTTGCGATATTTGTATCGCTACTTGTCCATGTTACGTTTTTATTCGTAGCATTTGTCGGACTTATTGTTGCAGTCAGTGTCGAAGGTGTACCTATGTTGACTGTAAGACTCGGTTTATTTAATGAAATTGAACTTACATTATAAGCTACCGTGACTGCCGAAGTAGCTACCGCATTACCAAGGACAGATTTGGCTGTTATCGTTGTTGATCCCGATGCCACCGCGTGAACTAATCCATTTGCATCTACTGTTGCTACAGAAGAGTTGCTTGATGTCCAAGTTAGTGATTTATCGGATGCATTAATTGGACCAACCGTTGCTTCAAGCTTAAAGTCTGGATCTCCAACTTTAAACGTTAATACTGTTTTATTTAATGCTATGCTTGTTACTGGCTGAAGTATTGTTATTGTAGATTCAGCTTTTTTACCGCCATCAACTGTCGTTGCTGTAATTGTAGCTGTTCCTACTGCTTTACCTGTTACAACGCCAGTTGCACTTACTGTTGCGATATTTGTATCGCTACTCGTCCATGTTACGCTTTTATTTGTAGCATTTGT
>NZ_NCTA01000086.1 GCF_002156865.1 Gottfriedia luciferensis | reverse complement strand
AAAAGGTTATTATGTGAACTTTATTTATGATAAAGTTAGTATTTTTTGATGTTCTAATAATATGTTTTGAATAATATTTATAACTCCGTCAAACTCAATTCAATACTTAGATCATCTTTTTATAAGTTTAAACTATTAAATACTAATTTTTAGAAAAATGAATTCAAATCTTAAAAGACATTGCTTTTTTGATTTCGTCGTTTAAACTGATTAATCATTTGTTCTAAGCAAAGAATATTTAAATCGTTTTTTTATGAATACTTTTATTAAACAATAAGTTTATTGGAACGGAAGGATGCTCGACTCCTATGGGAGATGCGGAAAGGCTGAGACCCCGCAGGCAATGCCGAGGAGGCTCAGGTTTCGCCCCATGGAAAGCGAGCATACTGTAGTGGAAATGAACATCACTCAACTTCCTTTACGAAAATTTGGTCATAACTTGACAAGATTATTTTTCAACAACGTGAATAAGAAAAGCATTACTTCTATTGAAGTAATGCTTTTCTTATTTTTTATCAAACTAGTTTTAAGCCATTTGTAATTAGATTTTTTAAAGAATCTACCTTTTTTAATTCGCCTAATTCAGCTTTAAGTGGTTCTACAATATGTGCTAATTTAGCATTAACTGTTGCAATTTCAAGTAATTCTAGACGTAATAACCAATCACTTTGATGATTACGGTTTAGTTCTTTATGAATAGCAATTAGTTTTGAAATGCAGTCATCACAGAATGTATTCTTTTCTCTAATTACTCTTACTTCTTTGTATAATTTTTCTAATTCTGTTAGTGGAGCTGGTGTTTCTTTTTCGAACTCTACCTCTTTAATTGAATCACTAAAGTAAGAAGTTGGATCTGCCGCACCTGGGAATGCAGATACTACGCGAGATCCTACAGCCATATCGAAAGTTCCCCATTCTTTTTTAAATAATTCTTTTCCTCCGTAAGTAACTGTGCAATCTTCAAATGAAATTAATGCAACTTTATCTTCATTTTTAATAATATTCACAATTCTCCCGGAAGCGCTTACATTGCTTGAGAATTCTAAATCAACATAGTTGCCTACGACAATTCCTAAATTT
>NZ_NCTA01000085.1 GCF_002156865.1 Gottfriedia luciferensis | reverse complement strand
TAATTGAATTTATGTCAATAAAGCTAAAGTGGAGTAAAGAGCAAAAAGCAAGATACACTACTGAGTTAAATCAAGCATTAGTAGAAGCAGTAAAACCAATTGGTAAAATAAAAAAGAATGCAACTTTAGCATAAGTCTGAAAGGATGCTTCATGAAGAAGCATCCTTTCAGACTGCCCGCCAAACGCTCGCTTTCTTCGGTGTTTCGCCTGCTGAGCGGTACTCATTACCGAATATGGGTAACGCCGCTCCTTATCAGGCTTCGCGCCTCGAAAGACAAGCGTTTTCGATCAGTCTGAAATCAGATAGATAGGAGTTTGTCTACACACTGAAGGCTGCTTCATGAAGAAGTATCCTTTATTCATTAATTATGGAATAGCAAAATCATTATTACGGCTGAACAATTAAATGGAAGATTCAGAATAACGTTACTTTAATTTAGGGTATTGTAATCCAATAAGATTACTGTTATATTTGTTTATGTTGTTCCAAACAAGGACAACAAACGGAAAAAGACATTTAAAAAAGTGTTGACAAAAACATTTGATAAATGTTATGATATTTAAGTCGCCTCAGAGCGGCGAAGTGAACTTTGAAAACTAAACAAAACATGAAGTAAACGTCAATTATTAGTTTTTTGAGCAATACAAGATTTAAACTTAACTTTTATGGAGAGTTTGATCCTGGCTCAGGACGAACGCTGGCGGCGTGCCTAATACATGCAAGTCGAGCGGACTAATTGGAGCTTGCTCCAATTAGTTAGCGGCGGACGGGTGAGTAACACGTGGGCAACCTACCTATAAGACTGGGATAACTTCGGGAAACCGGAGCTAATACCGGATGACACAAAGGAACTCCTGTTCCTTTATTGAAAGATGGCTTCGGCTATCACTTATAGATGGGCCCGCGGCGCATTAGCTAGTTGGTGAGGTAACGGCTCACCAAGGCGACGATGCGTAGCCGACCTGAGAGGGTGATCGGCCACACTGGGACTGAGACACGGCCCAGACTCCTACGGGAGGCAGCAGTAGGGAATCTTCCGCAATGGACGAAAGTCTGACGGAGCAACGCCGCGTGAGCGATGAAGGCCTTCGGGTCGTAAAGCTCTGTTGTTAGGGAAGAACAAGTGCTAGTTGAATAAGCTGGCACCTT
>NZ_NCTA01000084.1 GCF_002156865.1 Gottfriedia luciferensis | reverse complement strand
CGGGAGCAACAGGAGCAGACGGAGCAACAGGTCCAGCGGGAGCAGTAGGTCCAGCGGGAGCAACAGGCCCGGCAGGAGCAACAGGCCCGGCAGGAGCAACAGGTCCAGCGGGAGCAGTAGGTCCAGCGGGAGCAACAGGCCCAGCGGGAGCAACAGGTCCAGCGGGAGCGACAGGTTTACCAGGAACAGGTGCAATCATTCCGTTTGCCTCAGGTGGTCCGGTTGCAATGTCTACTCTGTTAACTGGATTAGCTGATACAGCAGGCTTGATTGGATTTGGTAGCTCAGCTTCAAATGTAACATTACTTGGAGGAGCAATCGATCTAACTGGAACAGCATTAGGTCCAATCCTTGACTTTGCATTTTCAGTTCCAAGAGCAAGTACCATTACTTCAATCTCGGCATTCTTTAGTGAAACAGCAGGATTAAATCTTGTTGGTACAACTATTACAGTAACAGCTCAATTATATAGTGCACCAGCAAATAGTAATAATTTTACACCAATTCCAGGGGCTTCAGTAACTTTGGCTCCGAATCTATCAGGGGTTGTATCTTTAGGATTTATTGCTAATGGTATTAGTGCTCCTCTATCAATTCCAGTAGCTGCAACAACAAGATTAATGATGGTATTTACAGCTGAAGCAACTGGACTTAACCTTGTTAATACTGTAGTTGGTTATGCAAGTGCAGGAATTACACTTAATTAATCGAAAAATAGATAAATAAAATCTTTATTCATGAGTTGACTCTACTCTATTAGATTATTAATTCTATCTGAATGATAGGATTGAATCTAGTAAGTAGAGTTTTTTTGCGGATTTTCAATAGAATTGGTAATAATATCCAAACAATCTTGTCCAACTACAATATTATAAAATGTACGTCAAAATAATTTTGGAGGTGTATCTATTTGCCAATACCACCAGGCCCACAAAATCAACCTTTATTCCCATTACCGCCTAGTCCAACAGGTCCAACTGGGGCACAAATTCCTCCTGGCCCAGTAATACCACCAGGTCCATCAGGTGTTACTGGATTAACAGGCCCACAAGGTCCAACGGGTCCAACAGGAGCAACAGGTCCAGCAGGAACAACAGGTCCAGTAGGAGCAACAGGTCCAGTAGGAGCAACAGGTCCAGTAGGAGCAACAGGTCCAGTAGGAGCAACAGG
>NZ_NCTA01000083.1 GCF_002156865.1 Gottfriedia luciferensis | reverse complement strand
TCAGTTTGAATTCATTTTTCTAATAATTAGTATTAAATATTTTAAACTAATGAAAAAGAACAAGTAATGATGTGAGTTTGAGTGTATAAATATTGCTCAAAACCGATTAACATTTCAATTAATTAATGGATTATCAAATATACTAACTTTTTATCCAATAGTGTTCACTTAATGACCTTTTTTCATATTGACCGATATATACTAAACACTCTGAGAAATAGATTAAAATCTATTTCTCTTTTATGTATTATTTTGCATTCACATCCGGTTGATGAATACCAAAAATATTACCTTCTGTATCAATAAAGTAACCTTGCCATGCCATTCCAGGTAGTGCATATTTTGGCATTGCAACTTTACCGCCATTTTGAATAATTTTAGCTTCCGTTACATCATAGTTCTCTACTCCCATTGTACAAGCATAACCATTTAAAGCTTGATTTGGTTCAGGAGCATTACCTTGACGCTGCATTAAAGCACCATTTATCCCAAGCACATTTTCATCTCCAGTAACTGCACCAAAGTATGGCATACCCGCATAATCACTCCAATCTTGAAATGACCATCCGAAAACTTCTCCATAAAACTTCTTAGCTCTTTCCATATCACTTACATGAATTTCAAAATGAATTAGTCTACCCATAAATTCCTCCTATTTAAATAACCGATAGTAAATCAGAATTTTCAGACAACTCACTATTTATTATATCTAAAATGAAATTAAATTCAATTTAACCATTTTTATTTGAAAATTTACTAATGCCAATCGTAAACAAATAAATAAAAAGTCAACCAATAAAAACACATAACAACATAGCCATTAGAGATCCATTGTAACGTTCGCCAATTAAAACCATTGGTACATTGATAACAATGTTCAACATCATTGTTAGCAGTACAGTATAGTAAAAGTGACGAGTCAACTAGCTATGTCCCTCCTTTGGATTCTGAGTTATCGTTTCAATTTTATTGGTAGATCCCCATTCGATTGCTAAAAAAGGAGTACCGAAAGTTCGCTTATTAGCTAAATAACAAATAAGTGTAATTACTCCTCCAATTAATCCAACCATCCCAAATAAAGTTGCTAATATTATCAATGGGTATCTAATGCAACGAATTGCAAAACTCATGGCACTGATTGGTACTGTAAAGTTAGAAATAGCCACAAAGGCTGTAATAATAATCATAATAGAACTTACAAGTTGAGCTTGTTGTGCAGCCTGACCAAGTATAAGTCCACCAACTGTAGTAGCTGTAGGTCCAATTACTCTTGGTAGTCTAATACTAGCTTCCACTAACATTTCTAAAGCTACCATCATAAAAAGAACTTCATAAATTGATGGATAAGGAACTCCTGCCCTACTACCTGC
>NZ_NCTA01000082.1 GCF_002156865.1 Gottfriedia luciferensis | reverse complement strand
GGAACAGGAGTTCCTTTATGTCATCCGGTATTAGCTCCGGTTTCCCGAAGTTATCCCAGTCTTATAGGTAGGTTGCCCACGTGTTACTCACCCGTCCGCCGCTAACTAATTGGAGCAAGCTCCAATTAGTCCGCTCGACTTGCATGTATTAGGCACGCCGCCAGCGTTCGTCCTGAGCCAGGATCAAACTCTCCATAAAAGTTAAGTTTAAATCTTGTATTGCTCAAAAAACTAATAATTGACGTTTACTTCATGTTTTGTTTAGTTTTCAAAGATCATCGTTGGTGGAGCCTAGCGGGATCGAACCGCTGACCTCCTGCGTGCAAGGCAGGCGCTCTCCCAGCTGAGCTAAGGCCCCTTATTGAAATGGTCGGGAAGACAGGATTTGAACCTGCGACCCCCTGGTCCCAAACCAGGTGCTCTACCAAGCTGAGCCACTTCCCGTAATATGGCGCGCCCGAAAGGACTCGAACCCATAACCTGTCATCCGGTATTAGCTCCGGTTTCCCGAAGTTATCCCAGTCTTATAGGTAGGTTGCCCACGTGTTACTCACCCGTCCGCCGCTAACTAATTGGAGCAAGCTCCAATTAGTCCGCTCGACTTGCATGTATTAGGCACGCCGCCAGCGTTCGTCCTGAGCCAGGATCAAACTCTCCATAAAAGTTAAGTTTAAATCTTGTATTGCTCAAAAAACTAATAATTGACGTTTACTTCATGTTTTGTTTAGTTTTCAAAGTTCACTTTGCCGCTTCAGAAGCGACTTAAATATCATAACATTTTGTCAAACTATCTGTCAACAACTTATTATATTTAATTTTCTTTTTAGAAAATGGTGAGCCATGAAGGATTCGAACCTTCGACCCTCTGATTAAAAGTCAGATGCTCTACCTACTGAGCTAATGGCTCGTCTAAAGAGTGCCGACTAGAGGACTTGAACCCCCAACCTACTGATTACAAGTCAGTTGCTCTACCAATTGAGCTAAGTCGGCATATGGTGGAGGATGACGGGCTCGAACCGCCGACCCCCTGCTTGTAAGGCAGGTGCTCTCCCAGCTGAGCTAATCCTCCATCAAAACCAAGCGACGTTCTACTCTCACAGGGGGAAACCCCCAACTACCATCGACGCTGAAGAGCTTAACTGCCGTGTTCGGTATGGGAACGGGTGTGACCTCTTCGCTATCATCACTTGATTCATTTTCTTTGGGACATTAATTATTATATCAAAATATCTCTTAAAGTCAATAACTTTTTTGATATTTTTTTATAAAAATTGTACCCTCAAAACTAGATAATGTCATTATCAAACTTGTTAGTTAAGTCCTCGACCGATTAGTATCAGTCAGCTCCACGTGTCACCACGCTTCCACCTCTGACCTATCAACCTGATCGTCTCTCAGGGGTCTTACTAGCTTAACGCTATGGGAAATCTCATCTTGAGGGGGGCTTCATGCTTAGATGCTTTCAGCACTTATCCCTTCCACACATAGCTACCCAGCCATGCTCTTGGCAGAACAACTGGTACACCAGCGGTGTGTCCATCCCGGTCCTCTCGTACTAAGGACAGCTCCTCTCAAATTTCCTGCGCCCACGACGGATAGGGACCGAACTGTCTCACGACGTTCTGAACCCAGCTCGCGTACCGCTTTAATGGGCGAACAGCCCAACCCTTGGGACCGACTACAGCCCCAGGATGCGATGAGCCGACATCGAGGTGCCAAACCTCCCCGTCGATGTGGACTCTTGGGGGAGATAAGCCTGTTATCCCCGGGGTAGCTTTTATCCGTTGAGCGATGGCCCTTCCATGCGGAACCACCGGATCACTAAGC
>NZ_NCTA01000081.1 GCF_002156865.1 Gottfriedia luciferensis | reverse complement strand
CCTGAGCCTCCTCGGCAAGCCTGCGGGGTCTTTAGCCTTTCCGCATTTCCCATAGGAGTGATCATCCTTTCGTTCCAATCAACTTATTCTTCAAAAAAAGTATTTATTTAAAAAACGATCTAAATATCCTTTACTTAGAACATGTGATTAATCAATTTGATCACATATTTAAATTAATTTATTTAATTCTTTTTCATAAAAATTGCTGTTTAAATCTTCACCAATTAAAACAAGTCTTTTTGGCAATTTCATTAGCTCTTTTTCATATGAAATAAATCCATTCGAGTATTGAACATTGTATAAGTTCGAATCATTTTGAAATGAGATATAGCCTTTTAGTCTGAATAGTTTATTTGATGCATTTTTTAAAAATTCTTCAAACGCAGCTTTATTATAAGGACTGTACTGCTCATGAATATAAGTCTTTATTTTTAAAGTGTGATGAACATTTATTTGAGTGTTTTTCATATCCTTTTTTGAAGTAGATAAGTTATCCAAAAAATTCGAAATGTCATCTATTTTTTCAATTAGATTAGGGTTAATTAATTTTATATCAGATCTGACTTGGTCTTTTTGGATCGAACTCAACTGATCAATTCGATTAACTAAAACTACATCACTATACGTAATTTGTTGTATTAATAAGTACCTTATCGCAGGGCTTAAATCATTTTTGGAATTCCATCTTGTTGCATCAATCGTTGATAGAACTCCTTTAATTGTTAAAGACTCAACAGTCATCGCTGACGTACAAGCATCGATGACATCAACAGTGTTTGCTACACCTGTAGTTTCAATATAAATACAATCTAATTCATTATTTTGAACTAAAGATAACAGCTGTGTTTCAAGTTGATCCTTCATCGTACAACATACACAACCGTTCAATAATTCCTTTAATCGAATATCTTCTGGAACTTCCTGAGAATCGATTGAAATCTTACCGATTTCATTCATTATGACAGCAACTTTTCGCTTTTTTTCAATTTCTGATTGTAAGCATTGTTTTAAAAGTGTTGTTTTACCGCTCCCTAAAAAACCTGTTAAGAGAATAATATCTGTTTTTTTCAATTAATTACTTCCTCCAATATGTATTTACTTCTTGAAAATGTTAAGTTGTTATTATATATAGTCTACTTTTTAAAGATTGTTGCTTTTCTATATATCCTTTTTTAAGTTCTAAGTGTTATGAATAGTTAGCTTTACAGTCTTTATGTTACAATATTATACAATACATAAATGTAGGGGGAATATAGCACTAATGAGTAAAAAGAAAAAAAGTAATAGTAATCAAACGTTTGCTATTTCTGTATTTGTAGGGATAGTTGTATTAGTTGGAGCCTTATTCTTTGTTTCAAAATTGCAAGATAAAAAATCTGAAGCTGTTTATCCAACAATTACTGGCGTGAAAGATGTTAAAGTGAATGGATTTGATACAAAAGATCAACCAACGTTAAGTAATAAAGAAGCGAAAATTGAAGTAGTTGAATTCGGAGATTATAAATGTCCTATATGTGCTGATTGGAATAGGGTAGTTTTTCCTCAATTGAAAGCAGATTATATTGATAAAGGTTTAATCAATTTTTCATTTATCAACTATCCTTTTATTTCAAAGGATTCTAATTTAGCAGCACTTGCATCTGAAGTGGTTTATAAGCATGATAAAGAATCATTTTGGAAGTTCCAAGAAGAAATCTATCTGAAACAAGAAGATGAAACAAAAACTTGGGCTACTCAAGATAAACTCGCAAGCATAGCGAAATCAGTTATTCCAAACTTAGATGTTAAACAGTTCAAAAAGGACTTGTACAAAAAAGAAACAATGAAACAAGTAGCAAATGATGTTGCAATCGCTAATCATTACGGGGTACAAGGTACTCCGACAATTTTTGTAAATGGTAAGGCTGTAGACAATCCAAGCCTAGAATCCATTAAAGCTGCAATTGATGCTGAACTTAATAAATAAAACAAAAGGTATGCGATAAACGCATACCTTTCTTTGTGTAGACAAAGTCCTATTTATCTGATTTTCAGACTGATTGAAAACGCTTGTCTTTC
>NZ_NCTA01000080.1 GCF_002156865.1 Gottfriedia luciferensis | reverse complement strand
AGGGTTGGGCTGTTCGCCCATTAAAGCGGTACGCGAGCTGGGTTCAGAACGTCGTGAGACAGTTCGGTCCCTATCCGTCGTGGGCGCAGGAAATTTGAGAGGAGCTGTCCTTAGTACGAGAGGACCGGGATGGACACACCGCTGGTGTACCAGTTGTTCTGCCAAGAGCATGGCTGGGTAGCTATGTGTGGAAGGGATAAGTGCTGAAAGCATCTAAGCATGAAGCCCCCCTCAAGATGAGATTTCCCATAGCGTTAAGCTAGTAAGACCCCTGAGAGACGATCAGGTTGATAGGTCAGAGGTGGAAGCGTGGTGACACGTGGAGCTGACTGATACTAATCGGTCGAGGACTTAACTAACAAGTTTGATAATGACATTATCTAGTTTTGAGGGTACGAAGTACAACTCAATCAATCAGGTGATTATTGCGAAGAGGTCACACCCGTTCCCATACCGAACACGGCAGTTAAGCTCTTCAGCGTCGATGGTAGTTGGGGGTTTCCCCCTGTGAGAGTAGAACGTCGCCTGGTAAACAAAAACATCAGCTTATAGGCTGATGTTTTTTTGCGTTTAATACCTTTAACTTTTTTATACATATTTATCTTTTTAAGAAGTAGTAGTTCATTCTTTATTCATATTTTAGTAGTAAATTTTAAAAGTACAGTAGATAAAATTTAGTGGTAATTAGGAGTGAAGAAATGAAGGAAGAAAAAAATAGTAATCAAAAAAGTGGTTGGAAGAATTTCATCGCTTTAATAAAGGACGCAAATCCACCAAAATTGCTATTCGTAATAGGTGTCTTACTTAGTGTGACAACTACATTAGTAGGTTTACTATTACCGTTACTAACAAAGAAATTCGTGGATGGCTTTTCTATTTCATCGTTAAGTGCAGGACAAATAGCAGTTTTTGTAGCTGTTTTGTTATTACAAGCAATCTTTTCTGCAACTTCTATTTATCTACTTAGTCGAGTAGGAAATACAGTTGTAGCAAATGTGAGACATAAATTATGGAAAAAAATGATTGTACTTCCAATTCCTTATTATGATGAAAGTCAAACAGGAGAAAATGTTAGTCGAGTTACAAATGACACGGCTATTTTAAAAGGATTAATTACAGAGCATATAACGAATTTTTTAACTGGAATTATTTCTATTATTGGATCTTTTATATTATTACTAATATTGGATTGGAAAATGACATTAGTTACTTTTAGTATTATTCCTGTCATAATTCTAATTTTTATTCCAATTGGGAAGCAAATGGCAAAGTTATCGAAAGCTGCTCAAGACGAAACAGCTAAATTTACTTCACTGATCAGCCAAGTTTTTTCGGAGATTAGATTGGTAAAAGTTTCAAATGCAGAATCAACTGAGATAAAGAATGGTAGCAAAGGAATCGATAAATTATTAACTTTTGGTATTAAAGAAGGTAAATTACATTCTTTAATTGGACCAATTGTTTCTCTTGTATTGATGCTTATTTTAATCGTTATTATTGGATACGGGGGTGTTAGAGTTTCTTCTGGTGCATTAACTGCAGGAGCTTTAGTAGCTTATATTTTATACTTATTTCAAATTATCTTTCCAATAACACAAATTACACACTTTTTTACAGAACTTCAAAAAACAAAAGGTGCTACTGAAAGAATGATTGGTATATTGGAGCTGGAAGAAGAAGATTATCAATTTGGTGATGAGGAAATAGATATCAATTTACCGATAAATATTAGTAGCCTGAACTTTGCCTACAAAGAGGACGAGATTTTAAAAAATCTTAATTTTACTATACAACCTGGTAAAGTAACTGCCATTGTCGGTCCTAGTGGAAGTGGTAAAACTACATTATTTTCATTGATTGAACGATTTTATTCTCCTACAAAGGGTGAAATAACAATTGGAAGTAACTCAATAGAAAACTTTAATTTGGGAAGTTGGAGAAAACAAATCGGTTACGTAGCACAAGAAAGTCCTCTAATTGTAGGAACGATTAAAGAAAATATTTGTTATGGAATTGATAGGGAAATTTCAGATAAAGAATTGGCAAGCGTATCAGCAATGGCATATGTAGATCAATTTGTATGTGAATTGCCGACTGGATACGAAACAGAGGTTGGAGAAAGAGGAATAAAGTTATCAGGAGGACAAAGACAACGTATTGGTATTGCTAGAGCATTATTAAGAAATCCTAAATTATTAATGTTAGATGAAGCGACTTCAAACCTCGACAGTCGATCGGAACTAGTTGTTCAAAACGCACTTTCTAATTTAATGAAAGGGAGAACTACTTTAATAATTGCTCACCGTCTTTCAACTGTTATAGACGCAGATCAAATTATCTTTTTAGATAAAGGAAAAATAACTGGCATTGGAACACATGAAGAATTATATGGTGATCATCCGATATATAAAGAATTTGCAGATCAACAATTAAGAGTAAGTAGTGCCGGATAACGTGATAAAGGAAAGGATGTAGTGCTCATGACTAGTATATTAATTGTAGATGATGATCCAAATATTCGTAAATTGCTAAGTGTACTCCTTAGTAAGGAAGGGTTTACTATTTTCGAAGCAACAAATGGGGTTGAAGCCATAGTCGTTTTTGAAGAGAACAAAATTGATATGTTAATAATAGATGTCATGATGCCTAAAATGGATGGATTTGAGCTCTGTAGAGAAATTAGAAATGAGTATGATCTTCCGATTATTATGCTAACTGCTAAAGGTGAAACAGAACAAAAAGTTAAAGGATTTAAATTAGGTACGGATGATTATATTGTTAAGCCATTTGAACCAGTTGAATTAATTGTTCGGGTGAAAGCGTTGTTAAGAAGATCGAAAATTTCTTCGTCCCAAGTTGTCCAAATAGGTAACTTAACGATAGACCACGGTAATTTTAAAGTATTAAATGATAATCGAGTAATAAATCTTCCTTTAAAGGAATTAGAATTACTGTTTACTTTGGCTAGCTCATTAGGTCGTACGTATTCGAGAGAACAATTAATCGAAAATATTTGGGGATTTGACTATGAAGGTGACGAAAGAACGGTAGATGTTCATATTAAACGCTTAAGAGAAAGATTTCCTGAAAAAGAATTTGGTTTTAAAATTTCCACTGTATGGGGATTAGGGTACCGAATGGAGATTGCAAAATGAAAATACTTAAAAAAATTAGGGATGCTCTAGGTGCTATATTATTATTAACGACTGTAATTGCTGTTGGTAGTGTTATAGTGCACTATTCAACTAGTTATTTTTACGCCCATTATTTAACTAATTTATCTGATTTAACCAAACAGATCATAAACACATTTTTAACTTTTCTTCTACTTATGCTTGCAGGAGCTATTTTCGGTAGGGTCTTCCATCATCCGAAACAGATGAAAATGGTAAAAGAAATTCTTCAAGCAATTAGAAGTATATCTAGAGGAGAGTTTAATGTATCGGTGGATCTTGAGAAATTTCGAAATGCATTTGGTGGTGAAATTGGTAAAATAATTGATAGTTTTAACCATATGGCCGTTAATTTAAACCAAATGGAAAGTATGAGACAGGAGTTCATTTCAAATGTATCTCATGAAATACAATCCCCATTAACATCTATAAAAGGATTTGCAAAAGTTCTTCAAAATGAAGATTTACCATTAGAAGAGAGAAAACAGTATTTAAATATCATTGAGTTTGAAAGTAGCCGATTATCAAAGCTTAGTGATAATCTTCTCAAGTTAACATCACTTGAATCGCAGAGTACGCCGTTAGAAAAATCCAGTTTTTCATTGAATAGCCAGTTAATGTATGTATTGTTGAGTTGTGAACCTCAAATAGTAGAGAAAAATATTAAAATGACCGTTAATCTAAGTAAAGTTGATATAGTTGGTGATGAATCTCTATTAAATCAGGTTTGGATGAACTTAATTACAAATAGTATAAAATTCACCCCAAATAATGGAGAAATAGACGTATCAGTAAATCAAGAAAACGACAAAGTTTTAATTAAAGTTCAAGATACTGGAATTGGTATTTCCGATGAAGATCAGGTTCATATTTTTGAAAGGTTTTATAAAGCTGATAAATCAAGGGACAGAACTACAGTTGGAAATGGTTTAGGTTTATCAATTGTGAAGAAAATTATTGAGATGCATAATGGTATAGTTTACGTAAAAAGTGAAGTAGGTAAAGGCTCAATCTTTATTGTAGAGCTTCCTACTTGAGTAACATAAGTAGGATAATGTTTTATCATGACTATAGGAAGAGTGGTTTGAATTTTAATATTCTTTTACTATAATGAAAAACATTATCTTTTTTATTAAAAAAGGATTGCACACATTGAAAAATAGTGTTATATTATTAAACGTTGTCACATTAATTCAAAACAAGTGGACAGAAAATAATATTAAAATAGTTATTGACATAATAAACTGTTTCATGATATTATATTATAAGTCGCTTACGAGTGACAAAGTGAACTTTGAAAACTAAACAAAACATGAAGTAAACGTCAATTATTAGTTTTTTGAGCAATACAAGATTTAAACTTAACTTTTATGGAGAGTTTGATCCTGGCTCAGGACGAACGCTGGCGGCGTGCCTAATACATGCAAGTCGAGCGGACTAATTGGAGCTTGCTCCAATTAGTTAGCGGCGGACGGGTGAGTAACACGTGGGCAACCTACCTATAAGACTGGGATAACTTCGGGAAACCGGAGCTAATACCGGATGACA
>NZ_NCTA01000007.1 GCF_002156865.1 Gottfriedia luciferensis | reverse complement strand
TCAACTTCCTTTACGAAAATTTGGTCATTACTTGACAAGATTATTTTTCAACAGCGTGTAAAAAAACAGTGTAATTCTAACGAATTACACTGTTTTTTATTAAAGTGATTCTACTTCTTCATTTGAAGCGATTGATTTTGTTTGGTTTTTATGCAACCACTGATAAATAATCGGTATTACTAAGAAACTGTTTAATGTTGATGTAATCATCCCACCAATTACAACAATTCCTAAAGTTTGAGAAATAACTGTATCACCTTGATGAGAGAATGCTAGTGGTAATAAAGTTAAAACCGTTGTAGCAGCAGTAATTAAGATTGGTCTAATCCTTGAAAGACTTCCAGATATAACTGATTCTTCAATGGTCATACCATTTTTACGATTTCGTTCAATCTTATCTACTAAAACAATACCATTTGTTACAACAATACCTGTTAACATCAATACGCCAATTAGAGCTGCTAGGTTCCATTCTCCTCCAACTATAACTAACGATATAACAACACCACTTAATGCTAATGGGATGCTTAGTAGAACAGAAATTGGCGCTCTCCATCCTTTAAATAAAGATGATGTAATGACCATTACTAATAGAATAGAGAAAGCAACAGCGATTGACATATCATAAATCATTTCTTTAACTTGTTGAGAAATACCACCCATAGAATAGCTCACACCAGTTGGAAGATTTTGCTTATGGATTATGTCATCAACTTGATTAGATACTTTACTAATATCATTTGAAGTGATTTGAGCTGTAACAATTGAATAAGGTTCCCCATTACGTTCATTAATCGTAGAAGGTGAATTATCTTTTGTAATACTAGCTATTTGATCGAATCTTACTGTTTTGTTTCCTTTAGAAGGAACCGTTTCATTTTTAAGTGAATTGATTACTTCGGCTGGAGTAGCATTTAATTGTAATTTCGGATTATTACCTGTGTTAGCTTGATCAAGATATACATCAACTGGTAGGTTAATATGGTTAACTACAAATGTTGCGTCCTTAGCTTGGGACATATATCGGTTAATTACTTTCATAATATCAGTTAATTGAACACCATTTTGATCAATTGCTTGCTGATTAAATGTTACTTTATACTTCGGTGAACCAGATGTTAAATCAATTTTGCCATCAACACTTAGACCATTAACTTTAGCAAGTTTTGTTCGAATGTTTTCAGCTGTTTTATCTAATGTAGCTTGATCAGAACCTGTAAATATTAGTTTCATTAGTGAATCATCGCCTGCGATATTTTGGCTAGAAACTGTATATGCTACATTACTAGATAATGTTGGAAGTTGTTGATTAAGTTCATTTATTACTTTATCTGCATCTTTAGCATTATTTAAAACAACAGATATGTTGGCAACATTCGGTTTTTGTAAGAATCCGCCACCTTGGTCGAATACATCATCACTTTGAGGTGTATTCGTTGAACCAAAATTAGAAGTATATGATTTTATTTTTGTGTTTTCTTTTAATGCATTTTCTACTTTTTGAACTTCATTATCTACTTGAATTAACGTACTACCTTGAGGTAATTCAAGTTTTACTGCAACTTGACCAGTTTTAGCGCTTGGCAAGAATGATACTGGTAAAAATGATCCGTAGCCTGCTGCAAAAATAAAGAGTAGTGATGAAACTATAATTGTCAGTTTTTTTCTTTTTAAAGTTCCTTTTAAAATAGGCTCCATCATTGGTTCAAGAGAAACAGCCTTCTTATTATTAGACGAACCTTTCCAGCCCATTAATGCAAGAGCAGGTAGAACAAGGATTGCAACTAAGAACGAGATAATTAATGAGATAACAACTGACCAAGCAAAGCCACTATATGAAGCACTGATGACCCCACCTACGAAAGCAATTGGAATATATACCGCAATTGTTGTTAGAGTAGAAGCTAAAATTGCTGGTAGCATCTCGTAAACAGCCGAACCTAATAAAGTAATTAAAGGTTTATCTTGATTTTGCTCTTTTTTGCGGTACATATTATCGAGAATTACAATTGAATCATCAACAATACGACCCATAGCAACAATTAGTCCTGAAACAGTTAAAATATTTAACGTAATGCCCATTGAACTTAATATAGCTGTAGTTGCTAGTAAAGAAATTGGTAAAGAAATCGCAATGACTAGTGTTGATCGAACGTTACGGAAGAAGAAGAACACGGAAATCATTGAGAATAAACAGCCTAGTAATCCTTCTCGAATTAGACCATTTAATGAATCGTTTAATTCTTTTTCACGATCTAACTGAGGTGTTAATTTTACTGAACCATCTTTTACTTGTGGCAGTTCCTTTATACGATTTTTTACATTTTCTGCTACATCAGTTATGTTTGCACTTTGTGTTTTAATAACGTTTAATTGTACACTTGTTTTTCCATCTGTTCTTGAAACAGTCTTAACGTCATTTAATGCATGAACTACCGTTCCAAATGATGAAAGTGGAATACTGTCCCCATCTGCGTTTTTAACTGTAATCTTATTTAATTGATCTGCGCTTAAAGTTAATCCATCGAATTTTACTGGGATAGATAATTGATTTTGTAGGATAGAACCTTCTGGTAAAGAAGGAACCGATACTGCTAATGCCTTATTTAAATCATCTAATGTTAACTTATTTTTTGCTAAGTCCTTCAATCTTACAGTTAGTACATACCCATCTTTAGCTCCACCGAACACCGTAACATCAGACACACCAGGGACAGTTTTAAGATGCTGAACAATATCCATTTGCGTGATTGATTTTAAAGTATTCTCATCTAATTTATCACTCGTTAAACTATATGATAAAATTGGGAAAGAACTTGTCGTGATTCGAGTAACTAACGGCTTAGATGTAATAGTTGGAGGTATATCAGCATTCTCTAATGCTCGATTTACATCAATTTCTGCTTGCTTCATATCTGTATTCATTGGAAAATACAGACTCATGAAAACTCCACCATCATAAGAGCTTGTTTCAATATCTTGTAATCCGTCTGTCGTTCTTACAGCACTTTCAAGTTTATCAGTTATATTCAGTTTAACTTGATCAGCTTGATACATTGGTAGGCGCATGCTAACGGTGAGTGTTGTATTATTGATACCAGGTAAGTAATCACGTTGCATTTTAAATGCTGATATCGCACCCCAAGCTACAATCATAACTACACAAATCAACATTAATACCGCTCGTTGCATGCTCCCTTCTACTATTTTTTTCATTATTATCCTCCTAAATGATTATGTGATTTTATAGTAAGTGTAAGAACTCTAACTGAAACTTTAATGAATAATCAATTAAAAATAGATTAAAATGCTAAAAATAGTAAATAAACGATTTATAATGACTGATATATATAAATAACTTACTTTTCGAGAGAGGTGAAAAGAGTGAGTAAGAAGATATTAATAATTGAAGATGAAGTTAATATTGCTAGAGTATTAAAGTTGGAAATTGAGTATGAAGGATATGATGTTCTCGTTGAACATAATGGAAAAGCAGGGTTGGAAGCTGCATTAAATAATGAGATTGATTTAATTTTATTAGATGTTATGTTGCCTGGATTAAGTGGAATTGAAGTATTAAGAAGGATCAGAAAGTCAAATAACTATCTCCCTGTCATTCTTTTAACAGCTAGAGATGCAACATCGGATAAAATTATGGGGCTTGATTATGGTGCAAATGATTATATTACGAAGCCTTTTGAAATTGAAGAGGTATTAGCTAGAATCCGAGCAAGCTTACGATCTAATAATATAATCCAAAACGCAATAGAAAGTGAAGAATCGGTTTTATCTGTTGAGGATTTAGAAGTAAATTTGGATACAAGAATCGTAAAGCGTAACGAGAAAGAAATCACTCTTACACCGAAAGAGTACGATCTATTAGTTTATTTATTAACGAATCAAAATAAAATCGTTACGAGAGAAGGGATTATTACAACAGTTTGGGGCTATGATTACGAAGGAGAAACAAATGTAGTTGATGTTTATATTAGGCATCTTAGAAAGAAAATTGAAGAAGATTTTGACACGCCTTTAATTCGTACAATACGTGGAGTAGGCTATACGATGAGGCAAAATTAAAATGAAAATTACCACTAAGATTAATTTAATCATTACAGCATGGCTACTAGTCATTTTAATTGTAATTAATGGTCTTGTGTTTTATTTATTTATGAAAACGACGGTAAACATGGAAGAGAATACTGTAAATCAAAAAGCACATGAAATTTTGCAAAAACATATTTTTCCTGAATCACTAATCGTAAATAAGCAACTTTTATACCCTTATATGTCTTATCATTCTTATATTCGTATAATTGATCCAAATTCAAATATCGTTACTGAGGTTAGTAATGATAAATTACTTAATAAAATAAAGCCTAAATTTACAAAGAAAGAAGAAACAAAATTAATTCCTTTTAGTGAACATCAAAATCTCGTTGTCCGAGTCCCAATAAAATTAAATCAAAAAGTAATAGGGACAATTGAAATTGGAGAGTTATTATCGGGTCTTGAAAGTAGAAAAGATATGCTATTAACAATCATGACAATCGTTACAGTCATATCTGGTATATTTTCATTAATGGCTGGGAGATGGTTAACAAGGATTATAATGAATCCAATTTCTTCTATGATTTCAACAATGGAAGATATAGAACAAAGCGGAGTTCCAAAGAAAATTCTGATTCAAAATGAAACAAAAGACGAATTACATCAAATGGCTAGTACATTTAATCGAATGATTAGTAAATTACAAGAAAACATCGATAAGCAGAAACAATTTATTTCAGATGCCTCACATGAATTAAAAACTCCGATAACCGTCATAAGTAGCTTTGCTAATTTATTGAGAAGAAGAGGGCTAAAGAACGAAGAAATTGCACAAGAAGCAATTGAAACAATTTATTCAGAAGCTAACAGAATGCAGGATCTGACTAAAACTTTGTTAAGTTTAGCAGAATCAGAACAGTTAAAAGATACGAAAATGGACACTTTTGATTTAGTGGAGCTATGCAAATCTACTTTATTGCAGCTTCAAAATGTATATAAAAGAGAAATTATATTACAAAATAAAAAATCATCTGTTTTAGTGATGGGAAATGAACTTAAAATTAAACAAGTAATTATTATTTTTTTAGACAACGCAATCAAATACAGCTCTGAGAAAATAATTATAAAAATAGAAAGTGATCAAGAGATTGCTACGTTAAAAATTAAAGATTTTGGGATTGGAATACGTGAAGAAGAGTTGGAAAATATTTTTGAAAGATTTTACCGAGTTGATAAAGCACGTAGTCGTGAAACAAGCGGTGGCACTGGTTTGGGACTTCCAATCGCTAGAAATATTGTGAAACTTCATAATGGAGAAATTAAGGTTCACAGTGAAGAAAATATTGGAACAGAAGTAGAAATAACATTCCCACTTGAGCAGAATTTTAAAGAATAAATTTGAAAACAGAAAGGCCAAAATAATGGTTTTTTTGTTTTTTTTTTTTGAGTAAATAGATTTGTTAAACATGATATATTAATAGTAATTTACCTGGTCGAATTGTGAATTGGTTGATAAGTGATGATAGATAATGTTCTTGTTCGGGAGTTAAGTTTCTATTGGATGGTTAAAAGAAATCAAATACGAACACATTTAATTTGGGAATTCGGTTGTATTGTTCCAGAAAAAATGATGAAAGAGTACTTACAAAAAGACATTTTATGTAAATAAAATAGATAGTGTAAAATTTTATTAATGATTTAAAAATAAAAAAATTCTTTTAATGCAGAATAATTTGACATATATTTGTATATATAAGCAAGTATTCTATTTAGATGTTTTGACGCAAGAATTCTTTTAAATTAGCTCTGTTAATAGTCTGAAGAAATCCATTCACTTAAGAGTGGATAGGCTTCTTAGCGTTTCTTTTTGTACCTATGGGGGTATTTGACCCATAGAATTACAACAGAGTCTTTACATCAAAAAGTATAAAAATATTCTCATTAGGAGCGATAAAATTGAATTTAGAAAAACATTTTTCACAATTTAGAAAAGAGATTATTGGGAATGAAAGATCATTTTTATCACCTTTTGGTGAACAAAAAATCATTTACTTAGATTGGGCTGCGAGCGGTAGATTATATCAAACGATTGAAGAGAAATTAATTTCTACGTTCGGACCTTTTGTTGCAAACACACACACAGAATCAAATATTACTGGAAGCACGATGACAAATTGTTACCATGAAGCACTTAAAATGATAAAAGAACATGTGAATGCCAACGCCAACGATACGATCATTACGGATGGATCAGGGATGACTGGTGTAATGAATAAATTTCAGCGAATTTTAGGATTGAAGTTACATGAAAATTTTCAATTTCGATTAAGTTTACCTGATGAAGAAAGACCGGTTGTATTTATTACAAGTATGGAACATCATAGCAACCATACTTCATGGTTAGAAACGATTTGTGATGTTGAAGTAATTCCAAACTGTGAAACAAATGTGATTGATTTAAACTATTTAAAAGAGCGACTTGAATTTTATAAAAATAAACGAAAATTAATTGGCTCATTCACTGCTTGCTCTAATGTCTCAGGTATAATAACGCCATATTATAAACTAGCTAGATTAATGCATGAATATAATGGGGTATGTTTTATTGATTTTTCAGCTTCAGCACCATATGTTGATATTGATATGAATCCTGGAGATCCAATGGAAAAACTTGATGCAATCTTATTTTCACCGCATAAATTTTTAGGAGGACCTGGTAGTAGTGGGGTATTAATTTTTGATTCTGCCATGTATAAAAATAAAATACCAGATCACCCAGGTGGAGGAACTGTAGAGTGGACAAACCCTTGGGGCGAGAAAAAATATATTAATGATATACGTGAAAGAGAAGATGGAGGTACGCCAGGATTTCTTCAAACGATAAGAACAGCTCTTGCAATCAAACTTAAAGACGCAATGGGAACAACTAATATAATAAATCGAGAAGAAGAATTAGCACATCTAGTATTAAATGAACTAAGAACAATTGATAATGTCGTATTACTTGAAGATTCAAATCACAAGCGATTAGGCTTTTATTCTTTTTATTTAAAAGATATTCATCATAATTTAGTTGTTCGTTTATTAAATGATCGATATGGTATTCAAGTCCGAGGTGGTTGTTCTTGTGCAGGAACGTATGGACATATGCTTTTAAATATTACAAGAGAAATGTCAAAAGCCATTACAAATGAAATTGATAATGGAAATATAAGTGTAAAGCCTGGTTGGATTCGAATGAGTGTACACCCAACAACTACTAATGAAGAAGTGTTGATCTTTACGAATGCCTTAAACAAAATTATTCAAAATATAGAGGAATGGAGTAAAGATTATCTTTATCTAAAAGAGAAAAATGATTTTATCCATAAAAATGCAGCAACGATTGAAGTGGGATCTTATTTTGAAATTGAAATGGCATTGAAAGGATAAGGAGCGGGAGAGAGCAGGAAAGAGCAGGAAAGAGCAGGAAAGAGCAGGAACATAAAGGACGAGAATTATTAAATTTTTTTTAAGTATCTTTTCCTATCTCCTTGATCCTGCCATTCCTGCTCTTAATATAAAAAGAATGGTGAAATTAAATAATCATTTACTGTTGACAAAATACCCTAAGGGGTATATATTTCAGTTAAGAGTATTTCACACATATTCTTAACTAGTTGGATAACACTAGTTGAATTGAGTAAGGAGTGGTTTAATGGACTACAATGATCAAGTTAAAAATAGAGTAAAAAGAATAGAAGGACAGGTGCGAGGAATTTTAAAAATGATGGAAGATGAAAAAGATTGTAAAGACGTTATAACACAGTTATCTGCAGTAAAATCGGCATTAGATCGTACGATTGGTGTAATAGTAAGTTCAAACTTAATCGATTGTGTTCGAAACGCAGAAGAAAACGGAGAAATTGCAGAAGATTTAATGAAAGAAGCTGTAAATCTATTAGTAAAAAGTAGATAGGTGTTGACACAATTTTTTATTTTAACTAGTATATACCCATATGGGTAATTTATAACAGTATATTTTTTTAGTTTCTCAAATACCCTAACAGGTATATAAAGAAAAAAAGGAGAGCAAATATGACAACGAAAAAAACAAATATCATTTTATTTAGTGGTGATTATGATAAAGCGATGGCAGCTTATATTATTGCGAATGGAGCAGCGGCTTTTGATCACGAAGTAACAATTTTTCATACATTTTGGGGATTAAATGCTTTACGAAAAGATGAACATGTAGCTACTAAAAAAGGCTTCATTGAAAAGATGTTCGGTAAGATGATGCCCCGTGGAGCTAACAAAATGGGACTTTCAAAAATGAATTTTGCTGGTTTCGGACCAAAAATGATTAAGGACATTATTAAAAAGCATAATGCGTTACCTTTACCACAATTAATTGAAATGGCCCAAGAACAAGATATTAATTTAGTAGCATGTACAATGACGATGGATTTATTAGGACTAAAGCAGGAAGAATTATTAGATAATATCCAATATGCAGGTGTTGCAGCTTATTTAGGTGAAGCAGAAGATGGTCAAGTAAACTTATTTATTTAATTTGAAAGGATTTGATAGTGATGAAAGAAATAACTGCAATTGAACTTCAAAAAGAATTAAATAATGGAAAGGGATTAAATATTATAGATGTTCGTGAAGTTGATGAGGTTGCGGCTGGCAAAATTCCAGAGGCTGTTCATATTCCACTTGGTTTAATTGAATATCGATTACATGAATTAGATAAATCAAAAGAATATATTATGGTTTGTCGATCTGGAGCTAGAAGTGGTCGTGCTACTGAATTCCTTCAATCACATGGATTTAATGTGAAAAATATGGTAGGTGGAATGCTTTCTTGGGAAGGAAACGTAGAATAATTTTTTTGATCAAAAATATACCCTATTAGGTATGTAGATTAGGAGGACTATAATGGAATTTATTAAATCAAACTTTAAACTGGATGCAAAAGGATTAGCATGTCCTATGCCGATTGTGAAAACAAAAAAAGCAATGAAAGAATTAGAAAACGGGCATGTTATTGAAGTCCAAGCAACTGATAAAGGTTCAAAGGCTGATATTAAAGCTTGGGCTGAAAGTACGAATAACCAATATTTAGGAACAATTGAGAATGGAGAAGTTTTATATCATTATATAAGAAAATCTTCAGATGAAAATGCAATTGAAAAAAGATTTGAAACGACT
The DNA here is from genome assembly GCF_002156865.1 of Gottfriedia luciferensis. GTDB lineage: Bacteria > Bacillota > Bacilli > Bacillales > Bacillaceae_G > Gottfriedia > Gottfriedia luciferensis. Next base: position 130,376 of record NZ_NCTA01000007.1, on the reverse strand, counting down.
ACATCAAATGAAGAGTTGAGTCAGAAATTAAATTCTAAAGAAAAAATGACTGTTTTAGATGTAAGAGAAGAAGCGGAGTACGCTTTTAATCATATACCAAATGCAAAGTCTATTCCTTTAGGAGATTTGGAAGAGCGATTATCCGAATTAGACAAAGATCATGAAATATATATAATTTGCCGAACTGGTAATCGTAGTGATTTTGCTGCACAATTACTTGCAAAAAACGGCTTTAAAAAAGTGTTTAATGTAGTGCCAGGAATGAGTCAATGGTCTGGCGAAACGGTAAGTATTGGTTAAGCTGAATTTTTTTTAATTAAAATTATACTATAGGGGGTATACAACAATGCCAGTCAATTCAATGCCTGCAAAAGAGGTTACAAAAAAGATTTTTAATAAAGAAGAATTATTTATTTTAGATGTTCGAAATAATGATGATTTTAAAGATTGGAAAATAGAGGGGTTAAATTTTGAACATTTAAATATACCTTATTTTGATTTACTAGACGGGGTCGAAGATATTTTGGATCAGATTCCTTCAAATAAAGAGATTTTAGTTGTATGTGCTAAAGAAGGGTCATCGATCATGGTAGCAGAAATGCTTTCCGATGAAGGGTTAGATGTATCCTATCTTCAAGGTGGAATGAAAGAATGGAGCGAACATTTAGAACCTGTAAAAATTGCTGATTTAAAAGACGGTGGAGAACTCTATCAATTTGTCCGAATTGGTAAAGGATGTTTGTCTTATATGGTCATTTCAAATGACGAGGCTGCAATCATCGATTCAACTCGAATGACGGATTACTATATTGATTTTGCAAATAGGAAGGGTGTTAAAATTAAACATGTTTTTGATACTCACCTTCATGCTGATCATATTTCAGGTGGTAGAAAAATTGCAGAAATTACGAATGCAACCTACTGGTTACCACCAAAAGATGCAACAGAAGTCACATTTAAGTATGAACCATTAGTAGATGGAAACGAAGTGAAGATTGGTAATACATCAATTAATATTGAAGCATTATACTCACCAGGACATACGATTGGTTCAACTTCATTTGTTATTGATAAAAAGTTCTTACTTTCAGGTGATATCTTATTTATTGATTCAATTGGAAGACCTGATTTAGCTGGAATGGCAGAAGATTGGGTTGGTGACCTTCGTGAAACACTTTACAAGAAATACCGTAACTTATCTACCGAGTTAATCGTTCTTCCATCACATTTTATGATTGTTGACGAGCTAAATGAAGATGGTAGTGTTTCTAAAAAATTAGGTGATTTATTTGCAGAGAACCATGGGCTTAATATTGAAAATGAAAATGAATTTAGAAAATTAGTAACAGAGAATTTACCACCTCAACCAAATTCTTATCAAGAAATTCGTGAAATGAATATGGGGAAGATTAATTTAAATGAGGAAAAGCAACGTGAAATGGAAATTGGTCCAAACCGTTGTGCAGTACGCTAACTTTAACTAACTAGGAGGAATTTAAAATGGAATCTAAAAAATTATTAGATGCAAAGGGATTAGCATGTCCAATCCCAGTTGTCAAAACAAGAAAAGCAATTGCAGAGCTTCAATCTGGAGAAGTATTAGAAATTCATGTAACGGATAAAGGTGCAAAAAATGATCTTGCAGCTTGGGCAAAATCTGGTGGACATGAGCTATTAAAACAAATTGATGAAAACGAAGTATTAAAATTTTGGATTAAAAAAGGTTAATTAATTAGATTGAGATTGGGAGGGGAGTTTTCTACTCCTCTTCTATTATAGGGGGACGTAAAATGGAATGGACCTTAATATTAGTTCTATTTTTAGTCGGATTTCTTGGGTCCTTTATTTCGGGAATGGTCGGTATTGGAGGAGCAATCATAAACTATCCAATGCTTCTATTTATTCCTCCACTTTTAGGATTTGCATCGTTCACTTCTCATCAAGTGTCTGGCATCAGTGCATTGCAAGTATTGTTTGCAACTTTAGGTGGCGTACTAAGCTACCGGAAAAGTGGCTATTTAAATAAAACTGTCATTTTAAGTATGGGAATAAGTGTACTAGTAGGAAGTTTTCTAGGTGGATTTGGTTCAAATTTACTTTCAGAACATGGCATTAATCTTGTTTATGGTATTTTAGCTATAATTGCTGTTATCTTAATGTTTATACCTAGGAAAGAGATTGAAATGTCAGCTAATGATCAAATTTCGATTAATATTTGGTTCGCTGCTAGCTTAGCATTTATTGTTGGAGTAAGTGCGGGAATCGTTGGAGCTGGTGGAGCATTTCTTCTTGTACCGATTATGTTAACAATTTTAAAAATACCAACACGTGTTACAATCGCATCCTCCTTAGCCATTACTTTTATCTCATCAATAGGAGTATCGATCGGAAAAATATCAACTGGCCAAGTTGAAATATTACCAACAATCATCGTTGTAATTGCTAGTCTAATTGCTTCACCATTAGGTGCGAAAATGGGGAAAAAGACAAAAACACCAGTTTTACGAGGAATACTAGCAGTCTTAATCGGCTTTACTGCAATAAAAATTTGGATCACAATCATAAAATCTTGGCTGATGTAACAAACATAAAAAGAACTTAGCAAAGCTGGATACTCTTAGTTGCTTTTAAGGAAGGGGTATGTTGATTTCCACTCCAGGATGCTCCCTTTCCGTGGGGCAGGTGCTGAGCCTCCTCGTCACTTTCGCTCCTGCGGGGTCTCAGCTACCCGCACTTCCCACAGGAGTCTCGCACCTTGCGTTTCAATCTGTTTCTTTATTTTTGCTTTACTCTTATAAAGCTTTTTGAAGCAACTTTCTTTCATATGATGTTTTAAAAATGTATTATCTAAAACATGTAAAAAACCAGAAAAACTATTCTCTTTGTTTTTCTGGTTTTAAATTTTTGGTTCTATTAGATTGATTAAAAGGATAAGTTTTCACTTTTATATAAACGTAATCTGAACTTTACGAATGTTTAACTTTCAAGGTGTAAACTTAATGAAGTGATAGCCCTATTCAAGGTTGCTAATTAAGGAGTATTTTTATATGGAACTAAAAAAAATAAATGAATTACCTGAAGAAAGTGTTAAATATGCACAACAACATTTAGCAAATGAAAGAACATACTTAGCTTGGTTACGAACAGCAATATCAATTACCGGTGTTGGATTTCTAACTACATCTCTTCACTTTACAATAAAAATTAGTACAAACGATTCTATTAATACACTGGCAATCTTTCTTGGAATCTACGCATGTGTAATTGGATTAATTACAGGTATATTAGCAACAATTCAATATAGCAAAAAGCGAAAAGAAATCCAAAATGGAAAATTCTTACCTGCAACTAACTCAATCATTCTAGTATCTACCTTATTTTCTTTACTAATCTTTATGATTGTTATGTATCTATCCATTTTATTGTTCAAATAAATTGCGCTTACATTTCCTTACTTTTTATTTTTAGTAGGGATATTTTTATGTAAATCGAATATTACATAAAAGGGAATCAAAAATGAATGGAGTGGTTACTATTTTATCTCCTAAATCTCACTTTGAATCAAAAATGAATGGAGTGGTTACTATTTTATCTCCTAAATCTCACTTTGAATCAATAAATGGAATGGAGCTTCATTTTACTGAATGGGGTGACAGAAAGAAACCAACAGTTATTTGCTGGCATGGATTAACTAGAAATGGTAGGGATTTTGATACTTTAGCAAAACATTTATCGAAAGATTATCATGTGATTTGCCCAGACACAATTGGTCGAGGTTTGAGCCAATGGAGCTCTTCGCCTGAACGTGATTACTGTTTTGAAAACTATGTTAACATCGCTGTTGGTTTATTAGATCGTTTAGAAATTGAACAAGTTCGTTGGGTAGGAACATCGATGGGTGGAGCGATTGGTATGCGTCTTGCTGGAACACCAGAGCATCGAAATCGAATTTCACATTTAGTATTAAATGATATAGGGGCGGGGGCATCTGAAAACCAACCACAGGATATCGAAGGAATTAAACGAATTATTCGTTATGTTGGTACACCCCCTCAATTTAGAACATTTACTGAACTAAAGAATTACTACAAGCTAATCTATAATTCATTTGGACTGTCCAATGAAAAGGAGTGGGATGAGTTTACTCAAAACTCTTGTCGAAGAAGAGATTCAGGAGGAATTAGTCCCGATTATGACCCAAATATTGCATTGCAATTTCAGCATTCTGAGGATTTAACTTTATGGAGATATTGGGAAGCGATTCAGTCTAAGATTTTTCTGATTCGAGGAGAAATTTCGGACGTATTGCCATTAGATGTGGTATTAAAGATGAAGGATACACAAAGTTTCCAAATGGAAACAATAGCGAAAATAGGTCATGCTCCTGCGTTAAATACGGATGAGCAAATTTCGATTGTTGAGAAATTTTTAAAAGATTAATTTAGTGAACACGAACACTATGTGAATTTTATTGATATAGTTGTGAACTTTGTTGATAAAGCCATGGTTTTCGTTGATAAAGTCACGTTTTTTGTTGATATAAAAGTATTTTTTGTTGATAAAACAACATAAAAAAAGATTGAACAAATTTTTTCATTCATTTGTTCAATCTTTTTTTGATTTAATTTTTTATTTAAAGAAAGTTGCCCAAAGTAAGTATACATTTAATACTGCAATGATCGAAGCGATTGTCCAGGCTACAGATTTAAGCCATGTTTTATTAACGAATTTCCCCATCTTCTTAGAATCACTAGTGAACATAACTAATGGAATAACAGCGAAAGATAACTGTAATGATAGGATAACCTGACTTAAAATCAATAAATCTGCTGTTCCTTTTGCACCGTAAAAGTAAGTTACGATTAGAGCTGGTGTAACTGCGATTAAACGAGTGATCATTCTTCTTATCCATGGTTTTAGCTTAATATTTAAAAAGCCTTCCATTACAATTTGACCAGCTAATGTACCAGTCAAAGTAGAATTTTGACCTGAAGCTAACAATGCCAATCCAAAGAATGTACTTGCTAATGTTGTTCCTAATAACGGAGTAAGAAGTTGGAATGCATCTTCAATTGATGCAACATTCGTATGACCATTTTTATAAAAAGTTGAAGCAGCTAAAATTAAGATGGCTGCATTTACAAACAAAGCAATCATTAATGCCACTGTCGAGTCAATAGTTGCAAATTTTATTGCCTCTTTCTTACCAGCATCAGATCGTTCAAACTTTCTAGTTTGAACAATAGAAGAGTGAAGATATAAATTATGAGGCATAACTGTTGCTCCTAAAATACCTAAAGAAATATAAAGCATTTTTGGATCTGAAATAATTTGTGAGCTTGGAATAAAGCCACCAAATACCGCTTTAACATCAGGTTGTGACATGATTAATTCAAATACGAAGCTACCAGTAATTAAAATGATTAATGAAATAACAAATGCTTCGATATAGCGGAATCCTTTGTTTTGTAGAAGTAGAATAAGTAATATATCTAACGTCGTTAAACAAATTCCATAAAATAGTGGAATACCAAATAATAAGTTTAAGGCTATGGCCGAACCAATTAATTCTGCTAAATCACAAGCAGCAATTGCAGCTTCACAAAGTACCCAAAGCATAAATGATACTGGTTTACTGAAGTGGTCTCGACATGCTTGAGCTAAGTCTCTACCAGTAACAATTCCTAATTTAGCAGCTAATGCTTGTAAGATAATGGCCATTATATTTGAAATCAAAATAACTGATAATAAAGTGTAATTAAAAGCAGAACCGCCTGCAATAGATGTCGCCCAGTTACCTGGATCCATATATCCTACAGCTACTAAATAGCCTGGTCCTGCGAAGGCTAAAAATTTACGAAATGAACTAGCTTTCTTTGGAACGGATAACGAACGATGGACCTCTTGTAAACTAGGTTGTGACTGTTCTTGCCTCCAGCCGTCCTCGTCATATATAACTTTTTCTTGTGTTTTCTGTGACATGTTTCCCACCACCTGTTTTATTGTACACATCAAATAGTTTTTCCCTAGGGAAAGTTTTTAAATTATATGCTGATTTTAACACAATAGTTCATAAATGTAATAAAAATTTTTTTAAAACTTCGTAAATTTTCAAATAAATGACGCCAATACTGAATAATTCTGTTTTAATATGGTTTCTACTGAATGAATATTTTTTATCCTAAAGTTCTGTTAAAAAGGAATATTGATGACTAATAGGATTGTTGTTTATTTTCGAAATGATTGAAAAGTAAATTTTTAGTGTATGTTATACTATTTAAAATAGGCAGATTTTTCAAATCGAAATTAATCTTCAGAGAATAGATAAAAATCATTTTAAACTGTCGGGGGAGAAATGAATGAAGCTTGTATTATTATTTGGACCACAGGCTGTTGGAAAAATGACTGTAGGACATGAATTAGAAAAAATAACTAATTTAAAATTGTTTCACAACCATATGACGATTGATTTAGTCAGTAATTTTTTTGATTATGGATCAAAGGAAGGAAGTAGACTAGTCAATTTGTTTCGAAATGAAATATTTGAAGAAGTTTCTAAAAGTAATTTACATGGGATTATTTTTACATATGTTTGGGCTTTTGATCATAAAGCCGATTGGGAATATGTTGAGAAAGTTTGTGAAATTTTTGAATCAAAAGGGGCAACAACCTATTTTGTAGAACTAGAAGCCGATTTAGATGAAAGACTTGCACGCAATAAAACGCCTCATAGATTAGCGCATAAACCGACAAAAAGAGATATTAAATGGTCTGAAAATAATCTAATTAAGACGATGGAAACATATAGATTAAATTCATTAGATGGTGAGATTAAAAAGGAAAACTATCTAAAAATTAATAATACGAATATGAGCGCGGAAGAAGTAGCTAATCTTATCAAGAGAGAATTTGCATTGTAAAAAGCACCTATTTTTATATTAGGTGCTTTTTGTTTTTGTAGTTGTTGCTATAGATTAAAGAATTCAAACCGGGTTATTTTTAGATCGTTTTAATGATTTTATTATCGAAATTTAGCATAAAGAAGAGGATAAGATTAAGAATACTTCAAAAAAATAACCCACCCTTGATGTATTGATTTGAATTAAAATTTTCTTAATAATTAGAATTGTATTTCAATTGAATTGAGGGGTGAATGTTTTGAGAATGAAAAAAAATAAAAGAATGAGAAAGAATGCAATACCAGCCGTAATGGCTTTAACTGTAGCATTTGGGGGATTAACAATTTTACCTTCATTTGTAAATGTAAAAGCAAGTGCAGAAACCGTAAATGAAGCTTTAAGTAAAGAAGAGATTGTAAAAGCATATCTTAATTCAAAACTTGATAGTAGTTTGGCTAAGACAGTATCTACTAACGATCAATTCAAAATTATTAGTGAAGAAGCCGATAGTTCATCCAATTCATTCCATTTTAGAACTGTTGAACAATATAAAGGAATTCCGATTTATGCTTCAGGACAAACTGTTGCGTTAGACGAAAATAATAATGTAATTGCTTCTTTTGGCAACGTAATAAAAAACTTAAGTCGCTCTATCATTCCTTCAGAAGCAGCAATTACGGAAGACGATGCAGTTAATATTGCAAAATCAAAAGTAGAGGCGGAAATAGGTGAAGTTAAACGTTATGATGGGATTGATACAGAGTTAACGATCTATCCATATAAGGGTAAGTATTATTTAACGTATATAGTAAAAGTATCAACATCCGTGCCCGCACCTGGATATTTTCATTATTTTGTAGATGCTACAAATGGAGAAATCGTAAATAGTTTTGATGCAATTGATTATGCGTTACCGGAAGTAACGCCAGTAACAGGTAAGGGACTAGATGTATTTGGAAAGATGCAATCCTTTGCTGCTGTAAAAGACCTTAATGCAGGTACAAGTTATTTACATGGAGCTTCAGTATATGGTCCATCACCTAAAGAACTTAATACTGTTCTAATCAATACATATGATGCACATCGTATGCCAGAAACAAGTTTTATTCTTCTTTCGGCGTTATTAGGATTTACAGGTTTTGAAGTACAAACGAATAGTGCGACAAACTTTTTCTATGATCCAGCTGCAATTTCAGCTTATATGAATGCAGATAAAATTAATAAGTATTATCAACAATCTGTTAAACGTAATAGTTTAGACGGAAAAGGTATGTCATTAACAAGTACAGTGCATGTTGGGTCGAAGTGGAACAACGCTGCATGGAATGGTAAGCAAATGTTATATGGAGATGGTGACGGAATCGTTCTTGGTTCATTAGCTGGTGGTTTAGATGTTACAGGACATGAGATGACGCATGGTGTTATTTCAAAAACAGCGAATTTAACCTATTCAGGTGAATCTGGGGCGCTTAACGAATCATTAGCAGATATTTTTGGACAATTAGCTCAAGACTATATACAATATCAAACAATTGCAACAACTGATCCGAAATGGGAAATGGGTGAAGACATCTATACTCCTAATAAAGCTGGAGATGGTGGATTACGCTCTTTAAGTGATCCTGGTTCTAAACGTGTTAGTACAACCTATATGTCTTCTGGTTACTATCCAGCTACTTATGATGAGAGATATTTAGGGGACTTAGATTATGGTGGGGTTCATATTAATAGTGGTATAAACAATAAGGCTGCTTATTTAATTGCAAAGGGCGGTACGAACAATGGATACACTATAAAAGGCTTAGGAAATGCAACATTACAACAAATTCTGTACAGAGCTCTAACACTTTACTTAACTCCTTCTTCTACATTTAAAGAAATGCGTGAAGCTGCTATTAGAGCTTCTAGAGATATGTACCCTGACAAAAATGGGGTACCGTCAGCACAAACACAAGCTGTAATGGATGCTTATTCTTCTGTAGGGATTAAATAATAGTCAGAGTCTCTAAGTTAAGTCGTTATTCTTAGAGGATGCTCAATAAAATTGGGACATCCTCTTTTTATGGCGAGAAGGTGGCAAGATAGTCTGGACTACAACAGTTCATAAAATAATAAGTTAGAAGTCTATCTCTGCAAATAAAATTTAAAAATCATTTTAAAATTAGTAAAACTGTAATTATAATGGACGAAATAATGATTTAGTATAATGTTTACGTAATTAGCCAGACTTTTTCGACAGCCTGACCACCTATTTTCCTAATAGGTGGTTATTTGATATGGAGATAAAAAACAAAGGCTGCCTGGGGTTCCAAAGAGCTTAGATGATAGACTAATATGGTACGGCAACCAAAATAGCAGCACACAGAGTAATTTTTATGACAGTAGGACTTTGTCTACACACTGAACCACCCGTTCGCACGGGTGGTTATTTGTTGGTTATTTAGTTGTTGTTAGGATCAGTATCGTCGTAGTAAGTTCCGCCACCAGTTTGAGCATTAAATGTCCAGTCTACTTTTAATTTGTCACCTTGGAATTGATTTTGGTCTTGTCCATTATCTACAAACTCAAATAATACGAAAATCTTTTCCTTTTGACCTGCTGGTATTCCATCTGGATCTTTTGTACTACCTACAAATTGATTAATTGCTGTCAGATCTGGAGTTTGATTTTGTAGGTCTGCTAAAGTTGTCTCAACAATCTCATTTGTAGCACTACTTGTGTTGTACATAATAGTTACTTTAATATGTTTTGCGAAGTCTTCTGTATTATTATTTTTTACGTCTTCAACATTGTATTTAGTGTTTAATAGTACTTTATTAATATCTAGAGTACCGTTATTTTCTAGTGTGAATTCACGATAGATTTGATCACCAGGTTTTAAGTTACTAATGTTTACAACTGCATTAGGATTCATACTTAAGTCTAATGTACCAGATGCAAATGTATTATCAGTTTTAATTGTATCACTGAAATATGCAAATGTTCCTCCACTAATTAATGACAAACCAATTGCTCCACTCATTACAACTTGACCAATTTTCTTAGTAAAACTCATTCCATTTCCCCCTTAAGGTATATTTATTAAACTCTTAAGCTTACTCATTAAGTACTTAAGAGAACTAACCTATTTCATCCTGCAGTTTTTTGTTCAAACTCTCTTCTTAAATGAAGTAGATTTCTTAATGCTGATAAAGTTAAGAGAATACCTGGAACGACTAATAATAGTGCTGAACCAGTTTTAGAGCTTACAAAATTTAATGCATAACCAACGTAAGGTATCGTAAAATTTGAATAGTTTCCTATAATATTTTGTGGATAAACAGTCCACAAGTCTGGGGCATCGTTGTTATCTCCTTTCGTTTTATATGAGATTTCCCCATTTTTATTGTGGACAGCTGAAATTCTATGAGTAATTAGCTTGTTGTCCATATGAAAGGTAACGATGTCTCCTTTTTCATAGGATGATGGATTTGCCCCTAATTTAATTGCTATGACAGAACCAGTGTGGAATGTAGGCTCCATCGAACCAGATAAAACAGCTTTTAATTGATAGCCTAAAATAGTAGATTCTCCACCTGTAAATCTTGATGAAATGACTATAAAGGCCAAGAAGCACAAGATTACTAAAAAAATATTCTTAATAACGCTGCCTATAATCGATAAAATTTTCTTCATCATTCGTTACCACCTATTCGTTTTGAGATGTGCTTTCTTCAATTTGAGACTTATCTTCGGAAGGATCAGATGTCCCGTTTTGGTCTGAAACTTTATCATTTTGAAGATCATTGGCACTGTTTTTTTCCTTTTCGGCATGCTCATTTAGTTTGTTATGAATGGTAGACTTAATCGTTTCAATCTTTTGAAGGTCGATTGTTTCATTTACTTGAATTAGAAGTTGATTTACAACTTCTTCCCCCTTGATTGCGTAATCATAGCTGCTACGTTCTGTTTCTGGAAGTTCATGAATCTGATTAATATAGGAGTGTAATTGGTCTTGAATAGTATGTAAGCTTATTAATTCACTATTTAATTCATGTTCTTCGTTCATTATTTTCGTAAGTAAATTAGATAATTCTGAGTCAGAAGCATCTAGTGTTGAATTCATAATTGAATCGTATAAATTATTAGCTCTAGCTGCATTGCTTTTTGCATTTGTTTCTAGTTGATCAATCGTTTTAGGAAAAACAATTGCTGCTGAAACAACTTGTTCTGATGAGGATTGGCTTGAATACGATGCCTCTGTTTGTCCAATTGTCTGCACTGCTAAGTAGAATTGAATGGAACATAAACTTGCTATAATGGAGACTTTTTTCATTACTAGTTTCAAATTTTCACTCCTTTGCAAAAAGCCCTGTTGGAATTCATTATTGCTCAATTGTCAGAAAATTGAAACCGGGTTATTTTGATGTCAAATGACTGTAGTTTTTTGTCGTAATTAACGATTACCAAAGGAAAAAAGCTAAAAACCAACGTAAAGAGAACCCACCCTCGACATATTGATTTAATTTTGAATTTTCTCAATAATTTAAATTGTAATCGAATTTCAATTCAAATAAGGGGTGAAAGTTTTGAAAAAGAAAAAAGAGAAAAGAATGAGGAAAAAAGCATTACCAGCAGTAATGGCTTTAACTGTAGCTTTTGGAGGTGGATTAACGACTTTACCTTCATTTGTAAATGTAAAAGCAAATGCAGAAACAATAAATGAAGCTTTAAGTAAAGATGATATTGTAAAATCATATCTTAATTCAAAAGTTAATGACCTTACAAAATCGGCATCGGCATGGGAACAATTCAAAATTGTTAGTGAAGAAGCTGATAGTACGACAAATACTTACCATGTAAGAACAGTTGAACAATATAAAGGAATTCCAATCTATGGTACAGGACAAGCTGTAGCACTAGATGCAAACAACAATGTATATGCATCATTTGGTATTGTTACTCAAAGATTATCTCGTGCAATTATTCCTACAGAACCTACAATTTCTCAAGAGGATGCGGAAGCAACTGCTAAAGAGAGTATTGAATCACAAATTGGTACAGTAAAAAATTATGATGGAATTGATACTGAATTAACTATTTACCCATATAATGGAAAGTATTATTTAGCATACTTAGTGAAAGCATCAACTTCTATTCCTGCACCAGGATATTTCCATTATTTTGTAGACGCAACAACTGGAAATGTGATTGATAGTTTTGATGCAATTGATAATTTAGCGGATCCAGCAAAACTAACAGTAGCGGTTGGAAAAGGACTTGATGTATTTGGAAAAATGCAGTCATTCCCTATCGGAAAGGATACATCAACTGGTACTAGCTATATGTATGGTGGATCAATTGCAGGTGGAACGACAACTGCACCTAATATAGTACCTTTAGCAACTTTTGATGCCCATCGTATGCCTGAAACTTCATTCATCTTATTGTCAGCGCTTTTAGGCTTTACTGGCTTTGAAGTAACCACAACTAGTCCAACTAATTTCTTCTATGATCCTGCAGCAATATCAGCTCATGTAAATGCTGATAAAGTAAACAAATTTTATCAAAATGTATTTAAGCGAAACAGTTTAGATGATAAAGGTATGGCTTTAATTAGTACAGTTCACGTTGGAGCAAAATGGAACAACGCAGCTTGGAACGGTAAACAAATGCTATACGGAGATGGTGACGGAATTGTATTAGGTGCACTTTCTGGCGGTTTAGACGTAATTGGTCATGAAATGACGCACGGTGTTATTGAAAAGTCTGGAGTTAATTTAACATATAAAAATGAGTCAGGGGCTATAAACGAATCTTTAGCAGATATTTTTGGAACATTCGTTCAAATTTATACAACTAAAGTTGATGAGTGGGAAATGGGAGAAGATGTATACACTCCTACTAAAGCAGGGGATGGCGGCCTTCGTTCATTAAGAGATCCAGGGTCTGTTCGTGTAAGTACAAAATATATGCCATCAGGTTATTACCCAGATACGTATGATGAAAGATATTTAGGAACTGAAGACAATGGTGGGGTTCACATTAATAGTGGAATCAACAACAAAGCTGCATACTTAATCTCAGAAGGTGGAACAAATAATGGTTACACAATTAAGGGAGTCGGTGTTACTGTAGCTCAAAAAATTTATTATCGTGCTTTAACGAAATACTTAACAGCTTCTTCTGGATTTAAAGAAATGAGAACTGCGGCAGTTCAAGCAGCGCGCGATCTATACCCAGATAATAAAACAACTGGTGCACCTTCTGCTCAAACACAAGCAGTAATGGATGCTTATTCATCAGTAGGTGTTAATTAATTTATAAACTAAAGACCATGAATAGCCTCCCTGTTCATGGTTTTTATAGTACATTTGGAAAGTGGAAAACTGACGTAGTTGCAAATGTAATGCTTAAGTTTAACTAAGCTTAGGAATTCGTATTGGCTCTCCATTCTACAAGTTTTCTTTTTATCATCTTTTTACGATCTCCTGACTTATATTAAACGAATAGTAAAAAAATACTATTTATTAGTTAATTCTCTATTAGAATTACCTAATAAATTGTGTTTTAAGAACCATGGAATCTAGTGAGAACTATTGTATATTTAGAATAAATTTTTGGATAGGGGGGAGATTTATTGGTTGAGGGAGAGATTATTAAGTTTTATCGAATTAAAGCCGGACTTACACAAGAGGAACTAGGAAAAGGAATTTGTTCTTCTAAGCATGTAGGGAAAATTGAAAGAGGCAATACATCATATTCTTCCGAAATTATTTCATTATTTTCTAAGCGATTACAAATTGATATCCAAAAAGAAATCCTGAACTTTGAAAACGTAGAAAATAAACTACAAAACTGGCATACAGCCATTATTAAACTGAGAATGAATGATGTTGAAAAATATAAAAAAGATCTCGAAAAAAGCCCATTTATTAACTCATCAAAGTATGATGCCAAGTATCAACTGCTCTTAGCAAGATACTATTTACTGATGAACGATTATCAAAATGCTCAAATCATTATACAAAATATCCAAAAAGATTATAATGACCTACCTTTTTATGAAAGAAATCTCCTATTACATGTTATAGGGATTTATTATTTAAATAATTACAATAATTCAAGTACTGAAAACCATCAAAAAGCAATTCAAACTTTAAAAAAAATTGATATAAATGAGTACGGGAATCCTGAATACTACTATCATTTAGCAGTAGCGTATGCCTGGGTGGATGCTAAAGTAATGGCATATGTAAATGCAGAAAAAGCACTTAAGCATTTTAAAGATTCAAGAAATTTTTTACGTGCAATTAATGCAGAATCAATTATGTTATTACAAGTTGGCAATGATATACATCTTGATTTTAAAAGTATGAAACGGGCATATAAAAATCTAATTCATGACAGTGAAGCTTTGAATGCACCAGATAAAACAGGAATGTTATTAAATAATTTTGCTCTTGAATACTATAAGAGACAAGAGTATGAAAAAGCACAAAAGTATTATAAGGCTGCTTTACAATTGGAGAAAAAACCTTCAGTGATTCATCTTCAACGACTTAATAATTATCTCAAATGTTCTCACGAAGGAAAGTTAATGCGCAAGTCTGTGTTATTAAACAATGCTCAAAAGGGTTTAGCAATGGCTGAAGAGTTAAACAATCGTCATTATCAGATTTTGTTTACATTATTAATCCTTTCGATCGAAAATAACACGAATGAATACATACAGTATATAGAAAAGACAGCTTTTCCTTACTTTCAGTCGCGTAAACACACAGTTCAAATGAAACGCTATGGTAAAGTACTTTATGATCATTATTTAGAAATTAAAGAATTTGAGAAAGCAATAGAGTTTTCCAATCTCTTGTTAAATGAATTAAGTATACATAATTAAAGGACTGATATGAAACAGTTCTTTCAGACTGCCCGCCAAACGCTCGCTTTCTTCGTTGCTTCGCCTGCCTGCGGTGCTCATTACCGTTTAAGGGTAACTCCGCTCCTCGCCAGGCTTCGCGCCTCGAAAGACAAACGTTTTCAATCAGTCTGAAATCAGATAAATAGGACTTTGTCTACACACTGAGACTAGAAAAATTCTAGTCTTTTTCAGCGTGTTGAATAGATAACGGTCAATATGATAAAAGGCCATTAAGAGAACATTATTGATGATAAAGTTAGTATTTTTTGATGATCTATTAATGAATTTAAGTGTTAATCTGTTTTGAGAATATTTATAACTCCATCAAATTCAAATCATTAGATAGATCGATTTTTATCAGTTTAAAATATTAAATACTAATTTTTATAAAAATGAATTCAAAGGGCAGGAAAAGCAGGAAAAGCAGATAGGAAATATATTATATAGAGGAATTCAATAAAATGCTTTAAAGTCTTTTAATATCTTTTCATTTCACTTTCCCCTTAATCCTGCATTTCCTTGTTCCTGCTCTTAAGCAAGCATACTGTAATGGAAATGAACATCACTCAACTTCCTTTACGAAAATATAGTGATTATTTGACAAGATTATTTTTCAACAACGTGAGAAGACTAGAAAAATTCTAGTCTTTTTATTTTGTAGTCGAAGTCTTAAAAATTTGAATAACTCTAGTCTTTTCTATTTAAGATAAGTTACAATACTAATGAAATTTCTTTGCAAGAGAAGAGGATTAAAAAAATGAAACAAATGTATTCAATAGGACAAAGGACAATTAAGACTGCGATTGGCAGTGGCATTTCACTTATGATTGCAGAAGCTTTAAATCTGCAAAATTACAGCACTGCTGCTGTAGTTACTTTATTAAGTATTCAAAATACGAAACGCAGATCATTTATGGTAGCAATTCAACGATTCGTTGCTTCTGTTATTGCAATGTTAATTGGTTGGATGATGTTTGAATTTATAAGCTATTCGCCATTAACAGTTGTCATCTATTTTTTATTAACCATTCCATTATTAGTCACGCTTAAGCTTCAAGAAGGGATTATTCCTAGCTCGGTAATCGTTTTGCAGATTTATGTCAGTAAAGATAAGTCAATTTCGTTTTTGTTAAATCAAGTTGAAATATTAGCAGTTGGAATCTTAATCGCATTAATCATGAACACTTATATGCCAAGTATTGAGAAGAAGATGATTGAATCACAAAAGAAAATCGAACAAAATTTTAAAATGTTATTGTTAAACATCGCTTTAAAAATGAAAGGGAAAGATGAAGATTCACAAGATGAATTATTGATCGAGACAAAAAAACTTTTACATACAGCAAAAACTTTAGCTTACAGACAGGTAGAAAATAGTTTTATAAAGACAAATTTATATTATATTAATTATTTTGAAATGAGAGAACGTCAATTTGAAATCTTATCGAATCAAATTATGCCACTCCTAAAAAAAGTTGATTTAAATTATCCGCATGCAAAAATTGTTGCAGAGTTTTTTGAAGACACAGGCGTTTACTTAAAAGAAAAGTCAACAGGAATTGAACTTCTAGGCGAGTTTAGTCATATGATGCAAGATTTTCGAAAGATGCCATTACCAGAAACAAGAGATGAATTTGAAACTAGAGCAAGTTTAATGATGATTGTTTATGAGCTAGAAAAAATTATTTCATTAAAGTTGGAATTTTATTCCGATAATCAAAGTGCATTGGAAGAAAATGAAATGATTAAATCAAATAACATGTGAAAGTAGCAATGAGTGAATCGTTCGAATACCGGTAATACCGATAAATTTAATATCATACAATGAAGAGTAGAAGAGAAATCTATTTTCTCTGATGGAGGTGTATGATGCTAAATCAATCAGAACTTGTCACTTACTTTCAAGAAGTAGAAATTTGGTGCGGCAATGTTTTGCAACTTCTAGCTGAAAGATATGACCATATTCAAGAAAAAGAACTATTAGAATATAAAGTAAAATTATTGTTAAATAGGATGGGAACTAAAAGCTATTATGTTGATCAAAATTCTTTTTTAGATGAAATTAGTATGGATGTAGATGATATTCAGGAGCGTTTAATTTCATTGTTAAATGAAGAAGAGTATGATGATAGCTATGCATATCGCGTAATGGATGTAGAAGAGAAAGTTGGAATTGGTAAGCATGAGCTCCCACCGTTACCTTATCCATATAATGCGCTCGAACCATATATATCAAAAGAAATTATGATGCTCCATCATGATAAACATCATAAAAGTTATGTAGATGGGTTAAATAAGGCAGAAATTGAATTAGAAAAAGCTCGAAAAAATAATCAATATGATTTACTAAAGCATTGGGAACGAGAACTGGCATTTCATGGCTCTGGTCACTATTTGCATACAATATTTTGGAATAATTT
Organism: Gottfriedia luciferensis; assembly: GCF_002156865.1. GTDB lineage: Bacteria > Bacillota > Bacilli > Bacillales > Bacillaceae_G > Gottfriedia > Gottfriedia luciferensis. The sequence goes on along the minus strand of NZ_NCTA01000007.1, from coordinate 113,157 downwards.
AAGTAAATCAGGTGGAGGGCAACCTCATGGTGCATTATTAAAACAAATAGAAGATGATTTTGGTAGTTATGAAGCTTTCAAAGAACACTTTACACAGGCTGCTAAAAAGGTGGAAGGAGTAGGCTGGGCAATTTTAGTTTGGGCACCGCGAGCAAATCGTTTAGAGATTCTACAAACTGAAAAACATCAGTTATTTACCCAATGGGATACAATTCCTTTACTAGTTTTAGATGTTTGGGAGCATGCTTATTATTTACAATATAAATTTGATAAGGATGCGTATATAACTAATTTTTGGAACATTGTAAACTGGCCAGATGTGAATTATCGATATGATTATGCAAGCCAATTGAAATGGAAACCATTTTATTAAATGATAAAACGTAAGAGTGCTGAATTTGTTCAGGAAGTGTATCTGAACGAGTGCAGCACTTTTTTCTTTAAAAAAATGTCATTTTTTTATTGTTCAATTCGTAAACTTGTACTAATTAGGACTAACTGTGGAGTTGATGCGAAATATGAAAAAGTGGCTATTTATCGGAACCATTGGCTTATTTCTTATCGGAATTATTATTCCGACGAATAATGTTAAAGCATTTGGCGGAGTTAGTGCTAGAAATGCAGTATTGATGGACCAAAAAACTGGAAGAATCCTATATGGAAAAGCAATGCATGATCCTGAGAGGATTGCTAGCATCACAAAAATTATGACAGCTATCTTAGCTGTGGAATCAGGTAAACTAAAAAAAACTGTTACGGTTAGCTCTAGAGCAGTACAAACGGAAGGGTCATCTATTTATTTAAAGCCGGGCCAAAAAATTAAATTAGAGGATTTAGTTTATGGTTTGATGTTACGGTCTGGAAATGATGCTGCAAATGCAATAGCAGAAACAGTCGGAGGTAGTATTGAAGGCTTTGTTTATATGATGAACGAGAAAGCAAAAGAAATTGGAATGAGTAATACATATTTTAGCAATCCATCTGGATTAGATCAGCAAGGAAAAAATCATTACTCATCTGCATATGATATGGCACTACTTACGAGATACGCAATGCAAAACCCTAAGTATGCAAAGATAGCAGGTACGAAAGTACATCGAGCACCTAATACCGCAGAATCTTGGGATTACGTTTGGAAAAATAAAAATAAGTTACTGACATTTATGTACAAGTATAGTACTGGTGGCAAAACTGGATTTACGAAAAAAGCGAAAAGAACACTTGTATCAACTGCTTCAAAAAATGGAATGGATTTAATTGTCGTAACCTTGAATGATGGTCAAGATTGGAAAGATCATATGTCATTATTCGAATATGGTTTTAAAAACTATCCTTTAACGAAAGTATTATATAAGGGTGGAATTAAGGAAGTAACAAATAAGAAATATAAAGGTCATGTTTACTTGAAAAATGATTTTTCATATCCATTACAAAAAAATGAAAGAGATCAAGTAAGAATTACGATTGAGATGAATAAACCAACCAATAAAAAAATAGCTAATGATGCGATTGTTGGAAAAGCAATTGTCGAATTAGAAGGGGAACAAATTGGTTTCCGTAATATTTTTTATAGTGACAGTAAGGTTAAAGTCTTTACGAAAGAACTGATTCAAAGCGGAAAACATGTATTTTTGAATTTAATGGGAGAGCATTCAGATGGTTAATATCATTTGGGTTGCACTTACGATAATTGGATTTGTTTTTGCAATGATCAACGGAACGATGGATGAAGTAAATAAAGCTGTTTTTGATGGTGGAAAACAAGCAATCACAATCTGTATAGGACTAGTGAGTGTTCTTGTTTTTTGGTTAGGTTTAATGCGCATTGCCGAAGAATCAGGATTATTAAAAATACTTTCAAAACTATTTCAACCTTTCCTTTCATTCTTATTTCCAAGAATACCTAAAAATCATCCCGCACTTGGTTATATTATGTCAAATATGGTAGCTAATTTATTTGGTTTAGGTAATGCAGCAACCCCACTTGGCATTAAAGCAATGGAACAACTAAAAGTATTAAACAGAAATAGTAATGAAGCAAGTGATGACATGATTACATTTTTAACATTAAATACAAGTGCCATTACATTAATCCCGACTACTGTCATTGGAGTTAGAATGTCCTATCATTCTTCAAACCCTACCGAAATAGTAGGAGTTACAATCCTCGCTCAAATCGTTTCATTTATTGCTGGGCTCGCTGTTAATAGTTTTTTTGCAAGTAGGAGAAATCGAAGGGGGAGAAAATAAATGGGATATATGAATACTTTTTCCCTTTATATCATTCCATTTATTATCGCTGTGATCTTAATACATGGCACTTGGAAAAAAGTGCCGACATACGAATCTTTCGTAGAGGGTGGGAAAGAGGGAGTTTCGATTGCTGTTCAATTAATTCCTTTCTTAGTTGGAATGCTCGTATCGATTTCAATTTTTAGAGCGTCTGGTGCATTAGAGTTCTGTGTTGAACTACTTAGACCATTCTTAACTTCACTAGGAATTCCAGCAGAGGTTTTTCCTCTTGCGATTATAAGACCAATTTCAGGTTCAGCTGCGCTAGGTATTACTTCAGATTTAATTAAAACTTATGGGCCAGATTCATTTATCGGAAGGCTGGCATCCACTATGCAAGGGAGTACCGATACGACTTTATATGTACTAACAGTATATTTTGGAGCAGTCGGTATTCGTAAAATGGGGGATGCATTAAAAGTAGGTTTAATTGCTGATGCATTTAGTATCATTTTTTCAATTATTTTCGTATCGATGTTTTTCAACTAATTAAAAAGTACTTTTATTTCTATGTTTGGTAGAAATAAAAGTATTTTTTTATTGCAGTAAAAAGTTTTATATCTTATAATACCAATAAGAATAGTTGGTATTAAGACAACATTCAATTTTACCCATGTTGCATATAATGGATTGGAAGATACTAACCTTTTTGTGACATAAAGGAGTTTGAAATTATGAGAGTTGTAAAGTCAGTACACGAGCTGATCGGATCAACACCATTACTTGAAATTACATCATTCCCTTTACCAAAAGGAACTAGATTATTTGCAAAATTAGAATTCTATAATCCAGGTGGAAGTGTGAAAGATCGACTTGGAATGGAATTATTAGAAAGTGCGTTCATTGAAGGGAAGTTAGGTAAAGGTGGCACAGTCATCGAACCAACTGCTGGCAACACAGGTATCGGCTTAGCACTAGCAGCTATAAAATATGGCGTAAATGTAATATTTGTCGTACCTGAAAAATTCAGTTTAGAAAAGCAAACGTTAATGCGGGCACTTGGTGCAATAATTGTAAACACACCGACAGCGGATGGAATGACTGGTGCGATCAAAAAAGCAAATGAGCTATCTAAAGAGATTCCAAACTCATTTGTACCTTCTCAATTTAGTAATGAAGCAAATCCAAGAACCTATTACAAAACATTAGGTCCTGAGTTAGTTGAACAACTTGACGGGCAAATTGATGTTTTTGTTGCTGGAGCTGGAAGCGGTGGCACATTCACAGGAACAGCTCAATACTTAAAAGATAATTTAACAAATGTAAAAACAGTAATTGTTGAACCTGAAGGATCAATTTTAAATGGTGGCAAACCAGGTTCTCACGATACAGAAGGAATAGGAATGGAGTTTATTCCTCAATTTGTAGAAACAAGTTTATTTGATGAAATTTATACAGTATTTGATACTGATGCATTTAGTTTAGTAAAAGAACTGGCAACGAAAGAGGGACTCCTTGTAGGGAGCTCATCTGGAGCTGCATTGTATGCGAGCTTAAAAGAAGCTGAAAAAGCAAAACCAGGGAGTACAATCGTAACGATTTTCCCAGATAGTAGCGAAAGATATTTAAGCAAAAATATTTATAGAGAGGGTTAAAAAAATGAAGAAAAAGACGGCGTTAATTCACGGGGGAATTAGTAGAGATGAAACAACAGGTGCGGTTAGTGTTCCTATTTATCAAACGAGTACTTATAAACAGGATGCTGTTGGCAAACATAGAGGTTTTGAATATTCCAGAACAGGCAATCCAACACGACATGCTCTTGAAGAGTTAATGAAAGACTTAGAACACGGTGTTGCTGGATTTGCTTTTGCTTCAGGAATGGCAGCAATTCATACAGTATTTAGTTTATTCAAGACAGGCGATCACATTGTTGTTGGTGATGATGTGTACGGCGGTACTTATCGATTACTTACTAAAGTATTATCGAATTTAGGGATTACAGCTACGTTTGTTGATACAAGTAATATTACTTTAGTTGAAAATGTTATTTCGCCTAATACTAAAGCGATTTTTATTGAATCACCAAGTAATCCATTATTAAAAATTACTGATATTAAAGGTATAGCAAAACTTGCAAAAGAGTACGGCCTATTAACAATCGTTGATAATACATTCGCTACACCTTATTGGCAACAACCATTAACATTAGGCGCTGATATTGTAGTGCATAGTGGTACGAAGTATTTAGGAGGTCATAGCGATGTTGTAGCTGGTATTGCTGTTACAAATCGAGATGATTTAGCTGAAGATATCGCATTTTATCAAAATTCAATCGGTGGTGTACTAGGGCCGAACGATAGCTGGCTATTACAACGTGGTATTAAAACACTTGGAATAAGAATGGAAGAACACGAAAGAAATACGAAAGAAATTGTATTTTTCTTATCGAATCATCCAAATGTAAATAAAGTTTTTTATCCTGGATTATCGACACATCCAAATCATGAATTAGCTAAACAACAAAGTAGTGGATTTGGTGGAATGTTATCTTTTGAATTGAAAGAAGGATTAGATCCAGAGGAATTTGTAGAAAAGTTAAAATGGTTTACGCTAGCAGAAAGTTTAGGAGCAGTAGAAAGTCTAGTAGGCATTCCATCAAAAATGACACATGCTTCAATCCCAAGAGATAAAAGAATCCAATCTGGTATATCTGACGAATTAATTCGATTATCAATCGGTCTTGAAGATTTAGAAGATTTAATTGAAGACTTAGAGCAGGCGTTAATATTTCAAACATCAAAGGTGAGATAAATGGGTAGAGAGTTTTTAGATGTTTTTACTGGTTGGGCAGAAAGTTATGATTCATTTGTTCAAGGACATGACCCAGAGTATAAAGAGGCATTCCGTCGCTACAGTGAAATACTTGGGGAAATTGTTAACAGAAGTGGAAAAAACGTTCTTGAATTTGGAATAGGTACAGGTAATTTGACGAAACTACTTCTTGATTCAGGGAGAAATGTTTATCCAATTGAACCATCACCTGAAATGCGAGTACTTGCTTCAAAAAAATTAGGTGAAAATATTAAAATTTATGATGGCGATTTAATTGAATTTCCGAAACCGACTATTCAAATCGATACAATCGTAAGCTCATATGTTTTTCATCACCTTACTGATCAAGAAAAATATGAAGCTATTAAACTATACAACTCATTATTAAAACCAGGTGGAAAAATTGTGTTTGCTGATACAATGTTTTTAACTGAAACTGAATATGAAAATGAAATAACAAAAGCAGAAAATGCAAATTATATAAATTTACGAGATGATTTAAAAAGAGAATATTATCCATTAATTCCAACTGTTCGTTCACATTTTGAAAAAAATGGTTTTGATGTGAAGTTTGAACAATATAATGATTTTGTATGGATCGTTGAAGCTATTAAAAAATAGAGAGAAGAATTTTAGGAGGAACAAAGAATATGCCATCAGTTGAAAGTTTTGAATTAGATCACACGAAAGTTGTTGCACCGTATGTAAGACATTGTGGAACACATGCAGTTGGTACAGATGGAGTTGTTACAAAATACGATATTCGTTTTTGCCAACCGAATAAGCAAGCTCTTCAACCTGCTACAATTCATACTTTAGAACACTTATTAGCATTAAATGTTCGTGAAGCAGTACCTGCTGGTGAACCATTTAAAATCATTGATTTATCACCAATGGGTTGCCAAACTGGCTTTTATTTAATTATTGCAGGCACACCATCAATTTCAGAAGTTATCACTTTATTACGTAAAACTGCTGAACTTGGTTTAGAAGTTGAAGAAGTGCCTGCTGCAAATGAGCTACAATGCGGTCAAGCGAAACTACATGACCTTGAAGGTGCTAAAAAATGGTTAAAATATTGGAGCGAGCAATCAGACGAAACGCTTGAAAGTGTATTTGCATAAGGAAATAAAAAAACGTCATCTTGATGACGTTTTTCTTTTGTTTTCTCCACTTTTAAAATGAAGTGCAGGGAAGTCTGGGAAAGGATAAAGGAGGATATTACATTTATTTTCCTTTCTCCTTCAATCCTGCCTTCCCTTGTTCCTGCTGTTAATTTATAACAAGTAATAATTTCTCTTTTGGAACTGTGAACTTAATTGAACCAATATTTTCTTCAATATCCTCTATCGTAGGAATATCATCGAAGCTCTGAATTGAGATAGCATCATCAAGACATAATAAAATATATGGGAAATTCGTTTCTGTAGAATCATAGATTAATTTGTAAGCTTTTGCAGGTTTATCAGCAGTAAAAAATACATCACCTAATTTAAACGAACCAACTGAATTATATTTTATTGCAGGATTAAAAGAATAATTCATATAGTAAGCTCCTTTATAAATTTACTTATTATATTATTGACCGAATTTTAATCGCTTAAACAGCAAACTAGTAATTGGCCTGGATTGTAATAGAAAGTTTGTTTTTTTGTGTAACCATTGTAACTTCACCTATCCAATCTTCAATATCTCCTAATGTTGGCATGATGTCATAATTTTGTACAAGTCTAGCATCCGTTAAAGAGATAAGTACATATGGATAATCGTCTTCGTTTTCTTCAAAAACTAGCATATAGATCGTCTCATGTTTCTTTGTAATTAATACGCTACCGGGCGTTATTACTCTAGAACGATCAAATGCTGAAGAATGTTTTAAAGTTAAATTCATATCTATTACCTCATTTCTGCAAATCTAGTAAATTATATGATAGATTTTTGGAAATATGTTAAGAGGAAAAGAATAGGAGTGATAAGAAATTATAGTAAAAGTAAATAGGTAAAGCGGAAGTCTGTTTTGAGCTTCTTTATTCTTTTACCGTAAAACCTTATTCCTACCACTTGTTTTCATGGTTATAAATCTGTATGATGGTTGAAGAGGTGAATTGATCGAATGGAAAGATTGCAGAAAGTTATTGCTAGAGCGGGAATTGCTTCTCGTCGTAAAGCAGAAGAATTAATTAAAGAAGGAAAAGTAAAAGTAAATGGTCAGGTTGTTACTGAATTAGGAGTTAAAGTAAGTGGTAATGACCAAGTTGAAGTGAATGAAATTCCAATTGATAAAGAAGAACCAGTGTACTTTCTTTTATATAAACCAAGTGGTGTCATTTCTAGTGTGTCAGATGATAAAGGTAGAAAGGTTGTAACAGACTTTTTTCCAATGATTAAACAACGTATTTACCCGATCGGGAGATTAGATTTTGATACGTCAGGCATCATTCTTTTAACAAATGATGGAGAATTTTCGAATCTACTTCAACATCCGAAATATGAAATCGATAAAGAGTATATTGCTAAAGTAAAAGGTATACCATCTAAAGAGCAATTACGTAAATTAGAAAGAGGAATTATGCTTGAAGATGGTAAAACAGCTCCTGCTCAAGTAAAAATGATTTCTCTTGATAAACAGAAGAATACAGCAATTGTTAGATTAGTTATACATGAAGGTCGAAACCGTCAAGTAAAGAGAATGCTTGAGGCAATTGGAACACCAGTTATGAAATTAAAGCGTGAACGATATGCATTTTTAGATTTAAGTGGACTAACTCCAGGTGATGCTAGAGAATTATCACCTCATGAAGTGAAAAGATTAAGAGCAATGGCGTCTGCAAAGCCTCGCTAATGCATAAGAGCTCTCTATGCTTAAAGAAGCGTTTTTAATCAGTCTGAAAATCAGATAAATAAGACTTTGTATACACACTGAGACTCGGTTAAAACCGAGTTTTTTCTTTTCGATTAACTTTTCGTTTTAAAATGCAAATAATTGAATATTTAGTCTTTTTTGAAACATATCAAATTTCTATTCAAGAATAGGAATTAATGATATTCTATCATATGGGAGGAACTACATATATGAAGAAAAATAGAACGTTAATTCGAACAATCATCTTATTAGTTTTGGTTGCAGCAATTGGTTATACTTTTTACATAAATTTCTTTAAGAAAGATGAAGTGATTACTAAAGGAAGTACAGCACCAAATTTTGCTATGACAGAGCTAAAGACTGGTAAAAAATACACTCTTTCTGAAGAAAAAGGAAAAGGGGTAATTGTTAATTTTTGGGGAACTTGGTGTGAGCCTTGTAAACGTGAAATGCCTTTTATGAACGATTTATATTCGAAATATAAGGGGAAAGGTATCGAATTACTTGCTATGAACGCTGATGAATCGAAATTTTCAGTAGAAAGATTTGTAAGCGATTATAAACTTAAATTTCCGATTGGAATCGATAAAGATCAAGAGGTTTTAAACATATATGGGGTTAATCCATTACCAACTACGTTTTTTGTTAGTCCTGATGGAAAAATAAAAAGAATTGTAACTGGTCAAATGACACCGGACTCATTTGAAAGTTATATTAAAGAAATTTTACCAAAATGATTCGTGTACATTAGTTAGGGGAAATAAAATGGAGACTTTTAAATGTGAATGTGGTCATCTTAATCATGTAGGTACTGTTATTTGTGAGTCTTGTGGTAAACCTCAAGATGAAGGATCAACAGAATTACTTGATATGCGTTATGAAGGTACTGCTAGAAGATCAATTGTAAATAATCAAACTTTTGTAGATAAAATTTGGACGTTTTTTTCATCTGTAAAAGTAGCAGTGGTTATCATTCTTATTACGCTAGTAGCATCAGCATTAGGTACTATTTTTCCACAAAGAGATTTATTACCACCTACTGCAAATCCTACAACGTACTATCAAGACGAATATGGAATCTTCGGAAAGATTTACGATGCAATTGGATTAGATAATACATTTAACTCTTGGTGGTTCATGTTACTTGTAGCATCTATTGGGGTTTCACTTGTCATTTGTAGCTTAGACCGAATTTTACCACTCTATAAAGCTTTAAACAAACAAACTGTTACAAGACATCCAAACTTTTTAAAAAGACAAAAGATGTTTGGTGTTAGTAGAGTTGATAATATTCCTGAGGAAATTGAAAAAGCTAAAATTAAATTAAGAAAAAAAGGTTATAAGATTCGCGAAGAAAATGGTAATATATTGGCTGAAAAAGGCCGCTTTTCTCGATGGGGTCCTTATGTAAATCATATCGGTTTAATTATCTTTTTAATTGGCGTTATGATGAGATATGTACCAGGAATGTATATGGATAAAGCTCTTTGGGTACAAGAAGGTGAATTAAAACCAGTCGTTGGTACAAATCAAAACTATTATATTAAACTTAGAGATTTCCATATGGAAACTTATGATGAAAAAAAAGAAAACAAAGTTTATAAAAAAGCGATAGAGCGTTTTGGAAATGACAAAATTCCGAAGAACTATCAGGCTGATGTAACACTTTACAAACGAGAAGGGAACCTGATTCCGGGAGAAGATCCAAAACTTAAAAAAGTTAAGGATTATAGTATTAGAGTAAATGAACCATTAAAGTTCAAAAATTTTGCTCTTTATCAAGTAGACTATCGAATTGGTGAGTTTAGCGCATTTTTATTTACATTACAAAATAAACAAACGGGCGAAAAATTAGGTCCGATAAAAGTTGATTTACAAAATCCAAAAGAAACTTATGATTTAAAAAATGGATATAAAGTTGAACTAAAAAATTATTTCCCTGATTTTTATTTTAACTCTGATGGGCAACCTGATACAAAAACAAGAAAACCTAACAATCCTGCATTTGTATTTAAAATGACTACACCTAAAACACCAAAAGGTGAGGTAGCATTTGTTGCGATTAGACAGAATATTGAACCGAACGGTGAAAACAAATATAAAATGTCATTTGCAGGAATTGAAACAAAAGATTCGACTGGATTAACGGTTCGTAAAGATTTAACGCTTTGGTTACTTGCTCTTGGTGGAACAATCTTTATGATTGGTGTAATTCAAGGGATGTATTGGTACCACCGTCGTGTTTGGATCCAAAATCAAGATGGGGAAATTTGGGTTGCAGCATTTACTAATAAAAACTATTACGGCTTAAAACTTGAATTGAAGAAAGTGTTGGGAGACACTAAAATTGAAGTGCCGATCGATCAACAAGCTGAAAAAAGTGTTTAAATAGGGGGAAAATATGTACGAGCTAAGTAGTAATTTTTTATTTGCCGCGTTTATTTGTTATATAATAGCTACTTTCTTTTTTGGCGGCTCGCTGAAAATAAACGATAGTGGTCCTAACAAATGGGGTACAATTGGTATTACTGTTACAATTATCGGGTTCTTGTCGCAGCTAACTTATTTCGTTACTAGATGGATCGCTGCTGGACATGCTCCTGTAAGTAATCTTTTTGAATTTATTACATTCTTTGGAATGATGTTAATTTTTGCGTTTATTATGATTTACTTTATGTATCGTTTAAATATAATTGGTGTTTTCGCATTACCTATGGCAATCATTATTATTGCTTATGCGACAGTATTTCCACATGAAGTTAAACCACTAGTTCCATCTTTAAAAAGTTATTGGTTACACATTCATGTAACAACAGCTGCTTTAGGGGAAGCAATATTAGCAATTAGCTTTATTACAGGTTTAATCTATTTAATTAAAAATGTAGATCAAAAGATTTCTTCAAAGAAAACATTTTGGCTAGAAGCTGTTTTATATTTCTTAGTAACTGTAGTAGGGTTTATCGTGATCTCAACTGCATTTACTGCATCTGGATATGAAGCGAAATATACTTGGATTAATAAAGACAAAGTACAAGAAGATATGGTCTATAATTTGCCGTCACTTGTTGGTCCACATAAAGGTGAATTAAAAACAGAAGGTAAATTTGAAGCAATTGCAGAAGTACCAGCTATGGTTAATGCAAAAAAACTAAATACTGTCATTTGGTCGATTTTTGCTGGTGCTGCCTTATATGCAATTATTCGTTTAATTTTAAGAAAACGAATTGGTGCTTTTTTACAGCCGTTTGTACAGAAAGTTGATAGTGAATTATTAGATGAAATTGGATACCGTGCAGTAGCAATTGGTTTTCCAGTCTTTACTTTAGGCGGATTAATTTTTGCTATGATTTGGGCTCAAATTGCTTGGACAAAGTTCTGGAGCTGGGATCCAAAAGAAGATTGGGCATTAATTACGTGGTTGTTTTATGCTGTATTCTTACACCTGCGTTTTAAAAGAAATTGGCAAGGTGAGAACTCAGCTTGGTTAGCAGTAATTGGATTTGCAATTATTATGTTTAACCTGATTGCCGTAAACTTAATTATTGCCGGATTACATTCATACGCATAAAAAGATAAAATCTAATAACATAACTAGCCCCGTATAAGATGGATTTTCCTATATGGGGCTTTTATTATTTTTCTAACACCCTTATATCATCTGTATATCATAAATACTGCTCTATGAGTTGAGTTTTTTTCTAAATTAAGGAAATAATAAAATTCTAAGAATTATGTAAAAATGTTCACAAATTATAGTAGAATATACCATTTTTATTAGGTAAAATTATGAAGAGGGGGTCGTAAACATGGATCAAAATATAAAAATATTAATAGCTGATGATGAGGATCGTATTAGACGATTATTAAAAATGTACTTAGAACGTGATGGTTATCTAATTGATGAAGCTGAAAATGGTGAAGATGCACTTAATTTAGCTCAAAAAAATGATTACTCACTAATCGTACTAGATTTAATGATGCCTAAAATAGATGGAATAGAAGTTTGTAGAGAATTACGCAAAACGAAAACAACTCCTGTAATCATGTTAACAGCAAAAGGTGAAGAAACAAATCGTGTACAAGGTTTTGAAGTAGGAACTGATGACTATATTGTAAAACCATTTAGTCCTCGCGAAGTCGTACTTCGTGTGAAAGCTCTATTGAGACGTTCGTCTCCAATTCCAGTTTTTACTTCAGATAATACATCTGCAAAGGATGTCGTCGTTTTTTCTCATTTAACAATTGATAATGATGCACACAAAGTAATCGTAGAAGGTGAAGATATCAGTTTAACACCAAAAGAATATGAACTATTACTGTTTTTAGCGAAATCACCTGATAAAGTATTCGATCGTGAAACATTATTAAAATCAGTTTGGCAATATGATTTTTTCGGAGATTTAAGAACAGTCGATACGCATGTAAAACGACTTCGTGAAAAATTAAGTAAAAGCTCTGAAGATGCTGCAAAAATGATTGTTACAGTATGGGGTGTAGGGTACAAATTTGAGGTAGGTCAGGAGTAATGATTTTAAGAAGCTTAGTTGGTAAGCTATGGCTTACAATCATTTTACTAGTTTCACTTGTTTTATCATTCCTAACATTTGTATTAATTGGGTTCTTTGAAAAGTTTTATATCGATCTTCAAGTGCAAAACATGAAAGATGATGGAATAAAAATTGCACAATTAATTGAAAACGGGCAACCACTTTCAAATATTGAATATTTATCAAATAATATTGTAAGTAGATATTCGAGAGTGATTATTTCAATTGATGGTGAAGAACCTTGGTATTCAAAAAATACTTATGGAATACAAGATTTACCTTTTAAAGAAATAAAAAATGATAGTGTATTAAATAAAACATTTTCTGAAAATTTAGTGGTAAGTAAAAGACTAGTCTACGGTGAAAATAGTGAAAGAGAAAAATTAGTAGTCGGAATCCCTATAAGCAATAGTAAGGTAAGTGGATCAGTATTTGTTTACCAAACGTTACAACCAGTAAAAGTAATGATTCATCAGACTACTAATTTTGTATTACTAGCTGCTTCTATAGGAATTGTATTAACAACATTTTTCTCTTTTTTCCTTTCGTCTAAAATAACGGCACCACTTAGAAAAATGAAAGAAGTTGTAGGAAGTATGACTTCGGGTAATTTTGATGCGAGGGTGCCGATTCATTCAACTGATGAAATTGGAGAACTTGCTTTTTCCTTTAATAAAATGAGTAAGCAATTAAACTTTAATATGAATGCATTAAAACAAGAAAAAGAAAAAGTCTCTAATATTATTACGAGTATGGTAGATGGTGTTATTTCTATAAATAAAGAAGGAATAATTGTTACTACAAATCCACCTGCTGAACGTTTTTTAAAAATGCTCAATGATGATACTCCGGAGGATAACAATTCACTTGTTTTAACAAAGGATTTATTAGAATTATTTCACTTAGTCGTAGATAGTGAGAAAAAACAGTTTATCGAATTAAATCTTGACCAAGGTAATTGGCAAATTTTAATGTCTCCATTATATAATCAAACAACGATCAGAGGTGTTGTAGCCGTAATCAGAGACGTTACAGAACAAAGGCGTCTTGAGAAGATGAGAAAAGATTTTATAGCTCATGTATCACATGAGTTACGTACGCCAATCTCTTTATTACAAGGTTATAGCGAAGCAATTGTAGATGGAGTAGCTGAATCAAAAGAAGAAATGCAGGAACTATCTCAGATTATTTATGATGAATCACTAAGAATGGGAAGACTTGTAAATGATTTATTAGATTTAGCAAGAATGGAAAGTGGTTTTACCGAATTAAATAGAGACCATGTCCCAGTTATACAATTTGTAGATCGAATCCTACGTAAGTTTAAAGGATTAGCAAAAGAAAAGAATATTAAGCTTTTCGGTGAAATAGACAATATTTCACATCTAAATATTTTTATTGATGAAGATCGAATGGAGCAAGTATTTACAAATTTAATAGATAATGCGATTCGACATACAAATGAAAATGGAAGAATTATTGTTTCAGTTTTCCAAAATGAAATTTCAACAACATTTAAATTTATTGATTCGGGTGCAGGTATCGCAAATGAAGATTTACCATTTGTATTTGAACGTTTTTATAAAGCTGATAAAGCTCGTACGAGAGGAAGTAGTGGTACGGGGTTAGGATTATCAATTGTTAAAAATATCGTAAATGCCCATGGGGGAACAATTCAAGTCTTTAGTGAGATCGGACAAGGAACGACATTTAAAGTGAAAATACCTCATAATTTACACTTGGATGAAAAACATGTAGAGTAATCTTGTTTCATATAAAACATTTGTATTTGGTATATTGAATAAAAATGCACTATTACTTTAGGAAATGAGAAATAAAAAATAAAATAATTGAATTCTTACTCAATTTATCTTACGATTGAATTAATGAAATATTGATGAGATTAGTGCAATAATTGCTTAAAAGGGAATCTGGTGATAATCCAGAACTGTCCCCGCAACTGTAATGTGGACGAAACGAATAACCACTGTTCGAAGGAATGGGAAGGTCGGAGTAGGTTGAAGCTAAGTCAGTAGACCTGCTAAACTCATCCGTTTTCAATTCTTCGGGGAGTGAGAATTTGAAGCAGCAGTTGCAAGATATCTTGTATATTAATGTTGTTTCAGCCCCGTTCAAACTAATTGAATGGGGTTTTTTATGCTCTCCAAATCTATAGGAGGACTGTAATGAAGAAGTTTTTATCTAGTTTACTCGTTGTTTTATTAAGTTTAGGGTTGTTTGGATGTAATAATGATACAGCTCAAAAAGACGCAAAAGGGAATAAAACGGAACAAGCATCATATCCAATGACTATAAAAGATGCAACTAAAAAGGAAGTTAGTTTTAAAGAAGAGCCAAAAAGAATTGTTTCTTTAATTCCTAGTAATACAGAAATCTTATATTCTATTGGTGATGGTAAGCATGTAGTCGGAGTAACTGATTTTGACAATTATCCTAAAGAGGTAAAATCGGTAGATAAAGTTGGCGGAAGTAATGCTGATATGACATTTAATGTTGAAAAAATTATTTCACTAAAACCTGATTTAGTGTTAGCACATGAATCAGGGATGGGTATTTCTGCAGACGGATTAGCACAAATAAAGCAAGCGGGAATCAATGTTTTTGTTGTAAAAAATGCAGCAACAATTAAAGATGTTTATGATACAATTTTACAAGTAGGTAAAATTACTAGTAAAACTGAACAGTCTAAAAAAGTTGTGAGTAATATGAAGACCAAATTAGATGAGATTAGTAAGAAAACAGCAAAAGCATCATCTAATCCAAAAGTTTGGCTTGAAATATCTGGCCCACCTGAAATATATACAGCTGGTAAAGGGACGTTTTTAGATGAAATGATTTCAATTGTTCACGCTAAAAATGTAGCTGAAAAAGAAAAAGGTTGGGTACAGTATAGTGAGGAATCTGCGATTAAAGCAAATCCAGATGTCATTTTAACTACATATGGTGATTATACTCCAAATTTAGAAAAAGTCGTTATGGCAAGAAAAAATTGGCAATCAGTAACTGCAATTAAAGATAAACGTGTTTATGATATTAATGCAGATAAAACAAACAGACCAGGTCCTAGACTTGCAGAGGGAGTAGAAGAAATTGCAAAGGCGGTTTACCCAGAGCTTTTTAAATAATTCTATTTTTATCTATTTAATTTCAGCTATTTTATTAATCTTATTATTTATTTTAGGGGTTTCGATTGGTTCAACATCGATTCCCTTTTCTTCTGTCGTTTCAAGCTTTTCAGATTCTCTATTTAAAACTGATTATGTTCCTACAGATATACAGACAATTGTGATGAATATTCGTGTGCCAAGAGTATTGTTGGCTGGTTTAGTAGGCGCATGTCTTTCATTAGCAGGTGTAGCATTTCAAGGGATACTTAAAAATCCTTTAGCCGATCCATTTACGCTTGGCGTTTCATCTGGTGCATCTGTTGGTGCAGTATTTGTCTTGTTTTTCCAAATTAGCTTACCTGTGGTTACCTATTTTACTTTACCGGTTGTCAGTATATTATTTGGATTTTGTACGCTTTTATTATTATTACTATTTGTTAGAAAATTAGATCGGTCTTTAAGTATTGAAACGATTATATTAGGTGGAATCATCATTAGTTCTTTTTGTTCAGCTTTATTATCGTTGTTTATTACATTCTCAGATAATGAATTGCGTTCGGTGATTGGATGGTTAATGGGCAATATTGGTGGGAGAGGGATACAATATTCACTAAGTTTACTCCCATTTTTAGTCGTCTCGTTTTTCATCTTATTTAGTCAAAATAGACAACTCGATGCGATGACCTTTGGTAGTACGAATGCAAAACATATCGGAATTGACGTGAAAAAATCAACTTATTTAATCTTATTTACAGGTAGTATTTTATCAGGTGCCGCAGTAGCTGTTTCAGGAACAATTGGCTTTGTAGGATTAGTTGTTCCACATTATACAAGAACAATTGTAGGACCACTACATAAAAAATTGATTCCTTTGTCAATGATAAATGGAGCTATCTTTTTAATTGGATCTGATATATTGTCAAGAGTTGTATTGGCACCTAGAGAATTACCAATAGGTGTAATTACCTCTTTAATTGGCGCGCCAATTTTTGCATTAATTTTACTAAGTTTGAAAAGAAACAGAGGGAAAGTATGATCACTTGTAACGATATCTCATATTCATATGATGGAATTCAAAATGATTTAGAAGAACTTACCTATTCAATTAATCAAGGAGAATGGCTTGGCATTATCGGCCCAAATGGAAGTGGGAAATCTACACTTTTAAATTTACTTTGTGGACTTTTTCAACCTTCTAAAGGAAAAGTCAGGTTAGATGGAGAATTAGTTTCTAGCATGTCTAATAAACAAATCGCAAAAAAGATTGCCGTTTTGTCTCAACAAAATTCTTTTACATTCTCATACGAAGTAAAAGAAACAGTAAAACTAGGCAGAGTTGCTCATTCTTCCTCCTTTTTTCCAACTTGGACTTCTGTAGATGAAAATGCAGTGAAAAATGCTATGTCAATGACAGGAATAAATAAGATGGCAAACAATCTCATTAATGAAATAAGTGGTGGCGAAAGACAAAGAGTTTTTCTTGCCCAATGTTTTGCTCAAGAAACGCCATATATTTTCTTAGATGAGCCAAGTAATCATTTAGATTTGATGCACACAATTAGAATTTTAGATATGTTAAAAGAATTACAACGAAATGAAAGAAAAACAATCGTAACTGTATTTCATGACTTAAACTTAGCTAGTCTTTATTGTGATCGATTATTAGGAATAAAGGATGGAAAACTTTTTATCGAAGGGAAAACAGACTCTGTTTTAACGGAAGAAGTATTACAAGATTTATTTGATACTTCATTTCAAATTTTAGATAATCCTGAAACAAATAAAAAAGTCATCATTTATAAAAGTAATGTATTATAAACTAAATTTAAATTGAAAAAGGAGAATTTTTCATGAAAATTTATACAAAAACAGGCGATAAGGGACAAACTAGCTTAATAGGAAAACGAGTTGACAAAGATGATTTAAGAGTTGAGTCTTACGGGACAATAGACGAGGTAAATACGATTGTAGGTTATGCAATGACCTATTTAGAACATGATGATACGAAAGATATTTACAATGCACTTCAAAAAATTCAACATGAACTTTTTGACTGTGGCGGCGATTTGGCGATCGTAAAAGAAGGTATGCCATTTAAAACGACAGAAAAAATGGTTGAAGAGCTTGAATATTTGATTGATGAATATATGGAAGCAACACCACCATTACAACGATTTATTTTACCGGGTGGATCAAAACCAGCTGCAATCCTTCATCAAGCTAGAGCTGTAACAAGACGTGCAGAAAGAAGTGTCGTTTCACTTATGAAACAAGAAACAATCCATTTACCTGTGTTTTTATACTTAAATCGATTATCAGATTATTTCTTTGCCCTTGCAAGATTAATTAACACGCGTCTAAACATTAAAGATGTAGAGTACGAAAGAGGAGCTATTGTATTTCGTACTGATAAAAGTAAATAACAAACTTAGCGATAGATTTAATTCTTTAATCTATCGCTTTTTTGTGTACTAAAAAATAATTTTAGACATAGAATGGTTGGGTGTGATAAGTAAAACAGGGTTATTGGTTATGTAAAGCATTAAAACAGTAAAAAAGTACCAATTAAGTAGAAATGAATTGGCGTAAAAGGTTTAAATTTAAATGCTTATTCTGTTTTTTTTACATAGCTACCAAGGATGAAATCTCGATGTTTGTGTCATTTTTCCGTTTGTATGTTCCGACCAAACACCTACCACATTCCGTAATAGGAGGATTATGATGTTAGATTTTATTAGAAGATGTTTGTTAATTGTTTTGTTTGTACTAACGATTGGACTTTTATTTATTGGTGGAAATAGGGAGAATTTGAAGGATATTTTATCAGATAAGAATTTTCATGAGCTAAAGATCGTTTCGAATCATTAGAAGCTTGATTCAAAGTTTGTCATGAAAACATAATTTTCAAGAAATAGAACTTCTCAAAAATAAAATGCACTTAGCCAATTACTTTGGATCGGTGCTATTCTTTTTAGAAGTTCTATTTTATTTTTATTCTCACTTTATTTGTTAATAATCCTATTTGTTTTTCATTGATAACATTTTGTCAGGAAAATTTGAATAATGCACTAATTGATTAGAAATAGATTTTTATTTACAAACTGTATTTAATTTAGTAACATTAAAATGTAATTTAATATACGATCTATCTTCGGGGCGGGGTGAAATTCCCCACCGGCGGTAATTAAGTAATGCTTATAAGCCCGCGAGCCTGTTTTTTGGGCAGGATCTAGTGCGATTCTAGAGCCGACAGTATAGTCTGGATGGGAGAAGATGGAGGTTCGCAAGTTCAAAAGTTTACTTTTTGAACGCTTATTTGGCGTACTGAAATTTCTCCCCTATATGTACTGTATAGGGGATTTTATTTTATTTGCATAATTATATTTTTATACTTTTAATTAAATAGAAATCATTGTAGGATATGCAAATTCCGCTAACGCTAATTAAGCGAACCTTTCATTTTTCTTGATAAGATCGGGAAAAAGGAGAGAGGTAATATGCAACAACGTAACAAAGTAAATAAAATGGTAGTAGTAGCAATGCTAAGTAGTATTTCGTATCTATTAATGATGCTGGATTTTCCACTTCCTGCATTTCCGGTTTGGCTACAAATCGACTTTAGTGAGGTTCCAGCTTTAATTGGTGCAATTGTTTTTGGACCATTAGCTGGGGTAGGAGTAGAGTTAATTAAAAACATTCTTCATTACGTTATTAATGGTAGTATGACGGGTGTGCCAATTGGAGAATTTGCTAATTTTAGTGCAGGAGTATTATACATTTTACCTGCTTCTTATTTCTTCAGAAAATATCGTACTGTAAAAGGATTAACACTTGGTTTAATTGTTGGTACAGTAGTGATGACAGGAATTTTAAGCTTATTAAATTATTTTGTTTTCTTACCTGCATATGCACATTTCATGAATTTTAGCTTACCAAATGAAGTAATCGTAACTTCGATTATGCCATTTAATGCGATTAAGGGACTTTTAATTATGATCTTATTCTTAGTATTATTCCCTAAATTAAAGGTTTGGTTAAATCAAAGAATGAATGTTCATAACGTATAAATAAATGAAAGTGTCTACTTAGTTAAAGTAGACGCTTTTTTGTTTATCTTTATTTTTAATTATAAGAACGTTGATTTCCACTACAGGATGCTGGCTTTCCATGGGGCGTGGACCTGAGCCTCCTCGTCATAAAAAGTTCGCAAAAGGGCTTTCTAAATTAATATTAAGTCAATTGAAAATACACTTTAAAAAATATGTATAAAAAAAGAAACCATTTAGAGGTTTCTATTTCATTTTTTTATTTTAATAAAGTTATTTTAATAAAGAAGTTAATACATAACCTTTTTTCGTACCGTATTTAATGTATGAGTATTCACGTTTCGTGCCATAACCTTTACTGTATACATACACTTTTTTACTTTTTTGAACCACCATCATTTTCTTTCCAGTAGCCGAAGGGGTTGTTCTCATATTCGCATTTGATTTGATTGTCATCGTTTTATTTACAGTGATTGCTTTTGGTGTGAATGTTGCTTTGATTCCTTTTGATTTGTTTTCAACTGCATCAACACTTTTAAATGTAAAAGCATAAGTTTTTCCGACAGAAGTAGGGTCACTATAAGTAAACGATGACTTTCCTTTTGGAACGAAAATTCGTTTTCCGTTCGGCAGTGTTACTTCTGTTTGTTTGTAATCATACTCATTTGCTGGTGTAAAGGTCACTGTAATCACACCATTTACATCTTTAAATTTGATATTTTTCGCTTCAACTGGTGGGCGACTTGGATCTTCCCAAATCATTGTTGAACCTTTTGATATATTGCCATTCCAATCAATTGATTGAATTATAACACTTTGAATCGTTGTAAAATTCGTCGGCTTATATGTATAACTTGTTTCACCGTTGTCTAATACTACTTTGTTACCATTTGGTAATGTTAATTTCACTGCATCGAAATCAGCATCAGTTGGATTTTTCCAAGAGTAAACGATATTTTCGCCAACTCTACTTGCACCTGTTTGAATTGCTTCTTTTGGTGCAATTGAATCATTAGTAGTTGCAAATTCAAAAACTACTCCGTCTTCTTCTGATTGTTCATTCCCAGATTTATCAAAACTGAACCCATAAAATGTATAATGAGTATTTCGATCTAAATCATAGAAATAGATTTCATTGTCTTGTGCATCAACATCTGTAATGAATTCTCCGTCTTCATCATATAATGCTAATCCAGCAAAATCACGTTCTTTTGGTGCATTCCATGTTATGTATGCTGCTTTATTAATTGTATCATATTTGATATTTACAACATTACTAGGTGCTGTGATATCTTTATTAGTCGTCACATTGATTTTGGTTTCTTCACCAGCTTCACTATTTGGACCGACCGCATAAATTGAAAACTGATACGATGATTGTTCGTTCAATGAATCATCTACATAAGTTGTTTCGTTTGTACTAGCAAAAAAAACACCATCTCGGTATATAGTATAACCACCATCAGGGTGTTCTGCTGGTTCCCAAGTAAGCTTTACTTGATGATCAGTGTGCGTTTCTTGTAAATTTTTAATTGGTCCAGGGTTTACATAGTCTCCCTCTTCTGCCAAAACTTTACCACTGAAACTAATTAATGAAAATGAAAGTGCTGCTGCCGTGATTAATTTTATGTTTTTCATCTCTATCATCCTCTCCTCCATCAATATATCATAATTCTACTTGAGTTTGTTAAAACTTCTTAATGGATTTTTAATCTAAAAATAGTGATTTTGTAATTGGGGACAATAGCATTATTCATGTTTAGCACTTCATTTCTTTGGATAAAATTAAAACCTATTCATTGCTTAGTGTATAATATGATTGAGGTGTTTAGATGAGTAAAGCTAAAGGTAAGGGCGGAACAGGTAGAGGAACAGATAAGAAAGGTTGGAATAGATGGCAAGCAAGTGCTAGAAAAGCAAAAAGTGCGAAACCATATGTAAGTAAGGGCACTAAAAATAGGGAAGATAGCAAAGACGTGAACAAATAATTGAAATTTATTTCAGATGAATTTGATTATCTTTGCTTTTATTGTTAAAATTAAATTATTACATAGTGTGTATATCACACAAGGAGGTAACAATAATGGAACATGGTAAAGTAAAATGGTTTAATGCAGAAAAAGGTTTTGGATTCATCGAGCGTGAAAACGGTGATGATGTATTCGTTCACTTCTCAGCAATCCAAACTGATGGTTTTAAATCATTAGATGAAGGTCAAGCAGTTACATTTGAAGTAGAACAAGGACAACGCGGACCACAAGCAACGAATGTTAAAAAAGCATAATTAACTAAAAAAGTCAGATTCTATCAAGTAGAATCTGGCTTTTTTTATTTCTTCATGGTTAGATATCTCTGAAAGTAGTTATAAAAATCATCAAAAATATAATAATTAGGGGGGAAAGTAGTGTCAATTGAAATAAAGAGTTTCATTGACGATCAAATGGTAAGAATCCCAGAGGGAGAAATTGAATTAAGAGATGATCGTATAAAAAGCAAATGGAAAACAAAGATAAAGCCATTTCTACTTGCCCGTTATCCAGTAAATATGAGTCTATATAATGCTATTTTAAATGATTCATCTATTTCTTTTGACAGTGATCTTAAACCAGTTGTGAATATTTCTTGGAATGATGCTATTTCTTTTTGTAATCTACTTTCCAAAAAGGCTGGTTTGGATGAGTGTTATTTTATGAGTAATGATGGTGAAAACATAATTTGTGATTGGAGTTCTAATGGCTATAGGCTTCCATCAGAAGCAGAGTGGCAATATGCATGTAAAGCAGGGACAACTGGGTATAGATACGGAGAGCTAGATGAAATTGCTTGGTATAAAGAAAATTCAGGTGGTACGATCAATGAAGTAGGTAGAAAAGAACCAAATGCATGGGGTTTATTTGATATGTTAGGGAATGTTTGGGAGTGGTGTTGGGATTTATATGATGAAGAAGTATACGGTTCCTATCGAATTTTTCGTGGTGGTAGCTGGGCTGAGGTAGCCAGAGGATGTGGAGCCACATGTCGCCGTCGTAGCCATCCAACATTTAGAATAGACGACCTTGGATTCCGTATTGCTCAGTCTTTCTAACTGATTATAATAAATATTTTTAAAATTTTTCTCTTCGCTAATGAGCAAATAGATTTTAAAAAATGAATTGAAAGATACTATTAAGTTTGGAAGATAAGTAACAGATGGGGTGTGAAAAATATGCAAATAGAACATGTAGCTATTTGGGTAAATGATTTGGAACGGATGAAAGAATTTTATGAAAAATATTTTAACTGCCAATCAAACAGTAAATATCACAATCGTATAAAAAAGTTTGAATCTTATTTTCTAACTTTTAAAACAGGAGCAAGATTAGAAATTATGCGTAAAGTAGGTGTTGATCAAAAAAATAATAGTGAACAATTGGGCTGGGCTCATATAGCTATCTCTTTAGGTAGTATGGATGCTGTTAATCAAATGACAGCAAGACTTAAAGAAGATGGATACCACATTGTTAGTAATCCACGTGTCACAGGTGATGGATATTTTGAGAGTGTAATAGAAGATCCAGAAGGTAATATGATAGAGTTAACTATCTAATTCAATTACGCATGCTTTAGTTGGAAATCACAATCGACTTTTAGTCGATTTTTTTATGTTAATGAAAATTTTAATTTAATAAAGTGGTTAGTGGTATTCGGTTCAAAAAGAAGATTTAAAGCTTTTATATTAAATTAAGTTAAAATAGCTTGTTTATGTTTTTTAATTATTTAATTTCTAATTCGAATCGTACTATTCATATTTTAAATACAGGAAAGGCAGGAAAGGCAGGAAAGATAGGAAAGACAGGAAAACATAAAGGACATCTCTTAAGCTGTTTTTTATATCTTCTCCTTTCTCCTGCTTTTCCTTGTTCCTGCTCTTAAGAAATCGAGCATCCTGGAACGGAAATCAACCTTCTTTCTTAAGAACCATATTAATGGTTTAGATGAAGTGGCAAGAGATAAATAAAAAAAGCGACGAAATAACTTCGTCGCAGTTTTTACTATTCGAATTTTAAAGCGTCTCCGTCAAATGCTTCGTCAGCAACTTTGATAGAGTCTGTTGGGCATCCTTCAAATGCATCCATCATGTCATCGATTAATACGTCTGGAATTTCAACGATTCCTTGGTTATCATCTAGAGTAACGTATGCAATCCCCTCATCATCATAGTCATAGATATCAGGTGCAGCTGCGCCACAAGCGCCACATGCGATACAAGTGTCTTTATCAACGATTGTATATTTTGCCATTGTGTTGACCTCCCAAATTATTCCCTGTTTTTGTTACAGATACTATTTTTGTAATGTACCTGTAAACATTTTAAAACGGTTTCCAAAACTTTTCAATATAATTGTACCAGGTTTTGAAAAAAACGAGAAATGATGAAATCTCAAATAAAATAAATAATCTTTTTTATTCGATAAAAATGGTTAGCTTATTGATACATATGATAAGCTAGAAGAAATAAAAACTATGAAGAAAAAAATTAATACCACTACTTTATACTATTAATTATAAGTGAAAAATATTCAAATATATTAATGAGAATAATGTTTTTGAGAGGATTACGATGATTAAACTATCAGTTCTAGAAGAAATCATACTCTATTTAATTCATCGATATAATGGAGAACGAACAATCCAAGGGATTACACATTTATTAAGAGGTAAACAAAGTGCACAAATCATTCAAGACTCACATTTTTATCGCGTAACATCATTTTTTGGGCTTTTTCAATTCCTTACTCAACAGAATATGAGTGACTTAGTTTATCGATTAGAGAAAAATGGATACATCATTCAATATGAAAATAATAATACCTATTTAATAAATAGTAATGGGATTAAGTATTTAGAAAATGTGGATTTACAATTTAATGAATATACTTATTTAAACGGACTACGCTTTAATAGTATTCAAAAAGTTTTTTGGAAAAGATTCACATTATTCTTTCAAACTATTTCAAATTTGAATATGAATGTAAAATATTTTAGAGCGGTAATTCAGGATCAGGATACTCAAGAATGGGTTAAGAAGGAATTATTAAGTTATAAAGGAAGTAAGAATATTTTAGTTAATCATTTTTACGAAGAATTACATAAAATTTTAAAACAGTTAAGTGACGATGATGCTTTGTTATTTGTGAATCGATTATCTGGAGCAAATTCATATGGAATGACATTAGAGCAGATTGCATCAGAAAATAAAATAAATGTAGAAACAACTTATATAAAATCAATAAATGTATTACATCACATTCTTTTCATATTAATTGAAAATAAAAATGATTTTCCTTTCTTAAGTCGTTTTGTCCAAGGAGATAAAAATGCAAATATAACAAATACTTCAATTGAAACAAAGCGATTATTTACAGAGGGTAAATCAATTCAAGATATCGCACATATCCGAAAATTAAAGATTAGTACAATTGAAGATCATATTGTTGAGTGTGTAATAAGTGATAAACGTTTCCCGATTGACCAATTTATTACAAATGAACAGTATACAATGATAAAAAATAAAATTTTAGAGCTAAATACAAGGAAATTAAAAATCATTAAAGAGGCTTTGTTGAATGAAGTATCTTATTTTCAAATTCGTATAACGCTTGCAAGAATGGGGGATATACATGGACCTAAATAATGTATTATATGAAAAGTTCGGCTATACATCATTTAGGAATAATCAAAAGGAAATTATAATTGATTTATTGAACTCAAAAAATGTACTAGCTATGCTTCCAACTGGGGGAGGTAAGTCATTATTATATCAATTGACGGGTCTTCTATTACCAGGAGTTGTTATAATTGTTTCCCCTTTACTATCACTTATGGAAGATCAAGTAGAGCAAATTAAAGCATTTGGCGATAAAAGAGTAATCGCTTTAAATAGCTTTAGAAGTTTTGAACAAAAAAGATACTTATTAAATAATATAAAAAGTTACAAATATATATTTGTCTCACCAGAAATGTTACAAAATCAATTGTTAATACAAAAGCTTTCAGAAGTAACTATTTCCTTATTTGTTGTTGATGAAGCTCATTGCATTTCACAATGGGGACATGATTTTAGACCAGAGTATAAAAGTTTAGGTGATATTAGGCAAAGATTAAATAATCCAACTGTTCTTGCATTAACTGCAACTGCGACAAAAAATGTTCGAGATGAAATAATTGAAACACTTCAATTAGAACATGTTCAAAAATATATTAATTCTGTAAATAGGGAAAATATTGCGATTCAAATCGAAAAAGTTGAATCAGATGAAGTGAAAATTAATAAATTAACGGAATATTTAACTGAATTATCTGGACCGGGAATCATCTATTGTGGAACAAGAGCTATGTGCGAGAAAATTTCACATATCATACGTGAAAAGTTAAGTTGTCGAGTAGCTTATTACCATGGCGGAATGGAACACGAACAGAGAATTTTAATTCAACAGCAGTTTATTCTAAATCAAATTGACATTATTGTATGTACAAGTGCATTTGGAATGGGGATAAATAAACCCAATGTTCGCTTTATTATTCATTTTCAATATCCATCAAATATTGAAAACTACCTGCAAGAAATTGGTCGAGCTGGTCGAGATGGCGACGCTAGTATAGCTATTTTATTTGTTAGTGAAGAGGATCATGAATTGCCATTGAGATTAATAGAAGATGAAATACTTACTGTAAATCAAGTCGAGTCTTTTCTAACCTACATAAATAGAATGGAAGAAAATCCGATAAAATTAACTGATGGTTTACTTTCGAATTGGAAATCAGTTTTTCAATTTAGCGAAATACAATGGACTTCACTTTATTCTGAAATGGTTAAATATCATATGATTGAAAATGATCAATTGTTTATTGATAGAATGAATCGTTCGATAGTTGAATCTATTAAAAGATTAATTTCAGAGCGGAAAAAATTGAAATACCTAAAATTAAAAACAATGCTTGATTTTCTTAATTCAACGATTTGTTATAGAGAAAACTATCTTTCGGTATTTGATGAGAGATTACTGGAAAGACCAAAAAATTGTTGTTCTATATGTGGCATTTCTTTTGATGAATATTGTACAAATCATAAAATGAAATTTGAAAAACTAACCGTTTATTCATGGGAAGAAGAGTTGAGAAATAAATTGGGGCTGTGAGGAATCGAATATGGAGAGTGAATTAAACCGTAAAGAAATTTCGATAAACAACTTAAAGAAAAGTGTTTATGGGACACAATTAATCATTTTAGTCATTGCTATTTTTTGTATCGTATTCTTTATTGGTATAGATCAATTTATGAATAACTTAAGTGAATTGAAAAATTATCGAACTTATTTATATGGATTTGGTGCTGGGTTTTCTCTTGTTTTATTTAATATTTTATTAAATTATACGATACCAGAACGATTATTAGATGATGGAGGATTCAATAAAAGATTTTTTACGTCACTTTCTATTTTTGAAATGACACTTCTTTGTATTCTCATCGCTTTATCAGAAGAGTTATTTTTTAGGGGATTTTTTCAAGCTAAATTTGGACTTGTCATTGCATCAATCATTTTTGCACTTGTTCATTTTCGCTACGTAAAGAAGCCAATATTATTTATTATTGTATTAATTGAAAGTTTTTTTATCGGCTATTTATTTATGCGAACAAATAATATTATCGTCGTATTTATCGCACATTTTATTCTAGATTATGTTTTAGGAATGTATATGAAATTAAGTTTAGAAAGTGAAGAGGAAGTATGAAGAAAAAACTTCAAGATGAAAGCACATCAGGATTAAGTAGAAAAATAAAAAATAAAAAGAATCAAAGGCAATCAGAAGATATCCTAAACTTACCACCGAGAAGTGAGTCGATCAAAAGAAAAGAAGATGAACGAAGACCATGGTGGAAATTAAAATATCCATTAATAACAATATTAGTTTTAATTTTTATCTTACTTCCTTTTGGAGTAGTTAAGTTCGTTGACAGCAAGTATGATAAAATTTTTACTGAAAAAGGTAGCTTAATTGTCCCTTCAAATAAATTCGAAAAAGTAAAAATTGCTACCACTGAAAAATCAAAAAAAAATGATAACAATAATCAAGTTAACCCACCTTTAAAAAATACGAATAAAAATGAAGAAAATCCTATAAAAAATTCTAGTGAGACAGAGGGTGTAAAAGAAACAACCCATCAAGTACAAAGAGGAGAAACATTATTTACGATTTCGATGAAATATTATGGTAATCGAGATGGAGAAGAAATTATACAAGATGCTAATCACTTAGAAAGTATCCAATTAACTCCGGGTCAAATTTTAAAAATACCTTTAAATGTAGACATGGATAAATAGGTTATAGTTTAAGTGATCTAATCATTTTAATAAACTTATGTCCATTTATCCTAAGGGCATAAGTTTTTTTAACACATTTAGAATGTATAGATTCTTAGCGGTTTAGAAAACTCGACGTAGTGCCGATTTTAAGTATTAAGTATAAGTGCAACTAAGTCTCTATCTTCGCATAAAGGCTGCTTCCAAACGGTAAGTTTTCTTTATCGTTTAAATTTTTCAATTCCGATTAGTTTTTGTATAATAATAAAAAGAGAAAGATGGAAGGGAATCGTTTAAAATAACAGTCATTCTGAGTATTAAGATAAGAGACACGGTTTTGAAACAAGGGGGATATTAAAATAGTAGTATTGATATTATTTATTGGTTTAATGATAGTGATCGCAACGATCCTAATGTTATATCGAAATAGACAGTTAGAAATAATCTATAAAAAAATAGAAATAAACGAAATCGATGAATCATTAAAATCAATCCAATTTATTTGGATTCCAAATATAGGTGATTTTCAACGTAAATTAAGTGAAATTGAAACAATTTGTAATCATAATACGATTATCCTTTTAAGTGGATATTCAAAAAAGAAGTCTAAAAAATATAATGATGAAAATATTAAGTTCCTTTCATCAATCGCTCCAGTCTATTTTATATGGAGTGATATCGATTATAGTGGAAATTATAGGGATTTAAATGCTCTATTACTTGATTGTAAAGTTGCGATTCTAGAAAATTCGAATGCTTCATTTGAAACAGAAAATGGCACAAAATTTTCCATCATTGGTTTAGATGATATAAAAACCAATCGAGATAATTTGAACTTTGCACTTGATGGTTGTTATGATGATCATCTTAATATTTTAGTAAGTCATTCAGAAGTATTAGATAGCAAAACAAAAAATTTTGAAAGTATTCAAGTTTATCTGTTTGAAAGTAGTCAATTAAATGGAAATCGAAATCAAAAAACGATATATTTGGAGCTACATAACAAAATAGGAATTCGAAAACAAAACACAGTATCAATTATAAACTTTGAAGTACTAAAGTAACTGTTTCTTGTTTACATGCAGGAGGAAAGTAAATTGGCCCAAATAGGAAAATACAATATAAAAGCAATCTCAAATATCGTAGGGATTTTACCGGGTACATTAAGAGCTTGGGAAAGAAGATATAACATTATAAGTCCTGTACGAAATGATGCTGGCCATCGACTTTATACAGAAGAACATGTATTTATATTAAAGTGGCTTGTTCAAAAAGTGAATGAAGGTTTTACAATTGGACAAGCAATTAATTTATATGAAGCAAAAGGGCATAATTCAACAAAAGATCAATCATTCAATGAAAATTTGCAATCGGATGCACTTGTGAATCAAATTGTTTCTTCATTATTAACTTTTGAAGAAAGTGATGCCCATAACTATGTGAATGAAGCATTTAGTTTATTTTCGGTGGATAAAGTACTATTCAAAATAATTTCTAAGGTTTTTATTTTAATAGGGGATAAATTTCGTAACGGTGAAATTACTAGTGCGCATGAACATTTTGCAACTTCATTTTTAAGAACAAGATTAGGGATGATTTACCAAAATCTACCGAATAATAAACATTTGCCAAAGTTAATTGCAGTTTGTGGACCAGAAGAAAAACAT
This sequence comes from Gottfriedia luciferensis, assembly GCF_002156865.1. Taxonomy (GTDB): domain Bacteria; phylum Bacillota; class Bacilli; order Bacillales; family Bacillaceae_G; genus Gottfriedia; species Gottfriedia luciferensis. The sequence goes on along the minus strand of NZ_NCTA01000007.1, from coordinate 83,497 downwards.
GAATTAGGCTTATTAATCTTTACGATTTATTTAAGAAGAATTGGTTTTCAGGTCATTTACTTAGGAGCTTCTATCGATTCAAATGAGGTTGAACAAGTAATGAATGAAGTGAAGCCAGCAGGATTTATCATGTCATGTACACTAAAAGAAAATCTAAAGAAAACAATTGATCTAGCAATAACGATCAAGAAAATAAAACCAGATATTATCATTGGAATTGGTGGTCATGCAGTTTCGACTTGTGATAGTCCGATAATGGATTCGATTCAAGATTTTTATGTAGGAAGTCACCAATCAAACTGGGATGAATGGTTAAAGCAGAATTTTAATTATAAATGATTTCTTACTTTAGAATCACCAAAATTATATTAAAACATAAACTGTACTATGGTAAATGCAGCAAGGAGGCTAGTTCATGAGGTTGGAACGGTTGAACTACAATAAAATAAAAGTTTTTCTTACATCTGATGATTTATCAGAACGTGGTCTTACAAAAGAAGACTTGTGGTACAATGCACCAAAAGTTCAACAACTTTTTCAAGATATGATGCATGAGGCTAGCGTGGAACTAGGTTTCGAAGTAGATGGAAAAGTATCGGTTGAAGTATTTTCCCTTCAAGCTCAAGGTATGGTTGTGATTGTAACAAAATCCGATGAAATTGAAGAGGAAGAAGATGAATTTCAAGACGATTTTATCTCAATGGAAGTAATCCTTGATGAAAGCGAACATATATTGTACGAGTTTTCTACTTTAGAAGATCTAATCCTACTCTCTGAGAAATTGGTTTCATGTAATGCTGTTGGTGGAAGATTGTTTTCGTTTGAAAATACATTTTATTTAAAGTTTGAAGAGCATGAGATTGGAAGGCTAGATCGAGAGACGTTTTATGCGATATTAGCGGAATATGGAAATCCTTCCACTAGAACGATCTATCGTATAATTGAATATGGTAAAGAGCTAATCTCTGAAAATGCAATTGAACAATTACATTTTTATTTCGTTAAAAAGAAGACCTCTCAATAAATTTCTATGAGAGGTTTTTTTCTTTTGTAAATTTTTTATTAATATCTGGTATTTATTAGTATTCTTTCCTTTTCAAACTTTGTAAATAGGAGTATAATGTCCTTAGAAAACGCTTACAACAATTGAATATTATATTTTGTTTTCTATGTGTTTATAACTTTCAAAATGGGATTGAAAGTTGTATACTAATTTCAGAATGAATGAATTTTTTCATAGTTCAAATTTCTAGGGGGTTTACAATGGTTGCCGAGAAATCTACAGAGAAAAATAGCAACACTGAAGAACATTTAGACGTACTAGCGCCTACACAAATAGTTATTAAAGAAGCGTTAGAAAAATTAGGATATTCAAATGAAATGTACGAACTTTTAAAAGAACCGGTTCGTATGATGACTGTTAAAATTCCGGTTCGTATGGATGATGGACAAGTGAAAATTTTCACTGGTTACAGAGCTCAACATAATGATGCAGTTGGACCTACAAAAGGTGGTATCCGATTCCATCCGAATGTTACAGAAAATGAAGTTAAAGCACTTTCAATCTGGATGAGCTTAAAATGTGGAATTGTAGATTTACCGTATGGTGGAGGTAAAGGTGGAATCATTTGTGATCCACGTGATATGTCATTCCGTGAGTTAGAAAGACTTAGCCGCGGTTATGTTCGTGCAATTAGCCAAATTGTTGGACCAACTAAAGATATTCCAGCTCCAGACGTATTTACAAACTCGCAAATTATGGCTTGGATGATGGATGAATATTCTAGAATAGATGAATTTAACTCTCCTGGTTTTATTACAGGTAAGCCGTTAGTACTAGGTGGATCTCACGGACGTGAAACTGCCACAGCTAAAGGTGTAACAATTGTAATTCGTGAAGCTGCAAAGCGTAAAGGTATTAACTTAGAAGGTGCACGTGTAGTGATCCAAGGTTTTGGTAATGCAGGTAGCTTCTTAGCGAAATTTATGCATGATGCTGGTGCGAAAGTTATCGGCATTTCTGATGCATATGGTGCTCTTCATGATCCAAATGGATTAGATATCGATTATTTATTAGATCGTAGAGATAGCTTTGGTACAATTACTAAGTTATTTAATAATACAATTTCAAATAAAGAATTATTAGAATTAGATTGTGATATATTAGTTCCAGCAGCGATTGAAAACCAAATTACGAAAGATAATGCTCATAATATTAAAGCAAGTATTGTAGTTGAAGCTGCTAATGGACCGACAACACTTGAAGCTACTAAGATTTTAACAGAGCGTGGTATTTTATTAGTACCAGACGTATTAGCAAGCGCAGGTGGCGTAACAGTTTCTTACTTTGAATGGGTTCAAAATAACCAAGGTTATTACTGGACTGAAGAAGAAGTTGAAGAAAGATTAGAAAAAGTAATGGTTCGCTCGTTTAATAATATTTATGAAACAAGTGTAAATAGAAAAGTAAATATGCGTTTAGCAGCTTATATGGTTGGTGCTCGTAAAATGGCTGAAGCTAGCAGATTCAGAGGCTGGGTATAAACTAAATTTTTCAATATGATACATTATGAAACAAGGTGGGATTTTCCCATCTTGTTTTTTTATTAGCTAAAATTAGACAAAAAGAATATTTTCCGTAAAATAGAAATAGTAAATATAACTAAGACTGAGTTAATTGGAGATGTTACAAATGGAAAAATTTGAAGCTATAATCATTGGCGGAGGACCTTGTGGTATTGCAGCTTATTTAGCTCTGAAAAATAAAGGAATATCTGCATTAATTATTGAAAAAGGTAATATAGTTCATACCCTCAGTCGTTTTCCAACGCATCAAACATTTTTTAGTACAAGTGAAAAATTGGAAGTGGGAAACATACCCTTTATTATTGAAGGAAGAAAACCTAAAAAGCACCAGGCATTAGCTTATTACCGGGATGTTGTAAAACGAAATAATATAAATATTCATTCATTTGAAGAAGTGAAGAAAGTCACAAATCAACAAAACTTTGTGATTGAATCAGTTACAGCTGGTGGCCAGGAAAAACGATACGAAGCAAATGCAGTAATCGTTGCAACTGGTTATTACGATCAACCAAACTATTTATCAGTACCTGGAGAACAACTTGATAAGGTTTCACATTATTTCTTTGAAGGTCATAAGCATTTTAATCAAAAGGTTGTTGTTATAGGTGGCAAGAACTCAAGTGTCGATGCAGCACTAGAATTAGAAAAATGTGGTGCAGAAGTTACTGTTCTTTACCGAGGGAATGCTTATTCACCAAGTATTAAACCGTGGGTATTACCAGAATTTGAAGCACTTGTCCGTTCAGAAGAGATAAAAATGGAATTTAATGCAAACATTATAGAAATTAAAGAGAAATCAGTAGTATATGAGCAAAATGGAAAACAATTCGAAATTGAGAATGACTATGTATTTGCAATGACTGGCTACCATCCTGATCATACGTTAATTAAAAGTATGGGAGTTAAAGTCGATGATGAAACGGGACGCCCGTTATTTAATCCAGACTCAATGGAAACAAATATAGAAGGGATCTATATTGCAGGCGTAATTGCTGCTGGAAATAATGCAAACGAGATTTTTATAGAAAATGGTCGTTTCCATGGTGATTTAATTGCAAATCATCTTTCAACTAAATTTGTTTGAAAAGATTTTAATTGATAAACTTGGCTTTACTTCGTTTTCTTTCTTTTATGACACTTTGTCAACTTAATCTGTTTTGAGCAATATTTATAACACTATCAAACCCAAATCATTACTATGATTTTTTTCACATTAGTTTAAAATATTAAATACTAATTTTTAGAAAAAAGAATTTTAAACTGATTAGTAATTTGTTCTATTTAAAGGATATTTAATAGTTTCTTAATGAATACTTATCTTGATGAATGAGTTGATTGGAACGAAAGGATGCTCGACTCCTATGGGAAATGTGGAAAGGCTGAGACCCCGCAGGCTTGCCGAGGAGGCTCAGGTTTCGCCCCATGGAAAGCGAGCATACTGTAGTGGAAATGAACATCACTCAACTCCCTTTACAAAAATTTGATAGTTATTTGACAAGATTATTTTTCAAGAGCGTAAAACGTAGTAAAGCTACGTTTTTTTTGTTTTGTTTTATTTTTTCTGTTTTTAATTTTTTGGTGCTAAATTAATTTATAAAAAGGATTTCTGTTTACTAGGATAATTTTTAAATGATATAATTTTATTTGTGAAACGGGGTGTGCTGAAATGAAAAAAGTAGTATTAATAACAACAGGTGGAACAATCGCAAGTAAACCAAACGCAGAATCTGGAAAGCTAGATTCTGGAGCATTATCAGGCCAAGAAATTGCAGATATGCTTAACTTACCAAAAGATATCAACGTTATTGTAGATTCTTTATTCCAAGTTCCTAGTATGCACATAGGCTTTGAACATTGGATGAATCTAAAAAATAAGATTGAAGAATACTTTGAAGATGAAACGATCGATGGAATCGTTGTAACTCATGGTACGGATTCGTTAGAAGAAACATCTTACTTCTTAGATTTAACAATTGATGATAGTCGTCCAGTAGTTATCACAGGCTCGCAAAGATCACCAGGTGAACTAGGTACTGATGCTTTTATTAATTTAAGACATGCAATCTATACTGCTTCTGATGAATCTGCTAGAAATGTTGGGACGGTAGTAGTTTTTAATGAACGAATTTTCACTGCTAAATATGTAAAGAAAGAACATGCATCAAATATTCAAGGATTTAACGTATTTGGTTTTGGATACTTAGGGATTATTGATAATGATAAGGTCCATATTTATCAAAAACCAGTTTTGAAAGATAAATACAAAGTTACAAGTAATCTACCTCAAGTTGACATTATAAAATGTTATATTGAAGCAAAAGGTTATTTAATTAAAGCAGCAGTAGAAAATGGTGCCAAAGGTATCATTTTAGAGGGAGTAGGAAGAGGACAAGTATCTCCTTATATGACTGAAGAAATTGAAAATGCTGTTAAAAAGGGCATAAAAGTTGTGATTACGACAAGTTCTGAGGAAGGCGAAGTATATCCGACATATGACTATTTCGGTAGTGCTTATGATCTAGTTAATAAAGGCGTTATTCTTGGTAAAGATTATGATAGTAAAAAAGCAAGAATTAAATTGACGGTTATGCTAGCATCTGATATCGAAAATATTCATGAAGGTTTTACGAAATAATAAGATCTTTGTTCCTATTTTCGGTTTATTCGTAAGAAAAAGCCGGATTTATTAACGATCATTTTGTGAAAAACGTGCATTGCACGTTTTTTCTTTATGTTTGCTTCGGATTGAATGCTAATCGAAATATAAAGTCATTTTATCTATTAAACATGTGAATATAAGGTCTATTCGTTCGTGAAAAAATTAAAAGGTTGAAAAATTATGAAAAATCTACATATACTAAACCAAAATCTTCCTTTATACTAGAATTATATCTAAATACATATTTGTAAAATGCAATTGATTTAATGTGAAAAGTAGTTTGGGAGGATGCAATGCTAAATGTAGGAGATGTACTTTTATTAGAGGATATTGATGCAAAAGAAGTAAAACGATACAAATCAAAAATCGTCGAAGTCAAGAATGAAGAAATTTATATTGATTACCCATTCGATGAGAGTACAGGTAAAACATCATTTTTATTAAATAATCAAACACTAAAAGCTTACATTGTGACAAAGGAAAATAATGTATTTACATTTTATACTTCAATATTAGGAAGAAAAAAAATCGAAATACCTGTTATTGTGATATCTTTTCCAGGTGTTGATGCACTTCAACAAACTCAAAGAAGACGATTTGTACGAGTTCCAAGTCAAATCGATGTAGCGGTTCATCCTTTATTTGATGAATTTACACCGTTTACATCCACGAGCCTTGACATAAGTGCAGGTGGAATCGCATTGTTAGCACCTAAAGATAAGCAGATGATTTTAGGGAAAACAATTTTATTATGGTTAGTTTTACCCTTTGAAGGTGAGACAAATCGCTATATTACTACAAAAGCACATATTATTCGAGTAAATGAAGAAGTCGTAGAAGATAAGCATAAAATTTCATTGGAATTTGATGGTTTATCACCAATTCAAAGACAATCTTTAATTCAATTTTCATTTGATCAGCAGTTGAAGCATCGTAGAAAAGGAATAAAAAATTAAATTCTAAATAGTGTATAAAATTAGTTCGATTATTTCATACTGTTAATAAAAAGGGTATGAATTATATATGAAACGAATTGAGCGAATACTTTTTAAATTAATTATCATTCAACTATTTTGTTTAGTCTTGAGTCAATTTTTATTGTCAATTCCGAATCTTTCAGTCTATTTAACGAAGATTGAATTGTATGAAGGAGTTACTCAAAAAGCCAAGGATGTAACAAGAGAAGTCTATAATCATATAGGTAAATAGATGAATTCAACTAAATCATGTGGTAATATAAAGTAAAGCAGGCTAGCCTGCTTTATTTTTATTTGAATTATTATTTTTAGGACATGATAAGATTAAGTTGCTATTTAAGTAGCACTTTTTTTATGTAGGAGGATTTATGAGTAAAAAAATTAGTATAGCAATAGATGGTCCTGCAGCTGCCGGAAAGAGCACAGTTGCAAAGATTATTGCCAAAAAATTAGGATATATTTATATTGATACAGGTGCGATGTACCGAGCACTAACGTTTAAAGCAATTCAAAATAATATTGATGTTAATAATGAAAAAGAATTAAACGAATTACTTTCTAAGATTGAGATAAAACTTATTCCTGAAGAAGGTATTCAAAAAGTATTTATTGATGAAGTAGATGTTACAGAGCCAATCAGAACGCCAGAAGTTACAAGAAATGTTTCATTTGTTGCGAAACATAGTTTAGTTCGTGAAAAAATGGTTGAATTACAGCGCCAATATGCGGCTAATGGTGGAGTTGTTATGGATGGAAGAGATATTGGTACGCATGTTTTAGTTGATGCAGAAGTAAAAATATTTATGATTGCATCAGTCGATGAAAGAGCTCAAAGAAGACATATTGAAAATTTAAAAAATGGATTTGAGAGCGACCTAGAGCAATTAAAAACGGAAATCGCTACTAGGGACCGCATTGATTCAGAACGAGAAGTTTCACCATTAAAAAAAGCGGATGATGCGATCTCATTGGATACGACTTCTAAGAATATTGATGATGTAGTTGATGAAATTTTGTCAATTGTAAAAGGAAAAATTGATAATATTTAGAAAAATACTTTTACACATTTCTTGACTTTTCTATTTATTTATTAGAAGGTAAAAGAGGACAATACATAAATTGGTCTATCAATTTTTTAAATCATAAGGAGGAATATGACATGGTTGAAAAAGTAATGCCGGAAGTTGGGGAAATTATCTCTTGTGTAATTGAGCAAATTGAAGATAAACAAGCAATTGTTGGTTTTGGTGGAAAAACAGATGGTATTCTTCCAATTAAAGAAATTTCAAATGTACATATTGAAAATGTAAACGACGTTTTAAGTGTTGGACAAGAAATTGAATTAAAAGTTATTAAAGTTGAGGAAGATACTGTCGTATTTTCTAAACGAGCAGTGGACTCCGTTAAAGCTTGGGATCAATTAGAAGAAAAATTAGCAAATAAAGAAGTGTTTGAGGTAATTGTAACAGAGCAAGTGAATGGTGGACTTATTGCTGACGTAGGAGTTCGTGGTTTTATTCCAGCTTCACTAGTTTCGAAAAAATTTGTTGAAGACTTAGCTAGCTATGTTGGCCAATCAATTGAAGTTGTCGTAGAAGAATTAGACCGTGAAAAAAATCGTGTTATTTTATCCCATAAAGCAGTTGAACAACAGAATGAAATAGAAAATCGTCGTCAGGCATTTTCTTCTATTAAAGTTGGCCAAATTGTTGAAGGTAAAGTTGAGCGATTAACAAACTTTGGTGCATTTGTTAATATTGGCGGTGTAGATGGATTAGTTCATGTATCTCAAATGTCTCATAATCGAGTGACAAAGCCTGAAGAAGTTGTATCTGTTGGTGATACTGTAAAAGTGCAAGTTCTGTCAATTGATACAGATACGAATCGTATCGCATTATCAATGAAAGCTACAAAACCAGGACCATGGGATCAGTTAAATGATAATTTAAAAGTTAATGCGGTTGTTGAAGGGAAAGTAAGACGTTTAACAAATTTTGGTGCATTTGTTGAGGTTCAAGATGGAATAGAAGGATTAGTACATGTTTCTCAAATTGCTGATAAACATATTAAAAATCCAAACGAAATTTTATCTGTTGGACAGGAAGTAAAAGTTAAAATTTTAGAAATTAATCCTACCGAAAAAAGATTATCATTAAGTATTAAAGAAGCTGGTGAAGCTGAACTTCAAGAAGAAATCTCTAAATACATTCAACCGAATGAAAATAGTGGTTTCCAACTAAGTGAACTACTTGGTGAGAAATTAAATAAATTTAAAAAATAAAAAAAATCCTTCAGCGTAATAGCTGAAGGATTTTTTTTGTTACTTGCCTGATGAAAAGGTTACCCTATAGTTAGTTATGCTGATTTGTTTCTCTAGCTTCTTCAGGTGTATCAAGGCGTGTAGCACCTTTATTATGAATGCTTTGATCTCGATCTGATTCAACTCTTCTTGATTCTCTTAGTTTCTTTTCTTGACGATCTTTTCCCACAGGTTTCACCTCCAAAATATACTCATTTATAGATTCGTTATATTTTCAATTTCTTATACACTTTCTTTTGTATTTGATTATTTTAAGTAGTAATTGTTACATACTAGAGTTAGTAGGAGGTTATCGTGTGCAAGGTAGTATATTTATTATTTCTTCTTGGGTATTTGTTTTTATACAACTCTTTAGTCAAAAGAAATCAAAAATGTATTTTATTAATTTAACTGGATTACTTTTTTTAATTTGTTGTTCCGTTTATACGATTGAACTATTTAAAATTGAAGTAAATGTAGCCTATTTGGCAATGATTTTAATCATTAGTTATAAACTAAGTTTATTAGGTTTAATTGAACAAATTGGCAGTTTTTTTAAAGGATTAATAATTGGAATGGTATATAGCATAATTACAATGCTAGCGATATATGATCCAGCAAGTTTTTTTATCAATGAAATGATCATTATTTCGTTTTTCATACTGTTATTAGCATCATTCTTAAGTAGATCATTTAATGAGCAGTTGAGATATGTTTTAATTGGGTTAATTCAAGGAGAAATTTTTAATTATATTACATTTGACTCTATAAAATTCAACTATATAATTGGAGATTTAAAATGGTTTGATACTTTATTTTTCTCAATTATATTGCTATTAGGTATCAAATACCTTACAATTTATTTTTCGAAAATATCGATCAAAAATAGAAAATTAGTAAAAAATTAAAGGGAATTGGTCTTTTTCCACATTTTTTGTTAAAATAGATAAGTTATTTAAATAAATCAAAATTAATACGAAAACCAAAACTCATTTACATGATTTAAATGGTACATAGTTATGCTAGGAAGGATGAAATAAAATGTCTAAACCGACAGTTGCAATAGTTGGACGTCCAAATGTAGGGAAATCAACTATTTTTAATAGAATAGTGGGTGAAAGGATCTCAATAGTAGAAGATATTCCAGGTGTTACACGAGATCGTATTTACAGTTCAGCAGAATGGTTAAATCAGGAATTCAGTCTAATCGATACTGGTGGTATTGATATTGGAGATGAACCATTTTTAGAGCAAATTCGTCAACAAGCTGAAATCGCAATTGATGAGGCTGACGTTATTGTTTTCTTAACAAATGGCCGTGAAGGTGTAACAGCAGCTGATGAAGAGGTTGCAAAAATTCTTTATAAAACAAAAAAGCCAGTCGTTTTAGCGGTTAATAAGGTTGATAATCCTGAAATGAGAAGCGATATTTACGATTTTTATGCATTAGGCTTCGGTGAAGTTTTTCCAATCTCAGGTTCTCATGGATTAGGATTAGGTGACTTACTAGATGAAGTAGTAAAGCATTTTCCAGAAAATACAGAAGATAACTATGATGAAGAGACAATTAAATTTAGTTTAATTGGACGACCAAACGTAGGGAAATCATCTTTAGTAAATGCATTATTAGGTCAGGACCGCGTAATTGTAAGTAATGTTGCTGGAACTACACGTGATGCTGTAGATACACCTTACTCAAAAGATGGTCAAGATTATGTAATCATCGATACAGCTGGTATGAGGAAAAAAGGTAAAGTATATGAAAGTACTGAAAAATATAGTGTACTTCGTGCTTTACGAGCAATTGAGAGATCAGATGTCGTCTTAGTTGTATTAGACGGTGAAGAAGGCATTATTGAACAAGATAAAAAAATCGCTGGTTATGCTCATCAAGCAGGTAGATCAGTGGTGATTGTAGTAAATAAATGGGATGCAGTCGAAAAAGATGAAAAAACGATGAATGAATTTATCGAAAATATTCGTGCTCATTTCCAATTCTTAGACTATGCACCAATTGTATTCTTATCTGCTAAAACGAAAAAAAGAACACAAACATTATTACCTATGATCAATAAAGCATGTGAAAGTCATAGTTTACGTGTTCCAACTAACGTACTTAATGATGTAATTATGGATGCGATTGCGATGAATCCAACACCAACTCATAATGGTCAAAGATTAAGAGTATATTATGCTACACAAGTAGCAATCAAACCACCAACATTCGTTGTTTTTGTAAATGATCCTGAATTGCTTCACTTTAGTTACGAGCGATTCCTAGAAAATCGTATTCGAGATGCATTTGATTTTGAAGGCTCTCCTATTAAGATTATTGGTCGTGCGCGTGCATAACTAATTTATATAAGGATTCTTTATGAAAGGGAGTGTACAGTTTGGAAAAGATTGCTGTATTAGGTGCTGGAAGTTGGGGAACTGCCTTAGCGATGGTTTTATCAGATAATGGACATGCAGTTACTCTATGGGGAAATAATTCTGAACAAATTAATGAAATAAATGAACATCATATAAACAAAAAATATTTACCAGAAATTGAATTACCTCTTTCATTAAAAGCAACAAATAATTTAAATGATGCTGTAACAGGTGTTCGATACATTTTACTTGTTGTACCAACAAAAGCAATTAGAGAAGTTTGTCAAAGATTAAATAATGAATTGTCAAATGAAGTTACAATTATCCATGCAAGTAAAGGGATTGAGCCAGACACATCAAAACGTGTTTCAGAGATGATTATCGAAGAATTAGATCCTAAATTCTTAAAATCGGTAGTCGTATTATCTGGCCCGAGTCATGCAGAAGAAGTGGCATTAAGACACCCTACAACAGTAACTTCAGCTTCTACTGATATGGGAGAAGCGAGAGAAGTTCAAGAGTTATTTTCAAATGGTTACTTCCGAGTTTATACGAATGAAGATGTAATTGGTGTGGAAATTGGAGGGGCATTAAAGAATATCATCGCACTTGCTGCTGGGATTACTGACGGTCTTGGATATGGAGACAATGCAAAGGCAGCATTAATGACCCGTGGACTTGCTGAAATTATACGATTAGGAAAAGCAATGGGTGCAAATACACAAACATTTGCTGGCCTGACTGGAATGGGCGACTTAATCGTAACATGTACGAGTGTTCATAGCCGAAACTGGCGCGCAGGTAACTTATTAGGAAAAGGTCAATCTTTAGATGAAGTTTTAAATAATATGGGTATGGTTGTTGAAGGAGTTCGAACAACGAAAGCTGCATATCAATTAGCAAAACAAGCGAATGTTGAAATGCCAATCGTAAATGAACTATATGCTGTATTATTTGAAAATAAAAATCCAAAATTAGCTGTAGATGCACTTATGTCAAGGGATAAACGACATGAAGGAGAAAGTACTTCAAATTTTATTAGTGATCTTACAGAGTAAATAGTGATGAAAAGCATTAAAAACAACGAACGTTTTTAATGCTTTTTTCTTGCGTGGACTATAATAGGCGTTTCACCATTTTTCTTTTTTTGCATAGCATATGTTGTATAGAAAAGAAGGAGGTTTGAATGGTGACTAATAATAATCCAAATGGTTTTTTTGATAAGGTCGAAAAGAAGGCAAATGTAAGTAGATCAGATATTTTTAAAGTCGCTGATTCAGTAAAAGATGCAAACTTTAAAGATGAGGCGACTGTAAGAAAACTAGTACGCCAAATTGCATTAATGACTGGTCGTCAAGTTTCAAAAGAAAAAGAAGATAAGATTGTTCAAGCAATCGTAACAAATAATATGCCATTAGATTTTCAATCATTAACAAATATGTTTAAACAAAAATAATTGGGCTTATTCTTCAGCGATGTATTTAGTGCATAATCATACATTTACGCATAATATAGAATGACTTTTACCGGATGTATTCTGGTGGGTGTTAGTCGATGAATTAACGAAGCAATTGCCCCAGTTCGCTTCGGAGAAAGAAGGAGTATAACTTTCTACTTTTTCTTTCTTTTTATTTTGTTTTATAAGGGACGATTTTCCGAGTTCCTTTTAAAAAAAGGGCTCGGATACTTTGATAAAAACCTCAATGTGAAATTTTATTTAAGGAGAAAAGCTGTTAGTAAAGTCATGTACCATAATGGACAAGTATAGTATTCGAATAATCGAGTCAATACTGACAAAATAGAATAAAAAAGATTTTATTCAAATCATCACACTATTTTGTTACTATAATAATGTTAGATATTACATAGGGGGATCATAATGAGCACGTCACATATTAATGAACTAATTTCTTTTGTTGGTATTGGATTAATGCTTTTATCTTTATTTTTAATCTTTTTAAGCAGGCATAAAATAAAGATAAAATTTTTAAGAATGATTACAGCATTTATCGCATATATGTCGTTAATTATTTCTGGAATATTAATTACATATATCGTATTAAGCTGGCCTAGTTAATGACAAAAAAGGGGACTAACATGAAAAAGCTATTTCTTTCCATTTTAATATGCTTTGTAATTAGTATATTAAGTGGCTGTTTATATCCACAAAATCAACTTGCACAAAATCAAATACCTTATGATGACCAATTACAATCTGTTCAAAAAGCAGTAAATAAATTTAAAGAAAACAATTCAGGTCTTTTACCTATTAAAACGAGGGATATGAAAACACCAAATTATATTAAATATCCAATCGATTTTACGAAGTTAATTCCTAGTTATTTGAGTGACTCACCTGGTAATTCATATGAAAGTGGAGGGATTTTTCAGTATGTAATAATGGATGCAGAGAAAAATCCTACTGTTAAATTAGTCGACCTTAGGATTGCTGAAAAATTAAGAGATGTTTCGTTACAAGCACATATTTATTTAGATAAGCACTCATATCCTCCAATTAAAAAAACACTTGCAAATGGTGTGTTCCTATTAAACTACAAAAAGATGGGATTTAAAGAAGATCCTTATGTAGTAAGTCCATATAGTAATAAAAACTTACCGATTGTGATGGGCAATGATGGTGAATTCTATGTAGACTATTCAACTGACTTATATGCAAAAATTAAAGAAGCAAAGAATTTCAAGTATGGTGAAGATATCCGATCTATTTTAGTAAAAGACTCACCAATCGTGCCAGCATATTCACTTCCTTATACAATTAAGGATGGACAACCAGTGTTTTTAGAACAAAATTAAATAAATAAAATCATAATCCTTTGATAAAAGAATACATTTTATCGAAGGATTTTTTTATTTTAAGCCCAGATGATGAAAAGAAAAATAAAAAATCTTGTCATAACTCACTAGGACAACATCATAGAATGATATTGTCATAGGTATACTACTTCAAGTCAATTATTCCCATGTATTGATAAATCGGGAGGGGAACACATGGAAAAGATAGATATTTTTAAAGACATTGCCGAGCGCACAGGAGGAGATATCTACCTAGGTGTTGTAGGTGCCGTGCGTACTGGTAAATCAACATTTATTAAACGTTTTATGGAAGCAGTTGTTATTCCTAATATTCAAAATGAAGCCGATCGTGCTAGAGCACATGATGAATTACCTCAAAGTGCTGCAGGTAAAACAATCATGACTACTGAACCAAAATTTGTTCCAAATCAAGGAGTTAAAATTCATGTAGCAGATGGCTTAGATGTAAATATTCGATTAGTAGATTGTGTTGGTTATAGTGTACCAGGAGCTAAAGGATATGAGGATGAAAATGGTCCTAGAATGATTAGTACTCCTTGGTATGAAGAACCAATTCCTTTTAATGAAGCAGCGGAAATTGGGACTCGTAAAGTAATTCAAGAGCATTCTACAATCGGAGTAGTTGTTACAACAGATGGAACAATTGGTGAAATTGCCAGATATGATTATATCGAGGCAGAAGAACGTGTTGTAGCAGAATTAAAAGAAGTTGGAAAGCCTTTCATTATGGTAATTAATTCGTCTCAACCTTACCATCCTAATACAGAGGCTTTAAGACAAGAATTGAGCGAGAAATATGATATACCTGTCATTGCATTAAGTGTTGAAGCGATGCGCGAAGGTGATGTCTTAAACGTACTTCGTGAAGCGCTGTATGAATTCCCAGTGTTAGAAGTAAATGTAAACTTACCAAGTTGGGTACTAGTACTGAAAGAAAATCATTGGTTACGCCAAAGTTATCAAGAAGCAATACAAGAAACAGTAAAAGATATTAAACGATTAAGAGACGTTGACTATGTTGTTGGTCAATTTAGTGATTATGAATTTATTGAATATGCTCAACTTGCTGGAATTGACATGGGGCAAGGGGTTGCAGAAATCGATTTATCAGCTCCTGATGAATTATATGACCAAGTTTTAAAAGAAGTTGTAGGAGTTGAAATTCGCGGTAAAGATCATTTATTAGAGTTAATGCAAGATTTCGCTCATGCGAAACAAGAATATGATCAAGTGTCAGATGCATTAAGGATGGTTAAACAAACAGGATATGGAATCGCTGCACCTTCATTATTAGACATGAGTCTAGATGAGCCAGAGATTATACGCCATGGTTCAAGATTTGGTGTTAAACTAAAAGCAGTGGCACCTTCTATCCACATGATTAAAGTTGATGTAGAATCAACTTTTGAACCAATCATTGGAACAGAAAAACAAAGTGAAGAACTGGTTAAATATTTAATGCAAGATTTTGAAGATAATCCACTATCAATTTGGAATTCAGATATATTCGGACGATCATTAAGTTCAATCGTTCGAGAAGGGATTCAAGCAAAACTATCATTAATGCCAGAAAATGCAAGATATAAACTGAAAGAAACTTTAGAAAGAATTATCAATGAAGGAAGTGGCGGCTTAATTGCGATTATCCTTTAATATTTAGTGAATCAGATGGCAAAAAACCATCTGATTTTTTTTTGCTTCTAATTCTTTTAATAACTTTTCCTTTCTCCTCGATCCTGCTTTTCCTTGTTCCTGCTCTTAACGTAGCCAAATAAAAAAAGTTTTAATTCGACATAAATCAACAAAAATATTTTAAATGTAAATTATTAAAAAAAATAAAATATTGCCGATTTAATCAGTGTTAACCGTTATTTTTTATGATTTTAATATAATATTTCAACTAAAAAAACAATTTTTCAGAAAAATCGCTACTTTTTTTCGAGTAATTCCAACATTTTCTTATAAAACATATTGAAATATGCGTTAGAATCGTATAATATAAGGCATGACAAAGAAATTAATTGGAATTTGTTGTATAAAATTTTAAATTTTGGCCACAAATGAAATTAAGAAACTATTTTTAAAATTTTGGGAGGAGGTGAAAGACATGAACAAAACTGATTTAATCAATGCAGTTGCTGAAGCTGGTGAATTAACAAAGAAACAAGCTACTTTAGCAGTAGACGCTGTATTCGAATCAATTCTTGGTGCGTTACAAAACGGGGATAAAGTACAATTAATCGGATTTGGTAACTTTGAAGTTCGTGAGCGTGCAGCTCGTAAAGGACGTAATCCACAAACTGGCGAAGAAATCGAAATCGCAGCTAGTAAAGTTCCAGCTTTCAAACCTGGTAAAGCGCTTAAGGATGCTGTAAAATAATTACATAATTTAAGCGAAAAAGAAGGATGCTAATTAAAGCATCCTTCTTTTTTTGTCTCTGTATTCAAATTGATTGACCTCATTGCTTTATAGGGTCAAAGTTATGCTCATCATCCGGAATGTGTATCACACAGAAAGGAGCGACGAAGAAAGCGAACAGTCACATAAAAGGCTGCTAATAAAGTATCCTTCCAGTTGTGTAGACAAAGTCTTATTTATCTGATTTTCAGACTGATTGAAAACGCTTGTCTTTCGAGGCGCGAAGCTAGGCGAGGAGCGGAGTTACCCTAGACGGTAATGAGCACCGCAGCCAGGCGAAGCAACGAAGAAAGCGAGCGTTTGGCGGGCAGTCTGAAAGGATGCTAATAAAGTATCCTTCTTTTTTTTGCCTATAAAAAAAGAATTATGTTAAAATAAAACGAATCTGATAGAAATGAATATTAGAATTTTTTTGCATGGGGGATCAATTAATGAATGAAGTAAATTTAGAAAAAATTGAACAAGCGGTTCGTCAAATTCTCGAAGCTATCGGTGATGATCCAAATCGAGAAGGGATTTACGAAACGCCAAAGCGTGTAGCAAAAATGTATGCTGAAGTATTCTCTGGTATGCGCCAAGATGAAAAAGAACATTTACATAAAGTATTTGGTGAAGATCACGAAGAATTAGTGCTTGTTAAGGACATTCCATTCCATTCAATGTGTGAACATCATTTATTACCGTTTTACGGAGTTGCGCATGTAGCTTATATCCCTAGAAACGGTAGAGTCACTGGATTAAGTAAATTAGCACGTACAGTTGAAACTGTTGCAAAAAGACCACAACTACAAGAACGTATTACTGCATCAGTTGTAGATGCTATTATGGAAGTACTAGCGCCACATGGTGCGATGGTTGTTGTAGAGGCTGAACATATGTGTATGTCTATGCGTGGCGTGAGAAAACCAGGTTCTAAAACTGTTACGACTGCGGTACGTGGTTCACTAAAAGAAGATGTGCAAGGTAGAAATGAAATTCTTGCAATGATTCATTCATCTAAATAGATTAACTGATCAAAAAAAGCAGGACATCCTGCTTTTTTTGAAAATATTCATTATAAAATATGCAAGTTGACTAGTAATCAACTTATACCATCTAAAATACTTATGGTATAATGATAAAAGTCAGTAATTAATGGAATGGATGGAAATAATGAATAGTATTCACGAGTTAAAAAATAAAGTAATCTCTGAGATCCTACAAACGATTAGGCATCCTTATTTAAGTAAACATCTTTCAACACCACAAATAGATGATGTAAAGGTTACTTTATTAATAAATTTATTAAAACAAAACAATTTTTCGCACGACAAAATTCTTCACTATTGTAAAGCATTAATGATTCATCAGATTGCACTTGATACCCATGAAAAAGTATCAACATATGAAAGTACGCCATTAGATCGAGAAAAAAAACAATTGACCGTTTTAGAAGGGGATTTTTATAGTGGTCTATATTATGATGCACTTTCTAGAACTGGGGAAATTGGTTTAATTAGAGAACTTTCTTTTGCAGTTAAAGAAATGAATGAAGAAAAAATAAACTTAGTTCACCAGCAATTTACTACTTTAGAAGAATTGTTCAAGTGTATTACAGTTATTGAATCAACTATACTTGTTCATTTTGCTAAATTTATTGGATCTGAAGAATCAATCCATCAAGTTGAAAAAGAATGTTTAAAATCCAGACTGAAAAAAGAACTTGATTCTCGTACTTTTGAGACTGGCTCTGATTTTATGTCCCAATTTCAGAAAGTAATGTGTATTCAAAATGATAGTGCTCTCTTGAAAGAAGAATTATCAAAAATAATCATACAATTACAAAATTAATCTACATAGAAGTAATCGTAATTAGTCTAGTGGGGGTTTATATGACTCAATCAAAAGAAGAACGCGTTCATGACGTGTTTGAAAAGATTTATAATAAATATGATAAAATGAATGGTATTATTAGTTTTAGACGACATATCGCTTGGCGTAAACAAACAATGAAAATTATGAATGTAAAAAAAGGTATGAAAGCGCTTGACGTTTGTTGCGGAACTGGAGAATGGACAATTGCTTTGGCTGGAGCTGTTGGAAAAGAAGGCGAAGTAGTAGGTCTAGACTTTAGTAAAAACATGCTTTCAATTGGTGAAGAAAAAGTTAAAAATCTACAATTAGATCAAGTGAAATTAATACATGGAAATGCGATGGAATTACCATTTGAAGACAACCATTTTGATGTCGTTACTATTGGATTTGGTTTGCGTAATGTTCCTGATTATTATCAAGTTTTAAAGGAAATGACAAGAGTTGTAAAACCTGGAGGAATTGTTGTTTGCTTAGAAACATCACAACCGACAGCATTTGGTATAAGACATGTATATAAAGCATATTTCACATTCATTATGCCAATTTTCGGGAAAATATTCGCTAAAAGCTTTAAAGAATATTCTTGGTTACAAGAAAGCGCAAGTACATTTCCAGGAATGAATGAACTAGCACAGCTTTTCAAAAAGGCAGGATTAGAAAAAATTAAAATTAAACCTTATACTTTTGGTGTAGCAGCTATGCATTTAGGTGTTAAACCAAAGAGCTAGTTACAAAAGCAATAGTATGGGATGAATAGTAAGGTGAACGGAATGAAGGTTAAATGGAAATATTCTTATTTAAAAAAAGACATTAATGAAATTGAAAATACACTTCATAAAGTAGTTGATTCTTCGCAGCCGATTTTAAAAAAGGCATCGATCCAGTTACTTAAATCAGGTGGTAAGAGAATTAGACCGGTTTTTGTTTTACTAAGTGCTAAATTTGGACAATATAACCTTCAATCTATTAAAAACGTAGCAGCTACTTTGGAAATTATACATATGGCGTCATTAGTTCATGATGATGTTATAGATGAGGCTAGCTTAAGAAGAGGGAAGCCGACGATTAACTCAACATATAATAATCGAGTTGCAATGTATGCAGGAGATTTTTTATTTGCAAAAGCATTAGAATGTATGTCGGAAATCGAAATTCCAGCAGCCCATCAAAAATTGTCTGAAACGATATTAGAGATTTGTTTAGGTGAGATTGAGCAAATAAAAGATAAGTATAATTTTGACCAAAATTTAAGATGTTATTTAAGACGTATAAAGCGTAAAACAGCATTGTTGATTTCTGCTAGTTGTGAGATTGGTGCGATAGCTTCTGGTGCTACACCTGCTATTCAAAAATGTTTAAAGGATTATGGC
Source organism: Gottfriedia luciferensis (assembly GCF_002156865.1). Lineage (GTDB taxonomy): Bacteria > Bacillota > Bacilli > Bacillales > Bacillaceae_G > Gottfriedia > Gottfriedia luciferensis. The sequence goes on along the minus strand of NZ_NCTA01000007.1, from coordinate 64,125 downwards.
TATTATTTAGGAATGTCATATCAAATAATGGATGATATTCTTGATTTTACTGCTTCTGAAAAAGAATTAGGTAAACCATCTGGAAGTGACCTAATACAAGGTAATATTACATTACCTGTTTTGCTAGCGATGAATGATGTAACACTTAAAGAAAAAATTGTTTCTGTTCATGAAGGAATAGATCCAGAAACAGTTAAACCACTGATTAATGAGATACGAAAAAGTACATACATTAAAGCCGCAAGAAGAGTCAGTGAAGAGTATTTACAAAAGTCATTAAACAGCATTGAAAACCTACCTGATAACGAAGCGAAAGAAATGTTAATTTTAATTGCTAAAAATATAGGTAATCGAAAAAATTAGAGGCAGCAAAAATGCACATGCATTTTGAACTGCCTCTTTTGGCATTTTCGCTCGATTATTTTATAAGAATCGATTGTTAATGATGATTAGATTGTATGTTAACTGGAAGCGATTGCAATTTTTACAAAATAACAAGATTTTAAACTATTGATAATTTTATAAATTGATGATACTATTCTACTGTATTGTTTATACATAATTGAATTCAAGAGGGGTAGAGCATAATGGAAAGAACATATTTAATGGTAAAACCTGATGGAGTACAACGTAATTTAATTGGTGAAATCGTTTCACGTTTCGAAAGAAAGGGCTTCCAATTAGTAGGAGCTAAATTAATGCAAGTAAGCAAAGAACAAGCTGAAACTCATTACGCTGAACATAAAGAGCGTCCATTCTTTGGTGAATTAGTAGATTTCATTACTTCAAGCCCAGTATTTGCTATGGTTTGGGAAGGTGAAAACGTTATCGCTACAGCTCGTCAAATGATGGGAGCTACTAACCCAAAAGATTCAGCTCCAGGAACAATCCGCGGAGAGTATGCTGCAACTGTAGGTAAAAACATTATTCATGGTTCTGATTCACCTGCAAGTGCAGAACGTGAAATCGGTATTTTCTTCAATGAAAATGAATTAGTAGAATACTCAAAGCTTATTAAAGAGTGGGTATACTAATATTTAATATTTAAATTAAAAGCCAGCATTCGTGCTGGCTTTTAGTGTGTAGAAAAAGTCCTTAAATCAGATGATCTGACTGATTGAAAAAAGTTTGTCTATAGTCAAAGGCCAATATACGTGTTGGCTTTTTTTTTCATTGTCTAAAATAAGTAACAAACTTAAGTGAACAGCCGATATAAATAATAAAATCTAATTTATTATTTTAGGGGAATAAAATGGAAGATTATAATGATTTTATTAAATTAGTCAAAAAAAAATCAGGAATCGATTTATACCAATACAAAGAATCACAAATGAAAAGAAGATTAAAATCCTTATATGAGAAAAAGGGATTTCGATCATTTGTTGATTTTTTTGAGGGTATGGAAAAAAATAATAATTTGTATTTTGAATTTCTAGATCGGATGACAATTAATGTTTCAGAATTTTTTAGGAATCCAAATAGATGGGAAATTTTTGAAAATAACATTCTTCCTACATTTTTTAAAAATAATTCGAAATTAAAAATATGGAGTGCAGCTTGTTCAACTGGTGAAGAGCCATATACGCTTGCAATGATTTTATTGAAATATTTAAAGCCACATCAATTCCAAATCATTGCAACAGACTTAGATGAAAATGTGTTAGCGAAAGCTAAAATTGGTATATACAATGAAAAAGCAGTAAAAGATGTACCAAATGAGCTTTTAACGAGATATTTTAAACAAGAGGGCTCAATTTACAAAGTAAATGATGAGTTAAAAAAACTAATCCAATTTAAGAAACATAATTTGTTAGTCGATCCATATGAAAAAAATGTTGATATTATTATTTGTAGAAATGTATTAATTTATTTCACTGAAGAAGCAAAAGTTGATATTTATATGAACTTTTCAAATTCATTAAATGATAATGGTATTTTATTTGTTGGAAGTACAGAACAAATTTTCCACGCAGAAAAATACTCATTTACATCGAATGAAACATTTTTTTACAAAAAATCACGTTAAGAACCAGATTATGGTTCTTTTTTTATATTAAATTCAGAATAGGATGTGGTATAGTAGTAACTAAATAATTTTAATCTTACATAAGAGAAGGTGTTGACATGCGTTATTTAACAGCTGGTGAATCACATGGTCCACAATTAACTACAATTATTGAAGGCGTTCCATCAGGCATACCAATTTTAGCAGAAGAAATCAATGTTGAACTTCGTAGACGTCAAGGTGGATATGGAAGAGGCCGAAGAATGCAAATTGAAAAGGATACTGCTCAAATTACAAGCGGTGTTCGACATGGTTATACATTAGGCTCTCCGATCGCATTGGTTGTTGAGAATAACGATTATAAACATTGGACGAATATAATGGGTGCTGAACCATTGGAAAATCCAGATTATGAAGGAAAAAGAAGTATAACAAAGCCAAGACCAGGACATGCCGATTTAAATGGCGCGATAAAATATGGCTTCAGAGATGTTCGAAATGTATTAGAGCGTTCATCTGCTCGTGAAACGACAGTTCGAGTTGCTGCTGGTGCTATTGCCAAAAAATTATTAAGTGAACTTGGTATTACAATCGCCAGTCATGTTATCGAAATTGGTGGAGTAAAGGCGAATAACATAGATTATCACAATGTGGAAGATTTACATAATAAAGCCGAAAATTCTGAAGTTAGATGCATTGATGCTGAAGCAACTGAAAATATGAAAACGTTAATTGATGAAGCAAAACAAAAAGGCGATTCATTAGGTGGAATTGTTGAAGTTGTTGTTGAAGGTATGCCAGCAGGAGTTGGAAGCTACGTGCATTATGATCGTAAGTTAGATTCAAAAATTGCTGGTGCAATCGTCAGTATTAATGCGTTTAAAGGCGTAGAGTTCGGCATTGGATTTAAAGCGGGTTCAATCCCTGGAAGCGAAGTGCATGATGAAATTGCATATTCAGAAGAGTTAGGATATTACCGTTTATCAAACCGTGCAGGCGGTTTTGAGGGTGGTATGACAACTGGTATGCCAATTGTTGTTCGTGCTGTTATGAAACCTATTCCTACGCTATATAAACCACTTAAAAGTGTTGATATTGAAACGAAGGAAGTTTACGAAGCAAGTATTGAGCGTTCAGATAGCTGTGCTGTACCTGCAGCTTCAGTTGTAGCGGAACATATTGTAGCATGGGAAATCGCAAATGCAATTGTAGATCAATTTGAATCAGATCAACTTGAACGATTAAAAAAGAATATAGAAGACTACCGTGAGTACGCGAGGGAGTTTTAATGAAAGAAATCACTGTAAAAACAAACTCTAAGCAATACAATGTTTGTATTGGATACGGGATCTTAAGTCATTTACAGTCTATGCTCGAAAACTTAGTGCCTAAAGTTTCGAAAATCTTAATCATTACCGATGATCAAGTTGCTCCACTTTATTTAGAAGAAGTAAAGATTAATTGTAGTAACTCAATTAAAATAGAACATTTTATTATTCCAAATGGAGAAAAAAGCAAAGGTTTCTCAACTTATGAAGAATGTTTAACGTATTGTTTTGATCTCCAATTAGATCGGAATAGTTTAGTCATTGCTTTAGGTGGAGGAGTAGTTGGAGATTTAGCAGGGTTTGTAGCTGCAACCTATATGCGAGGCGTTCGTTTCATCCAAATGCCAACTACTTTATTAGCTCACGATAGTGCAATCGGAGGTAAAGTCGCGATTAATCTTCCAAAGGCTAAAAATATCATTGGTGCGTTTTATCAACCAGAATTTGTTCTTTATGAACTGGACTTTTTAAAAACATTACCAATACACGAATGGAGATCAGGTTTTGCAGAAATAAGTAAAGAAGCCATGATTTCTTCAGTAATTCAATTAAATTGGTTAATGAACAATATACAATCTCTAGAAAACATTGATAAAGATTTAGTTGAACAATGTGTGACACTGGGAATAAGTGTCAAAAATGAGATTGTATCAAAAGATGAGAAGGAAACAGGAATTAGAGCATTTCTTAATTTAGGACACACTCTTGGACATGCTATTGAGGCTTTCTTAGGATATGCTAAAACAACTCATGGAGAAGCAATTGCATTTGGAACGCTATTTGCTATTTATATGAGTGAGCAGTACTTTAAAATTGATTTAAAGTATAATGATATCCAAAATTGGTACAAACAACTTAAATATCCAATTTACTCAAATTTAGACATTAATACGATCGTCAATCTAATGAAACAAGATAAAAAAAATATAGATCTGAAAATAAACTATATTTTATTAAAGGATTATGGTAGTCCAATCATCAATGAATTGGATGAAGATTACATAAAAGATAGTTTAGAGCGCTTTTTAATACAACTAAATTAGTAAATACATTTGAAAATGGTGTTTTGATCAAATAATAAGTCAAAATATCATTTTCTTTTTCTAAATGATCAGTAGATTGAGTAGAAAGATAAAAAACTTCGGGTAATTAGTCGAATAGATTTTATGAGAAAAAAAAGGTTTGATTTAATAAAAATGGAATGTAAATACATATAGAAAGGTTAGATAAGGTTATGAGAAATTCTCAATTAGAAGAAATCCGTTTAGTTGGTGATGTAATAATTCCGGGAGATAAATCAATATCTCATAGAGCAATTATGTTTGGATCATTAGCAAATGGAACAACTAGGATTACTAACTTTCTATTAGGCGAAGATTGCTTAAGCACGATTGCATGTTTTAGAAAATTAGGTGTACATATTGATGTATTAGAGGAAGAAGTCATTGTTCATGGTAAGGGGATTGAAGAACTTAAAGAACCAAATGCTGTACTTGATGTAGGAAATTCTGGAACAACCGCAAGACTGATGATGGGAATATTAAGTGGTTTACCATTTCACTCCGTTTTAATCGGTGATGCATCGATTGGTAAGAGACCAATGAAACGTGTGACGAAACCATTAAAACAAATGGGAGCTTCGATAGATGGACGTGAAGATGCTACATATACCCCTATCTCAATTAGAGGAGGTTCACTGAAAAGTATTTCTTATCATTCACCTGTTTCAAGTGCACAAGTCAAATCTTCAATTTTGTTAGCTGGCTTATTTGCAGATGGAACAACGATTGTTTCAGAACCAGAGAAGTCTCGAGATCATACGGAAAGAATGCTTAAGGCATTTGGTTGTGAATTAGATGTAAATGGGAATACAGTATCAATTAACGGCAACCAAAGACTTACTGCAACAGATGTAATTGTACCAGGAGACATTTCCTCAGCTGCATTTTTCTTAGTGGCAGGCTCGATTATTCCAAATAGTGAAATTTTGTTAAAAAATGTAGGCGTAAATCCAACTAGAATTGGCATATTAACAGTTTTAGAAAGAATGGGCGCAAATATAACGTTAGAAGATGAAAAAATGGTAAATGGCGAACCAATTGCGAATATAAGAGTGAAATCGTCTAAACTAAAAGCAACTGTTATTGGAGGGGCAGAAATCCCAACTTGTATCGATGAGTTACCAATTTTAGCATTAGCTGCTTCAATGGCAGACGGTGAAACAATTATTAAAGATGCTGAAGAATTGCGAGTAAAAGAAACTGATCGTATTCAGACAGTTGTAACAGAACTTTCAAATCTTGGAGTAAGCATTGAAGCAACAAAAGATGGTATGATAATACAAGGCAATAGTTCTTTAAAAGGTGCAAACGTGAAATCTCATGGGGATCACCGAATGGGAATGATGCTTTCAATCGCTTCATTACTTGCTGATGGAGAAACAGAGATTGAAGACACAAATTGTATCGCTGTATCATTTCCAAATTTTAAAGAGCAATTAAATGATTTAATAAAGTAGTGTTGAATACGAGGTGTAAGAATGAGTTTATATGAAGCTGTTCAGTTAATTGAGAACGGTCAAACCGAAAAAGGATTAGAACTTTTAAAAAAGAGTTTAAAATCTGCAAACGATGAAGAAAAATACGAGGCTGCTCTACTATTTCAATCATTAGGATTAATAGAAGACGCAAAAACGATTATTGAGGACTTAGTTTATCTATATGATGATGACGATGACCTTAAAATAATGTATGCTGAAATTCTATTAGACCTTGATTTAGAAGACGAAGCGTTAGAAATTTTGTTAGCAATTAATGAGGATAGCGAAAATCGCGTCCAAGCATTATTATTAATGGCAGATTTATATCAAGTTCAAGGTCTTGATGAAGTTGCTGAACAAAAATTATTTGAAGCTAAAAGAATTTTACCTAATGAACCGGTAGTAGATTTTGCATTAGGGGAGTATTATTTTAGTAAATACGATTATAAAAAAGCAATACCATATTACGAAAAATTGTCTAATTTAGATATTGAAGTAAATGGTGTAAATAAAGATTTAAGACTTGCGGAATGTTTAAGTGCAGAAGGTGAGTGGGAAGATGCTATTACATTCTATGAAAAAGGTATACAGCATACAAAGGACTTCCACACCTTATTGGGTTATGGGATTACGTTATTCCAAGCAGAACGATATTTAGCTTGTATTCCAGTATTTGAAGAGGCGATTTTCTTTGACCCAGAATATTTGGTGGCACATCTTTGGCTAAGCAAAGCATTTGATCTAGAAGGTCAATATCAAGAAGGTTATGAAATATTACAAAAGGCCTTGCTTGTTGATGAAACAAATGTGGAATGCCTTTTATCTGCAGCGAAATTAGCACGTAAATTAAAAAATCTAGATACAAGTAAAAAGCATCTCCAAGAGGCATTAATTTACGACCCTTCATTGATTGAAGCAGTACAATTATTAGTGGGAATTTTATTTGAAGAAGAAGATTTTGATGAAATTATTGGAACAATTGATTTAGCTATTGAGCATGGAGCTTCAGATCCACATTTTAATTGGGACTTAGGTAAAGCTTATTATGGAATCGAAAATTATGAATTGGCATTAAAACAATATCGTCTAGCATATAATGACTTTAACCAGGAAATTTCCTTCTTAAAGGAATACGGAGACCTATTGTTTGAAGAAGGTTTAATTCAAGAGGCAAAAGAAATTTACAGCAAGCTTGTAGATGATGAATATCTACAAGAAGAAGTTCAAGAACGTCTTGACAGAATAAATGAAATTTTGTAGTTTTCTTTATTCAGAAAAGGGGACAAATTTAAAGGACAGAGGAGGGATTTAAAAATGGCAACCCCTGTATCTGTGAATGAGAAGAAAGACTTTGTAAAATGGTTTCTAAGTAATTTTCAGTTAAAGCAAAGAGAATGTGTGTGGATATTAAATTACTTAATGAGCCATGATTATTTAATGAAAAAGGTTCATTTCGTAGAACAGTCTAAATATTGTCCACGGGGATTAGTGATGTCGACGAACTGTGTAAAAGAAGTTCCATTTCATTTCTATAAACAAAATGTTATGACAACGGATGCAGAAAAGTCCTTTCACGATATTCGACTTAATAGGGATGAGGATATTTATATCCAACTGAATTTTAAATCTTCTTTTCAATATCCGATGTTTGTTTCAGTTTTAGAAGAGAACCCACATATACCTAAAAATTTAAACAGTAATGAAAAGGACCGAGTAATTGCTGAAAAACTGTTATCAGATTCTATCATTAATTTCCAGAAAGATAGATTAATGAAAATGATTGATGAAGCATTAGATCAGCAAGACAAGAAACTTTTCCATGAATTAACCAAACAACTCAATGCATTAAGCTAATTAATACTTAAAAAGTCCTCATAACCTGAGGACTTTTTTATGTTGAGTTAAGAGCAGGGAAAAGAGGAAAGGCAGGAAAGGTATGATTGAGAGCAAGCCTTTATGATTATTTATTATCTTTTCCTTAACCCTGCTCTTCCTTTCTTTCCTTAAGCTTGCATTTTATATTACACTTTGAAAAAAGTCCTGTTATCTAAAGACTTTTTTTCTTTCTTAAAATAGTAATATATGGTTAAATGGAGAATAGATATTTGTTCACAAAAATTTCACAATTAAAATTAAATTATTTTAATAAAAGGAGGAAATCTTGATGAAATGGACAACTAATGAGTTAAACCAAGTTATTGAGAATCTGGAGTATATCGATACGATTATTGTTCCACTATGTCCTGTTTCTTTCAAAAAAGAAAAAATCGACTTAGCTGAGCAAAGAGAAGACTTGATTATACTTACATCTGAAATTGAACGTACATATAAAGGAAGAGTAGTAATTGCTCCGGAATATACTTATTTACCTGAAGAAATCAATAAAATAGAGCGATTAAAAACTTGGTATAACGAGTTTAAGGGTAGTGGATTAAAACATATTTTCTATTTAACATGTGATTTTGAATGGAAGCAATATGAAAATGAAATGGAAGAATCATTAATTTGGTTACCTACACTAAATATTAATAGCTTAGATGAATCTTCTCAACGAGTAATTGTAGAGAAACAATTATCCCATGTAAATGCATTATTTTCTAAAAGATGGGGATAAAAATAAAAACAACATTATTACTATGATTATTATTAGGATATTATTGACCTTCTAAAATTGTTATTATATTATGAAAGTGTCCTAGTTTTTTTATTATAGCTGTTGTCCGTACAGGAGTACTTGTGATAGAGGGGGGAATTTTCATGAGTGAAAAGGTTTCAAGACGCCAGTTTTTAAACTACACTTTAACGGGTGTAGGCGGTTTCATGGCTGCAGGAATGCTTATGCCATTGGCTCGTTTTGCTATCGACCCAGTTCTACAAAAAGAAGAAGCTGGATCTTTAGTGGAGGTTGGTTTAGTTAAAGACTTAACAACTGACCCAAAACGTTTTGATTTTAAAACGAAACAAGTTGATGGATGGGTAAAGTCTGATGCGGCACACATTGCATGGGTTTACAAAAATTCAAACGGGGATATTGTTGCATTATCACCAACATGTAAACATTTAGGTTGTACAGTTGGATGGAATGATAACAAGGATTTTCCTAATCAGTTTTTTTGCCCATGTCATGGCGGTCGTTATAAGTTAGACGGCCAAAATATTAAAGGTACACCACCACTTGGTCCACTTGATAATTATCAAGTAAAAGTGAAAGGTGATTCTTTCTATCTTGGTAAATTATTACCAAACACAGGAGGTAAATAATCGTGCTAAACAAAATTTACGACTGGGTAGATGAGCGATTAGAAATTACACCTCTTTGGAGAGATATCGCTGATCATGAAGTACCAGAACACGTTAATCCAGCACACCATTTTTCTGCATTCGTATATTGCTTTGGTGGATTAACATTTTTCGTTACTGTTATTCAAATCTTATCTGGAATGTTTTTAACAATGTACTATGTTCCAGATATAAAAAATGCTTGGGAATCAGTTTATTACTTACAAAACAACGTAGCATACGGACAAATTGTTCGTGGTATGCATCACTGGGGTGCAAGTTTAGTAATCGTTATGATGTTTTTACATACTTTACGTGTATTCTTCCAAGGCGCATATAAAAAGCCTCGTGAGCTTAACTGGATTGTTGGGGTATTAATCTTCTTTGTAATGCTTGGTTTAGGTTTTACAGGATATTTATTACCTTGGGATATGAAAGCGTTATTTGCGACTAAAGTAGGTCTGCAAATTGCCGAACAAACACCATTTATTGGTAAGCAAGTGAAAACGTTAATTGCAGGTAATCCGGAAATTATTGGTGCACAAACATTAACTCGTTTCTTCGCAATTCATGTATTCTTCTTACCTGGTGCTTTACTTGCTCTTATGGGTGCCCATTTCTTAATCATTCGTAAGCAAGGTATTTCAGGTCCACTATAAGATTAAGCATGTGGCTTTAGTAAATTACTAAAGTGTGTCGAAATAAAGGAGGGAGAACATGCATCGCGGTAAAGGAATGAAGTTTGTAGGTGACTCACGTGTACCTGCAATGGAAGGTCGTAAACCTAATGTTCCAAAAGATTATTCTGAGTATCCTGGGAAAACAGAAGCATTCTGGCCAAACTTCTTATTAAAAGAGTGGATGGTAGGAGCAGTTTTCTTAATTGGGTATTTAACATTAACAATTGCACATCCATCTCCATTAGAGAGGGTTGCAGATCCAACTGATACTGGTTATACACCACTACCAGACTGGTATTTCTTATTCTTATATCAATTCTTAAAATATAGCTATGCTTCTGGTGATTATAACGTAATTGGTGCATTCGTAATTCCAGGTTTAGCATTTGGTGGGTTATTATTAGCACCATTTTTAGACCGTAGTCCTCATAGAAAACCAATTAAACGTCCTTTAGCTACTGGCTTTATGTTATTAGGTTTATCTGGAGTAATTTATTTAACATGGGAAGCAGCATCACACCATGACTGGAAGAAACAAAAAGAACAAGGTAAAATTCGTACTTTTGTTGAATTAAATAAAGAAGATCCAGGATATAAATTATTGCAAAAAAATACTTGTGTGTCTTGTCACGGTGATAATCTTCAAGGTGGCGCAGCGGCTCCAAGTCTTCAAAACACTGGTTTAACACCAGATCAAATTGCTCATATTGCTAAAAACGGTGGTAAAAATATGCCAGCTGGCGTATTTAAAGGTACTGATGCAGAGCTAAAAGTACTTGCTGAGTTCGTATCAAAAGCAGGTAAAACTGAGTAATTAAAAGAGAGTCGATTTATCGACTCTTTTTTTATTGTATTGTATATTGAAATAATAACATGTTAAAAATGTGATAAAACATCTAAATTGTGAACTTTGTGTTATAAATTTATTAAGTGAAAATTGAAAGTGAAGTGTTTTTGTGAACATACTCTATAGTATGCTACGTCTAAAATCAAATTTAATTGTATTATTCATAATCAATGTATTAGGTACAATATGGGGATATTATTGGTACAGATTTCAAATATATGATACTCCGAAGTGGTTGAGAATTTTTGTTCCAGATAGTCCAACCGCATCATTATTTTTTTGTTTTGTATTGCTACTTTTCATTCTAAATAAAAAGAACGGATTACTAGAGGCACTTGCTTACGTAAGCTTGCTTAAATATGGTATTTGGGCAGTTGTTATGAATGGAATTGTTCTTTATTTAACTGGTGGACTTGATCTTGTTGCTTATTTATTAATCTTCTCGCACGGAGGAATGGCATTACAAGCAATGCTTTATGCACCGACATTTGAAGTGAAAAAATGGCACTTAGCTGTAGCAAGTGTATGGATTTTACAAGATCTTATTTTCGATTATGTTTTCGGAACAATGCCTGAATATTATATGCTATCAGATTACAAAATTTGGATAGCTTTACTTACTTTTTGGTTAACTATATTTGTTATTTTCATTGCTTATTACCAATTAATTTTAAGGAATCGAACTAAAATGTGAACGGTTCTAATCTTGTCCTTACTCTCATAATTATTAGTAGTTATGAGGGAGGGATTTGATGAAAAAATTAATTGCGGGAATAAGTATTTTTTTTATTTTCTTTTCATTTAATAGCGTAAAAGGTTACGCAAAAATAGATCAAGAAACGACTTTAATTGAAAAATCGCTCTCTTTAGTACAGGACGGTGACTATGTACACGGTGCAAATTTATTAGAGCAGTTAGAATCAAATTACATGGCGTCGGCAAAAAAGAATAAAAAGCTAACTCCGAAAGAATTAGAAACCATTTCGGTTACATTTCAAAATGCACTAGTTTCTTTGAAGAATGATGCGATTGATCCACAAGAAAAAGTTGCTGATGTGTTAGGTCTTAGATTATTAATAGATGCTGATCAAACAACAATGCAACCGATGTGGAAACAAATGAAAAAGTCGGTTATGACACCTTTAAAAAATATGGACTCAGCATATAAAAAGGGGAATTCGGAAGCATATGAAATTCAATTGAATCAATTTTTACAGCAGTTCGAAATCATCTATCCTAGTCTTTTGGTTGATCTACCTTACGATGAAGTAAAAAAAATTAATTCGCTCGTTTCATTTTTAGATGATTATCGAATAAATAAGGAATCAATACCTGCCTTTCAACAAAAAATAGATGAGACGCAAAGTGAGTTGTTATTTATTTTTGGACAGGGGAGCTCTATTATCCCACCTGCTTCCTTTTGGACAATTTTTACAACTATAGGTATTATTGTAGGTACATTAAGTTATGTAGGTTGGAGAAAATATAAGGGTGATCAAAAAAAGAAAAAAAAGCGAAGAGAGCATAATGATTGACAAATTTCTCTAGTAGTCTATACAATATTGTAAAATATCACTCTTTGGAGGAATATCATGGGTTATTTACTTTACTTTTTAATTTTGATGATTGTACCTTTACTAGCTCAACTGAAGGTAAAATCGACATTTAAAAAGTATTCTCAAGTTGGTTCTACATCTGGTTTAACAGGTGCAGAAGTAGCAAGAAAGATTTTAAATGATAATGGGTTGTTCAATGTTGCAGTTGAAGAAACTCGCGGTTACTTATCGGATCACTACGATCCAAGAACAAAAGTTGTACGATTATCTTCTGAAAATTATCATGGATATTCTGTTGCGGGAACAGCGGTTGCAGCACATGAAGTAGGGCATGCGATTCAAGATGCAAATGATTATAGCTTCTTAAGATTTCGCCATTCTTTAGTTCCTGTTGCAAATTTCAGTTCCAATTTTTCTTGGATTTTCATTTTTATCGGAATGATTTCTGGCATATCTGGTGCTTTATTATTGGGTATTCTACTATTAGCGGCAGGTGTATTATTTCAAGTTATTACACTTCCTGTTGAATTTAACGCTTCAAGTAGAGCATTAAAACAGATTACAACTTTAGGGATTATAAACTCAAATGAGCATGTTTATGCAAAACGTGTATTAGATGCAGCTGCGTTAACGTATGTTGCAGCGGCGGCAGTAGCTGTTGCTGAATTATTACGATTAGTGTTAATTTACACTGGAATGCAACGTAGTGATGACTAAATAAAAAAAGAGGTTCTAGCTTTTTTAAGCCGAGAACCTCTTTTTTTATCATTTTAAGGGTGAAGTGGAACTTTATTTTCATCTAATGTAAAACCTTCACCAAGTACGTCATGTACCTCCGTTACAGCTACAAAAGCATGAGGATCGATATCTTGAATAATGTTTTTTAAATGAACAAGTTCATTTTTGGGAACTACACAAAACAACACATCTTTACTTTCTCCAGTAAATGTTCCTGTTGCTTTTAGATACGTAGCCCCACGTTCCATTTCTTTCATAATACGAGCTGCAATCAAATCATTCTTCTCAGAAATGATATTTGCTCCACGAGCAGCATATGCACCTTCTTGCATAAAATCAATTATTCTTGCACCAACAAATACTGCTACTAATGTGTACATTGCTTCATATGCTTTTAAGTAAGTTAATAATGAAACCGAAATAACGACAAAGTCAAAAATAAACATTGTTTTACCCATGTTAATACCTTTGTACTTGTATGCTAAACGAGCAATGATATCAACGCCACCAGTAGTGCCACCAAATCTAAAAATAATTCCTAATCCTACTCCAATAAATACACCTGCAAATAATGAAGCTAACATTAAATCACCATGTACATCTATATTGAATGTAAATTTCTCAAATAGTTTTAAAAAGAAAGAAACTGCTACAGTACCAATGATTGTATATAGCATCGTAACTGTTCCTAGTAGTCTCCAACCAATAAAGAATAAAGGGACATTTAAAGCTAAATTGGAAATCCAAACGGGTAGATTAAATTCAGCTAAAAGAATTAAATTGATTCCAGTAAATCCCCCTTCAGCTAGATTGTTTGGAATATTAATGTTCATAATCCCAAAAGAAAAAATTGCAGAGCCTAAAATAATAAATAAGATATTACGTAACTTTAAATTGAAAATCATATACTTCCTCCATACTTATAAAATTACCCTAAACTCTTATTTTTATCTTATCTTGTATTTTTTTCAAGTAAAATAATATATAATTTGTCAAAAAGTAGTCATTTCGATAAGATTTAATTGAGGAGTTGATTTTAGTATGCACGAAAAAACGATGAAAGAAATGCAAAATGAAGTAGATAAATATATAGGTCAATTTAAAGAGGGGTATTTTAGCCCGTTAGCAATGATGGCAAGATTAACGGAAGAAATGGGTGAACTCGCAAGGGAAATAAATCATACATACGGTGAAAAACCAAAGAAACATACTGAAAAAGAGAAACTGATTGAAGAAGAACTTGGTGATGTTTTATTTGTGATGATTTGCTTAGCGAACAGCTTAAACATTGATTTAACAGAAGCCCATGATATGGTGATGAATAAATTTAATACAAGGGACAAAGATCGATGGACGAGGAAGGAAGTTTAATATGAATAACTTAATAAGAGTAGTTTTAGCAGGACCTAGAGGGAAAATGGGAACAGAAGCATTACAATTAATTGAAAGAACAGAGCATTTTCAATTTGTAGCTGCAGTAGACTATAAATTAGGTGGAGAATCAATTCAGAAAATTAATCCTCAGATTAAAGATAAAGCGAAAATATATGAAACGTTAGAGGAATGTATCAATCATGAAAGCTTCGATGTTCTAGTTGACTTAACAACACCTGAAATAGGGAAGAAACATGCATTTTTAGCTTTGAAAAATGGTATTCGCCCTGTAATTGGTACAACCGGATTTACGAAAGAGGAATTAAATGAATTAAAAGATTTAGCTTCAAGTAAGGAGCTAGGATGTATTATTGCGCCTAATTTTGCAATTGGAGCGATTCTAATGATGAAATTTTCAGCAATGGCTGCGAAATATTTCAAAGATATTGAGATTATTGAACTTCATCATGATCAAAAATTAGATGCTCCATCTGGAACAGCACTTAAAACTGTTCAAATGATTGAAGAATCTCGTGAATATAAACGTCAAGGTCATCCGAATGAAGTAGAGACGGAAACAGGTGCTAGAGGTGCCGATATGAATGGAATGAGAGTACATAGTGTAAGATTGCCAGGTCTTGTTGCTCATCAACAAGTAATGTTTGGTGGCGATGGACAACTTTTAACAATCCGTCATGACTCTATGAATCGTGCTTCATTTATGTCAGGGGTAAAAGTAGCTGTTGAAGAGGTAATGAATCTTTCAGAGCTTGTTTATGGTTTAGAAAATATTATGGATTGAGGTGCTTTAGATGAAAATAGCTCTAATTGCTCACGATGAAAGAAAAAAAGCTTTAATTACTTTTGTTAAAGAATATGAATCTTTTTTTCAAAAGCACGAACTATTTTCAACAGGCACTACTGGACTCCGTTTAATGGAGAATACCTCTTTAAAAGTGCACCGATTTCAATCTGGTCCACTTGGTGGGGATCAAGAAATTGGAGCGCTCGTTGCGAAGGGTGAAATGGATGCAATTTTCTTTTTTAGAGATCCATTAACTGCTCAACCACATGAGCCAGATGTGAATGCTTTATTAAGACTTTGCGATGTTTTTCATGTCGCTGTAGCAACAAATATTCAAACTGCTAAGGCAGTTGTGAAATTTTATAGTTAAATTGAAAGTGGGGGATAAAGGTGGACTATTTTGATGTATTAGCATTTGGTGCACATCCTGACGATGTTGAAATCGGGATGGGTGGTACGATTGCTAAATTAACTAAATTAGGCTATAAAGTTGCTATTTGTGATTTAACTGAAGCAGAACTATCTTCAAATGGAGATACTTTTAGTAGACGAAAAGAAGCTGAAGCAGCAGATAAAATATTAGGTGTTTCAAAAAGATTTAATTTATCATTACCTGATAGAGGTCTTTATTTATCAAGTGAAGCAATTCAACAAGTTGTGGCATTAATTAGAATGACAAAGCCTAGTATTGTTTTTTCTCCATATGAGGTTGATCGTCATCCTGATCATGGTAATTGTACTAAAATAATTGAAGAAGCCGTTTTTTCATCTGGTATTCGAAAATTTAATGTCAATACAAATCACGAAGCACACAAAGTGAATCAAATTTACCAATACATGATCAATGGGTTTCATCGTCCAAACTTTATTGTTGATATATCTGAAACAATTGAAATTAAAAAGAAAGCGCTAGAAGCGTATGAAAGTCAATTTACACCTGGTCCAGATGGTGTAATAACACCATTAACAAATGATTACGTAAATAGTGTAATCGCAAGGGAAAAGATTTTTGGTAAAGAAGTAGGGGTCTCTTATGGCGAAGGATTTATGAGTAAAAAACCACTTCTTTTAAATGCAGATTGGTTAGTATAAGAAGAATGAGATGTTTAGGAGAGATAAAATGAAATTAAAAATAGGGATTACTTGTTATCCTACTGTAGGGGGTTCTGGTGTTATTGCAACCGAGTTAGGTAAGCTATTAGCTGAACTAGGACATGAAATTCATTTTATTTCATCAAGTATGCCTTTTCGATTAAATAAAGTATATCCGAATATATATTATCACGCGGTTGAAGTAAACCAGTATTCTGTATTTCAGCACCCTCCATACGATTTAGCTCTAGCTAGCAAAATGGCCGAAATAGCAAATCGTGAAAAGCTAGATATTTTACATGTGCATTATGCAATTCCACATGCAGTCTGTGCTGTTTTAGCAAAACAAATGATAAATCATGATATAAAAATTGTGACAACATTACACGGTACAGATATAACTGTTCTTGGTTATGACCCTTCTTTAACAGAATTAATTAAATTTGGAATTGAAAAATCTGATGTCGTTACAGCTGTTTCAAATGACTTAATCCGTCAAACGAAAGAATTAGTTAACCCAGATAAAGAAATTCAAACTGTATACAATTTTATCGACGAACGAGTTTACTACAAAAGAAATTGTCGTACTTTAAAAACAGAGTATGGTATTAAAGAACATGAAAAAGTTATTATTCATATTTCGAATTTCCGTCAAGTTAAACGAACAAAAGATGTTGTGGATGTTTTTAATATAGTAAGAAAAGAAATTCCTTCTAAATTACTTTTAGTTGGTGATGGACCGGAAATATCAAGCTTATGTAAATTAGTAAGAGAGCTTGGAATTGAAGATGATGTTTTATTCTTAGGGAAACAAGAAAATGTAGAAGAATTACTTGCTATGAGTGATCTTAAACTTCTCCTTTCATCAAAGGAAAGCTTTGGATTAGTGTTACTCGAGGCGATGGCATGTGGAGTTCCTTGTATTGGTACTAGAGTTGGTGGGATTCCAGAAGTAATCGAACATGGGGAAAATGGCTATATATGTGAGCTAGGAGATATTGACCAAATTGCTTACTATTCACTTAACTTATTAAAAGATGAAAAACTTTATAATCAAATTTCAAATCGTGCGATGGAAATCGTTAAGGAAAGATTCCACTCAAATAAAATTCTTTCTCAATATTTATCAATTTATAATGAGTTATTAGGAATGAAATGATGATGGATATTTTCGAAAAAGCTAAACCGATTTTAGAAAAATTAATCAAAAACGGTTTTGAAGCTTACTTTGTAGGTGGATGTGTAAGAGATAAATTATTAAATAGGTCAATAGGTGATATTGATATAGCAACCTCAGCATTACCTAATGAGGTCATGTCAATATTTCCGAAAACAGTTCCGACAGGATTACAACATGGTACGGTTTTAGTAATTGAAAATGGGGAATCATATGAAATTACAACATTTCGTACAGAATCAACCTATCACGATTATCGTAGACCATCAGAAGTATTGTTTGTAAAATCAATAGAAGAAGATTTAAAACGAAGAGATTTTACAATGAATGCGATTGCCATGACCTGGAAAAACGAAATGCTTGATCCATTTAATGGAGTTAAAGATATTTCTGATGGCCTGATTCAATGTGTCGGAGAAGCAAAAGAAAGATTTCAAGAAGATGCCCTTAGAATGTTACGTGGGATCAGGTTTGTTAGTCAATTAGATTTTCAAATGAGTAAAGAAACGTTTCAAGCAATTAAATCAAATAAGCAGTTAATTGAAAAAATAGCGATTGAGAGAATTAATATCGAAATTGAAAAAATGTTCTTAGGTCAATCACCTATAAAAGCAATTGAGTTATTAATTCAAACGGAGCTAATAAATCATCTTCCAGATTTACAAAAACATTCAGCCCGATTTAATGAGTTACTAGAGATGCCAATTAATACAATGAAAACAGTAGAAGAATATTGGGCGCTTATTTTATTTAAATGTAATTTTGAAGAGCCTGAAACGATTTTACGAAACTGGAAGATGTCGAATGATCGAATAAAACAAATTTTAAAATTACTAAATTTGCTGTATGAAAACAAAATTATTTGGAATAATGCTAAGTTATACACAATTGGACTCGAAGATGCAATTAAGTATGAACGTTTACAATCTGTTTTAGGTCATACGAATAGAAAAGACTATAATGAAGAATATTTAAGTGATTTATATGCAAAATTACCAATCTATGTTAAATCAGAGTTATGTATTACAGGTAATGATTTATTAAATTGGTCTCAATTAAAAGGCGGACCTTGGTTAAAGGAAGTAATTAATCAAATTGAATTTCAAGTAGTGGAAGAACGACTTGAAAATAACCGGCTTGCAGTTAAGGAGTGGTTCTTAAATTGGCTTCAAAAGTAAAAGAAAAAATACTTCAGTTATTTACAGAAAATGGTAATGAATATTTATCAGGACAATTCTTAAGTGATGAATTAGGGATTTCACGTACTGCAATATGGAAATATATGAAAGAGCTTCAAGAAGAAGGCATTGAAGTTGAAGCAGTTCGGAAAGTCGGTTATAAAATAATTGGTAAATCAGACCGAATGACACCCACTGATATTCAACTAGGACTAGAAACAAAAAAATTTGGCAGAAATGTCGTTTACCAAGAGGAAACAAATTCAACTCAAACAATTGCGAATGAATTAGTTCTAAATGGGGCGCCTGAAGGTACAATTGTTTTGGCTGAACGACAATTGTTAGGACGAGGAAGATTACAAAGAAGCTGGCTAACTTCTGATGGTAAAGCTATAGCAATGAGCGTCATTCTAAGGCCTGCGATTTCACCGAGAGTTGCTCCTCAGTTAACCTTATTAACAGCTGTCGCTATTGCCTCAGCAATTGAGAAAGTTACCGGCTTACAACCTAATATTAAATGGCCAAATGATATCTTGATTAATAACAAAAAAGTTTGCGGTATTTTAACTGAAATGCAAGGTGATGCTGATTGCATTAAGAGTGTAGTAATCGGAATAGGTATAAATGTAAATCAAGTTGAAGAAGATTATCCTTTAGAGCTAGCTGATATCGCTACTTCATTACGCATTGAAAAAGGACAAAAATTTATGCGAGCTAATTTGATTCAAGTCATCCTAGCCGAATTTGAAAAGTATTATGAAATATTTTTAGAAAAAGGTTTTATGCCAATTAAAATTTTATGGGAAAGCTATGCAATCTCGTTAGGTAAACAAATAAAAGCGACAACCTTAACGGAGGAAATCGTTGGTAATGCAATCGGGATTACGGATGAAGGTCAACTATTAATAGAAGATCATTTAGGGAATGTTCATACAATCTATTCTGCGGATATTACCTTTAGAAAATAATAACCTCAAAAAATAAAAGCGGCTCTCTTTCCAAATTTGGAAAGGGGGTTTTTTTATTCATAAAGGAAGTCAGCTAAGTGCCCTCCAATTGGTAAGTTTTCTTTCTCTTTTTATATTTGTAAATTATACCAAGTTTTTTCTTTACTTAATTAGTATCTTTACTATAAACTGTAGTGGAGGGTCGCGATTATCGTTGATTCATCACGGGTGGTATCTGAATAGGGTAGATGATTCTTAAGTATCCTAGTAGGAACTACACCAATTTTCAAAAATTAATTCTAAAAATATGATCTGCCTTGATCCTAAATGGACTGGGACAGAGGAATGAGCTGGTTTACAATTTTCCTTTGTTCTTTTGAGCAAAGGTTTTTTATTGTAACCCCCATTTCCTCTTCATTTCAAAGGAGGAAACGAAGTGAAAACGACAAAAGATTTTTTGAACATGAAGGAAAATAAAGATCCAATTGTAATGATTACAGCTTACGATTATCCTTCAGCATTACTTGCTGAGGCAAGTGAAGTAGATATGATTTTGGTTGGTGATTCACTAGGAAACGTCGTCTTAGGTTACGATTCAACAATTAAAGTTACTGTGGATGATATGATTCATCATTCTAAAGCTGTAAAAAGAGGCGCAAAAAATACTTTTATTGTTACTGATATGCCGTTTATGTCTTATCATTTTTCAAAAGAAGAAGCTTTAAAAAGTGCTTGTCGCATTATGCAAGAAGGTGATGCGAACGCAGTTAAAGTAGAAGGCGCGGAAGAGAATGTTTTAGATGTTATTAAAGCATTAACGATAGCTGGAGTTCCGGTTGTAGCTCACCTAGGTTTAACGCCACAATCAGTTGGTGTTTTAGGTGGTTATAAAGTTCAAGCAAGAGATTCCGAGAGTGCAATGAAATTGTTTAATGATGCAAAAAAATGTGAAGAAGCTGGTGCTTTTGCAATCGTACTTGAATGTGTACCAAAGCAAATTGCAAAAGATATTAGTGAAGAGCTAACAATTCCAACGATCGGTATTGGAGCAGGTGTTGATACAGACGGTCAAGTACTTGTTTATCATGATTTAATAACGTATGGAGTTGGTAGAGTAGCTAAATTTGTTAAACAATATGCTAATGTATCAACTACAATCGAAAACGCAATTGCTTCATATGTACAGGAAGTTAAAACAAGACAATTTCCAGATGCGAAACATTCGTTTACGATGAAAGAAGAACAGTTAAAGGCATTATACGGGGGAAGTTCTCAATGAAAGTGTTTCACACAATAAATGAATTAAGAAATGAATTAAAGAATGAGCGAAAAAGCGGTAAATCAATCGGATTTGTACCTACAATGGGATATTTACACGAAGGACACGTTTCATTATTAAAAGAAGCTAGAGAAAATAATGAGATCGTCGTTCTGAGTATTTTTGTAAATCCAACACAATTCGGTCCAAATGAAGATTTTGATCAATATCCAAGAGATTTTGAAAGAGATGAAAAAATTGCACTAAATGCTGGTGTAGATTGCCTGTTTTATCCAACAGTTGAAGAAATGTATCCAAATGAATTAAAATCAACTATGAAAGTTACGAAACGAGTAGACGTACTTTGTGGAGAGAAGAGACCAGGACATTTTGATGGAGTTGCATTAGTATTAACAAAATTGTTTAATATTGTTCAACCAGATCAAGCATATTTTGGATTAAAGGATGCTCAGCAAGTGGCTGTTATAGAGGGATTAGTTGAAGACTATAATATTCCAGTTAAAATTAATCCAGTTCCTACAGTAAGGGAAGAAGATGGTTTAGCAAAAAGTTCAAGAAACATTTATCTAACTGAAAAGGAACGTAAAGAGGCACCTGTTCTTTATAAAAGTCTACAAAAAGCTGCAGAAGATATTCAAAATGGTAATCATAACGCTGAACAGTTAAAACAAAATATTATTAATACAATTGAAAATGAAACATCTGGCACAGTAGATTATGTAAGTATCTATTCATATCCAGATTTAGAACCTATAAATAGAACGAATGGAAAAATAATTATTGCATTGGCCGTGAAATTTTCTAATTCACGACTAATCGATAATATGATTATTTCTATTTAAGTAACAACTAGGGGGAAAAAATAACAATGATTCGCACAATGATGAGAGCAAAACTTCATAGAGCAACTGTAACAGAAGCTAATTTAAATTATGTTGGTAGCATTACAATAGATGAAAATTTAATGGATGCTGTAGATGTTCGTGAAAACGAAAAAGTTCAAATTGTAAATAATAATAATGGTGCCCGACTTGAGACGTATGTCATTCCTGGAAAACGTGGAAGTGGTGTCATTTGTTTAAATGGAGCAGCAGCAAGGTTGGTTCAAGAAGGTGACAAAGTAATCATTATTGCTTACGGTCAAGTTGAAGAAGAAAAACTTGATCAACACGTGCCAAACATTGCAATCTTAAATGATGCAAATGAAATTGTTGAAATGATTGGTAAAGAAATTGCTGGGACAATAAAGTAACAAAAATCCCTTTTAATTGCTGGGACTTTTTCTAAACACTAAAATCCCCTTCTAGGGGATTTTTTTGTATTGTTTAATTCGTTTTATGCAAAATATCTATATATAGAAATTGGAGGTGGCAAAATATGAATAAGTTTGTGGTCGTTGATCTTGAAACTACTGGAAACAATAATAGAGGTCAAGATCGTATTATTCAAATTGCAGCCTTTGTACTGGAAAACGGGGAAGTAATTGAACAATTTTCAAGCTTTATTAATCCGATGATGAATATTCCTACGTTTATATCTGAATTAACTGGAATAACAGATGAAATGGTTCAACATGCTCCTCAATTTGAACAGATTGCTGAGGAATTATGTCCATTATTTGAAAATGCATATTTCGTGGCGCACAATGTTCATTTTGATTTGACATTTTTACAAAAAGAATTTGAGCGAATTGGTTTACCAAGAATCTCTCCATTAGCGATTGATACGGTAGAGCTTACAAGAATCCTTTTCCCAACATTAACAAGCTATAAATTATCTGATTTGGCGAAAGTATTTAATATTCAACATGAAAATCCTCATCAAGCAGATAGTGATGCCGAAGTAACAGCTGAACTATTAACAATCTTATTAGAAAAACTAGAAAGTTTACCATACGCCTCTCTAAAAATTTTAGAAAACCTTAGTAAAGGGTTTAAAAGTGATATTACATACTATATTTCAGATATTCTACAAAGAAAATCTGAAACGATTCCAAAAGAAGCACTTGAAATTGAAGAATTTAGAAGAATTGCTCTGAAACGAAGTAGCTTTAGTTTGCCACAAGAGGAAGAGGACTTTGTGGATTTTCATGAATATCAAAAACGGGAACTTGAAGATCAAATGTCAGTTATTATTCCAAACTTTGTGAAAAGAGATGAGCAATTTGCATATATGCAAGATGTATTCAATACTTTTGAACAAAAAAATATACTCCTTGCTGAGGCAGGAACAGGAGTAGGGAAGACATTTGGATATTTAATTCCTTCTGCATTTTTCTCAAAACAATTTGGCAAACAAGTTCTTATTAGTACTAGTACAATTTCATTACAAAAACAACTAATGAAAAAACATGTAAAGACGGTTGAAAAACTAATTCCATTTCAATTGAAAATTGCATCTATTCAGAGTAAAAAAAATTACCTTTGTCTTCAAAAGTTTGAGTATGTAAAAAGCGAATTTGATGATAATTACGATAGCATACTATCTAAAGCAATGATAACAGTTTGGCTGATTGAGACTGAGACTGGTGAACTAGACGAGCTTTCACTGCCTTCAGGTGGCATACATTTATGGGAACGAGTTTGTTGTAATGAAGAAAGTGAAAACAAAAGAACGAATCCTTGGTTTCATAAATGTTTTTATCAAAGAGCAAAAAATCAGTTAATGCTGGCAGATCTCATTATTACAAACCATGCTTATTTACTATCAACATTAAAAAACAAAGAACATTTAATTAATACAGTGAAATCAGTCATAATTGATGAAGCACATTCGCTAGAAGAAACAGCCTCAAAAACGTTTGGTACTACTTTTTCATGTTTAAAATACTATCAATACTTAAGTCGATTAAATACGACTGATAGCAATGAATTAATACATCGATTAAGTAAACTTGATGAACCTAGTTCAAATCGTGAAATAATGTGGAAAAAAATTGATCATCTTGTGAAAGAAATTAAATTTGAATCAGATGAGCTTTTTAGGTTGTTACGTGATTTTATTTTATCTAAGCAAAATGAATTTGATAAAGAAAACATTAGACAATCAGTAACACTTTCTGATAAAAATACTTCTAGTCAAAATTGGAAGGTTATTCAAGAAAGTGCAAATCGATTGATCCATGTAAATAATACTTTGTTCTCGGAGTGCGAGCGATATTTGGAAATAATTGAAAGTAGAAAAATGTCTGCATACCATCGGGCAATGGTTTCAGAATTTAAGATGATTATTGAACAGTTGAATAGTATGAAAAATGGTTTGTATGAAATATTATTTGATAAAAATGAACAGTATATTTGCTGGATGGATACAGAAGCGAAAGGCTCTTTTCATACTACAATGCTTTATTGTGAAAAAGTGGATAATGCCGATTTAATTCAAAAATATTTAATTGAAGAACGTGAATCAATTGTACTTACTTCTGCAACGATGTCGATTGACGAATCATTTTCATTTATTAAAACATCGCTAGGAATCTCTTCAATAGGTAATCTAACTGAAAAAATATATCCAATTCCAAGTGATTTCGCTAAAGGTATGGAAGTTTATATACCTTCAGATCTAATGGGGATAAAAGAGATTTCGCAAGAAGAATATGCATTCCAGACTTCAAATACAATTCGTAAAATCGTAAATGAAGTTAAGGGGAGAACATTAGTTTTATTTACAGCTTTTGATTTATTAAAACAAACATATGATCATTTAGTACAGAATTCAGATTCCTTAAATTCATCTGTTTTAGCCCAAGGGGTTTCTCCCGGTGGTAAACAAAAGTTAATAAAACAATTTTTACAATCTAAACAAACAATTTTATTAGGTACGAATACTTTTTGGGAAGGAATTGACCTGCCTAATGAAGAATTAGATTGTTTAATCATTGTACGCTTACCGTTTACAAACCCTGAAAAACCTATGTTTATTGCGAAATCAAATTTATTGAAAAAAGCTGGAGAAAATTCATTTACAAGCCTAGCTTTACCTTTAGCGGTATTCAAATTTAGACAAGGTTATGGTCGTTTAATAAGAAATGAAAAAGACCAAGGCTCACTTTTTGTATTAGATAATCGAATCATAAATACTAAGTATGGAGTAGAATTCTTAAAACTGATTCCAAATAATAAAATAAGAATCAATTCACTTGATGAATTATTAAAAGATTTTTAGTCTTTTTTCAACAAAATTTCAATAATTAGCATGAGAATAATAGGGGATTTGGGCAAGACGTATGGTATAATGACATATATTGTAATGTATTTAAACATACATTTTTTTAGGAGGGGCAACATGAATTCAAAGATTGAAGTATTATCAACAACTAAGATTGAATATAATAGAGACTTATACAAAATTGTTGATAGTTTAAATCGTACACTTAAAGAAAAAGATTTAATGTTTGGACTTGCTCTTGATAAAGAAGATCAAGAATATGCAGTATTTACAATTTATCGAACATAAATGAGGTATATATGAAAAAATGGTTAGTCATTCTTGGATTAAGCATCATTTTTCTGTTATTATTCTTAATCGCTACCTATCAATCATCTGTTTCAAAATTAACGGATGATAAAAAAAGTGCTGAAGAGCTAGTTCTAAATGATGGATATTTAAAATCTGTCGATCATTCAGATTACTATCATGGAAAAGAGCAAGCAATTGTTCTTAGCGGTAAAGATGAATCAAACAATGAAATGATCGCGTGGGTACAGGATGGAAATGTTATTACAAGGAAGAAAAGTGAAGGATTGACCGAAAAAGATATTATTGACAAAGTAACAAAAGAGAGAAATCCTAAAAAAATACATAAAGTTAAGTTAGGAATAGAGAACAAAATTCCATTATGGGAAGTAGTATATATAGATCAAAACGGACGATATAATTTTTACTACGCTGCTTTCGAAAATGGAGAGCTTTTAAAACGTTATAGTATCTAGGGGGAACAAATGATGAAATTAGCGAAAAGAGTAAGCGCATTAACACCATCTACAACACTAGCTATTACAGCAAAGGCAAAAGAAATGAAGGATAAAGGTATTGATGTAATTGGATTAGGTGCAGGTGAGCCTGACTTTAATACGCCAATTGAGATTATTGAAGAAGCTTATTCTGCAATGCTTAAAGGACAAACAAAATATACTCCTTCAAATGGTTTACCAGCTTTAAGAAAAGCAATTTGTGATAAATTATTGAAAGATCAAGGTTTAACTTATTCGCCAGGTGAAGTTGTTGTAACAAATGGTGCAAAACATGCTCTATATACACTTTTTCAAGCGATTTTAGATCCAGGTAACGAAGTAATTATTCCAACTCCTTACTGGGTAAGTTATCCGGAACAAGTAATTTTAGCAGAAGGTGTTCCTGTATTTATTGAAGGTTATGAGCATCAGCAGTTTAAAGTGACTCCTGCACAAATTGAAGCTGCAATTACTGAAAATACAAAAGCAATTATCATTAATTCACCAAGTAATCCAACAGGTATGATTTATACAGAGCAAGAATTAAAAGAAATCGGCGAAATCTGTTTAAAACACGATTTATTAATCATATCTGATGAAATATACGAAAAATTAGTGTATGATGGCGCAAAACATGTATCTATTGCTTCTTTAAGTCCAGAACTGAAAGATCAAACAATTATTATTAATGGTGTATCGAAATCTCACTCAATGACAGGATGGAGAATTGGTTATGCTGTTGGTAATAAAGAGATCATTGATGCGATGACAAATCTAGCTAGCCATTCAACTTCAAATCCAACGACAATGGCACAAATTGCTACGATCAAAGCCTATGAATTAGGTGATGAGCCTGTTAATAAGATGAAAGTTGCGTTTGAAGATCGATTAAATAAAACGTATGAACGTTTAATCACAATACCGGGATTTAGCTGTGTTAAACCAAATGGTGCATTTTATTTATTCCCAAATGTAACTGAAGCTGCTAAAATGGCTGGATATCAAAACGTTGATGAATTCGCGACAGAATTACTTGAGAAAGCAAATGTTGCAGTAATTCCAGGTTCAGGCTTCGGTTCACCAGATAACATCCGCTTATCATATGCAACTTCACAAGAACAGTTAGATAAAGCTTTAGACCGTATCGAACAATTTATGAAAGCAAGTATACCAAGCTAAGCATTTGCTTAGCTTTTTCTTTATTTTGCATCATTTAATTAGCATCTGTTGATCTTTTTCCAAATGACAATTTCATAAAAGCTATTATAGAATAGGGATATTAAAGATATTGATTGGAGTGGAAGGTGGGAGACTCCTATGGGAGTAACGGGAAGGGTGAGACCCCGCAGGCTTGCCGAGGAGGCTAAAGCCTCACGCCCCATGGAAAGCGAGCATCCTGAAACGGAAATCAACCTTCTTTTTTAAGATATCTGGAAAAGAACCTGCTCTCTTAACCAATCCCATTCTCTTTTATTAATTGAACTATATCCATAATAAATTAATTTATTTGTTGTTTTTTTAAATGATAAATAGATAAACTAAATTAGAGGTGTGATTCTTCATGCCTCTATTTATTTTTATTTCAGGAGTTTCTATACTGCTTATTTTATATAATCATGCTATACTATGCTAGAGGTGTTCGAAGTGAATAATAATAGCATTATAAACTGGATTCAATTTGGAAATGTAAGTATTCCAAACATACTTCTCAGTCATTATTCTTCTTTAAACATTAATGAAGAAGAACTAGTCATGATTCTACAGCTTTACACTTTTCAACAACAAGGTCATACGTTTCCAACACCTACTCAATTAGCAAATAAAATGTCAATAAATGAACAAAGATGTATGGAAGTGATTCGAGAACTTCTTAAAAAAGGGTTACTAGAAATTACAGAAGAGGTAGATCAACAAAATTTACGCTCTGAAGCCTATTCGCTTTCTCCATTATGGCTAAAATTAATTCATTTCATTGAGAATGGTCAAAATGAAACTGAAACACATACTAATCCTTCAATAATTGAACAGGAAGAGGATTCAATCTATTCCGTATTTGAAAAAGAATTTGGTAGATTATTGTCTCCTTTCGAAATTGAAACGTTAACGATGTGGATGGATCAAGACGATCATCATGAAAAACTCATAAAAACGGCATTAAAAGAAGCTGTTATTAGTGGGAAATTGAATTTTCGATATATTGATCGTATTCTATTTGAGTGGAAGAAAAATGGTATTAAGCAAGTAGAACAAGCAATTAACTATAGTAAGCATTTTAGAAAAAAAGAAACCAGAGAACCACAAAATGAAACAAAATATACGGGAACTATTCCTTTTTATAATTGGTTAGAAAAGTAAAGCGAGGAGTATCTCCTCGCTTTAGTGTGTAAAGCAAGTCCTATTTATCTGATTTTCAGACTGATTGAAAGAGTTACCTTTAGACGGTAATGAGTACCGCAATCAGGCGAAGCAACGAAGAAAACGAGCGTTTATTAACAGTCTGAAGCGAGGAGCATCTCCTCGCTTTTGTTTAGTAAGGAGTGGTAAGAAATGTTAAATAAGCAGCAAATAAATGAAGCTCTTGGTACAATAGGAGCTATGTTCCCTGATGCACATTGCGAACTAAATCATAAAAATCCATTTGAATTAGTAGTAGCAGTTGCTTTATCTGCGCAATGTACAGATGTATTAGTAAATAAAGTAACGAAAACGCTTTTTGAAAAATATAAAAAACCTCAAGACTATTTGGAGGTATCTTTAGAAGAACTACAAAACGATATTCGATCAATTGGTCTATTTCGAAATAAAGCCAAAAACATCCAAAAATTAAGTGAAATGATCATTAATGAATTTAATGGAGAGGTACCAAGAACGAGAGAAGAACTTGTAAAATTACCTGGAGTGGGTAGAAAGACCGCAAATGTTGTCATGTCAGTTGCATTTAACATTCCTGCAATTGCTGTAGATACTCACGTTGAACGAGTTTCAAAAAGATTAGCAATCTGCCGATGGAAAGATTCGGTGTTAGAAGTAGAAGAGACGTTAATGAGGAAAGTTCCGATAGATGAATGGGGAGTAACGCATCATCGTTTAATATTTTTTGGAAGATACCATTGCAAGGCTCAGAGACCTGGTTGTGAAACATGTCCTTTATTAGATATGTGTCGAGAAGGAAAAAAACGAATGAAAGTGAAGAAAGTAAATGCCTAATATGATCCATGAAGATTTTATCGTTTCACCATTTTATCTGAATAATACTGATGAACAGCAGAATGATGAAATTAAAATTACAAATAAACCGTTTTATTATGAAAGCAAGCAAATAAAAGATCATAAAAGTGTCAATGTTCCAAGTGAAAGTGATGAAATCATCATTCAAATGTTTAAAGAATGGAAAGAGGAAGAAGGATATCTTACTACCTATTTTAAGCAACGAAATCGGAAATTAGCATATGAGCCGATGGTTAGAGGATTAGCAAATTTTATTTCAATTCTTACTTGGACAAATAATCGCATGTTGTCTAACCTAAATAATTTGCAAATTGAATTAGAAAAATTACTAATTAAACCAATCAATTTAGATGAACGCATAGGCTTTTTATTAAAGCAACCAGATCACTATCATTCATTTATTCAACTTTCAGGTTTGTATACAGAGTTAGAAAAGCTTTATTATAAACAAAAAATAACTTCCTCGAAATAAGGAGGTTATTTTTTATTTATTGAAATATAAGGGGCTCAGTATTTAAATGCGACTTGAAAGAAGGGCTTCACAGGAGCGTTGAGAAAGCTAAAGCGTAAACTCCAATGGAAAGCGAGCATCTATAAAAAGGAATTCTACAAATTGTATATATAATTAAATACAACATATGAATCAAATATTGAAAGATTTCTATTTAACAGCAAAAAAACCTCCTCGTAATGAGGAGGTTTTCTTTATGCGATTGTTTTACGATCCAATTTATTACTTCGACTATTAGTATATGAATCAAAGTTATACGAAGTTGGTCTCGTCGCACCTCCGTTATCGGAAGGTTTTGACGGCTTGTTAGGTTTATTAGGATCTGTCGGTGGTGTTGTTGGATTTGTTGGATCAGTACCAGTACCACCAGTACCACCAGTACCACCAGTACCACCAGTACCACCAGTACCGCCAGTACCGCCAGTACCACCAGTACCATCTCCGTTACCATCACCATTACCATTGCCATTACCGTTACCATTGCCATTACCGCTACCATTACCGCTACCATTGCCGTTGCCATTGCCGTTACCGTTGCCGTTACCGTTGCCGTTACCGTTGCCGTTATTATCAACAGGAGGGGTAGTAGGCTGTTCAGTTGTCGTTAAATCAACGGTTACCGTTACAGGCTTACTCTTAGTATCGCCATTTACTGCCACAATTGAAATATTTATGACTTTGCCAGGTGTAATACCACTAATATTAGCAGTTGTTCCGTTAATTTTTTGAGTTTGACCATCATAGCTCACATCAAAAGTTGTTGAAGCAAGTAATTCAGCCGGATATTCCCAATTTAGTGTAATACTACTAGTGTTTTGATCATATTTAGCTGTTACATTTTTTGCTGGTTCTAAATTATCTTCTGAAGGAACATCATCCATTTTTTCACCTTTGATGAATAATTCGTTTTGAACTTCAACAACTGAACTTGGTTTATGGAAAGTAGAAGATCGATCTGCAGTAGCTGCCAACATGTCTCTAGCAATATATTTTGCAATATTTGTAGAAGTCTTACTTAAATAATGACCTTGTTTATTTTTTTCATATCCAGTCCAAACTGATACTGTTACATCTGGCGTATAACCAACAAACCAGCTGTCACGTGTAGCATTGGAAGGGAAGCCGTATTTATTTTTTACTTCTGCTGGGTAGT
This sequence comes from Gottfriedia luciferensis, assembly GCF_002156865.1. Classification (GTDB taxonomy): domain Bacteria; phylum Bacillota; class Bacilli; order Bacillales; family Bacillaceae_G; genus Gottfriedia; species Gottfriedia luciferensis. The sequence goes on along the minus strand of NZ_NCTA01000007.1, from coordinate 33,457 downwards.
TAGTAGTACCAGTTTTACCTGCCATGTCTAATCCAGGTACATTTGCTCTACCACCAGTACCGCCTTGAGCTTTTACAACATCACGTAACATATCAGTAATCATATATGCTGTATAATCGCTCATTGCTTGTTTAGGCGTTGGAGCTAATACTTTTTCAGTTTTATCTTGATAAATTATTTTCGTAACAGCATGAGGTTTAATATAAACTCCGCCATTTCCGAATGCCGCGTATGCTCCTGCCATATCCATAGCAGAAACGCCTGTAAATCCACCAATTGCATGTGATTCATAAAAACTATTTTTTTGGAAATCGAAACCTAGACCATTACCAAACTCACGTGATTTGTCTAATCCTACTGCTTGCATCGTTTTTAATGCTGGAATATTTCTTGAGCCAATTAGAGCTTTGCGAATTGATAATTTACCTTTATAAGATTTATCAGCATTTCGAATAGGTGTACCATCTGAATATTGATAAGGTTCATCTACAAGTTGATGATTAGTAGACCATTTTAAATATTGAATCGCAGGACCATAGTCTAAAATTGGTTTAATCGTAGATCCTGGTTGTCTTTTAATATCTGTTGCGAAATTAAGTCCGCCCGTTGTTGTATTTCTACCTGCTCCTATAGCTCTGATTTCACCTGTTTTCGTATCAGTTAATACAAATCCAGTTTGGAAATCATCACTAGGATAAAATCCAGAACCACGGTTAATGATTTCATCAGCTTTATCTTGTGCTTTAGGATCAAGAGTTGTTTCAATCGTTAAACCATCAGTATTAACGTTTGCATCACCATATTTGTCTACTTCACTGATTACTTCATCAATGAAAGCTGAATATTTAGATTGACCAGATTCGTGAACCTTTACTAGTTTTTTCTCTGGTATTGCTTTTGCTTCATCATACTGTTCTTTCGTTATATAGCCATATTTCTTCATTTGACTTAATACAACATTTCTTCTAGCTTGAGAAGCTTCAGGGTGTTTTGCTGGGTTGTAATTATTTGGGCTTTGTACCATCCCTGCAAGTGTAGCTGCCTCAGGTAAAGTTATTTTTGATAAATCTTTACTAAAATATGTTTCACTTGCTTTTGCAATACCGTATACTCCTCGACCTTTTAGACCGTTTGAAAAGTAAACTTTATTTAAATACATTTCTAAAATTTGTTGTTTAGAATATTTTTGTTCAAGTTGGAAAGCTAAGTACCATTCTTGAACTTTACGCTTAACTGTTTTTTTCGGTGATAAAAATGAGTTTTTAACTACTTGTTGAGTAATCGTACTACCACCTTGTGATCCAAATCCGCCTGTAATATTAGCCAGTACAGCACCAAAAACACGACGAATATCTACACCTTTATGTTTATAAAAACGTACGTCCTCAGTTGCAATAAATGCGTCTTCTACTACTTTAGGAATCTCGTTATATGAAACTTTTGTTCTTTGTTCTGTCCCTAATTCAGCAATGACATTTCCATTTCGATCCAATATTGTTGATGATAAGGGTACTTTTAACTTTGATTCATCCAGTTTTGGAGCACCACTAACTAAATAATAAAAACCGCCAACTCCACCTAGTATACAAAGCACTGCAAGTGTCAATATTGTTAATGTGATTTTTTTCAATAAACCTTCGCGCTTTCGCTTTTTAGTTGGACCTTTTGAAGGCTTTTCCATCTGTTTACGTTCTTGTCGTGAATGATATTCTTTTGCCATTTTTTCTCCTGCCTTTCAAACGAACTTTTATAAAAGATTAATTTATATAAAGTTCATCGATACATTTTAAGTAAGGAACAATAATTGGATAACTTGGTGTAAGTAATGTCCCATACTCTCTGCATTCTTCTCTAGCTATTGATTTTCTTCCACCATCTTTTTGCCTTTGCCAAAAGGTAAGAATATCAGAAGCTTTCATAAAATAAATTTCATTATATAATGAAAATTTTAATATGACAAACGATATTCCACCATGTTTCATTACATTTTCCATATGTTCTATTTGGTGTAAATGAAAATTTTGTAAAGGAAAACTTGTCTTATTATTCGTTTCCTTTGCCTCAAAGTCAATATATTTACCCTTATAGATCCCATTGTAGTCAGTAGTAGAAGGTTGTTTAAAATATGCTTCTCTAATAACTGCTGCACTTCTTTTCGGGTAATCCACTTTTACAATTTGAACAGGTGTTGGTTTTTTATGTATGTTTGCAATGTTATTTGCTAAATAATACGTATTAGTAGCATTTAAATCATCTTCAAGAGACATACCGCGGTTACTATAGGTATTACCTGATTTTGCAAATGTTTCATTAACTTTTTGGCTTTTTTGCACTACATTATTTCTTCGATTTGGGTACATTATTGTCATAAAACCAACTCCACCTTAAATTACATACATCAAGTATTATAGCACTAAAACAGACGTTCGTGTAAAAAACTACCAGAATGATTGAGGTGAGTCAATGAACGTAAACCATGAAAGCTGGAAGGAATTTATCAAACAAAGAAGAGAAAGTCACATTATAACAAGTGAAGAAACTAAAATTATCGAGCTTATAAAAAAAGAAACAGTTAAGCATAACGCTGATAATATATCGAGAACAATTGCATACCAGAAATATTTTTTGAGATTAAAAGAAATTGAGTGGTCATTCCTTGCAAGTATGGTTTCGCGAAATGCAGGCTATAACATGACTGATTTGGAGAACCAAATTTTCGTAAATGGACTAAGTGTAAAACAGCGCAAACAATTATTTATGACATATGAACGTGCAAATTGGATCATTTTTTTAGATGCATATCCACAATTACTTCTATTTGAATATTCGAATCAGAGAAACAAACCATTTTTCTACTTATTAAAGTATTTTTCGGTTTCAAGTTTTATGGAAATTGAATGGGAGAAATATTGGACCGATCGAAATAAACAAAGATTAGTTTTTTCTTTAATTATTAATGAGCAAAATATGATTGAGAGACCAGTTATTCAAAATAAATTTTTTAAAAATGAGGTATTTAATTCATTTGCATTTAAACTTCAGGAATTAATGAAATTAAGTTCTGTCGTTTTTCCGACTCTTAAAGGAGAGCTATATGGACTTACAGTTTATCAATTTCAAGATTTAACGCAAAGAATTCAAATAGGTAAACAGTTGTATTTGATTTTATTTCATAAAAATTTATTAGAGGAGTTTATTCAATATGCAAAACATGTTACTCATTCTGGCAGTAGGGATGATTATGAAGAAGTAGTTGGGATTACAAAATCAAATAATCCAAAATTAAGAGATATCTATCCAATTATTCCACATACACGATCTGTCGAAGATGATTGGTACGCTAATAGTAAAATTCTTAATGAATGGTATGTAATAGAAGAAACTAATAGTGAAGAAAGTTTTAAACAAGCCTTTTTACTAAAACAAGAACTGTTAAACTCTTTGTTAAAAATGAAATCTTTATTTCAATAAAAACACTGGGCTCAGGCTGTCGAAAAAGTCGACAGCCTTTTATTTTGTCTATTTACGTGAACATCTTTGTTCTATTAAATAAGCACTTGTCGATTTCCAATTCAGGATGCTCGCTATTGTGTCGCGAGACCCGAGCTATCTCGACTTGCATACGGGGTCTCAGCCTTCCAATAGTTCTTTTTAAGATGATATTAGTTGGCTATCTTTACGAAATTCGTTCTAAACGTCACCTAGAACGTGAAATTTAGTACAGTACTACTATGACAAGAAATAAGTGAAACCGCAAGGAGTGTACAGTATAAAATAAAAATGAGTGTAGAGAAGGGTTTCTCTACACTCTGAGTTAGTTTTAAGCTAGCTTTTTTACAGCCTATCAATATGTAAGTATGTTCAAAAGAAAAAAGGACTTAAACATATGCCTTTTAAGGCTGAAAATTCGCATACGCTAATTACTTAGAGCCAACTCTTATGTCGCAGGGAAGTTAGGCCCATCTAATTTTGGATTACCTGTTTGTTGGTTTTTACTTTTTTCTTGTTTTTTCTTTTTTTCATTTTTATTTTTTGCCACTAAAAAACACCTCCATGTTATATACCTTTCCCAAATCTCAAGGTTGTTACCAAATTTTTTTGTCGAAATACAGGTAGTAAAACGCTTTGGCCACTTTGTTTAGCGAAAAAGTTCTAGTTTTGTCAGTGAAGAAGGAGGTAGAAGGGATAGCGTTGAATTAGTTTGTATAGAAAATTTTGAAAATTTAGAAGAGGAGTTGAACTGTATGGAATTTATTCAAAGAGATGACTTTTTTCGAGCAATTGATGAATTTTTAAATGAGGTTGAATTTATTGAACACTCTTTAGCTTTAAGAATGAATCAAAAATGTAATGAAGAAAAAGACTCACTACTAAGTAAGGTACAGTCAACAACAGTGCATCTTCACCATTTTGAAAAGAAAGTAAGTCAAGCGAAAGAAGGTGGAAGCTGGATTTCAACACCTTTATTAGGAAGAAATTTAGCATTTAACATTTAATAGATATCATTTTTTAATACAAAATTCTTGTAATACAAACCGTTTCCGAGGCTAGAAAATGGTTTGGAAAAATAAAATAAATTACCACATAAAATAAAGCGATACGATCTTACTATTTAGTAGATTGTATCGCTTTATTTATTTAATTGAAATTACTACATTGGCTTACATGCACCGAAAAGCTCAAGTTCTTTAATTAATTGACGGTAATGTTGAATAGTTACTTCGCCATTAAGGTAATTTTGTTGTAAAAAGTCCATTAATTGATTAAGGTCAGTTGGTTCGAAACTTTTTGATGAGATAAACTTGTTCTTTAATTCTTGTAAAGTCATTATTACCCCTCCAACATTAAATTTTAATTAACAACTTGTATAACTAAATAAAATGTATCATAAATATTTAAAATTTAAATTTTTTTAAAAATTTAAACTTCCGACATATACTGACAAATAGTGCATATAAATAGAATAAGTAACAGATTAGGCATTTATATCATATTTATAAATGAGAATAATAATAATGGGTGTGAGAATATGAGACATCAAATGTTTCCTCCAAATCACTCAGACAATAGTTTCGAGTGGTTTAGAAACCAAAATCAAATGATTGATGAAAAGTTTAATTATCCAGAATTTAATCAATTTCAGGATGATAATATTCGATATTACGGTAATACAATTCAACCTTATTCCCAAAATTCAATGCAAAATACAGAACTGCCTACAGCTCAGACTACACCACAAGTCCAACAAACTTCTCAGATGATTGAACCTTCTCCATTTGGCGGACCAACCATTCAACAAGGGAATTATGGTCAAACTAGTCCTGGCCAATTTATGCCACAATATAATACAGGACAATATTCATCAATGCCATTAAACCATGGGTATCAACAATCTTCTGGATACTATGGTTTAATACAGCATCAAAATCCATACATGCCAATACATCAAAATCAATTTGGAAATCAAATGAATTACTTAATGCAGCCTCAGAATGGTCAAATGATGCAGCAAGGTCCTTTTGCATCGCCTGCAATGTTTGCGCCAAGTACACCATATCCAACTCAGCCTAAAAACAGCAATCAACAAAATAATGGTCAATCCTTTCAGTTTTCATCCATTTTAAATCAATTCAAGAATAGTTCAGGATCATATGATGTACCAAAAATGATGAACACAGCGGGGCAAATGATGAATACAATGAACCAGGTGGGGGGGTTGTTTAAACAGATTGGATTTTTATTTAAATAAAAAAAGCCAGGATTTGATTTTCCTGGCTTTACTATTGTTCAACGATTTTTGTTCTGAATGTTAAAAACGCTTTGCCTCGAAAGAAGAGCATTTTTCAAACAGTCAATGGAACAAATAAAATTTGACTACTATCACAATTAAGTATTAGTCATTTCTAGATAATGAGTGTACAAGCTTATATCGATCTGCTCTATATACAGTTAATTCATATTCTAAAACTTTTCCACTTCTTAAATAAGTCGTACGATTAATAGCTAGAACGGGACAATTTAGTGGTATTTCTAATAATTTAGCTTCTTCATTAGAAGGCATTCTGGCCTGAATCGATTGATCGGCATATTGAATTGGATCGGGAATATTTGCATTTACATAATCAAAAAAAGATTTTTCTAAAACATCTTTATTTAAGTTTGGAGCGATTTCACATGAGACGTAAATACTTTCGATTGACATCGGTATAGAATCTGCTAAACGAACACGTTTAATAAAATATATTGGATCGTTTTCATGTGTTTTTAGGATATTTGATAAAGGTTTATCAGATTTTATGATTTCAAATTGGACTAATCTACTACTTGGTTTTAATCCTCTTTCAATCATTTCTTCTGTATAACTATTTAATCTGCTGATTTTTTTTTCAACTTTTTGGCGACTAACAAATGTACCTTTACCTTTTTGTCTATAAACAAATCCTTCTTGAACTAAATTATTTAATGCTTGTCGAACAGTCATACGTGATATTTGGAATTTTTCCGAGAATTCTCTTTCAGACGGTATTAACTCATCCGCAGGGTACTCTCCTGAAGTTATTTTACATTTTATGTATTCTAATAATTGATGATAGATTGGTATTGGTGAATTTTTGTTAATCATTTTTTACTCCTCGTATAGCATTTATCTATATTCTAATTGGTAAATAAACCGATTTCATAACCATTTTAAAGGAATAAATGTCATTCGGCAATGATTGAATAAAAGTTCAAAAGTCTGAAAATTTAAACTTTTTATTCGTTTTCATTTATTTGTTGTGAAATATGTTCAAACCTAATAAAATTAAAAAGTTGACATTAAAGAAAATTTAAGATATTGGAGAGGGTAGGATTGAACAAAATTCTTTTTTTATTTTTTTTCACAATAACACTTACACTTATTATTTTTACAAGTTTTAAACAAGCTCTATACGTAATACTTTCATAAGAAAAAATAATTTTAACATCAATGGAGTCGACAACAATTTATTACTTTTAGTGAAAAGTAGAACATTTGTTAAATAATAAAATGTGCTTATTTTTATCCCGGGAATATTCGAAAATATTTTATTCAAAGATAAGGGAATAAAAATCCTCTATAAGCATCAATCAAATATTGAAATATAAATCCTAAATGTCTTAATAATTGATATCCACAAATTGATGGCTACTTTAATATACAAATTAAAATTTTAGATTCCCTCATTAAAAAATCTGCATTTTAATAAATATTTGAATAAAATGTTATTATTTTAAATGAATGATTTTCAGTTAACATCGAGCCCTCGCTCCTAATTTGAGGACTTTTGAAGGCTCGTTTTTTAAGTTAGTTTCCTAAATGAATTCTGATCTTAAAGGTAATGCTAATATAATATAAAAATTATCTTCGGAAGGACGTTTTTTGTTCTTCCTAATTTAATGTGAGGTTATATGAAGATACTATTGATATCTGGTTATAAATCGTTCGAATTAGGTATTTTTTCGAATAAGCATGATGCAATTAAGTACATAAAGAAAGCAATAAAAAATAAGATACTTTTATTTATTGATGAATTAGAATGGGTGATCATTTCAGGTCAAATGGGAACTGAATTGTGGGCAGCGGAAGTTGTTTTTGATCTTCAACTGGAATACCCACATTTACAGTTAGGCATTTTTACGCCATATGAAGACCAAGAAAAAAACTGGAATGAAGCAAATAAATCGTATTATGAAGAAATCTTAATAGGAGCTGATCATGTTGACTCAATTTCAAGAAAACCATACGAGTCGCCACTCCAATTAAAAGCTCGAAATGAATTTTTGGTTAGTAAAAGTCATGGGTGTATATTATTTTACGATACTGAAAAAGAAGGTAGTCCAAAATTTTTATATGATTTAGCGAATAAGAAAAATGAACTATTTCACTATCCAGTTGAGATGATTTCTTTTGATGATTTACAAGTAATAGCGGAAGAATCATACGAGAATGATGATAATAATTATAGGGAAATATAGAATAGACAATTGACAATTTATGAAGTCTTTGAAAAAATAGTAGGTAAATATTTCTAAATGTTTTGGGGTGACACACATGGAATCAACAAAAATTAAACTAAGTATAAAAGATATCCTAAATAAAGAATTCAAAGTTTCAATGCGTGGATATAATCAAGAGGAAGTAGATCAATACTTAGATACAATCATCAAAGATTATGAATCGTTTCAAAATCAAATCGTAGCCCTACAACAAGAAAACGCGAAGTATAAGAAATTATTAGAAGATCAAAAGAACACGATGACACCACCGCCATCACCTTTTAATAATACGAATACTGATGTATTAAAAAGATTATCTAATTTAGAAAAGCACGTATTTGGTAGTAAACTATTCGAATAATTTAAACTAAATTTATAATTAAAGAAAGCATTGCAATCTAAAGTGGAATTTACTATACTTATTAATGTTCGTTTCATTATGTTCGGGTAATCGCTGCAACGCCTGACGTTGTTGAGGAAAGTCCATGCTCGCACAGTCCTGAGATGGCTGTAGTGTTCGTGCCTATCGAAGTCATAAGATAGGGTAGCTGGTGAAGCTAACGGCAGGGAACGGACCTAAGTCCTTTTTGGATATGGTTCTACTACCTTTAAAGTGCCACAGTGACGTAGTCCTCGAAGAAATGAGAGGAGTGGAACGCGGTAAACCCCACGAGCGAGAAACCCAAATTATGGTAGGGGAATCCTTTCGAAGGAATTGAACTTAGAAAGGGACAGATTATTCTGTAGATAGATGATTACCACCTTAAAGTACGAGGCGAAAGCCGATTGAAGTACGAAGGTACAGAACATGGCTTACAGAACATATGAAATGATGAAACTGTTTAAAAACTCTCTATTCAATGGAGAGTTTTTTGTAATTTTGAAGTAATTTGTTAATAATGAAAATAAGTACTAAAAATGAAAATACTATAGAAAAGTTCATTCATAATTGAATGAGATAGGTGGTAAAATTGTCGAAATATACATTAATTGCAACTGCTGCTATGGGGATCGAAGCATTAGTCGCAAGAGAAGTTAAAAGCTTAGGTTTTGAAGATGTTAAGGTTGAAAATGGTCGTGTAGTATTTAAATCTGATGAAGATGGAATTGTAAAAGCAAATCTATGGCTAAGAACAGCAGACCGAGTTAAACTTCGTGTTGGTGAATTTAAAGCAACTAGTTTTGATGAGTTATTCGAAAAAACGAAAGCCTTACCGTGGCATAAATTTATACCGAGAAACGGTCAATTCCCAGTAACAGGAAAATCTCAAAAATCAAAATTATTTTCAGTATCAGATTGCCAAGCGATTGTAAAGAAAGCAATTGTAGATAAGTTAAAAACAATACAAAATGTACAAGGTATGTTAATAGAAGATGGCCCATTATTCCGTGTAGAGGTTTCTATCTTAAAAGACATTGTAACATTAACAATCGATACAACTGGTCGTGAAGGATTACATAAAAGAGGCTATCGTGTAGAACAAGGTGAAGCACCATTAAAAGAAACTCTTGCTGCTTCGTTAATCTTACTAACAAATTGGAATGCTGATTTACCATTCGTTGATCCATTTTGTGGATCAGGGACAATTCCAATTGAAGCTGCATTAATTGGACAAAACATCGCTCCAGGATCATTTAGAAGCTTTGCATCAGAAGATTGGCATTGGATAGGTAAGAAGCGTTGGAATGAAGCAAGACAAGAAGCTGAAGATTTAGCAAACTATGATCAAAGGCTTGAAATAATTGGTTCGGATATTGACCATCGAATGATTAATGTTTCAAAAGCAAATGCTGATGAAATTGGATTATCAGATTCGATTTCATTTAAACAAATGCAGGTAAAGGACTTTACTACTAGATCAGAGTATGGATATGTTGTAACAAATCCTCCATATGGTGAAAGATTAAATGATCGACCTTATGTTGAAAAACTATATTCAGATATGGGGAATGTTTTTACAAATTTAGATACGTGGTCAATCTATGTTTTGACTAGTCATGAAGGATTTGAACAATTTTACGGAAAACCAGCAACGAAAAAACGTAAATTGTTTAATGGCTTTATTAAAACTGACTACTATCAATACTTTGGGAAACGTCCACCTAGACAAATAGAAGAGTAAACTAAAAGTACTAATTAGAATTTCTAATTAGTACTTTTTTGTTTACAGGTTTTTACTCCAGAAGGATGAAGAAGGGAAGTACTTTATAAATTGATTGAAGGAACGATTCGAAAACCATGATTTATTTCAAGGGAATGTGCAACATGCCAATTTGTTTCAGCAGTACTTTTATATTTGGTAACCATGTCATGAAATTCATGATTAGTAAAACATTTTTCATGTTGAAGTAAATAAAGATCTCTAACGATACTTATATCATCATTTGTATCGAAATTTGTTTGAATTAAAGAATATAAATACAATTAATTTACCTCCAAATCGATTCGTTAAAATATAGTTAAATAAAACACTATATAGAATTCCCTTTTAGAAAGTTGTTATAGATGGTAATTAAATGAAAACTAATTTTATTGATTTTATAGCCTGTTAAAATTTGTTAAAATTGAGTATAACAATTTAAGGGATTGATTAATTTGAATGAACTTCGTATCGGTATGGTAGGTTTAGGTGAGATAGCTCAAAAAGCATATTTACCTATTCTTACAAAGGAAGCGAAATGGAAACTAGTTGGAGCATTTTCACCAAATCAAGAAAAAAGGGAAAGGATCTGTAAACAATACAGAATCCAAGATTTTAATAACTTACAATCACTTGCACAAAATTGTGATGCTGTATTTGTACATAGTTCGACTAGCTCGCATTATGAAATCGTTTCTTATTTATTAAAAAATGGAATAGATGTTTATGTTGATAAACCACTTGCAGCCAATTTAGTTGATGCTGAAAAATTAGTGGAATTAAGTTACAAATTAAATCGAAAGCTTATGGTTGGTTTTAATCGCCGTTTTTGTCCAATGTATATACAAGCGAAAGAACAAGCAAAAAACATTGCTTCAATTAAATTTGAAAAACATCGTGAAAATCATATTGGACAAAATTCATTTGAATTTACAATGTTAGATGATTATTTGCATTTAGTAGATACAGTAAGATGGATGGCAAATGGAAAAATTGATTTATTAATTGGCAAGTCAATCATAAATGATGAAAATAGTTTAGTATACGCAACACATCTGTATGAATCTTCCGATGGTATACTATTAAATACAGAAATGCATCGTAAATCAGGAACAAATCTTGAAAAATTAGAGTTAATTTCCGAGGGAGCGATCATTCGAGTTAAAAATATGAACAATTATGAAGTAGAAGAAATGAATAAAACATCCAATGCATATTCACCTTCATGGGACTCAACATTAAAACAAAGAGGTTTTGAGGATTGCATTCATCATTTTATCGATTGTATTCACTCAAATGAAAAACCGATAATTGATGGATTAGAGGCATTGAAAACACAAATAATGCTTGAAGAGATTATAAAAAAGGGAAGAGAATAGCAAGATTTTAATCCTTGCCTTTCACATTTATTTTATGTATGATAGCGGGTAGAGACTATTTTTTTATCATGATAACGGATCGAATTAATTTATAAATTTAAGGTTCTCATTTTGAGGACTTTTTCTTTTTAATTTACATTATGGGGGTAGCAATGAGTCAATCATCAAAATTACCTTTTGAGGTAGGAAAACAAGATCAATTCATAGACAAGTTAGGCGAGTGGATCGGTGATGTGTTTTACGATCTACTACCAGATGCTGGGTATGAATTACGTGATGAACAAATTTTTATGGCCTATCAAGTAGAAAGGGCATTTAAAGAAAAGAAAGTTATTTTTGCAGAAGCAGGTGTTGGTACAGGTAAAACCTTTGTTTATTTACTTTATTGTCTATGCTATGCAAGATATACTGGTAAACCTGCGATCATTGCATGTGCAGATGAATCATTGATTGAACAGTTAGTGAAGAAAAATGGGGATATTGAAAAATTATCAAATGCATTAAATTTATCGATAGATGTACGATTAGCTAAATCAACTACAAATTACTTGTGCTTAAATAAATTAGACCAACAAAGAGCAAATGATGACGTATCTGATGCAGTTTTAGAGGTTTATGAAAATTTACCAAGCTTTGTACATGACTATGGAACTTTACAAAAATTTACTCCTTATGGTGATCGTACTGAATATAAAAATCTAACAGACGCAGAGTGGGATACAATCTCATATGACTATTTCCAAGACTGTTCTACATGTGAACAAAGACATCGATGTGGACAAACTCTTTCAAGAGAACACTATCGTAAATCAACTGATTTAATTGTTTGTTCACAAGAGTTTTATATGGAGCATATTTGGACAGTAGAATCAAGAAAACGTGAAGGTCAATTACCATTACTACCAAATCCGAGTTGTGTAGTTTTTGACGAAGGACACTTACTTGAATTCGCAAGTCAAAAATCGCTAACATACAGATTACAACAGGAAACATTAAATACTTTCTTATCCTTTTTAATGCAATCAGGTACTCGTGAAAGTTTTCAACAATTACTAGAAGATACTTTAGAGACTTATGATCAATTTTTTTATGAGTTAGATAATCGTAGCGTAGAAGTTGAAGGATCAAATCGTTTTCAACTAAATCGTAACGAACAACTTGTAAAACTAGCAAAAAGATTAAAAAATCAAATTAGTCAAATTGGTGATGAGCTAGTATTCGAAAGTGAAATGTATACGATTGATGAATATCAATTAAATATCGTGGATGAACATTTAGATGATGTTGAACGTTGTTTAAATTTATTTATTAATGAAGCAACTGCCATTCAGTGGATTGAATACAATCAAAATGAATTAACGCTTGTTATTATGCCGAAAGCAGTAAATGAACTATTACAAGAAAAAGTATTTGATCAAAAGATACCAATCATTTTCTCGTCAGCAACATTATCACAAAATAGCTCTTTTGATTATATTGCAAATAGTTTAGGAATAAAAGATTATTTATCATTCTCAGTAAATTCTCCTTTTGATTATGAAGAGCAAATGCAAATCTTTATAAATCAAATTGATTCAAGTGAAATGAAGTCAAAAAACGAGCAGATCATCAATGAGTTAAAAAATAATAATGGAAGTACATTAATATTGTTTAATTCATTACAAGAGATGAAAAAATTTAAAATACAGGTTGAAAAAGAAAAATTAAACTTTGATCTTTATTTTGAAGGTGAAGAAGAGATTAGTTCAATCGTTCAAAAATTCCAAGAAGACACAAATGCATCACTTTGTGCTGTGCATCTTTGGGAAGGGTTAGATATACAAGGAGAGTCATTAAGTCAAGTAATCATTCCTTCATTACCGTTCCCACCAAATGACCCTGTATTCCAATCGAAACGACAAAATTCATCTGATCCATATAAAGAGATTGATGAACCATACATGTTATTAAGATTACGTCAAGGGATTGGTCGATTAATTCGAAGTCATGAAGATAAAGGTAAAATTATCTTATTCTTAGAGAATGACTTACCTAGTGATACGAAGGAAAAAATATTAAACAACTTACCTGTTGAACCAAAATAAAAAGCTAGTTAAGGCTGTCGAATCATTCGACAGCCTTTTATTTTCGTTTTTTTATGTAAATGGTAAGGAGCAGGAAAAAGGAAAGGCAAGATTAAGGAGAAAAGAAAAATAGAGCATCTAAAAAGAGAGGAGAGATTTTTAAGGGTTTCTCTACTCTCTGAGCTAGCTTTTATTAATAACTAATTCCAACGCGAGTGCGATTATATTTACATTCGAAAAATTCTTTAAATGCAAAGTAAGCTGTATCGCCTGTTGAAATACTTTTTCCATCAAGCGGTAAAAATTTTTTTTCTAAACGGTATTTTTTACGGATTGGCCCATCAGGTAAATAAGTAGGGCATACTACAGTCCAGTTTAATTGACTGGCTTTTAAAGACTGGTATGCTCTTTCATGGTCTATTGCTGCAGTAGTTGATTTCCTTTTTGATTCAGGACTTAAATAACGAAGCGCTGAAGGAACCAATCTTGACTGCAAAATTCCAGCTGTTCCTATTGTAACAATTCGATTTATATTTTTCTTTTCAAGGAGTGGAATAAGTAATTCCATCGTTCTAGACAAAGTATTTACTCCATCAGTATTTAAAGCAGATATGACACCATTGACATTTTCAGTAGCTTTTTGTAAATCTTGTACATTTAATGTATTTCCGCTTAAAACAGTTAGTAAATCATGTTGTATTGTTATTTTAGACTCATCTCTAACTAATAACACTAACTCAATTTTAGCTTCTAATAGTAAATTAACTAAAAAACTACCTACTCTTCCAGTTGCACCTAATAATAATATTTTCATTTTATCACCTTACTGCATTGTACAATAAAATCGATGAAAATGTCTTTTCGTAAAGATTGATAATAGTATGATAGAATGGTAATGTTATCCAACTAAATGGAAATGAGGGAGAAAAATGGAAATTAATAACGTACAAGAAGAATTTATTGACTATTTAAAGAAGATAGAAAATTATAATGAAGCAATTAATGTAATGTATTGGGATTTACGTACTGGTGCTCCTAAAAACGGAGCAGAGCAAAGGTCAAATGTTATCAGCCAACTTTCATCAGAAGTATTCGAAATGACAACCTCGGATAAAATGGACAATTATTTAAACTTACTGGAAAAAGAAATCGGTACTGGGAATTTAGATGAGATCATTGAAAAAGCAGTAAAAGAGTGTCGTAAAAATTATGATTTAAACTGTAAAATTCCTAAAAAGGAATATGCAGAGTATGTAAAATTATGTTCATTAAGTGAAAATGCATGGGAGGAAGCAAAAAACGAAGGTGACTTCAGTAAATTCCAACCTTATTTAGAGAAAATTGTAGCAATGAAAAAACAATTTATTGAATATTGGGGCTATAAGGATAAGAAGTATGATACGTTATTAAATTTTTATGAGCCGGGAATGACGACAAAAAAATTGGATGAAGTTTTTGGTGAAGTAAGAGAGAGTTTAGTACCATTAGTAGCTAACATTTCGAAATCTCGTATTAATTTACAAAGAGAAGAATTAAAACAACCAATCTCAATTGATCTTCAAAAAGAAATAAGTAAAGATGTACTAGTCAGATTAGGTTACAACTTTAATTCTGGTAGATTAGATGAAACGGTACATCCATTTCAGATTACTTTAAATCCTGGTGATGTTCGCGTTACAACTAAGTATATTGAAGATAATTTTATGAGTGCATTATTTGGTACGATTCACGAATGTGGTCATGCACTTTATGAACAAAACTTATCTTCAAATTTAATCGGTACACCACTATGCGAAGGTGCATCTATGGGTATTCATGAATCCCAATCACTTTTCTTTGAAAATATGATTGGGAGAAGTAAAGAATTTTGGGAAACTCAGTATGACAATTTAATCGCTAAAACAGGTGAATTCTTTAAAAACTTATCAATTGACGAATTTTATAAAGCAATAAACCATAGTGAGCCTTCACTTATTCGCATTGAAGCTGACGAATGTACATACCCTTTACATATTATGGTTCGTTATGAAATAGAAAAAGAGTTGTTTGACGGAGATTTACAAGTAAAGGATTTACCAAAAGTATGGAATGAAAAAATGGAAAAATATTTAGGGGTTATCCCTACAAATGACCGAGAAGGTGTGCTACAAGATGTCCATTGGGCTGGAGGAGATTTTGGGTATTTCCCTTCTTATGCATTAGGTGCAATGTACGCAGCACAGTTCAAACAAAAAATGAAACAAGATATACCTAATTATGAAAGTATTTTAAAAAGTGGAGAAATACATCAAATTGTAAATTGGTTAACTTTAAATATACATCAATATGGTAAATTAAAAGAACCAAAAGAAATCTTAGTTGATGTTACAGGCGAAGATTTAAATGTGAAATATTTTATTGAGTACTTGGAAGAGAAATACTCAAAATTATATAATTTAGCTTAAATAAAAAGGATTGTGGGGAGTGGATAAAAAACCTCCCCACAATCCTTTTTTAGGCTTCAAATCAAATAAAAAGAATGTAACCTCAAATTTGTTCAAAAAATAGACACTTTTAAAGATTCGAATTTAAGCGTTTACATAGTATAGTAGAAGTATGAAAGCGTATTCAAAAAAACTGAAAAAAGGAGGTAATTTAAGTGTTTTTTAGGACGGCAAGATCTTTACAAAAGAATATCGAAGAAAAACGAATTAAGTTACAAGAAGCCCAGAAACAAAATAATGATAACAATATTGAAATCGTTAAGATTCGTCGTCAGTTGGACACGGATTTAAAAGAACTACAGAATTTATTAAAAGTAATTGTTGGAAAACAATCTAAATATAATATAAAGCCTGTTTGATATAAATAATTAAAATAGACGTTGTACTTAAAATACAAATCGATCGGCAAAGTGGCACGGAAAAATGAGCACCCTGGAGTGGAATTCAATTAAGTCCTATACTTAATGACATATTCATTACAATGAGAAAATAAAAGTTTTGCAACAGCATGCAGAAATAGTTCCTTTAAGGCTATTTCTGCATGCTGTTGCTTTTTTACTGACAATAGCACGAAATATTTTTTAAGAAGGCACTATTAATGTTAATTGTTGATATTTTCCAAAAGAGATTATCGAAAAAAGTTTTATAGCTTTAAAGACATTGATTGGAGTGGAAGGTGGGAGATTCCTATGGGAGTAGCGGGAAGGGTGAGACCCCGCAGGCTTGCCGAGGAGGCTCAGCTCACGCCCCATGGAAAGCGTGCATCCTGTAACGGAAATCATCAATATTCTTTTTAAACAGACTTTTTTAAACAAAAAATAAACCTTTGCCAAAAAAATACAAATTTTCATTAAAAATGACTAATCAAAAATAAAACTTCTTAAGTATAATAGATACTATCTAATTAAATCCATTAGTTAATAAATTTGTGGAATGAGGTTTTTTTAAATGGATTACGAATTGGCAAGTCGTACAAGAAGGTTTTTTGCTGCATGGATTGATGGTATATTAAGTCTTTTATTTTCTAAACTAGGTTTATTAATTCTAGGCTTAGAAAACAAGGAATTTTTAAATTTGTATATGTATAGTAGTAAGCAATTGTTTCTTTATTCAATTTGGTCAATTGTTTTTATTTTCTTACTTTATGTCATCGTACCTACTTATATATGGAGCGGTCAAACTATTGGAAAAAGATTACTCAGCATTATGGTTGTTAAAGACTCAGAAGACTTAGTGGATTTAAAAACGATGACGTTACGGTCAGTTTTTGATTTAGGTAGTCAAGTAAATCTTCCAATATTTATTGATGCAATGGGTATTTTAATTCTAGTAGATCTATTTTTTATCTTTCGTAAAGATCGTAAAACATTACATGATCGTATTGCAAAAACTAAAGTTGTTTATTATTAAGGCTCTGTAAGTGTTAATTTGATATTACACAAAACCAACATTCTTTTTTAACGGAGCCATTTTTAAAGGAATATTTCCAATAAAAAATCCCTCAAAGGCTATTTGCTAGCTTTAGAGGGATTTTTTATTGGATATCTTATAATGAAGATTTAGCTAAATACTCATCTAATTGTTCAAACGTACCTGCAAATCCTTGTCTCATAGAGTCTTTATTTGCATTAAAAGCTGCGACTTCTTCTTCAGTAGCGTTAATAGGGTAACCTTTCATTGTAAGAGTCGTTTTACCATCATGTTCTTCGAAAGTTAATACATTTTGAATTTCTAATGGCCATACTTCAAAGAATGGGGCACGGACCATGTTTCCGTCTTTATCAGAGAAAGCATTAACAAATTCAATTTTTTCAGGCTCAACGATTTCACCGAAAATAAATAATCCCCACATTTCGAATCCATCAGGAGATTGCATTTTATAATGGAATTTACCGCCTGGGCTGAAATCTAAATTCATGACTTCCATCGTAAAGCCTTTTGGACCCCACCAGTTTTTTAAATGTTCAGCTTCTGACCATACTTTAAATACTAACTCACGTGGTGCATCTAAAACTCTCGTTAAAACTAAACCTTGTTCATCAACTTTAAATGTATTTTCACTCATTATTATTTCCTCCGTTTTGTTTTTTTGTCTAAATTGGCAGCGGTGTAAAAGCTCGCCAATCGGCAAGTTTTCTTTTACTGATTTTCTAAACGGTTAATGGTTATTTACCACTTTCGATTGTGCCGTATTCTTCAACTACATTATTGCGTATTTTTGCTGAAGCATATTCGAACATCGTAAGTGATGTTTTACCGTCTTGTTCTTCCGAAAGCAACAGGATCGAATTGTTCTAGGGCACTTTTTTCTATTAACCCATATTTAGTGCCTCCTAAACTCTCCTATCTAAATAAGAAAATTAGAAACAGCTATGATAGTTGCATTGTATAAACTACGATTATTTACCTTGTAATTTTTTTAAATAATCGTCCAATTGATCGAATCTCTGTTCCCAGACGTGGCGGAAAGACTTTATCCACGAATCCATTTCTTTAAGCGGCTGAGGTCTGAGTTTGTAAATTCTTTTATTGGCGATTGGTTGAACTTCGACAAGCCCAGCTTCACTTAGAACGCGTAAATGTTTTGAAACTTGTGGTTGTTTAAGTCCAAGACTTTCAGCAATTTCACCAACTGATAGAGGACCGTCACGTAAGAGTTCGACAATCTGTAACCGGTTGGGCTCTGCAAGAGCAATTAAAGTCGTATTCATAAATTGAATATACCTCAAAAGGAATATTCCTGTCAAGGAATATTCTAGATTTAATTTTCTAAGGGTGATGTAAGTAGGAGGGTATGTAAAAGACTAGAGTAGTATAAACATTTATAAAAAGGACTATTCATAAATGTCGAGAAATATTGATTATTACATATGATGATTCTCCTAAATACGAAAAAATTTTGTGCTACTATTTAGATGATTGTAAAATTTAATTTAAAAGGTGGGTGTTTTGATGAGCTTTAAAGAATACGAGGCTTCGTTTTTGGAGTATGTTAGAAAAATGTTAAACATTCAAGAAGCAATTAGTGTTTTGTATTGGGATCTTCGAACAGGTGCACCTAAAAATGCAATTAGTCAACGATCGATTGTAATTAGTCAACTAGCATCAGATGTCTATAAAATGAGCACTTCGAAGGAAATGGAACATTATTTAATCACATTAGAAGAAGCAATTAGTGCGGGGATGTGTTCAATAGAAATTGAGAAAACCGTAGAAGTTTTAAGAAAACAGTTTGATCGAAATACAAAAATTCCTCTTAATGAATACGAGGCCTATATAAAATGCCAAGCTATTTCAGAAAGTATTTGGGCGGAAGCAAAAGAAGAAAATAATTTTGCGAAATTTGAACCATATTTAACGGAAATAATTGAATACAAACGCAAATTTGTTGAATATTTAGGCTATGAAAATTGTAAATATGATACATATTTAGACCAATATGAGCCTGGCATGACGGTTGAAAAGCTTGATGAAGTGTTTTCAGAAGTGCGTGAAAAAATAGTCCCAATTGTAAAGGCTATATCGATGAGCGGAAAAAACTTTGAAAGAGAAGAAATGAAAGCATTCGTACCAAAGCATAAACAAAAAGAAATATGTGAGCAATTATTAACTACTCTCGGATATAACTTTGATTCGGGTAGATTAGATGCAACTCCACATCCATTTGCGACAACATTAAATTTAGGTGATGTGCGGGTAACAACTAAATACCATGAAAATAACTTTGAAAAGGCATTATTTAGTACAATCCATGAATGTGGTCACGCATTATATGAGCAAAATATTTCGAAAGACTTTGAGGGATTACCGATTGCACAAGGTGCATCATTAGGAATTCATGAATCTCAGTCACTTTTATATGAAAAAATGATTGGTCAAAGTTATGAATTCTGGAAAAATTATTACCCAAAATTAAAATCACAATTAAATGGGCTTTTAGATACAATTTCGTTAGATGAGTTTTATAAAGTAGTGAATAGTAGTAAGCCATCTTTTATCCGAATTGAAGCAGATGAATTGACATATCCACTACATGTGATGATTCGTTATGAGATTGAAAAAGAACTATTAGATGGCAATATTCAAGTTAAAGAATTGCCAACTATTTGGAATAAAAAAATGGAAGATTACCTCGGTATTATTCCACCAACAGATCGTGAAGGCGTATTACAAGATGTTCATTGGTCAATGGGGCATTTTGGCTACTTTCCAACATATGCACTTGGTGCAATGTATGCAGCACAGATAAAAGCGACAATGGAAAAAGATTTACCGAATATGAATGAACTAATTGAAACAAATGATCTTCAAACAATTCTCGATTGGTTAAAAATCAATATTCATCAATTTGGCGCGGCAAAGGATCCACAACAAATATTAAAAGATGTTACGGGTGAAGAGTTAAATGTAATGCACTACATTCATTATTTAGAAAGTAAATATACAAAGCTGTATGAATTAGAAGAAATAAATCATTAAAGTTTGCAGAGTTTAAACAATATCTTAATGGAAATAATTGCGAATGTACGTTTAGATAAAATGAGATATACTAAAACTGCACAACAGAAAAAACTCAAAATACTCCTTTGAAACGCTTAGACAATTCATTTATTTGTTCATGTCATAATGAACAATTATTGAATTGTCTTTTTTTATGCAAAAGGAAAGTATAAATTAGCAGCGGTTAGAAAATGCATCTTAGCCTCTGTCTTTCGCCTAAAGTTCGCCAATCGGCGAGTATTTTTTCTTTCAAATTGTATTTTATAAAAGATTAAAGAATAATTTTCCAGATTAATACAAATGGTAATCTTTATAAGGAGTGGGAAATTATGCCTTTAATCTTATCTGTAGGAAAAGCTGTACCAAAACATAAAATCAATCAAGAGAATGTAATTCCGTTTGTCAGAGAACTATTCTTAAAAAAGTATCCATCGATTGATCGATTATTATCTGTATTTCAAAATGGAGAAATTCAAAGTCGATATTTATCTAAGGAACTTTCTTGGTACAGTGAGGATCACACCTTTGAACAAAAAAATCAAACTTATACTGAAATTTCAATTGAGTTATCAATCGAAGCAATAAAGAATTGTTTAAATAATGATGAGTTTTTATCTTCAGAAATTCCATATGATGAAATTGACGGTATCATATTTGTATCTTCAACAGGTATATCAACTCCAACGATCGATGCTCATATAGCAAATATTCTACCATTTAATCCTACAATCAAAAGAATACCAATTTGGGGCTTAGGTTGTGCAGGTGGTGCTAGTGGTCTTTCTAGGGCATACGACTTTTGTAAAGCACACCCAAGTTCAAATATATTATTGGTAGCAGTTGAATTATGTAGTTTAACATTTCAAAAAGAAGATCTATCAAAAAGCAATATTATTGGAACTTCATTATTTGCTGATGGGGCAGCTGCCGTTTTGGTTATTGGTGATGAAAGTCAGTTAAAAGAGCGTACGATTCATCAATCCTTACCATCAATAGAACAGACTCATTCGACTTTAATGCCTAATTCATTAGAAGTGATGGGTTGGGATGTTCGAAATGACGGTCTGTTTGTTATTTTTTCAAGAGATATACCATCGATTGTTAAGACATGGTTGCAACCGGTTGTTTCGGAATTCTTATTGGAGAATAAACTTACAATAAATGATTTACAACATTTTATAGCACATCCTGGCGGTAAAAAAGTATTAGATGCATATGTAGAGTCATTAGATTTGTCTGTGGAAAAAATATCCATTTCTTTAAATGTTTTAAAATCATTCGGGAATATGTCATCTTGCACAGTTTTATTTGTGTTAAGTGAATTTATGAAAATAGGTAAAACAAATGAATATGGATTACTTTGTGCCTTAGGACCTGGGTTTAGTTCGGAGTTATCTTTGTTAAAGTGGGTTGAATGTGAATGATCAAAATACTATTTTTGTTTATTATTCTTCAAAGAGTTATCGAACTTGGAATTGCAAAAAGAAATGAGAAGAAATTAAAAAAACGTGGAGCTGTTGAATATGGACAAGATCATTATAAATATTTCATTATTTTACATAGCATGTTTTTCTTATCAATCTTTATAGAACGTTACTTTGTTCATTACGTCGAATTAGGATTTTTTACAACTCTATTTATCATTTTTATCATATTACAATTAGCAAGAGTATGGGTCATTTCAACTTTAGGAGAAAGATGGAATACGAAAATTATTATTTTACCTAATGAAAGATTAGTAAAGAAAGGTCTTTACAAATATATAAAACACCCAAATTACATAATTGTTATGATTGAATTATTCATCATACCGATTATGTTTCATGCATATATTACTTCCGTTATCTTTTCATTTTGCAATTTGATGTTATTAAAAGTAAGAATCCGAGAAGAAAATAAAGCGCTTTTACAATCAATCGATTAATGATTGACAAAAGATCCATTACTGATTATGATTAATGAAGAATGAAAATCATTATCAACTTCGAAAGGTTGTGCGTCAATGGTTCTTGGATTTGTGTCTGCTACAATTCTTTTATACTTTTTATTAACGAAATATGTACTTAAACAAGTTCAAAACTAGGTGATGTAACCTAGTTTTTTTTATTTTATATGCAAATGCCTATACATTCTTCTTCCAAATTAATATATATGGGGATAAAATAATTTTAGGGAAATGATATGAGTTTGAAATGAAATGGGGAAATCACGTTGCAAAACACAAAGATAAACAGAGGGGAATTATTAAATAAGGTTTCTTCAGGAATCGAATTACTTTCTGAACAACAAAATTCGAAGGAATTATTTCAATTAAAAAAATTAGCTTATAAAATTCAAAACAAAGAAAGCTATTATGTATTTTGTGGTCATTTTTCAGCTGGTAAATCATCACTATTAAATGATTTATTACAAGTTGAAAAGCTACCGACAAGTCCAATTCCTACAAGTGCAAATGTCGTTAAATTAAAAAGCGGCGCAAGTAATATGTTAATTACGCTGAAAGACGGAGAAATGTACCAAATCCAAGATGATATTCAGGTGGATGAATTAAAACGACTTGCATCTGATAGTGCTTCAATAATTGAATTAGAATGGTCTCAAGAAGTATTTAAAATTCCAACAGGTACTGTATTAATTGATACTCCTGGGATTGATTCAACGGATATGGATCATTTAGAAGCAACGAACTCAGTCATCCATCTTGCAGATAGTATATTTTATTTAATGGACTATCAGCATGTACATTCAAAGACAAATATTGATTTTATCAATAGTCTAGTTGAAAAGAACAATAAAGTTTGTTTAGTCATTACATGTATTGATAAGCATGATGAATCTGAATTAACATTTGAAGAATTCAAAAATGGAGTGGTTGGAAATTTAAAAAAACAAGGGTTAAATAACTTACAAATTTTTTATATTTCTGCTAGAGATAAATCATTAAAAAACAACGAATACAATTCATTTATCAATTTTTTAAATGATTTATATCGAAATCAAGAGGTTGTTCAACTTGAAAATGATTATACAAGCTTTTTAACAATAATGAATGAACAAGTACAACAACTTGAGAACGATTACATTGAAGTTGATGAAAACGCGACAGAAATTAGGTTAGAATTTAATGAACTTTCCAATGAAATCGATACACTTAAAAATTCTGTTTCGTCATTCGAGGAAAATTGTTTACAAACAACTCAACACGTACTGAACAATTCAAACATAACGCCTTTTGAAATGAGGGAATTAGCTTCAAAATATTTAGAAGCTGAAAAGGCATTGCAAAATAAAGGTTTGTTCCAATCAAGGAAGAAATTAGAAAATGCTTTAACCGAAGCTAAGCAACAATTTGTTAACAAGGTATTAGAATTAACTAATAAACAAATTGAGTATTTCGTTAAAGAAGCTGCAATTCGCGCTGTTAAACAAATTGAAAATAACCAAATAGATAGCAGTGAATTTGATCAAATCCTTGAACCGAAACTGAATGTAGAAATTGTATGTCCTAAACCATCTCATCTAATCGATACAGGTGGAAATTATTTATTACAATATACAAAAGAAGTAAGTGAAGGAATTAAAGCTGTTTATCGTAAAAGCATTTCAGAATTTATTTATACAATTTCAAAAGAATTAAAACTTCAAAATGAGAAAGTAATTCAAAAATTAAATAGTAGAAAAACTGAATTACAAAAGGAAATTGGAGAGTTAAATAAAATTGAATTTAATAATCAAAAAATCGCACAAATGGTTTCAGAAATTAATACAATTCTAAATACAATTCAAGAAACTATTTCTGAACTACCTGAAATTAAACCAATTGCGATAACAGTAAGCGAGTTAATAAATAAAAATATATTATCCATTCAAGCTCCTGAGATCGTAGAAGATTTTGTACCTGAAATTGATCAAAATAGTAAAAAGCATTCAAATGAAGAAATTCAAGCAAAATATGAAATTGCAGACTCAATATTAAATGAATTAAAGTCCAACAAATTTATAAACAGCAAAATTGGACTTCTTTTAGAAAAACGTGATCAAATTAAATCAAATGAATATACAATTGCTTTATTTGGTGCATTTAGTTCTGGTAAAACATCTTATATTAACACTCTATTAGGTGAACGCGTTTTACCAGTATCTCCACATCCAACAACAGCGGCAATCTGTAAAATAAAGCGTTCTACGATTGACTCTGGAAATAAAAAAGCGGATGTAAGTTACAAATCTGAAGCGTCATTAAAAGAAGAGTTTTTAGATTTCTTTAAAAAATGGGGCGTCGAAGTAAATGAAAAAGAGTGGTTTAGTACATTACAACACTTAATAAAGAAGCAAAAAGATAAAATTCCAACTGATGCTTTTGTATATGCAGAAAGTGTTTGTCTAAATTATGAGGAAATGAGTAGTTTACTCGGAACAACGAAGCGATATGATCTAAGTGATTATGTTCGTGTTATCAGTGAAGAAAATAGAGCATGTTTTGTAAAAGAAAGTACGGTTTACTATGATTGTGAGATTACGTTAAGTGGTGTTGTACTAGTCGATACTCCTGGTGGAAACAGTATTCATTCAAGACATACTGAATTAGCTTTCGATTACTTAAAAAAAGCAGATTTAATTTTATACGTTGCACATTACCAACATGCATTTACACGTCAAGATGAATCATTCTTAATGCAGATTGGACGTATGAGAGAAAGTTTTGATAGCGATAAAGTTTACTTTGTCTTAAATGCATCTGATTTAGCGAAAGATCAAAGCGAAATTGAAATTGTACAGAATTTCTTTGTCAATCAATTAACAAAGCTTGGTGTGCGCTTTCCGTCCGTATTTGCTATTTCTAGTATGTTACAAATGAAGGGCTATGGGACATCTGAGCTTAATCTTGCAATTCAAAACAATTATAAACAATTAAATACTAAAATACAGAATTTCTTCCAATATGAAATTGCGAATGAAGTATTTAAAACGTTTATGAATGATCTGTTTACAATTGAAAAGATTTTAATTGATACGATAAAACGTTTTGAAAGAATTAAAAATGAAAAAGATCAATTCTTTGCCGAGCTTAAGCTAATTCAAGATAAAGTTAAAGAAAGTATTAAAAATGCAAAACCAACTAGTTTACCAAGAGCATTCATGAAAGAGAATGAACAATTAATATTCTTTATTGAAAAACGAATTGAATTAAGAATGAGAGACTTATTCCCATACTTCTTTAATCCAAGTATTTTCAATACGAATACAAAAAATAGCAAACAATTATTCGTTACAAAAATTCGAGAATTTATTTATGAAGTTTTAGAAGAAGTCGTAAAAGAATTAAGAGTAACGGGATTCAGATTAGAGAAATTTTTAATTAATGAAATTCAATCGGCGCAAAGTCGAGTAATCGATGAAATCCATACAATTCAATCTGAATTTATTGTTCAAAAAAGTGAGATCAATGAGGTTGAAACGATTACAATTAGTAAACCAGATCAATTTGTAAATGTAGATCATTTCGAAAATTTAAAGTCATATTTTAAGAATCCAAAAAGCTTTTTTGTTGAAAACATGAAAGAAAACATGATTGATGAATGTATTCAACAAATGAGAACGCCTTTAAAAGAATATTTAGCGCAAATGGATAAATTATTTGCTGAACACTATGAGCAACAATATTTTAATACACTTAACTCTGTATTAAATAAATGTATGCAACAATTTGAAAATGACGTTCGTCAAACAATTGAAGCAACTGAAAACATGAATGAAGCAGTTGTCGATGAAAACGTGTTAAATCTATTCAAAAAACTAATTTAAAATAAAGGTGGACAATTTAATTTGAAAAATATAATTGATGTAAACATAGCGAATAAATTGCGATTAAATAAAAATATTGTTTTCTTAGATTGTCGTTTTCAATTATCTGATCCAGCTTATGGATATAAAGAATATCAAAAAAATCATATCCCATTTTCAAGATTTGTTGATTTAAATAAGGATCTATCAAGTTCAGTAATGGAACATGGTGGCAGACATCCATTACCAGATTTAGATGAATTTGGGAAATTATTAGGTGAACTTGGAATAGATCATGACACAATTGTCATTTGTTATGATGATGGAACAAATGAATATGCAGCGAGATGCTGGTTTTTATGTCATTTAGTTGGGCACAAATTTACATTTGTATTAAATGGCGGTTATAAAAATTGGTTAAATAATGGGTTTGAAGTGACCAATGAAACTGTAAAAATCATACCAAAGAAATTTGAACTAAAAATTGAAGAAAATTTGATAAGTTCTATGTTAGATGTCCGAAATAGAGGTCAACATGAAAGGATCAATCTAATTGACTCTAGAGAATACTCACGATATAAAGGTGATTTCGAGCCGATCGACAGAATTGCAGGTCATATACCAGGGGCAAAAAATTCTTTTTGGAAAAATGTTCTAAATGAAAATGGAGAATTTAAAACCAAGGAAGAATTATTGAAAAACTTCAGCCAATTTAATTTAGACAATGAAACAATTGTTTATTGCGGTTCTGGAGTAACTGGATGTGTTAATTTTCTAGGATTAATTGAAGCTGGATATTCAAATATTAAGTTATATCCTGGAAGTTTTAGTGATTGGATTTCTTATGAAGAAAATGAAGTAAAAAAGATCGAATTATAAGTTGCAAAATCGTATCTCTTAGTATAGAATGAGAATACAAATTAAATAAAACCTGCTGTGTGCGTTGTCAGTTTATGTCTTAAACCAATGATTGTATGCAGGAAGACCGATATTTAAGTAACAACGTCGTGCCTATTTATAGGAGGATGAACGTTACTTGTGAGGACATCCACCTTGGAGTTTCGGTTTACTTAGACATAAAAGGAATAACGGCATTTGCGGGAAAAAAAACCATTCACATTTTGTGAATGGTTTTTTCTTCGCTTATCATATTATTTTTGCTTTTACTCTTTCTAATTTGAGTTACAATCGTAGAAACAAGAATGAAACAGCATCCAATCAAACCAATTTCTTGCAGTCTTTCACCTGCATAATAATAACCTGTTATAGCTGCAAATATTGGTTCTGTAGCAAGGATAATCCCTACTTCCGTTGCACTTATTGTACATTGTGCAAACATTTGGATAAAGTAAGCTGCAGCAGTACAAATAATTGCAGTATATAAAATAGAAAATATAAAAAACTTATTTGTCCATAGTTCTTGATGGAAGATGATCTGCCAGTCTTCAAAAATTAACGCAAATGTCCAAGATGCCAGTGCAACTAAAATGATTTGGACTGTTGCAAGTTTTAATGAATTATAACTAGGTGAATAAATTGTTGAATAAATGATATGAAGAGCAAATGCGATTGCGCTAAAGAAGGATAAAATGTCACCAGAATTGAATTTTGAATTTGTTGAAAAAGATAATAAAAGTAATCCAATAAATGCAATAATTGCGCAAATATTTTCTCTAACAGAAGGTTTTTTCTTATATTTGAAAAATAACAGAATTGGAACAATTGCCACACTTATGCCAATGATAAAACCGGACTTAGAAATGGATGTATAACGTAGTCCAAAAGTTTGAAAGATGAAACCTAAAAATAAAAATAATCCAATCATTATTCCAGGATAAATATATCCAGCTTTTCCATAGTATTTCTTATCACTTTTTCGATTTAATAATGTTTGCACGAAAAATAACACAATTGCTGCAACAACAAATCTTATTGCGTTGAATGTAAACGGCTGGACTAATTGAAGAGTTTCTTTAACAGTGAAAAGTGATGATCCCCAAACAGCGGATATAATAAGTAGAGAAGAAAAAGCAATTAATTTATTTTTCATAACGCTCATTCCTTTTTATTTAATAGCTTTACGAGCGAGTTCATCTGCAACTTTATTCAAGTTAGATGGAATCCACTTTATAAAAAAAAGATCAAGTTGATTAATTAAATAAAGTGATTTCTCTAATAAAGGAATAAACAAATCATTTTTAGAATATTTCTTATCAATACTTTCTTCAACTATTTTAGAATCTGTTCTAAAAGAAACAATAGTTAAATCATTTTTTACACAGTATTCAAGTGCAATTAGTAACGCGTGAAATTCTGCCTCATGATTAGACATTGAATCTAATGGAATACTTAAAAAAACAGGCTCTTTAATTCCTTTTATAAAAATGCCAGCACCAGATGGACCAGGATTCCCTTTGGAAGCTCCATCAATATATACTTCAATCATAGTTAACCTCCAAGTGTTATATATGTACCATTTTAGTATATATTCAAAAAAATGAAAACTTAAAAAATATGATAAAGCTTGATTTTGCGATTTAATTGAAGAACAATCCTTTCTAAGTAAAATACAAAAAAAGAAAAGGTGTATAGGATGAAATTGAAGATTGTTTGGAAATATCAAACTAAAAAGAAGTATCAAATTACATTAGAAACAGACTGGTTGGAAACAAAAGAAGCTCTTTTATTAGCTGAAGACTTTGAGAGCACTGGAAGAACAAAAGAAATTATTTTTTTGGATCAATTTGATTCTCAATGGACTAAAAAACAAGTTATAAAATATTTAAAAGAATTAGAAGAAGAACCACATAATATTACAGTATTCTTTGATGGAGGATATGATTTAGCAACATCTATTTCAGGAGTAGGTGTTTGCATATATTTTAGTCAAAACGGTAAAGAATATCGAAAACGGTATAATGAGAAATTAGAAGGATTAATGACAAATAACGAAGCTGAATTTGCGGCATTAGAAAATGCTATTTTATTAATAGAAGAAATGAATATTACTGGTCAGACAGTTGTAATAAATGGTGATTCACAAGTAGTCATTAATCAATTAAATGGAAGTTGGCCATGTTTTGAGGAACAACATGAAAGATTCATTAATCGAATTGAAAAAAAATGTAAAGAGTTAAAATTAACCTTACAATTTGAGCTAATTAGACGCAATGATAATAAAGAAGCTCATAATCTTGCAACCCAAGCACTTAAAGGGAATAAGATAATCAGTACAATAGAAGTAACGTAAAGAGGTGAAAAAATACATGGAACGAAAAGCGATCTTAGAAGAAATTGATTATTTATTAAAAAACTATTGTGAAGGTTGCTTTGTATATAAACATTTTAGAAAGGAACATAGTCAAAAATTCGCTCAATCCTTTTGTATTAATAAATGTACTGTAGGAGAAAAAATTAAAAGTATTGGCAAACCATTAACATAAAAAGAAGGTACTAAATGTACCTTCCAGACTGTTGACAAACGCTCGCTTTCTTCGTTACTTCGCCTGTCTGCGGTGCTCATTACCGTTTAATGGTAACTCCGCTCCTCGAAAGACAAACGTTTTCAATCAGTCTGGAAATCAGGTAAATAGGACTTTGTCTACACACTGTATTTTTTAAAAAAAGAGGGATCAAGTTGGTTTTTTTCTTAATTAGCGGTTTCTTTATTCTATTTATTCTAGGAATTTCTTTCTTAATAAAAGGGCTCTTATTGAAAGGATTTCTAATCGTTAGTTGTAGTTTAATTTTTCTAATCGTTATGATTATTTTTTACGAACGCAGGAGAAAAAGAAAATTGAAATTTGAATGGTGTGACTGTCCTGATTTTGGTTTTTTTAGCATACCAGATTGTGATTTTATAAATTGTCATAATCATACACCTGAGTGCACTCCAGATTGTGATTGCAGTCCTGATTGTCCAAGTTGATGGAGGGATTAATGTTGATTTTTAAATGGATTCCATGCCATAGAAAACTGGAACGGACGATTCAAATTGGTTCCTATACATTTCCATTATGTGCAAGATGTTCTGCCATTTTAATTGGTTATTTCTCACTTCCAATTATTTTTATAATATCGTCGTATCTTTCTTGGTGGTATATTCCTATTTTAATGCTTCCACTACTCATTGACGGCTATACTCAGAAATGGAAATGGAGAGAAAGTAATAATGTTTACCGCTTCATTACAGGGTTATTATTTGGAATTGCACAATCGATCTTGATTGTACGCTCTGTAGTTTATTTGACAAATTTACTAGTCTAATCCTTTTCATTATAAATGCATTTTTTTTGGCTTGTTTGGTTAAAGTAACACTTAGATTCATTTCTAAGGAGGAGTAAAAGTGGAAGATACTCATCAATTTGTTGAAAAATTACATGAAAGACAAAAGAAAGACCAAAAAAATAGAGAACATCAAGGTAATGGAACACCAAATGAAAAATTACCAACTAAACAACATGGAACAAATAAATAAAATGTAATGAAGCCATGGCAATTGTCATGGCTTTTCATATGTAATCTATGTGATTGATATGAAATGCTTAGAAAAGGAGTCCATATAATTGAAAGAAGGCAATTAAATTGCCTTCTTTCTTTTGATTATCCTTTTTACCACCTATGAGCCTTTGCGTTACTTTTTAAAATGATTGTATTTTGAGAAATCATTGTATGACCATTAACCTGCGATTTAGCATGTTTTGGTCTAGTCCAATTGTGGTAAAACTTCTGAGAATGTGGATCTAAATGATTTTTAATCGTCATATTTGATTCACCTCTAGATTTTTAGGATATCAATGATATTCAATTGAATATCGTAGTTAGTATTTGATTTTTACTTAAAAATGATACTTATGAAAAACTTAAATTACAGTTATTATTTAGGTGAAAATTTTAAAGGCTTTCGCATGAGGTCAATCGAATAAAAAAAGGAAATTTTTAAATTATATTGAATTCTTTAAGGTTCGGAATGAATTTAAATTGAAGGGATTCAATAAATGGAAAAGTTAATAAGAGATATATTAAATCAATATCCAATGACAATTAAATCTTTTGAAATAGAAAAAGAATTAAATACGCAAAGTTGGCATAATGATAAACACTTTAAAATTTTAGTAAATCATAATGCTTATTCAGCAAGATTAATTGGTCAAAAACGATCAATGAATGATTTTTTTGGTGAGCTTACAGACGAGATAATCGAAGAACAGATTATCTTCACTGAATATTTAATTAAAAATAGTATTCCGTTCATGGAAATTGTAAAATCTAGAAAGAATGAACGATTTTTGAGCGTATTAATTGATAACAAGATCTATCGTTTTATATTATTTAAATGGATAAATGGAGTTCATTTTACAAAATTCAATGATTTAATAGTAGAGGAAATGGGAAGTAAATCTGCTACATTTCATTTAATCGCATCGAAATTTGAAAGTGATCTTTTTCCGAAAAAATCTCACTTAATTGCTTATGATGGATTTGTAAACATACTCTTGGATAAATTAAACGACGGAAAAGTTTCCTTAGAAAATAAATCTTTTTTAAAGGAGTATTTGGAGTTAACAAAAATGCATATTTGTAATGCCCGGACTGAGCAATTCGAATTTATAATACAGTCAGATTTAAATCCTCTAAATATCTTATGGAACGAGGATTTAACTTTAAAAGGTATTATTGATTTTGAGTCCATAACATATGGCGATCGAATTGAGGGTTTGGCCTGGTTAATTAAATGGTATGCTAGAACGAATGATCTAAATGCAATGGAAGTATCTAAGTCTTTAGCAGATAAATTCTTAACAAAATACAACAATGTTTTTCAAATTGATAATCAGCAATTGGGAAGACTCGCATCTTTAGTATGGTTATCGGGGTGTATAAATTGGAAATTTTTAAATACCACATCAAAATTATTAAATTTAAATGATGCTAGATTAAAAAATCATTTAGATTTTTATTTAATGAGAGGAAAATGCTTAAAATCATTAATTACGTAAAGTAATGGCGAATATATTTTGTTCAAAAGGGGAAACAGATATGGATATTCAAAATGATGTATTACAATTTAAAATGAATATAGGCGTAAAAAAACCTGATAGTATAAAAAATAAAGAAGTAAAATGTCCTTTTTGTGATCGCGAAAATTTAACAGATATTATAGATACACTTGACTCGATCATTTATTTAAAAAATAAATTCCCTACATTAGAAGATACTTTTCAGACTGTCATAATCGAAAGTGACGATTGCGATGGTGACCCATCAAAATATACGATCGAACATTTAACAAATCTTTTAACATTTGCCATAAAAAAATGGGATGAACTTGACTCTACTGGAGAGTATAAATCTGTTATCTTTTATAAAAATCATGGGCCGCTTTCAGGGGGAACAATCAGTCATCCACATATGCAAATTGTAGGGTTAAAAAATATTGATTATAATAAAAAAATTAGTGAGGAATATTTTAAAGGGATTACGATTTCATCGCATTTTGGATCTCAACTAAATATCTCTACCCATCCAATTATGGGATTTAGGGAATTTAATATTATCATTGATGATACAGAATATATTCCGCAAATGGCAATTTATCTACATATCGTTACTCATTATTTACTTAATCATTTTTATAAAGGCATGGATAGCTATAATTTATTCTTTTACAAATGGGCTGGTAAAATTATTTGTAAAGTTATTCCAAGATTTGTTGTTTCACCTTTGTTTATCGGATATTCAATTTCACAAGTCTCAAATCAGTTAGAAGTTCATAAAGATCAAATGCTAAGTTTATATAAAAAAGAGTTTGAATTAATTAATAAATAAAGAGCACTAAGAGCTTACAATAATGTAAGCTCTTTTTAGAGTGTTGAAATAGATATCGGTCAATATAAAAAAGGTAAATAAGTGAACATCAAACTCAAATCATGAAGTACATCTTTTGAGTGATGTTCATTTCCACTACAGTATGCATGCTTAAGAGCAGGAACAAGGAAATGCAGGATCCAGGGGAAAGTGAAAGGAAAAGATATTAAAAGACATTAGAGAATTTTATTGAATTCCTAAATTCCTATCTGCTTTTCCTGCCT
>NZ_NCTA01000079.1 GCF_002156865.1 Gottfriedia luciferensis | reverse complement strand
ATTTTAATATTAATGTTGAAGTTACACCAACTGTAAAACCTGTTATGCAAGTACCTATTCCACCTGCAAAACCGACTGTATCACCTGTAACAAATAATGCGAATCAACAAGTATCACCAGTAGAAACAGGAAAGCCAAATCAGCAAGTATTACCTGTAGCAACAGATAAGCCAAACCAACAAGTATCACCAGTGGCAACAGGGAAGCCGAATATGCAAGTATCACCAGTAGCAACAGGGAAACCAAATATGCAAGTATCACCAGTAGCAACAGGAAAACCGAATATGCAAGTATCGCCAGTAGCGACAGGAAAACCAAATATGCAAGTGTCACCGATAGCAACAGGGAAACCAAATATGCAAGTATCACCAGTAGCAACAGGAAAACCGAATATGCAAGTATCACCAATAGCAACAGGAAAACCGAATATGCAAGTGTCACCAGTAGCATCACCAGTAGCAACAGGAAAACCGAATATGCAAGTATCACCAATAGCGACAGGAAAACCGAATATGCAAGTGTCACCAGTAGCAACAGGAAAACCGAATATGCAAGGTTCACCGATCGCTACGGGAAAACCATTACCGGCATATGTAGGTCCAAATGTGCCACAAACGTTACCAGCATATGTGGGTACAGGACCAAATTTAAATGCACCACAAACATTACCGGCATATGTAGGTCCAAATGTGCCACAAACGTTACCAGCATATATGGGACCGAATGAAAACTTCCCATTACCAGCATATATGGGACCAAATGAAAACTTCCCAGGAACATTACCCGCGTATGCAGGTCCGAATATGCCACAGCCACAAACCTCACCAGCATATATGGGACCAAATGAAACCTTACCAGCATATATGGGACCAAATGTACCACAAACATTACCAGCATATATGGGACCAAATGTACCACAAACTTTACCAGCATATATGGGACCAAATGTACCACAAACCTTACCAGCGTATATGGGACCAAATGAAAACTATCCTGAACCACAAAGGTTACCAGCATATATGGGACCAAATGTACCAGAAACCTGACCAGTGTATATGGGACCAAATGAAAACTATCCTTATTATCCAAGAGGAGAAGGTGGGACATTACCGGTTTCACCTGGCTTTGGAACAATGCCAATGCTTCCAGGAGTAACTGGTGGAGCTCCGGTTGCACCAATTGCGCCAGCACCACCAACAGCTATACCAACTCCATTACCAGCACCAATCCCAGCACCAAATCCAAATCTAAATATGCCACAAACGTTACCAGCTTATGTTGGTCCAAATCCAAACTTCCCAGCAACACTGCCAGCATATATGGGACCAAATGAAAACTTCCCAGCAACGTTGCCAGCGTATATGGGACCAAATGCTAATTTCCCAGCAACACTGCCAGCATATATGGGACCAAATGCTAATTTCCCAGCAACACTACCAGCATATATGGGACCGAATGAAAACTTCCCAGCAACCTTACCAGCGTATATGGGACCGAATGCTAACTTCCCAGCAACACTGCCAGCGTATATGGGACCAAATGAAAACTTCCCAGCAACGCTGCCGGCATATATGGGACCGAATGCTAACTTCCCAGCAACACTGCCGGCATATATGGGACCGAATGGAAACTTCCCGCAAACACTGCCAGCTATGGATTATCCTAAGTTCCAAGGCGGACCGGTTGTTTCACCATATGCTGCAGGACCTACACCGATGTACCGTGATGCATCAGAACCATATTTTGATCCAAATTCGCAATTATTTACTCCTTATTCTCAAAATCAATCTTCTTACGGAGTTCCATATTTCGAGGAAGATGAACAATAAACAATCTATTTTAGAAAAGACGATTGAATTAAAATCGTCTTTTTTTATATATTAAAAAAGTATAAATGGGCAGCGGTGTAGAATCTTCGCTTTAAAGCTTGCCACTCACCAAATTTTCTTTATTTTTTTCTTTTCTGCCTCAATCATTAAGTTGAATTTTTTTCGAAAATAAACAGTTTTTTGAATGGGACATATATTGTCTACATCCATCAATTAACATTTTAAAAACCTCCTTAAAAGGTCATCCTAACTTTGTAATACAAATACGTATTACAATTAGCTGCAAAAATAGGGAGGGTTTAATATTGAATAAAAAAGGTTTTATCGTAGCTACAAGTACTTTACTAACTGCATTAACATTGTCAGCTTGTGGCGCAAACAATAATGCCATGAATGACCACAAAAGAAATGTTGGTTATGAAAAAGTAAATTTCAATAGACCGACTAACCCTTATGCTGTAAACGATCGTTATGAAAACGTCAATTATCCAAATAATAAAGATTATTTTACGAATAAAAATACCCACTACGGAAATGATCGAATTAATGAAGGCTTGGGTAGTGAGTATTCAAATAATGGCATTGTCCGTGACGTGAAAAATAGAAATGTCAATAATACGAATCGAAACTACACAATGGATCAGGTGCGTTATAATAACGATTTAAATACTCTTGTACCTTATACAAATATAAGTACAAATAATAATATGAATGATGGAGATCGAAAGTATGCTGATGATATTTCAAAACGAGTAGAACAATTGGCAAATGTATCTGACGCTAATACAGTTGCTTTTGGTGATCAAGTACTCGTTGCGGTAGATTTAGTAAATAAAAATGTAGATGAAAATGCTACTCGATCAAAAATCAAAGACGCATTAGCACCATATACGCTCGGTAAAAAAGTATATGTAACATTCGATCATAATATTGGGAATGATATAAAGAATAATATTCCTAATGCAACAAAAAATGTTTTATACGATACAAAAGGTAATGTAAAACATATGTATCGTAATGTTAAAAATGATGTGAAAGATATAGCAAAACCGAACAGGTAATGAATTGAAAGGAAGAGAGCTCACACCGCTCCCTTTCAGACTGATGACAAACGCTCGCTTTCTTCGTTGCTTCGCCTGACTGCGGTGCTCATTACCATCTAAGGGTAACTCTGCTCCTCCCTAGGCTTCGCGCCTCGAAAGACAAGCGTTTTCAATCAGCAATAAGAAAAGGAAGAGGCTTACACCTCTTCCTTTTCTTATTTTGAATAGTTAAATAATTGATTTGATAAGGGATAGACATTATGGTAAAGTGTTTTTAATGTTGACCAAAATGAAAGTTTGGTCAACTTTTGATAAGATTTGAGGTGAAATACTAGTTGAAAAAGCAAAGTATTCTAGAAGCTGCCACAAAGTCATTTACGATCTTTGGATATAAAGCAACTACGATGAGCCAAATTGCAAAACAAGCAAATGTTGGTAAAGGAACGATCTATACTTTTTTCAAAAATAAAGAAGAATTATTCGATGAAATCATTAATAATTTAATCAATGAAATGAAATTTTTAGCTGAACAATCAATTCGTGATGAAGATTCTTTTATTGAAAAAGCACATAAAGGGATAGAAGTTTTTATTGCATTTCATAATGAACATGAATTGACAATAAAATTACTTCAAGAACAAAAAGAAATAGGAACATCTGTTGTACATGATGCACTTAAACGTTTAAATCATTCAATCATCCAATACATACAAAAGAAAATTGAAGAAGGAATTGTTAAAAAAGAGATTGTTGAATGTGATCCAGAAATAACAGCATTGGTAATGTTTCGACTTTACACAACACTAAAAATCGAATGGGAGAAAGATCACGAAGCATTAGGGGCACAAAAAATTACTGAGTTATTTAATTTTTATATTTTGAATGGATTATCCCAAAAAAAAGATTAGAGATCTATCAGGTTTAAGAGGATGTCATAGGGGGAGAAAATCTTGATTGTTAAATTAGATCATAGAGATCAAAAAATAGCAGAGTTAATGCTAGATGTACAATTACCTGCATATAAAGTTGAGGCAAAATTAATTAATTTTGAAGGGATTCCTCAACTAAAGGATACTGTAGAAAGTATTCAAGCATCAAATGAGAATTTTGTCGGCTATTTAATAGAAAAGAATTTAGTAGCGTTCTTATCATATACAGATTCAGAAACCGAATACCAAATATGTAGACTAGTTGTTCATCCTACTTACTTTAAGCAAGGTATCGCTAGAAGATTAGTGAATGATTTTTTAAAGAATATAGTCCAAAATAAAAAAGTAATTGTTTCAACTGGATCTGACAATGCACCAGCAATCAACTTATATCTTTCTTCTGGTTTTACTTTTCAAAAGAAAGTTGAAGTTGCACCTAACGTTTTTATTTCATTATTTGAAGCAACAACTTTGAATCATTAAGTTTCGCAAAATATCGTTCACTCCGTAGTTCCTAAAGATATTCTTTAGGACTTTTTTGCATTAGAAATGAAGTAGTACATTGTGTACATTTTATTGGAGACATGCATTTAACAGAATCATATAAAAAAGTTTGAACAAGCTGGATAAAGAGAAATAGAATGGTCAAACTAAAAAAGGTTGTATGATTATGTCTAAAGGAGTGGATGTTTGTGAAAAATTTTATTTTATTATTTGTTTGTATTCTAGCTCTAGTAGTTCCGGCACAAACTGAAACATTGGCAGCTTATAACAAAATTAATCATCATAATCGTTCTACGAATAAAGGGCTAACAATCATTTTGCATAAAGTATATATAAATGGTGAAGTGATTGAGGAAATCTATATTAATCAACACAAAACGCTAGATCAAGTTAAGAAAGAATTCAAGGGTTGGAAAATCATAGAAGAAAATGATGATCAAATTGTTCTTATGAAAAAAATAAAAGATCTGTCTCCTACTTTAAAGTCAAAAGGATATTTAGGCATAAATTCAAATGGGATGTTGAACTTATATATCGGAACGCCTAGTGGAAATAATATTATAGAATCTTTTTTTCAAATAGATACGGATAAGTTAGAAGTGAACAAGCAAAAAGAGCTCGAAAAAGGGATAAAGATATCAACTAAAAATCATTATAAACATCTATTACATTACTTAAAGGAATATGAAAGAAAATAACTGACTTAGTAAAGAAACTCAAAAAAGGAAAAGCAATTTTAATTGCTTTTCCTTTTTTAAATAGGTTCTGTTAAAAAAGAATATTGATGAAGATTTCCGTTCCA
>NZ_NCTA01000078.1 GCF_002156865.1 Gottfriedia luciferensis | reverse complement strand
TTTCTGGTTAGGTACCGTCAAGGTGCCAGCTTATTCAACTAGCACTTGTTCTTCCCTAACAACAGAGCTTTACGACCCGAAGGCCTTCATCGCTCACGCGGCGTTGCTCCGTCAGACTTTCGTCCATTGCGGAAGATTCCCTACTGCTGCCTCCCGTAGGAGTCTGGGCCGTGTCTCAGTCCCAGTGTGGCCGATCACCCTCTCAGGTCGGCTACGCATCGTCGCCTTGGTGAGCCGTTACCTCACCAACTAGCTAATGCGCCGCGGGCCCATCTATAAGTGATAGCCGAAGCCATCTTTCAACAAAGGAACAGGAGTTCCTTTATGTCATCCGGTATTAGCTCCGGTTTCCCGAAGTTATCCCAGTCTTATAGGTAGGTTGCCCACGTGTTACTCACCCGTCCGCCGCTAACTAATTGGAGCAAGCTCCAATTAGTCCGCTCGACTTGCATGTATTAGGCACGCCGCCAGCGTTCGTCCTGAGCCAGGATCAAACTCTCCATAAAAGTTAAGTTTAAATCTTGTATTGCTCAAAAAACTAATAATTGACGTTTACTTCATGTTTTGTTTAGTTTTCAAAGTTCACTTTGCCGCTTCAGAAGCGACTTAAATATCATAACATTTTGTCGAACTATCTGTCAACAACTTATTATATTTTTTTGTTGTTCGTACTTGTTTTGTCGTGACAACATAAACAAATATACCATCTTGTCCAAACGATTGCAAGCATTAATTTACATTAAATTAATAAAAGTAATCAAATTTAATTTCCA
This sequence comes from Gottfriedia luciferensis, assembly GCF_002156865.1. Taxonomy (GTDB): domain Bacteria; phylum Bacillota; class Bacilli; order Bacillales; family Bacillaceae_G; genus Gottfriedia; species Gottfriedia luciferensis. The sequence continues at coordinate 5,318 of NZ_NCTA01000078.1, read as the reverse complement.
TCAAATTATTTAGTTAATTGTACAACTAGGTATCAGTACAAGCACAAACTATTCCTTTTCCATAGATTAGTACAAGAAAAGGAGGAATTGTTATGCAATGTAATGAAGCCCATCAATTATGTAATAATTTTAGAGGGCAGGTTGTACGCATTTTCGATAAATCAGGAAATGAACACGTTGGTCGAATAACTAGAGTAACTGAGGATAGAGTCTTTATTGAGCCAGTAAATCAAAATCGTCAAAACTCTAATTTCTCTAACAATAGATCGAATCGCAATAGAAGTAACATGAATAGGAACCATTCTAATAGAAATTTCTCAGAAAGAAGCTTTTCAAATAGAAACTTCCGCAATGAAAACCGTTTTGATAATCATTTTGACGATAGATTTGATGATAGATTTGACAGAAGGTTTGATAGAAGATTTGATAGAAGATCCGATAGACATTTCGAAGGTGATAATTTCAGATGCGGATTCTTCGGCTGTGGGTTCGGTATTTCAATTGCACTTGGTTTTGTTGCAGGAGTCGCATTAGCTGCATTATTCTTTTTTTAATAGTTCATTTAAATTATATATTCAATTAATGTGGGTATGTCTCTTTAGTCAATTGCTGTCTTTTGAGACACCCTTTTTATATAATGTGTTCGTGGACCTTAGTACAACTAATACCTTTCCAGCGAGAACCTTATTTATTATATAGTAACTGTAATGTACATAATTTTATTTTTGATAAAGATGGGTTACGTGAAATAATCGATCCTACATCAGTTATTTTGAGTACTGCTTTATGATTAAAATACATTTTGTTCTACACCAGATAATCTAATAAAAGAAACAGTTTGTACAGTAGCAAGCGAGCTATTTGATTTTTTTACAATCTAATGATTCTCACATACTATATGGAGAAATTGAATTATATCTTAGGTTACCTATTTGTATAAGACATCATCCAAAGGATTTAGACGGGTATTTACATGATTTGAATGATTGAACTAACTTGATCAAGTCTACATCATTTATTGGTTAGAATTGACTACTTCAAGGGATACAACGAAATTCTTCAGACAGATCATAATGTGAATAAGCATTAAAAACTCCATCCTGCTGTTATACTGATTTTCTGAAATATATTAGAAAAAGATAAGCTGTAATGCCTATCTTTTTCTACATAAAAATACTCTATATCCTAATACATCTTTAAAACGCAATAGTAATTCTTGAAACCTATGAAGTAATTCAATACCTTCTGGTGGTAACTTTTGAAATGGCAATGAATCAGTTGAATTTGTTAATGTGTTTGTAATTGTGTTTCCTTTGATGATTTTATAATCTCTAAAGCCCGCTTTAATTAAATTTTGTTCCCACTCTCTTACGGTTTTTACTTTTGTAATTCCATAAACATGCTTTATTTCACTTTCTTCTTTAAGGGTAAGTGGTCTCTCTGATGTCATTTCGATAGCAAGAAAATACCCACCTCTTTTTAACACTCTGACGTATTCAAGTAATGATTTATCTACATTCGTGAAGCTTGTTACAGATTCCGAAATAATAATATCAAATGAATTATCCTTAAAAGGAAGGTTTTCGGCATTGGCTTGATGTAGTGTAACCGGGATTTTCTTTTTGTTAAATCGTTTTCTAGCGTTAGCTAGCATCCGGCTGTTTATATCAATTGTTGTAATTGAGCATTTGTAGTTTTCATATAAATAACTGGCGGTTTTACCAGATCCACAACCTACTTCTAGAACTAAACTTTCTGATGTTAACGGAAGAAATCTCAGTGTTTTTTTTGTTAATTCAAACCCGCCTGGATGTGCATCTTCTATATTTAGAGTGGCGATTAAATCTATATAAGAAAATTTCTTCATATTTAAGACCCCAATCATATAGTTTGGTATAGTCTATTCATTGATGGTTAGTTTTGCTTTGTATTATACAAAATTTAAACCACATCCTCATTTATCCTTATCTAAATTAAAAAACATCAGCTTTTGGGCTGATGTTTTAGTTTGTAGAGAAATTACATAATTAGAAACACTTGTCTTTCGAGTCGCCAATTATTATTCACCGTTTTTTCTTATTCCTTTTTGAATATTTCGAAGTGCTTTTTTTGAACCTCGTTCAATATCGTGATGCAATTTCCTTGTTGCATAATCAACAAATAAAGTATCTAAATCATATCCTTCTGGGTAAAGTTCAGCAGCTTTTACTTCTAAAGAAATTCGTTTTTCATTTACTTCTATTAATTCACCGTTATAAAATACGACGAGGTTATAGAAATTATCCATTTCTTTATAGACAATTCCAAAGTTATTGAAGTCTAATAATTTTACTCGATCGCCTTTTTGATAATTAACTCTCTCTTCAGCTTTCACTTTGAGAATCTTCGGTTTCCTTACTACCTCTTCTTTCACTCTCTCTAATTGATATTCTTTGTTTTCCATATATCCTTTTGCTCTTTGAAGGACATTTTCGCGGATGTTCATTTTCTTAGAAATCCAAAGTGCATTACTTTCTCCAGATTTCCCGATTATTAACTTATACATTGGTTCTAGTGTTTCACTATTAAATCGCATAGCTGCATTCATAAAGTCACTATGCATTTCTGAAAAACGTTTAATTTCACCATAATGGGTAGTTGCAACGGTGATGCATCCCATAAGGTAAAATTCTTCTAATATAGAAATTGCAAGTGATGCTCCTTCATTCGGCTCTGTGCCACTCCCTATTTCATCAAATAGTAAAAGTGTATTATTATTTGAAGCTCCCATTATATCCGAAAGGTTTTTCATATGTGAAGAAAATGTACTTAGCGCATTTTCTATACTTTGATTATCACCAATATCAACAAAAATGTTTTCAAACAATGCAATTTCGGTCTCTGCTCCTCCAATAATATGGAACCCTGACATTGTTGCTAAAGTTAGTAAACCAATTGTTTTTAGAACAATCGTTTTTCCACCAGCATTAGGTCCAGTAATGATTAAACTACGATAACTTTTCCCTATCTCAAAATTAAGTGGAACCACATCACCCGTTAATAATGGATGTTTACACTGAATTAACTTTATATATCCATAGTCATTTAATTTTGGCTCAACTCCACCAATCTGTTTGCTAAATTTCGCTTTTGCAAACACCATATCATATTGACTTATTAAATCCATGTTTATGTTTATTTCATGAACATTCTCTGAAATCATTCCTGAAAGGGTAGCTAATATTTGATATTCTTCCATTGCCTCTTCAGCCTTTAGGTTTACAAGTTCACTATTTAATTTCGTTATAGTATTCGGTTCAATAAAGACAGTAGAACCTTTAGCTGAAACCTCGATAATTGCTCCAGGAACTTGTTTCTTAAAGGAAGCTTTGATTGGAATTGTATATCGTTCATCTTTCTTACTAATAAAGAAGTCTTGGATATACATTTTATTGGTACTACTACTTAGAAATTTATTTAAACGATCTTTAATTTTCTCTTCTACTGATTCAATATTATTTCGTATTCTTTTAAGTTCTTTACTAGCCGCGGAATCAACACTGTTTCCTCTAATGGAGAAATTAATCTCGTCTTCAACTTTTATGAATTCACTCATTGAATTTGCATAGGAAGCAAGAATTGGTGCAAAAAAAACTTTATCTAGCATAAACCTTTTAATTCTTCTGCAACCTCTTAAAAAATCTGAAATACTAATTAAATCACTTGGATCTAATGTCATACCCTTTTCAAGATTTTGAATGATATTTTCAATGTTAGATACTCCTAAAAATGGCACATGGCCTTCTGCATCTAATATTACCCGAGCCTCAGTTGTTTCATTTAATCTATTTTTAACTACCTTTAAATTTGGGCTAGGTTCCAATTGGTCTATCATTTTTTTACCTAATCCACTTACACAATAAGATTTTACAATTTCTTTTAACTCGTTATATTGTAATTTTTCAAAAGTTATATTATTCAATTTCTGTTCTCCTCTTTTATATGATTTAATTGATCATAAATGGAGATACCTACACGTCAGATTCCAATGAATAGATAAATATTAATATTTGATTTTACGTCGAAAAAAATAGAAAAAGCTGCGGGGATACCGCAGCTTTAATCACATTATAAGGCAATCGCAAATGAAATATAGTTAAATAAGCTATCTTAGAACAGCTACCAAATTCATTACACGCATTATAAAGTATTGTAGGTATCTTCATAGGTTTTGAAATAAATCCAAGACAAAATAAAAGGTAAGAATTTCTAAAAAAATTCCCCTTTTTCATCCAATTTATTTCAATAATTTAATTTTTTCCTATTTAGTACCTACTGCACTCACAAAATGCACCTCATTTATAATTATGGTCATTGAAATCTAACATATTAAAATCATCATACTATGTTGAAATTCAAAAGTAAAGATGATGATCTATTATACATTTACTATATGTCTTAGATGAAAATGTTCTACCATTTTTTTTAACTACTTCTTAAAGCACTCTACTTCATGTTCCATATTACTTAATTAATAAGCCAATTGCAAAAAGTAAAATAGTACTTTTTAATTTTTAGCTCTTATTAAGTGTAGGTTCATGGTAAAAGGATAAAATAGTAAAAAATTTTAAAGTATCTTCTTAATTTCCTCTAGGCCAACCTAGGTTTTAACTAATTGACGAGTTTTTAAAGATAATGGCTTAGTTGCACTTATACTTAATTCCTAAAAATTGGCAGACACGCCGAGTTTTTTCACCGTTGCCAATTATTACTTTCTGATATATAAAAAAGCACCAGCTGATTAGCTGATGCTTTGGTAAACCAGGCGACGTTCTACTCTCACAGGGGGAAACCCCCAACTACCATCGACGCTGAAGAGCTTAACTGCCGTGTTCGGTATGGGAACGGGTGTGACCTCTTCGCAATAATCACCTGATTGATTGAGTTGTACTTCGTACCCTCAAAACTAGATAATGTCATTATCAAACTTGTTAGTTAAGTCCTCGACCGATTAGTATCAGTCAGCTCCACGTGTCACCACGCTTCCACCTCTGACCTATCAACCTGATCGTCTCTCAGGGGTCTTACTAGCTTAACGCTATGGGAAATCTCATCTTGAGGGGGGCTTCATGCTTAGATGCTTTCAGCACTTATCCCTTCCACACATAGCTACCCAGCCATGCTCTTGGCAGAACAACTGGTACACCAGCGGTGTGTCCATCCCGGTCCTCTCGTACTAAGGACAGCTCCTCTCAAATTTCCTGCGCCCACGACGGATAGGGACCGAACTGTCTCACGACGTTCTGAACCCAGCTCGCGTACCGCTTTAATGGGCGAAC
>NZ_NCTA01000077.1 GCF_002156865.1 Gottfriedia luciferensis | reverse complement strand
TTTTTTGGTTTTTTTTATCTCTTTTTCTATATTTTCCATGTGTTTTCCCCCCTATTAAAAATAGATTCTTGTATATAACTTAACATCAATTTTCTGAAAAATAAAATAATTACTTGGCTATGATCTGTTTTTATTATATTATAAAAATTGGAAATATTTGTAAAAATATCTCATTTTTTGTATTTTTTAAAAAACATTATATATTGGAGGATTTATGAAAAAGAAATTAATAGTTTCAGCTATTTCTGCAACAGCATTACTAGTATCTATGAGTTCTGTATCTGCTGCACAAAAACCAATTAATAAAATTCCACGTACCTTCCAACCGGCTGCTGTAGATCCAGGTGGAGGCGATATTACTTCAAGTTTTGCTAGTAAAATGTCTGCTAATTCACTTACATTAGCGTACAGAGCTAAATTAGATTCAGACATGGGAACTTATCCTTTAGGTGTTGGTCAATACTTTGCAAGTCAAGTAAAATCTGGAGGACCTTGGGATTATAAGAGACAGTATGGTGCCACTACCCAATACATATTTAATGGAAAATATGTTAAAGGCGAAGATTTAGGAAATATACATTATGGATATGTAGGAAGTGTAACTTTTAAGGCTAGTTTACTGCAAAGTGCAGCAGGAGCTTATCAAATATATTCAGGTACTTCTCAAGGGAATTGGTACGGTTCATATTTCGATGATCCAAATGACCAATATTGGATTAATTATGGTATTAATATGTGGAATAATCACACATTACCTAAATCTGCTATGTTATTAGATAATGGTTCTCCATCAAATAATAATGCTATTTCAGATAATAATTCTTCTAATACACTTAGTCCCTTAACAATGATGTTATATGCAGAAGCTGTTAACAAATTAACTGATGCTGAAAAACAGCAGGCTCAAGTGGAGATGAAAAAAATATCTGATAAGATTAAATTAGAAAAAGGTCTAAAATAATTCTTAGTTTTCAACAAAAAAAGGTTCTTCAGTAATGAAGATCCTTTTTTTCTGCCTATAAAAAAAGAATATTTTCTTTTCTTTTTTCTTGTATTACAACTAATACTAGTTATACCAATAGATTAATAGTTTTGGTAGTACAAACGTAATTACGTCCTTATCCTGCATTAATAAATTAATGTTTCTTCTTTCTCTTTTTAGTGTTAAAATTTATTTAGTATTTTTACTTTTTGCAACCCTATTGAGGGTTAGCGGTTCCTTTTAATTTGTAGGTTCGGGTCCTTGTGACTTGAGTATTTACGCTTATTTAAGTGTGTTTAAAATGTCTTTTTTGTGTGAAATAGTATTGTAAATGAGTTAATAAGTATAGTAAAATTATAGTAATTACTTTATTACTTTACTTTATTGGCGATTCAATACTAGAATCTGCAGGAGACCGAACAATTCGAGAAGCCTTTGGGCTTGATACAGTTTTACGCTACAAGTCTGTACGTAAACAAATTGAATAATCGAGACTTTTTTGAAGTCTGAGAGTGTGCCATAAGAAAAATTACTGCTTAGCCAGTGAGAGAAAAACACTAACAGACTTGAGGAAAGTCTCTTTTTTGTTGGTTAAAATAAATAAAGGGGTGAGGAAAATGAAATGTAACTATTGCGGAAGTGATGTACAAGAAGCAATGTGTAGTTTTTGTGGTGCAGATCCTCTTGAACCCAAAAAAGTTCAAAAGGAGTTTGTTTCACCAGGAGAGATTCATTTAACAATTCAAGAGTTAAAACAGTATCATACATATGACTTATTACTGCTACTGAGTTATGCGAGAAAAGAACGAACAGAAGCTTACAAATGGCTAGGTACGTTTAAACGAATCAATGCACAAGCATCGTTAGATGAAAACAACCTGAAGTTCACTGAAGAGGAATATATAGTGCTAACAAAACGACAGAGAGTAATCGAAGAACTGCTGCGGGATCGATTAGGATACGTGCCAGACAAAATAACTGACAAAATGATGGGAGAGTGGAAACTAAAAATGGAGAAGAAGTAATTCTTCTAGAGGCAAAAGGTGCCTTAAGGCACAACAAGCTACCTTAATGGGAGCTTGTTAATAATTATGGCCGGATGAGATGTTCTTGGGTAGAACAGAAAATCTCGGCTTAGAGTTCTTTGAAAAAACGATGCAGCGTGAGCTGGATCGTTTTTTCATTGGCGCGATAGCGACAACAAGATGAAACATACGCAAAATTGGGTGAAGTAAACGGCAAACGAAGTTTGACGATTACTTCACCCCACAAATACAGTATTACCAAGGTTTTAAAGGTTATCGTCTTCCTTAAAAAGATGCAATTATTAAACCAGATTCCAAAGGGAGGAGTCTGTCCATTTTCAGAAAAGGGGATTGAAATGGCAAGAGAACATAAGGGAAGCATGCGTTACCAAGTGATAGAACGCCTAAAATCACTGGATAGAACAGGCCATAGCAAGAAGGAAGCGAAGCAACTCTACAGAGAACGTTGCCAGGAACAGGGTGTTACTTGGAATCCGGCCAAGGCGGATGGTATTTATTCTTTTCAAACTTTTGAAGCTTATAAAAAAACAGCTATGGATTTTACAAGTTGGCTAATATCTAGTGATATCAAGTTAAAAGATATAAATTTAGTTAAGCAAGAACAAGTCATAGCATACTTGCAACAGAGACAGACTGAAGGTAAGTCAGCATGGACTCTATCAAAAGATCTTTCTGCTTTAAATAAAGTCTTTGGATTTGAATTGAAAAAAGAGGATGCTGGATTAATAGAGAAACGTAGTTATAAAAATATTACAAGATCAAGGGAAGAACGCTCTTATGACAGCAGATATAATCCTAAAAACTATGAAAATCAAATTTTAATAGCAAGAGCATTTGGAGTTAGAAGGGAAAGTATTGTAGGAGGTCAGTATCAAATTAAAGATCTTTCTCTTTTTAAACATGAAGGAAGAGTATATTGCTCTGTTATTGAAAAGGGTGGAAGGTACAGAGAAGCTCCTTGTTTGCCTTCTATGCAAGAGAAGGTACTTCAGGCTTATCCAAATATTCAAAATCGAGAAAAATTCAATAAAGAGCAATTTAAACAGCTTTATCATACTTCTCAAGTAAAGTTGTTTGAAAAATACACCACAAAAATTGATAATCATGCTTTTCGAGCTGAATATGCCCAAAAGTTGTATACAGGTTTAGCAAAAGGTAAACAGGGAAATGAGAAACTTTTTAGAGGATATGATCAAGCTTGTTTAAAAGAAGTTAGCCAAGCTTTAGGTCACAATAGATTGTCAGTAGTAGTAGAAAACTATTTAAAATAAATTTTTTGTCTAATATAGATTGCTAACTTAAGAGGTTTTGAACAAATTTATGGCAGGTTATGGTAAACTAAGTCTATAAATGTAAAAAACCCTTCCAGTCGGCAAACTTGAGGGCTTTTTACAAGACAATTATATGAAGGGCTATACCCTTTTTTACTATCATGATTGTAACATAAATGGTATTGCTCTTCTAGTATAAGGGAGAGAAAAATTTTTATGGGCAAGAAAAATTTAGGTGAATCTCTTGGACAAGCTGAAAAAAATGCTAGATTCAGAGATATACAAAAAGAAAAAGTTTTGACTGAAGAAGAGTTAGAACAAGCAGCTGAATTACAAGCTAAAGCTAACGCTAGAAAAATGATTTTGATTCCAGAAAAAAAAGTAAAGAGTAGGGTGAAGTTTGTGCAAATTCTTCAAACTAATTGGCTTTATTTACTTGAAATTGATTACTTAAAAAATGAAGAAATGCAATTTTTATTAAAGGTAATTCCTTTTATTGGATTTTTATCGAATTGTATAGTACATGATATAACTAAAAAAGAACAAATTCCAATGAATCAAAAAGAACTAGCAGATAAATTAAAGAGTAGTAAACAAACAGTGAATAGATTAGTAAATCAATTGATTGATAAAGGTATTATGGCAAAATCTGAATCTGGGAAAGAAGATATAAATGCACGTATGTATGCATTATTTTTAAATCCAAATATTATATTTAGTGGAGATCGAGATAAAGTAAATCAAACTTTGCAAGCGATGTTTAGAAAAACTCCTAAAGCATTAAAAAATTTACCTGAACGTTTATTTTAGTAACTATTATTAGTTACTTTTTTTTATTTCATATTGATTCATAGTAATCGAATTCGATTACTAAAGTAATCGAATTCGATTACTATGAGAAGCTGTATAAAAGCATATATATCAAGGGTTTGTGTTGATTTTTTTGTTTGTTTCCTTCTCACTCTATATTAAATAGCAATTCGAAATTTGTTATGCAAGACTAACTTTATATATTTTTCGTTATTAAAAGACTAATAACTCCTTGTCATTAAGACAAGGAGTTATGCTGCCATAAAGGCAGCACTTTTTTATAAAATAAGCAATGAGATAACAGGTCATAGCATGTATAGAACATGGGTAAGCCAAGAGATGCACCCATTGGTTCTTTCAGTAGGTTTTGAATCAAATATAGTCATAACAGCAGGAAATGAGGTAATAGTGTCTAATTAGTCTTATAACACCTTGTAGCAACTATTATGTAATTTTGAGAACACTATAACACTTGAAATTTCTATATATATCAAGGGTTCATTGAATTATGAGAACAACTGCCGTTCTGTTATTAATAACAAGTATAATAGGATTTAGAACATCTATAGAACAATAGAACGAGAGGAGTAAGAATGGTGGATCAAGCTTACTTTGGGTCAGAAGTAGCAAAGACAATTGGAATTGGTTCAAGTACTCTTAGAAAATACTGTATAGCACTTGAAGAACAGGGATATCAGTTTGAGCGTGGTATAAACAATTCAAGGGTTTTTTATCAAAAGGATATATTGATGATACAACGCATCTTAGCGACCATGCAGAAGAAAAATATAACGCTAGAACAGTCTATAAATCTAGCTGTATCAATTGTTTCAGAGGATGAAAGAACACCTGCCGTTCTTTCACAAGGAACAACTAATAGCGAGGGTGAAGCAATCTTAGAACGACTGGATCGTCTGGAGGACTTCAATCAAAAATTAATGGAGCGTTTAGATCAACAACAAACTTACATCCAAGAATCGATGGAGCGTCGAGATCGCCAACTAATGGAAACGCTTCGTGGAATACAAGAAACTCAACTGTTATTGGCCGCCACAAAAGAAAAGAAATGGTGGCAATTTTGGAAATAAAATATGCAGGATTTTATACAAAAAAAGCGAATGAATTAGAATGGATTAAGCACCCAAACCCCTGTTGGATCAACGATGTATAAAAAACTGTATATCGGTAGAAAAAATAGGATAGCCCACCCCTTGCGCCTCAAGGGGTGGGCCTTTTTTTGACTTCCGTTAAGAATGTTTATGTAAACTAGAACTGCATGCGTTATTCATTTAAAAAAGAGAAACTCAAGTTAAAGAGTTTCCCTAGATTTGCACATGTTATTTATAATAGGAGTTTTATTATTTAGCTCCAAAAAACTCCTTTAAAAATATTATCCCGTATGGAGTAACATTCATTACTTTTAAAAGTATTCCAATACTAACTACAAATAATAATAACGCTATATTTAGCCACATCTTTGTATTTTGCATAAGTAATATCCCCTTTATATATATTACTAGTTTAGCATAAACGTATTTATTTGTTTCAATAAAAAAAGATATTCATGCTTGCCATGAATATCTTGAGTGATTTGATACTTGATTTGAAAACCCATCGGTCTTAAAAGGTTTTATTTCAAATTCAATTTTTTCAGTTTGATCATTTAATTCTACTAAAACAAACCATTTTTGTAGTGGATTAAAGTTTTTTTCTAAAATTAATCTACCAATCTCTACTCCTCCAACAGCATAGCGAATTTTTTCTTCATTAGCTTTTAAAGGAATTTCATAAGTTGCAATTAACTTTTCATTATTGCTAATGTACCAATGAAAATAAATATTTGTATCTTGTTTAATTAAATCCATTTTAACTAATATTTGTATGGAAAAATCATTGGAAAAAAAATTTTTTTTAATATTAATAGGTTTAAAATCTTCAGTAATATTTTCACATACAACGATAGAATTAATCATTATTTTGTTAATCCAAAGTAGCTTGCTGCTTCACCAATTGCATGTTTCACTCCGCCAGAAATAGCACCTTTAATAGCTCCAGCATTTGCGCCAAATATTGCTCCACCTATTGCACCAACTTCAACGTTTTGTTTTTTTCCTCCAGTTGTAACAACGATTGTTGTTCCAATTGTTGAACCCAAAACAGCACCTTTAATTGAGCTCTTTGCAATACTATCACTTACCGTACTAGGCTTACTCCAGTTGCTCAATGTTGATTGGACTTTTGATTCAATTTTTGACAAAACACTCATCTTAATTCCTCCTATTTTACAATAATTACCATATTTATAATATATTGTGTCACTAAATAGTTATCAATTAAGAGAATTCGACATTATTTTACATAAATAAAAAATATACCTACTGTTATTAAAATTATTGATATAAATATTAGCCAAGTAGACATTGACTGTGAAAAAAACATGTCGAAAATTTCCAAAAATATTATTAACAGCTTTTTTTTACTTGTTGTAGATTCATATTTTTTAAATTCTTCTTTAAAATAAATAATTCCAAACGGTAGTAAAAATAAACCAATTATTAAAAAAATAAGTCCTATAGTAAAAGCAGTCATAATAATCTCCTAACTTAAAAATTGTATGTTGTCTCCATAAAAAAAGTTGAAAATTAATTATATATTATAAAATGAGCATTAATTATGTAAATTAGTTTTATACAAAATACTGCTTATTTAAAAAAGGACCTTCTTTAGAAGATCCTTTTTTCATTGCCGAGAATGGTATTTATGTAAACTAGTTATGTATAGTTTATTCAGAGATAAATTACTAAATCTAAAATTAGTGTCTTCTATAATCATATTTATCTTTTGGTAAAAATAATTTGTGACCGTTAATCAGAACAGTTTTATTATCAATCCACACTATATTAGCCTTTGTTCCTTTATCCCAGTATATATTTTTAGATTTATTATTTTTAATAAATAATGTACCAAGTACATGATATGAAGTAGTTGCACCCGCATCAGATAGATATGTTTTTATAGTGTACTCTCCATTTGGTGATACTGTTTTACCAATAAATTCTCCTTTGTGTAAACGATCTATATCAAAAAACATCCAATTTATCCCATAAAAAATTATACTTACTATTAAAATTAATAAAATACTAATTACAATAATCATCTTTTTTTTGGTTTTTTTGATCTCTTTTTCTATATTTTCA
>NZ_NCTA01000076.1 GCF_002156865.1 Gottfriedia luciferensis | reverse complement strand
TGAAAATCAGATATATTGGACTTTGTCTACACACTGAATCTACGACTTTTGTTGTAGATTTTTTTTATTGATTTAATACGAATTGTGTACATTCATTCAACCGATTTATTGAAGAAATGAAACTGATTAACAAGTAGAATGGTTAAGGGATAGGAAGAAAATTTGCAAACCGAGATTCAGCATTACGGTGATTTTTAGAAGGCTTAAAAATCACTTTATAATGACGAGAATGTGTTGAATCTGTTTTTCTTTTATTTAAAATAATGAAAATAGTAAGAAAATAATGTAAAATGTTACAAGTTAGGGGGAAAATAAATGAAAGTATTAATCGAAACAGTAAATCACTTTAAACCTTATTGGAAAGTTTTACTCCTTGCTTTTGTATGTTCATTAATTGCTGGGGCATTTGCTATTATTCCACCAATATTGACAGGAAAATTAGTTGATGAGTTAATTGGGAACTCAAATTCTAAAATTCTTTTTTATTTAATTTTTGGAATTATGCTTTCTTTCCTATTTAAAGTTATCTTTGAGTCATTACAAGAATTTATTCAAGTGAGAATAGGTTTAGATGTTATAACGGATATGCAATTACGTGCATTTAAAAAGCTTCAAAAAGCACCTATGACTTTTTTTTCAACTACACCTCGTGGAGATATGTTATTTCGATTAACTCACGATGTTGAGTCTGTTCAAAATCTAAATAATACGGTGATCCCAAGATTTATACAACAAGTTGTTGCAGCGATAGCGGCTTTTATAGCAGTGTTCCCACTGTATTGGCCAGCTGCAGTAATCATGCTGATCGTCTTTGTGATTTATTTAGTACCTTCCTTTATGATTGGAAAAAAGGTGCGAAAAATGGGGGCTATTGCCCGTGATATGAGTGCAGATTTATATAATCATACACAAGAGAGTATTGAATCTGTTCGTTTAGTTCGAACATTTCAAACGCAAGAAAAAGAGAATAATAAATTAGAAGATAAGCTTTCCGTTTGGAAAAGGTTTGCAATTCGCTTAGCTTTGTTTGGAAAGTTTAATTGGCGTTTAGGAAATGTTTTTAATAATGGCGCACCTGGCGTCATTATGTTAATTGGTGGCTATTCCGTATGGCAACACGAAATTTCGATTGGTACTTTAATTGCCGTTTTAGGGTTTATTCCAACGATGTTTATGCCCGTTCGTTCCCTTGCAGAAAATGCTTTAACAATTCAACAAGCAATTCCCGCTTTACAACGTATCTATGAGTATTTTGACCTACCATCAGAGCAACCAGATCACTTACCGAAATTTAGCGATGTAAAAGGGAATATTGAAGTTAAAAATGTACGATTTACTTACCCAAATGCAACTGAAGAAGTATTAAAGGATATTTCTTTTTCCATTAAAGCAGGGCAACATATTGGAATCGTTGGTTCTAGTGGTGGAGGAAAAAGTACGTTAATTCAATTATTACTAGGTTTATATCAACCCTCTTCGGGTTCTATTTCTGTTGATACAAAAGATTTATCAACTCACGACTATCAATCATTACGCCAGCATATTGGTGTTGTTTCTCAGGAAACATTCCTATTAAATAGTACATTAAGACAAAATTTATTATATGCAAAACCAAATGCTACAGAGGAAGAGCTAAGATTAGCTGTTGAAGCAGCAGACTTGTCCGATTTGGTTGATTCATTACAAGAGGGATTTGAAACAATTGTTGGTGAGAGAGGGTTAAAATTATCAGGGGGACAAAGGCAACGTGTAGCTTTAGCAAGAGCAATTCTTCGTCATCCACCTGTCTTAATCTTTGATGAAGCAACCTCCTCATTAGATGGAGAAACAGAGGAAAAAGTACAAACTTCACTTGAGAAATTGATTCCAGGTCGAACGACAATTACGATTGCACATAGACTTGTTACGGTAAAGGATGCAGATTGTATACTTTTATTAGACAAAGGAATGATTGCAGAGCAAGGTACACACGAAGAATTACTATCACAAAAAGGGCAGTATTATCAATTATATATGGCACAATACAGTGAGCTAGAGAAGGAGAGTGCTGTATAATGCAGAAAAATAATAAAAAAATAGGTGATGGGAAAAGGGTCATCAACTTTTTAAAACCTCATAAAAAATGGGTTTTTGCTGATTCGTTCGTCATTGCTTTAAGTCAAGTTTGTGCAGCATTAATTCCTACTTTAGGTACTGGATGGTTAATTGATCATATCATACCAAATCATGACAATGCTTTATTATGGGGATTAATGTGGTTACTTGTTATTGCAGCAATTCTTGATTTGATTTTAATGGTAATTGACGAGTATTTCTGTCACCATGTTGCCAAATCAGTCACTAATTGGCAAAAATTACGCTTATTTAGGCATTTACAAATTTTACCGTATTCATATTTTCACCAGTCAAAATCTGGAGAATTATTAGCACGTGTTTCAGATGATCCAGATACACTTCATAATTTTTTAGCGTGGGAAGGCTCAACTTTTATGGCCTCTGTACAAGGGGTGTTTATTTACAGTATTGTCCTACTATGGATTAATCCATATTTAATGGTTACAAGTGTACTGTTAGGTATCCTATTTTATTGGACATCAAACAAAGTAGGGGCTCGTACAAGGATTGCATCTGCTAAAGCTAGAACGGAAGCTTCGCGTTATTTAGAAAGATTACGAGAATCCGTAACAGGTATTCAACTTTCGAGAATTCTTGGTGCTACAGATTATGAGATACAAAGTGTGGCAGATATTCGAAAATCGTTTATGAAAGAATCGATGATTGAACTAAAAGCAAGAATGCAATCAATCGTTGTAATTGGTAGCTATAATGGATTTGCCCTTGCTGCAGTATACTTTATTAGTGTTTTACTAATCTCGAATCATCAAATTTCAAGTGGTCAAATGTATACAGCAGGTGGCCTTGTAACAATTGCAGCTAATGAAATTCAAAGAATGCTAAGAAACTGGTTATCTGTTAGAAGAACTGGGCCAGCACTAGATCGTTCGGAAAAACTATTGGCAGAAGAAGTTTCTCAATTTGAAGTACAAGAAGGAACAAAACTAGATTTTGTTAATGGTTTAATTGAATTTAAAGATGTTAAATTTGCATATCCATCAAAAGAAGAATTTGTATTAAATGGTTTATCATTTCATGTAAAACCTGGAGAAGCGGTCGCAGTAGTCGGACCAAGTGGTGCAGGGAAATCTACAATTGTAGATTTATTATTAGGCTTCTATCCTTTAAATAGTGGAACAATTGAAATTGATGGATTACCAATTGAACAAGCAAATGCAAAATGGATCAGAGATTCAATCTCATTTGTTTCTCAAGATGTGCAGCTTCGAAATGGAAGTCTAGCAGATAATATTCGCATAGGAAATGAATTAGCGACAAATGAAGAAATGATTCAAGCTTTAAAAGATAGTGGATTATCAGACTACCTAAATTCTTTACCTAATGGGCTAGATTCATCAATAGGTGAGCGGGGCGCACTTTTATCAGGTGGTCAAAAACAAAGATTATCTTTAGCAAGAGCATTAGTTAAAAATTCACCAATCCTTATTTTAGACGAAGCTAGTTCAGCGCTAGATCCAATTACAGAATTACAAATTAACGAAGCAATTCAAAAGCGAAAATCAAAACAATCAGTCATTGTTATTTCACATAGACTATCGACAGTCTTAACAGCGGATCGAATCGTCGTCCTAGAAAACGGGAAAATGGTTGAAGAAGGTACGCATCATACTTTATTAGAAAAAGATGGTGTGTATTCAAGATTATTTAAACGAGAAGCTGATACTGGAGAAAATGTAATTAGTGTTTAGTAATAAAAAATTTAAGGAGTGGTAAAAATGGCTAGTCATATTGCGATAAAGCATTATGAGTCATATGAAGAATTAAAAAAAGGCTTTGAAGTATTAAAACAACTTCGCACTCACTTAAATGAAGAGTCATACTTCAATTTATACGAAGACATGAAAAAAGAAGGATACCAATTAATTGGATTAGAAGTGCAAGGTGTAACAGTTGCAGTGGCAGGTTTTAGTATTCTAACAAATTTTTATAATGGAAAACATCTATTTGTATATGATTTAGTGACGGATGAAATGAAACGTTCAAATGGTTATGGTGAAAAGTTATTAAACTATCTGTCTGAATATGGGAAAAGAAAAGGATGCCGGTTAGTAACACTGCAGTCTGGAGTACAAAGAATAAATGCACATCGTTTTTATGAAGATAAGATGGCATATAAAAAACTCTCTTATTCATTTAGTAAAACAATTGAATAATCATTTTAACCCACTAGGTGATTTGTTTTCCTAGTGGGTTTTATTTTTAACTTCATCATTTATTTTAAGTGAACTTACTTTGAAAGATGGTTTTTTATTAATTCAGCAACCTCAACAATATATGTATTTTCGTGAGATACAAAATGATTTTTATTTACAGATTTTATAATGAGTAGTTCTTCACCTGCTTCTGTTATTTGAAATCCTTCAACATCGATTGTTTCAATTAATCCGTTTGCAAATTCATAAAATTGATCAAAATCAGCTCTAACAATACCTGATACTTCTTCTTTTTGGAGGTTGAAATTTGAAAATAAATCGTACCTTTTTAGTAAAAAGACATGACTTAATTCATTGTCAATCATCGATTCTTGGATGATTGAATTTTTTATATTGCCCAAGGAAATAACTTCTTCCATCTTGACTTCAATGCCAAGCTCTTCTTTAACTTCTCTTAAACCATCTTCAACTGTTTCATTTGCTAAAATATGACCAGCAGCAGTAATATCTAGTAAATTAGGATAGTCCTTTTTTAGATGGCTACGGATTTGAAAATAAATTGACGGTCGATTGTTTTCAATGCTAAGTAACCAACAATGAAAAGTTTCATGCCAGTATCCTTTTTTATGTACTTCGTTTCTTAAAGCTTCACCTATATGTTGACCGGATTCATCAAAAATTTTAAGTATTTCATCTTGCATGATTTTACCCACCTTAATTTTAAAATAGTATCTAATTTCTATATTATAGTAATATTTTTAATGGGAATGAAATGATTTTTAATTTGCTTATCTACTTTAAAAGGTGGAAACTAAAATATAGAACTACGATAGGAGGAACTATGTTGATAAGGTAGCTTTTCGGATCGATGTAAATGAAAGGATAAAAGTATTTCTTACGAATTGCTCAATCTTAAGAAAACTATTTTCTGAAAAATTTACATTCGTACATAATTAGGTTAACTTAGTATTATATATTTGTGAAAAACTTGTCTAACTAGCATGATGAGTTTATTTGTAGACAGTTTCACAAACTTCATTAAATTAAAATTATTAGGTGAATTAAAATGAGAATAGCTTTTTTTGACTCAGGAATTGGTGGGTTAACTGTCTTAAATGAGGCACTGAAAAAATTACCAAATGAAGAATTTTTATATTTTGCAGATACACTTCATGTACCTTATGGAACTAAGTCGAAGGAAGAAGTTAGTGCATTTGTAAAAATGTCAGTAGAAATGATTATTAAAGAAGAGGTCAAAGCACTTGTCATTGCATGTAATACTGCAACTAGTATTGCTGTAAATGAATTGAGGGAAATGTATGATTTTCCGATTATTGGTATGGAGCCAGCCGTAAAACCAGCTGTTGAAATGAACAGAACAACAGGAAAGAGAGTATTAGTGTTTGCTACACCGTTAACTTTAAAGCAAACTAAATACAATGAATTAATTTCAAGAGTGGACGACCTAAGTATTGTAGATTCATTGCCACTACCAGAGCTTGTTCATTATTGTGAGGAATTAAATTTTGATGAAGATTTAATGATTGATTATTTTAAAAGTAAGCTTTCATCATTTAATATTGAACAATATGGGACAATTGTTTTAGGATGTACACATTATCCGTTTTATAAAAACGTATTAAAAAAGATTTTACCAGAAGATGTTCAAATTGTTGATGGTAGTAATGGGACAGTTAAAAGATTAATCCATTTACTTGATGAAAATGATCAATTAATTGAAACTGGACAGTCATCCGTTAAATTTATGTGTTCAAACAATGATCAACAATATATCGAAAAGTCTAAGCAGGCATTAAAAATTTTACAAAACCAAAAATAGTAGAAGTTAGTAATTCAAAAACTATTACTTCACGTACAAATTGATTAATAAAAAGTACTCGTAAAGTGGTTATTCTATCTGTTTTATATGAATACACATTTTTATGACTAGACAGATTGGAACGAAAGGGTGCTCGACTCCTGTGGGAGATGCGGGAAGGCTAAAGACCCCGCAGGCTAGCCGAGGAGGCTCAGCTCACGCCCCACGGAAAGCGAGCACCCTGTAGTGGAAATCAACCAACTGGTTACTCAAAACAACAAAGAGAAATGAATAATAGACTTTTTCTTTTTTCAACAAAATGAAGATAAGCTTTAATGAGCTTATCTTTTTTTATTTGCATTCTTTTTAATTAGTTTCAAAAGTTGCCTATACTTACTAAATTCCTAAAACAGGATTCCATTTCATCCAATAGTCTAATTAGTCATTAAGTTTTAAATGATTATAGAAAAGCCATAAGTTCATCATAGGAATTAATCTCTATTTAAGAGGTAGAATATTTGATGGTTGGACTATTAATTGTCAGTAACTGTCACGATAATAAAAAATGAACTAAAAAAAGTAATAGGATAAAAATAATATACTTACGAATAGATTGAAGCGTATTTTTTTCTAAGCAAATTAAGGCAACTAAAGTATAAATGCAAATTAAAGCAAAGAACATATTTTCTGATAGTTGTAGGAAAAATTGCAAAACAGTAAGTAAGATAATAACTTTTAAATGGAATTCATCATTTTTATAGTTCATCAATTAAACTCCAAGTGAAAAGATTTGTAATCTAACTATATTAAAAGCTTAATTGAAATAGTACAAACTAATGTTTGTTGATTATTTTGTCAGTTTTTTCAATATCAGTCTGAAAATCTTATTTATGGACTTTGTTTAAACACTAAAAGGTGCCTAATGATAGGCACCTTCAGAGTGATGAAATATATGTCGGTCAATATGAAAAAAGGTCATTAAGTGAACATTTTTGAAAAAAAAGTTAGTATTTTTGACCATCTATTTATGAATAGAATAATCTGTTTTGAGCATTTTTTTCATTAGTTAAAATATTAAATACTAATTTTTAGAAAAAAGAATTGTTCTAAGTAAAGGATATTTAGATAGTTTCTTAATGATTACTTATCTTGATGAATGAGTTGATTGGAACGAAAGGATGCTTGACTCCTATGGGAAATGCGGAAAGGCTGAGACCCCGCAGGCTTGCCGAGGAGGCTCAGGTTTCGCCCCATGGAAAGCGAGCATCCTGTAGTGGAAATGAACATCACTCAACTTCCTTTACGAAAATTTGAAAGTTATTTGACAAGATTATTTTTCAAAAGCTTAAAGGTGCCTATTTCAGGCACCTTTTTTTTATTTTTTTAATTTTAAAACAA
>NZ_NCTA01000075.1 GCF_002156865.1 Gottfriedia luciferensis | reverse complement strand
AGACCCCGCAGGCTTGCCGAGGAGGCTCAGGTTTCGCCCCATGGAAAGCGAGCATCCTGTAGTGGAAATGAACATCACTCATCTTCCTTTACGAAAATTTGATAGTTATTTGAAAAGATTATATTTCAACAGCGTGAAAAAGGTTATCTCTTTCGAGATAACCTTTTTTTAATGCCCAGCCTTTAACTCTGTCCAATATTTATCATATAATTCTGTTTGATCGCCAACATCTTTAATCCAGTTTGTCTTATCAGTTTGTTCTTTTGTAACATTAATAAATGGATTATTTTTATATTCAGTAGTATGATATGGAGCTGACTTACTATTTGGATCAGCATACCCAATCGACTCAAAATTTTTAGCACTAACTTTTGGATCATATATATAGTTAATAAACTTTTCAGCTAAATCTTTTTGTTTAGCATCTTTTGGAATTGCTAATGTATCGGCCCATCTAGATGAACCTTCTTTCGGAACAACCCACTTAACATCTTTTAATTCTTTTTGAATATAAGCTGCATCTCCTGACCATACTTGTCCAATCCATGCATCTTCAGTAATAAATTTTTGCTTTACATTGTCTGTATCAAATGCTAATAAATTTGGTGTAAGTGTTTTTAAATCTTTATAAGCTTTAAGTAATTCATCTTCATTTAATGAACTATTTGAATAGCCATTTTTAATTAAACCCATTCCAAATACTTCTCTATTATCATCTAATAAAGTTACGTGACCTTTATACTTTGGATTCCAAAGATCATCCCAACTATCAATATTTTCTTTTACATATTTTGGATTATATGCAATTCCTGTTAATCCACCAGTATAAACTGCAGAATAATCTCCATTTGGATCAAACTCTTGATGCGTATATTGAGGTGCAATATTATTTAAATTTGGCATCTTACTTTTATCTAATTTAGCCAGCATTTTTTGATGGATCATCAGCTTGACCATATAATCTGATGGCTGTATTACATCATAATTTGATCCACCTGCTTTTAATTTTGCATATAGTTCTTCATTACTTGCAAAAACCTGATAATTAATTTTTACATCATATTTCTTTTCAAATGATTTTAAAACATTGTCATCAAAATTATCTGCCCAGCTATATATATTAAGCTCTTTTTTCCCAACCGAACAAGCAGAAAATAGTAAGCTTACTAACCCTAAAGAAACGACTACTGAAGCAGCTTTTCTAAATTTACTCATAATGACTACCTCCTTAAACTTTATATGATATAAGACTTACTTTCCGTCTCTTTATTGTTCATACCCTTCGTACGATAAACCTCCGAAACAACCATTAGGAAGATTATTGTAACGATTAAAATAGTTGAAATAGCATTTATTTCAGGAGTTACGCCCTTTTTTACCATTCCATAAATATAAATTGGTAATGTAGTTGAACTTGGACCCGATACAAAAAAGCTTATGACAAAATCATCAATACTTAATGTAAAACATAGTAATGCAGATGCTATTATTCCGGGCATAAGAGCCGGTAATGTAACAAAACGAAATGTTTGCCACGGTGTTGCACCTAAATCGCTTGCAGCATCTTCCAAATCTGATGATATTCCAGAAAGTCTTGCTGATAAAAGAATAATGACATATGAAATACAAAAAGTGACATGCGCTATAATAATTGTCATACTTCCTAATTCAATATGAAAATTTGTAAAAAGTATCAATAAAGAAAGTCCCATTAAAATATCTGGAACTACAATTGGTAAGTAAACTAGCCCACTAATGAAATTCGAAAATTTATATTTATGTCTATGTAAGGCAAGTGCACACATAGTCCCTAAAATAGTAGAAAGAATCGTCGTTACAATCGCAATGAAAAGACTATTCATAAATGCATCGATAACTTGTGGGTTATTAAATAAATTTAAATACCAATCAAACGTAAAACCTGTCCATTCCGCATTTATTCTTGATTTATTAAATGAAAATAAGACCAAAATTAGAATTGGTAAATATAAGCATATTAAAATGATTGTGGAAAATCCAATAAGTATAGGTTTTTTCACTTATTTTTCACCTCTACTTTTTTCAGCACCAATATTTTTAGTCGCTAAATAGTAAAGTCCAATTAAGCCAATTGAAGCAATTACTAAGAATAGTGAAAGTGCAGAACCAAATGGCCAATTTCTAGCTGCTAAAAATTGATTTTGTATAACATTTCCTATTAATGCTACCTTCGAACCACCCATCACATCTGACACAACAAACATACCAAACGATGATACGAATACTAGAATACTTCCTGCAAAAATCCCTTTCATCGTTAATGGCAATGTAACATAGATAAATGTCTGAAAGGGGGTTGCACCTAAATCATTTGCAGCATCTAATTTTCGATTATCTAATTGTTCAATTGCTACAAATATAGGTAATACCATAAAAGGTAATAATGTATAAACCATACCCATAATCACTGAAGGCGTATTATATAGTAGCTGTAAAGGTTCTTTTATAATGCCTAGCTGGATTAAAAGTGTATTAACAATACCTTTTGATCGAAGAATAACAATTAATGCATATGATCTAACTAAGAAATTAATCCAAAAAGGGATTGTAATTAATAAAAGTAATACCCTCTGCCATTTTTCACTTACAACTGTTGCAGTATATGCATAAGGATATCCAATTAAGAGTGTAATTATTGTAGTTACTATTGCAATCCAAAGTGTCGTCCATATAACCTTTAAATACAATGGATCAAAAACTTTCACGATATTTTCTAAAGTAAATGTTTTTTCAATCTCTCCGTACATTCCATTTTTCATAAATGCAAATCCAAAAATTAATAGAAGAGGTACTAGAAAAAATATTAATAACCAAATGACTGTAGGCGCAATTATGTATTTATTATTTCTCAATACATAATCACCTCATCTTCCAACTTCCAGCTAATTTCAACCAAATCATTTCTAGATAAAGTTGTTTGATCTGGCATTTGATAAACAATGATTGTTTCATTATGATTCTCTAAATCAATAAAAATCTTATTTAAGGTACCAACAAATTCAACATCTCTTACAGTCCCTGTAAATTGACCTTTTTGCTCTTCTGATCGAGTAATTTTTATATTTTCTGGTCTTACAGCGATTTCTTTCCCATCTTTTTCGAAGAAATTATTTTCTCCTATAAAAGTAGCAACAAATTTACTTGCTGGTTTTTGATAAATTTCTTTCGGCGTACCGATTTGATCGATTTTCCCATTATTCATTACTACAATTCTGTCACTCATACTCATTGCTTCTTCTTGATCGTGCGTTACATAAATAAATGTAATTCCTAGTTCACGTTGAAGATTTTTAAGTTCTCTTTGTAAATCTTTTCGAAGCTTAAAATCAAGAGCACCTAATGGTTCATCTAATAATAATACTTTTGGATTGTTCACTATTGCACGAGCGATTGCAACCCTTTGCTGTTGCCCACCAGAAAGTTGACTAGGTTTGCGATTTCTAAATTCAGTTAATTGGGTTAATCTCATCGCTTCTTCAGCACGTTCTTTTTGCTCTGCTAATGGAACACCTTTCATTTTTAAACCAAATTGTATATTTCTTTCAACATTCATATGTGGAAATAAAGCATAGTGTTGGAATACTAAGTTCATATCCCTTTTATATGGAGGCAAATCATTAATGGCTTCACCGTTTAACTTAATCGTTCCAGATGTTGGTTCTTCAAAACCAGCAATCATTC
Organism: Gottfriedia luciferensis; assembly: GCF_002156865.1. Classification (GTDB taxonomy): domain Bacteria; phylum Bacillota; class Bacilli; order Bacillales; family Bacillaceae_G; genus Gottfriedia; species Gottfriedia luciferensis. The sequence continues at coordinate 7,163 of NZ_NCTA01000075.1, read as the reverse complement.
TTAATAGAGTAGTTTTTCCACAACCACTCGGTCCTAAAATAGTTAAAAATTCACCAGCATAGATTTCTAACGAAAGTGGGGAAATAACAGTATTTTCGCTAAAATGTTTCTCTACTTGTTCTACCTCAATTATATTTTTCATTTTCCCGTCCCATCTATATTAGTATTTAGTATTATGTAAAATGATTAAAATATTTTTCACATATAAAAAGCCCCTTTTGTCAAGGAGCGAAGAAACGATGTTCATAATATTACTATTTTAGCAATTTACGTATAAACCGTAAAGCGTTTTTTGTTGTGTGATATCTAATTTTCAAGTCAATTTTAGTAGTTTGTAAAAGGACACTTTTGTCGTGAGTAAATGCAGAGAAGCTATATTCCCCATGATAACTTCCAGTTCCACTTTCCCCTACTCCTCCGAATGGTAAATAAGGTGTCGCTATATGATAAAGTGTATCGTTTACACATCCTCCACCAAATGGTACGTTTTCTATAACATTTTCAGCAATTCTTTTACTTTCAGTAAATACATAAAGTGCTAATGGCTTAGGATGTTGATTGATTTCATTAATCACTTCATCTAAGTTTTGATAAGTAAGAATAGGTAGAAGCGGACCAAATATTTCCTCTGACATAATCGGTGAATCCCATGTAATACCAGTTAGTAGAGTTGGTTCTATTTTATGATTCACCTGGTTATATTCACCACCATGGATAAGCTCGCCATTATGAATAAAGTTTTTTAAGCGATTAAAATGCCTTTCACTGACAATCTTTGAATAATCATTATTTTTTAAAGGGTCAGCTCCATAAAAATGAACGATCTCATTTTTCAATGCATCAATAAAATCAGTTTTAACTGACTCATGCACATAAATATAATCAGGTGCTATGCATGTCTGACCAGCGTTTGTAAATTTCCCCCATATTATCCTTTTTGCTGCTAATTGAATATTCGCATCATCATTAACGATTGTAGGGCTTTTCCCACCCAATTCTAAAATCAATGGTGTTAAGTTTTTACTAGCTGCTTCCATGACGATTTTTCCTACTTGAACACTACCAGTGAAAAAGATTAAATCAAATTTTTGTTGTAATAAAACAGTACTCTCTTCAATACCACCTTCAACTACAGCAATATATTCATCATCGAAGTTTTCATTTATGATTTTTCGAATGATATTTGACGTATTAGGAGTTAGTTCAGATGGCTTAATAATTGCTGTATTTCCACCAATAATGGATCCAATTAATGGTGCCATAGCTAATTGAAATGGATAATTCCAAGGTGAAATAATTAAAGTAACTCCGTACGGTTCTCTGTAAATATATCCCTTTGTACCAAAATGAGTAATTGGCGTTTTAACCTTTTTTGGCTTCATCCATTTTTTGATATGTTTAATGGCTTCAGAAATTTCCTTTAATGTAAACCCGATTTCAGTTGAATACGCTTCAAAATCAGATTTATTTAAATCCTTTTTTAATGCATTTTTTATTTCACTCTCGTTCTCAGTAATTGAGTTATATAACTTTTTTAATTGTGAAACTCGAAACTGAGCACTTTTAGTAGAACCAGTTTGAAAATATGCTTTTTGTTTATCTACTAATTGTGTAATTTCAGATGCTTTATCAGTACTACCCAAAATCATCACATCCTTTTAAGTTTAATTGTTTAAACGTATAATCTTATGCTAAATTAAAATCTCTCATAAAGTCAATAATTCTGTAAATACTATTCATTAATAATTAATAGATTTTAAATATTAATTTTGTTAAGCGAATGTAAAGATATTGTAAATTTGTAAAATATATATAAGTTTTTAATTGATTAATTTTAAAAACCAATTATTATTATTAACGTGGCCTTTACTTTTTTCGACATTTTTTACAAATAATAGACATCAAAAAATACCGAAAACAGTAATAGGATATAATAAACTATATGTTTTACTTGGAGGAGTCATAATGTTTTTTGGTCAAAAAAAGGATGTATTCTTTGAAAAGCTTTTAGGTATTGCTGAAAACTTGCACGTATCATCAAAGTACTACGTTGATTTTAAAATAAAAAATGCAAGCGACTTAAAGAAGTTTCAAGAAGAAATGAAAGATTATGAAACGAAGGGTGATAAATTTATTCATTCACTTATCGTTGAATTAAATAAAACTTTCATTACTCCAATCGAGCGTGAAGATATTTTACAATTAGCGATGAAAATGGATGATGTTTTAGATGGTTTTGAACATTGTTCAGCACGATTTGAAATGTATTCAATTACAACTGCTGATGAATACATGGTTAAATTTGTAAATATTCTACACAAAGCTGTTGAAGAGATTTTAAATGCAGTAAAATTACTTTCAAATAAAAAATTATTAGAAATTCGTGTTCATGCAATTAAAATTAAAGATTACGAATCTCAATGCGATGAGTTATTACGTACTTCAATCAAGCAACTATTCATGAATGAAAAAGACCCTATTAAAATTATTCAATACAAAGAAATCTACGAAAACTTAGAATCTGTAGCTGATAGTGCCCAAGATGTAGCTAACACCCTTGAGCAAATTATCATGCGAAATGCGTAAGGAGTCATAAAATGGATCACTTATTTTTACTTACGATATTAATCGTAATTTTTGCATTATCGTTTGATTTTATTAATGGATTCCATGATACAGCAAATGCGATTGCAACTTCTGTTTCTACAAAAGCATTAAAGCCACGTACTGCTATTTTATTAGCTGCTTTAATGAACTTTATTGGTGCAATCACATTTACTGGAGTTGCAAAAACGATTACAACTGGTATCGTTGACCCAATTACAATTGAAGGGGCTAACGGACTTGTTGTCGTAATTGCTGCTTTATTAGGTGGTATTTTCTGGAATTTATTAACTTGGTATTTCGGTATACCTAGTAGTTCGTCCCATGCGATTATTGGTGCAATCGCTGGTGCTGCGATTTCTGCAAAAGGTTTTGGTGTTTTAGAAGCTGATGGTTTTATAAAAATTATTCAAGCACTTTTAATATCTCCAGTTATTGCAATTACTTTGGGATTTATTGTAATGACAATTTTAGCAGCAATATTCCGTCGTTCTAATCTTTCTAAAACAAATAAAGGCTTTAGACTAGTTCAGATTTTTACTGCATCATTACAATCATTTACTCATGGTACAAATGATGCACAAAAAGCGATGGGTATTATTATGATTGCTTTAATTGCTGCAAAAATAGAGCCATCTGGAGCAGATGTTCCACTTTGGGTTCGAATTGGTTGTGCTACAGCAATGGCTATTGGTACATCAGTTGGTGGATGGAAAATTATTAAAACTGTTGGTGGCAAAATCATGAAAATTCGCCCAATTAATGGTGCGGCAGCTGACTTATCATCAGCAGCGATTATTTTCACTTTTACAGCTTTACATTTACCAGTTAGTACAACACACGTAATTTCTTCTTCTATCATGGGTGTTGGATCTGCTCAACGTGTAAAAGATGTAAATTGGGGAACTGCACAACGAATGATTATTACTTGGGTTATCACAATCCCAATCTCTGCAACAGTTGCTGCAATTTTCTATCAAATTCTAAAATTATTCTTAGTTAAATAATCATAAAAAAGGGAACGTAATTACTACGTTCCCTTTTTTATTGTGTTGAAATATAATTGGGGCAATATTTAAGATTACTTCTGAAAATTTATATCGAAGCTATTTTTTCAATCGCCTTTTATTTGACCTACAAATTGATCAAGTTCGAAACAGATTGAAACGGAAGGGTGCTCGACTCCTGTGGGAGATGCGGGGAGGCTGAGACCCCGCAGGCTTGCCGAGGAGGCTCAGCTCACGCCCCATGGAAAGCGAGCATCCTGGAACGGAAATCAACCTTCTTTTATAATAGAGCTTTTTTTAACATAGCCATATATCTTCTTTTGAAAAATCCTTTCTGAAAAAAGGATTTTTTTTCCAAAAATTGAATACATATAAAAGCCTATTAAATTTGGTCTGAAATTTTTATTAACTATTCAAGGAGGCAATTATGACTAAATGGATTAGAGTTTGTATACTTATGCTCTTTATAAATCTAGTTGGATGTACAAATAGTGGTATGGAAGGAGCAAAGCCTCCCGAAACAAAGGTTCAAATCGGTAACAAGACTTTTAAAACAAAACTCGGTTCTTATTGTTGGAACTCGAATGGTCATGGTGAATGTGCTGATACAGCAGGACCTGTTGAATTATTAAAAGGTGAACAACCTATTCAAGTTCAGCCCGGTGAAATGGTTACATTAAAAACAATCTACAGTTTAAAACCTACTGAAATTCGTGTTACTCAAATAAGTGAACAGAATGAAACGAAAGTTGTAGGGGAGAAAAATCGTTTTAGTGCTCCAAGTTCAAAGGGAATTTATTATTATTCTTACTCTCTAGATTGGAGAGATAAAAATGATAAAAATGTTTCAAACGGAGATGCCAATTATGCATTTGTTTTACAAGTGAAATAAGCTAAAAATAGATCTGACGATAAAATACTTAAGAAATGAAATTGCTTATATAATAGAAATAAATCTAATTTTAGGGGGCTTAATGAGTGAATTAATAGCTGCAAAAATTATGACTTTTTTTTTATTAATCCCTTTATATGCTATTTTATTATGGACTTACTTCTATCCAAGGGAAAGTTTTTTATTGGGAAAAAGATGGATGTATAATGAAGACCCTGAACTATCCGATGAATATATTCGTTATACAAAAATCGTGACATTAATTGCAATCGTGTTCATTACCATTTTTGCTCTTGTTTTCTTTTTTAAGTATAAGTAATACAGAAATAGGAAAAAAGCTTCAATAGGAAAGGAGTCATTAAAAGGAAACAAAATAATAAAGTTAAAGTGAAATAACTAGGAGGAAGAAGTTTGTCTAAAATTGTATATTGTGATAAGTGCTTAAAGGAAATCAGAATAAGGGGAGATCTCGTAACGACAACTATGTTTTTCCAGGTAGTACCCTATCATGAAGATTGTTACGCGAAGGATTTAAAAGGTGCTAAAACTTTTTTCTTAAGTAATCAACCGATTAATGGGTTTTCAGGTAATTTTCTTTCGTTTTTAGCTATTTTAATTTGTATTTCAACATTTTTTATTAATGATGAAACAATGATCTATTTATTCTTCTTTACACTGTTCCCAATTATTTATAGACTTTATTCCTATTTTATTTATGAACGGCATTTAGAGAAATAAGATGTTTATATAAATGCTAGAAATGGAAGAAGCAGTTCGCATGCCATCTTTTCATCCTATCAAACAAGTTGATTCAAGCTAGCATTTTGCATAGAGAAAAGATTTAAATATAAATTTTCAAATATGTATTTTTAAGGGTGTTGATAGGCTTATCCGGGTAATGATTTTAAATCAAGTGAATTGTTTTATGACTACTAACTAAAGTAGTCCTTTTTTTTGCTAGCTTATATAAATGATAGAAGTGCAAATGAAATGAGTCTATGAATATCCATAGCCTCATGTTCAAAAAACAATCAATCATATTTAAAACCATTTTCCTCTAATTAAAAATTCTAAAGCTGCAAGTATGATTGCTCCAATAATTAATCTTACTGTCCAACTAGTATTACTTTCAATTTTTTCGATTTTTTGTTCGACCTTTTCGATAGTATTTTCAGCCACAGCTAATCGCTCCTTAATCTCAGCCACTTTTTGTTGTAATTCCTTTATTTCGCTTATTTATATCACCGTCTTTCTGTATATAGCTTGTCCACGGTTCAGTATATTCAAAGTTATAAAATATGTTCTATTTATTTTCTAAATTTGGTTCTAATAAAAAAAGAATATTGATGACTTCCGTTCCAGAATGCTCGCTTTCTTAAGACCAGGAAATAGGAAAGGCAGGATCAAGGAAAAAGACTAAATGGAGTGGATTAAAAAAGAGTTGAATAAATCAGCTCCTGGTAAATGAAAAATAGAGAATGTTAGTTATCATTCTGAAATACTCCACTGGAATTTTCCATCAAAGTGTTTTATGTTGAACAAATTGTTGATTAGAAATGAAGAAATAGACATTCATTGATTATAGTTCATGCTTTCCCAAATTTCTTATCCATGAAATACTCTGCAATAAAGATAAGAGCCAAAATAAAAAGGCCTTTTACAAAAATATGCAAAAAGCCTTTTATGATTATAATGATTGTAGACGTTCGATACGTTGTTCTAATGGAGGATGCGTAGAGAATAATTTTGAAAATTTTTCTTTACCACTAATTTTAAAAGCTGCTATCGATTTTTGACGATTATCTACTAATTTAATATTACGACGTAAAGATTCTAATGCTAGAATCATATTATCTTTACCACCAATTTCAGCGGCATATTGATCAGCTTTAAACTCTCTTTTTCTTGAATACCAGAAAATGATTGGACTACTTAATATACTAAACAGAATCTCAAATAATATCGAACATGCATAATAGACTAATGTAGATAATTCTTCTCTAACAAAATTTGATATGATGTTAGCGACTAAACGAGAAAAGAAGATTACAAACGTATTGATTATGCCTTGTAATAAAGTTGTTGTAACCATATCTCCATTTTTAATATGAGCAATTTCGTGTGCAAGAACACCACTAATTGAATGACGATCCATTGTTTCTAGCATGCCACTTGATACAGCCACTAATGATCGTTTTTTACTTGGACCAGTAGCAAATGCATTCACTTCTACCGAATCATAGATCCCAACTTGTGGCATCTTTTTTAACCCAGCAATCTTTGCCAAACGGTGGGTCTCTTCTAATACAAAGTTCACTCTATCATGTTGTGGATTACGAGGATCAATCACTTTAACTCTCATCACCCATTTTGCCATTACCCTTGAAAATAATAATGAAAATAAGGCACCACTAAATCCTGCAATAAGACTAAAAGCAAGAAGTGCCAAGTAGCCTGCATTACCAATGTAACGAGGAACACCTAAGATTGTAGTAATGGTTGTAATTGTGATTAACACTAAAATATTTATGAAAATAAAGAATGATATTCGTTTAAACAAAACACTACCTCCTTGTAACAATATATATAAAACTATTATACGGTAAATTAAATAAAGATTTCTACTTTCTACTATTATAGTAAAAAGCCATTTCATCATA
>NZ_NCTA01000074.1 GCF_002156865.1 Gottfriedia luciferensis | reverse complement strand
ATCAATGTCAGAATGGTTTGAAGTCGACCCGCGATCTGACAAATAAAATGCAGGTTTGTTAAAAGCAGGAGAAGCAGGAAGAACAGGAAAAGCAGATAGGAAATATATTATAAATAGGAATACTCTAAAGTCTTTTGATATCTATTCCTTTCACTTTCCCTTTCCCTTTGATCCTGCATTTCCTTGTTCTTGCTCTTAAGCATGCATACTGTAGTGGAAATGAACATCACTCAACTTCCTTTAAAAATTTAGTCATAACTTAACAAGATTATTTTTCAACAGCGTGAAAATGCATTACTTCTTTTTATCGAAGTAATGCATTTTTATTTGCATAGAGGAATTACACTCTATATTGGTGAATTTAACAATGTACGATTTAGCTATTTTTATAAGCATTTTTCCAAGAAGAAAGTACATAAAAATAGTAGTGGTATTTAGATTGGAAATTCGTTGAAAAAGATATGAATGATTTTAGCAAGCTAATGGTGCAATTAAGTTATCCAACTACTAAAGAGGAAATGTTGAACCGATATAGAAGAATAGAGAATGATTCACATTATTTACATTTTTTATTGAATCAAAGGTAGTTGGAATGATTGGTTTGTTTGGGTTTTTCTATTAAAAAAATGAAATAAGTATTTGAATTGTTGCATTTGTTGTAAAGAATATTGAAACGTGGACATTGGAAAGAAGTTAATAAAATACGCCGAAGTATGGTCGAGAATTTAAGGTGCTTTAGAGGTCTGTCTAACAAGTGGTAAAAGGGATTAAAAGTATTTGTTTAAGTTAGGTAGGATAAAGGACCGTACTTTATAGATGGGAGTTATTATGTCTAAAAATTCAATTGTATTTACTGGTGGGGGTTCTGCTGGCCACGTAACACCGAATATAGCAATCATAAATGAATTGCACAAAAGTGATTGGGAAATAAACTATATCGGATCTAAAAAAGGAATCGAAAAGGAATTGATTGAGAAGATACATATTCCATATTACGGGATCGCGAGTGGTAAATTAAGACGTTATCTAGATTTTGAAAATATTGTAGATCTATTTCGAGTAGCAAAAGGTTGTTTTGACGCAAGAAAAGTTTTAAAAAAACTAAAACCTAATTTAATTTTTTCAAAAGGTGGATTTGTTTCTGTTCCAGTAATAATAGCTGCAAGTTCATTGAAAATACCAATTTTAATCCATGAAAGTGATATGACGCCTGGATTAGCAAATAAAATATCTCAAAGATTTGCAACAAAGATTTTCACATCGTTTGAAGAAGCAAAAAATTATTTTCCAAAAAGCAAAACAAAGGTGATTGGGTCTCCAATTCGAAAGGAACTACTAAATGGTTCAGTTGAAAAGGGATTAGCGTATTTAAAATTTAATCGGTATGATCCAATTTTAACAATTATGGGTGGCAGTTTAGGGGCAAAGAAAATAAATGAAACAGTTCGAGAATCATTAGATGAATTAACAAAGAAATTTCAAATTGTACATATGTGTGGGAAAGGGAATATTGACGATAAATTGCAAAATTACAGTCGTTATAAGCAGTTTGAATATGTACATGATGAATTGGCCGATCTATTGGCTGCAACTCAATTGATCATTACAAGAGGTGGCTCAAATGCAATATTCGAATTTTTGGCGTTAAATAAGCCAATGGTGATTATTCCATTAACGAAAAATCAAAGTAGAGGCGACCAAATATTAAATGGAACATCTTTTAAGGAAAAAGGATTCGCACTAATGTTAGAGGAAGAAGACCTGACCGCAAAAACACTACAAAATACAATTGAAGATCTTCAAGCTAATCGAGCTAGATTTATTGAGTCAATGAAAAAATCGAATCAAGGTAATGCACTAGAAGTAATTATGAATGAAATAAATAAATTTAGAAGGTGATATAGTTGAATAAGACAATCGATTTAAATCAAATTCAAAAATTACAAGATATTTGTGAAAAATATGATGGAATAACATTGAAATTAAATTGGGAAATGTTAAGAAATCGGTCAGAAAATGAGAAAGAAGATTTCTTTCACTATGAAGATGGTCATTTAGTTGGGTTTTTAGCAACATATTCTTTTGGTGAAAAGGTTGAGATTTGCGGGATGGTTCATCCAAACTTTAGACGGAAAGGGATTTTTTCAAATTTATTAAAAGAAGCATTGGAGATCATTCCAAAGGGAAGTAAGATTTTATTAAATGCACCTGAAGCATCAAGCTCAGCTAAAGAATTTGTTAAATCCCAAAATTATTCCTACTCGTTTTCTGAATATCAGATGGCTTGGAAAAACAATGAGGTAAAACCAGTAGAAGAGATTGTTCGTTTTACAAAAGCAAAAATTATCGATTTTTCATTTATCGCTAACTTAGACGTTGTATGTTTTGGTTTTGATAAAACAGATGCTGAAAAATACAACAATCGTATTTTAAATGAGCCAGATCGTTTACTTTATATAATAGAAGTAAACAATGAAAAAATTGGTAAAATGAGTGTTCAACGTGAAAATAATGAAAGTTGGATATATGGTTTCGCGATCCTACCACAGTTTCAAGGAAAAGGTTATGGCAGAAACGCATTACTACAAATCATACAAAAAGAAAATCAAATAGGAAATGAAATACATTTAGAAGTAGCTTTAGAAAATAGTAATGCAAAAAAATTGTATTTAAACTGTGGTTTCAAACAATACAATACACAAGATTATTATAAAATTGACAACAAGTAATTTAGAGTTTAGTAAATTTATTCGAAATAGAATGTGTAGGTAAAATTTACACATTCTATTTTTATTGGTCAGTAAAGTAATCATACAAGCAAATAAGTTAATAGAGGTGAAATGAATGAGGTTAGAACCAATTGAAGCAGCAACGAGATTTATAAAAATCCACTTTCCAAATTGTTTAGGTTCTATATTAAGCGGAAGTGTTGCAAGAGGAGAGCAAAATGAAACATCTGATTTAGATATTATTGTAATTGAAAGCACACCTCATTGTTATAGAGAATCACTGATTAAATTTGATTGGATGATTGAAGTATTCGTTTATGATATTGAATCATACAAATCATACTTTGAAAATGACTTTAAACGGTCAAGACCGACTTTAATCAGAATGATTGCTGAAGGCATCGTTATTAAAAAGCATCCTGAACTGGATCGCATTATTGGAGAGGCTAAGCAAATTTTATTAAATGGACCTGAAAGTTGGGATGATAAAAACCTTAAAAGTAGTCTATATTTCCTTTCTGATACTCTCACTGATTTTATTGGTTCAGAAAATCGAATGGAGTTAATCTGTATTTCAAGTACATTACTTGAGAGATTACATGAATTTATTCTAAGGACAAATAAAAAATGGATTGGTTCATCTAAATGGATTTATAGAGAATTAAAGCAATTTGATGAACAACTAACTTTTGAAATTTTTGATGCATTTGATATTTTCTATAAAACAAATGAAAAAGAGAAAGTAATATTACTAGTTGAGAGGATTATAGCATCATATGGAGGAAGATATTTCGAGGGTTATAAGATTGGAAAATGATTTAACCGAATAAGTGTGATAAACTATGTATGGATTAAATGGTAAAGGGTGAGAGTTTTGGAAAAAATTAGAGGTTTTGAAGTAGCTAAAGGATTCGAAAATAGTGGTGTAAATCTACCAAGAAGGGCGACTACACATGCGGCTGGATATGATATCGAATGTATAGAGGAAACTATTATTAATCCAAATGAAATAAAACTTGTTGCAACTGGAATCAAAGCATATATGCAACCAGATGAATTTTTAGCATTATATGTACGTTCATCAACTCCATTAAAAAAAGGATTAATGAAAGGAAATGGAGTAGGAGTAATTGATTCAGATTATTATAGTAATCCTTCAAATGATGGGCATATAATGATGCAATTAATAAATGTTTCAAAAGAGCCAGTCATTATTCAAAAAGGCGAGAGAATTGGACAAGCTGTCTTCCAAAAATTTTTATTAGCTGATGATGATTTTGCTGGTGAAGAGCGTACAAGTGGTTTTGGTAGCACAGGAAAATAAAGAAAATAACTAGCCGATTGGCTAGTTTAAAATTGGCAATAAAAAAAGCACTCGAAACATTCGAGTGCTTTTTACTTTATTAATTAGTCTAACATTTTTGCAAGTTTTGGTGAAAGTGCAAGTAAGATTAAACCTGCAACGATTGCTGCTCCACCTACTACTAAGAATACTTCTAACATACCAAGAGTAGTTGTGAATGCTGCTAATTGACCACCAACTAAGTTTGCGATGAAACTTGATGATAACCATACACCCATTAATAATGAAGCAAGTTTAACTGGTGCATAACGAGAAACAGCTGATAAACCAACTGGTGAAAGTACTAATTCAGCAATTGTGTGGAAGAAATAAGTCATAACCATGAACATCATATTTGCTTTTACAGTGATATGATTTGGATCTGAACCTGTTTTCATAACTGCCATAATTGTGAATGCGAAACCTAAACCTAATAAGATAAGACCCATTGCCATTTTCGCAGGAACGCTAATGTCTTTACCATTTCTTGCTAATTTAATCCAGACCGCAGAAAGAACTGGAGCGAAAAGCATAATGAATAATGGGTTAACAGATTGGAACCAAGCAGATGGTACATTGAAGCTACCAACTTTAAGATCTAAGAAACGTTGAGTATAAAGTGTTAATGATGAACCAGCTTGTTCAAAACCAGCCCAGAAAAATACTACGAATGCTGCTAAGATAAAGATAACTGTAGTACGTTGTTTTTCTTTTTTTGTAAGAGGAATATCCTTAACTGAAGCGCTGTTACCCTCTTTAACAACTTTAGCATTAGGTTTAGTACCTAAATCACCAAGATATTTTGAAGCTAATAGATTGAAAATAATTTGACCAATAATCATACCGATTGCAGCTGCTAAGAAACCATAACGGTAACCGAATAAATCATCACCAGCAGCATTTTTAGACATGAATAAATTTTGTGCTAAATAACCAGTTACAAGTGGAGCAAAGAATGCACCTAAGTTAATACCCATGTAGAAGATTGTGAATGCACCATCACGACGTGGGTCATCTCCTTCATAAAGCTCACCAACAATTGTTGAAATATTTGGCTTGAAGAATCCGTTTCCAATAATCATTAAAATTAATCCAAGATATAATCCTGTTGAAGAATGAATACCGAATAATGCGATATTACCCGCAGCCATGATTACACCACCAAGAGTAATGGCAGTACGCTTAGCAAGGAAATTATCTGTAATCCAACCACCAATGATTGGAGTGAAATATACTAAACCAGTAAATAATCCGTAAAGTTGTAGTGCCCAAGCATCTTTAAATCCAAGTCCACCTTGAACTACAGATGTTGTTAAATAAAGAACTAATAATGCACGCATACCATAATAACTAAAGCGCTCCCAAGCCTCTGTTGCAAATAGTAAGTAAAGGCCAGGTGGGTGTTTCGATTTCTGATTTTGCTCATTCGATGATACGTTCTGTGTTGCTACGCTCATTCAAATTCCTCCCTCTTTATTGCTATTCTGTGTAATTTTCTGTATGAATATTTATTGTCGTAAATTCATATACTATTCTGTCAATTCAGTGTAAAAAATTAATTTCGAATTCTACAAATTTCGACAATTTAAGTTAAAAAAATTTCTAACTTTTTTTCAACAGTACCATTATTACTAAATCTAGTATTAGATTTTTGAAATCAATGGATCTATATTACTATTTTAGTATAACACATAATAGCATATTTCTGTAAAGTTTTTTATATTGTCAGACAAATCTTGCAATACTGACTTTTCTTATTAAAAAGAGTATTTTGAGACTTTGTCCAATGACCTAGTTTATTTCGGCCTAAACATAAAGACCTATATTTAAATAATAATAAATTTTTGAAATATTTCAAGGGTTATTTTTATTTTGTTTGTTAACATTAAAGAAGTTTAATTAAACAAAAAAGTGGAAATTGTCAAAAAATGTCGAAATAGAAACAGAATGTTTTGCTCATTTCTAATATTCAATCAATTCGTATGGACGATTTTCTAAATATTGGATATACTAAAAGTAATTTATAGGAAACGGAGTGATGAATAATGGGAAAGTTAATTAATTTCATTCATAAGAAGGTAAATAAGAGGGGACAAGAAGTGGAGTAAAAGCTTCATTATTGTCCTTATAATCCAGGAGGACAAAATGAATTTAGAAAAATTAGGTTGGAAAGAAGCGTTCGGCGAAAAGGATCAAAATACAGTTGTTGCAAGGGTAATATCTGAGCAAAGACAAATTTATAAGTTACATGATGGAGAAAAGGAAATTACTGGAGAAGTTTCTGGTAAATTTCAATTCCAAGCGAAAGTAAAAAGTGATTATCCATCAGTTGGTGATTGGGTTGTAATTGAACCAATTAATAATGAAAATAAAGGAATTATCCAAAAAGTACTGCCGAGAGTTAGTCAATTTTCTAGACAATCAGCAGGCGATAAAACTGAAGAACAAATTGTAGCAGCTAATATCGATTACGTTTTTTTAGTAATGGCATTAAATAATGATTTTAATGTTAGAAGATTAGAACGTTATTTATTAGTTGCTTATGATAGTGGAGCGAATCCGATTATCGTTTTAACGAAAAAAGATTTATGTTCGGACCTTCAAGATAAAATGGCAGAAGTGGAAGAGATTGCATTCGGTGTTCCAGTTTTTTCTGTAAATAGTACAAATGGTGAAGGAATAGAAGATTTAAAAACGCTTATTTCTGAGGGGAAAACAGTTTCATTACTAGGATCCTCAGGCGTTGGTAAATCTACATTATTAAATGCATTGATCGGCGAATCAAAACAAGTAACACAAGAAGTTCGAGAAGGTGATGATCGAGGTAAACATACTACCACACACCGTGAATTATTTTTCCTTCCAACAGGTGGAATGGTAATTGATACACCAGGAATGCGCGAGTTACAATTATGGGGTGGAGAGGAACATATTAGCTCAACTTTCACAGACGTAGAAGATCTCGCTAAATCATGTAAATTCTCAGACTGTACACACGAGAAAGAACCGGGTTGCGCGGTTAACCAAGCAATCGAAAATGGTGAATTAGACCAACAAAGACTTACAAGCTATCGTAAACTTATGAAAGAATTAGCATACGCTGAGCGTAAACAAGACGCATCACTTGCTAGACTTGAACGTGAAAAGTGGAAAAAAGTAAGTAAAATGATGAACACAAAATCTTATAAATAAAGAAGAAGAGTATTTATACTCTTCTTTCAGTCTGTAGACAAGTCCATAATCGGATTATCAGATTGTTGAAATAGTTAACTGTCAATATGAAAAAGATCATTTATTGAACATTATTGATGAAAAAGTTAGTATTTTTTGATGTTCTATTAATGAATATAAATGTTAATATACTTTAAGCTATATTTATAACTTCAAACTCTAATTTAGAAAAATGAATTCAAATCTTAAAAGACGATGCTTTTTTTGAATTTGTCGTTCAAACTGATTAATTAGTTCTAATTAAAGGATTTTTAAATTGTTTTTTATGAATACTTTTATTGAAGAATAAGTTAATTGGAACGGAAGGATGCTCGACTCCTATGGGAAATGCGGAAAGGCT
>NZ_NCTA01000073.1 GCF_002156865.1 Gottfriedia luciferensis | reverse complement strand
GGGGCAGAAAAAATACTTTTGTATTCTCTGTCCCATTTTTTGATCTTATGGATAAATACGGTATAAAAAAGCCATACTATATAGGTGAAGAAAGAGGAAATAGTTATTTCAAAAAAAATATAAATTTTTTTTGAAAAATGCTTGACCATATTTTTACTGCATGTTATTATAAATCTTGTCAATACGGAGTAATACCCAAGTCTGGCTGAAGGGATCGGTCTTGAAAACCGACAGGGGTGTAACAGCCCGCGGGGGTTCGAATCCCTCTTACTCCTCCATTTTTTTTAGTTATTAACGGAGCGCATATATATATTGGAGATTGTCAACTCGTTACATGATTGTAACGAGTTTTTTGTTTGTCCTTTTTTCTAGTTCGAGACTAAGTAGCCTTCCGTGATGTGAAACTATAAATACTAACCTTTACGCCATATTAATAAAAGACCAGTAAAAGTAAAAACATCTTTCACTGGTCTCTATATTATCTAGATTTCATATATTTTTGAGAATGATTTAGTAAATTACCTATTTTTTTGACGATTTCTTCTACTGAAGATTCGTTTTTAATTAAATCGTATTCACTAATGCTTAAGCGTAGTACTGGACAAGCATTAAAATTATTAATCCAGTTTTCGTAGCGAGTATTCATTTCTTTCCAGTACTCAATAGGAGTTTGTTGTTCCATTGGACGTCCACGTTCCTTAATACGCTCAACGACTTCATCGAATGTACCTTCTAAATAAATCAACAAATCAGGAGCAGGGAAGTATGGTGACATAACCATAGCATCAAAAAGACTTGTATAAGTTTCATAGTCAACTTCGCTCATTGTGCCTTTTTCATAATGCATTTTTGCAAAGATTCCAGTATCTTCATAGATTGAACGATCTTGAATGAATCCACCACCGTATTCAAACATTCTTTTTTGTTCTTTAAAACGTTCAGCTAAGAAATAAATTTGCAAATGGAAGCTCCAACGAGCAAAGTCTTGATAAAATTTGTCTAAGTATGGATTTGTATCAACTTTTTCAAATGATGTACGAAAGTTTAATGCGTCTGCAAGTGCATTCGTCATTGTTGATTTTCCTACACCTACTGTTCCGGCAATTGTAATTACCGCGTCATTTCGTATTCCGTATTTTTCACGCAAATTCATATGCTTCTTAGCTCCTTTTGTAAGGTGTTTTCTAATGATTCAAGGATCATCGTTAAATCTCTTGGATTATTAACGAAATCAATCTGGTCTCCGTCAAATTTTAGGACAGGAATTTCAGGGTGTTTAGCTTGAAATTCTTTCATGTGTATCTCATAATCTTCTATTAACTGAATTAAATATTGGTCTTCTATCAATTGTTCGAATTCTCTACCTCGGAGTTCGATTCGTTTTTGTAAAGTCTCAAGACTTGCTGTTAGATAAATTACTACATTTGGTTTTGGCATATCTTCAGTTAATATCTGATATATTTTTAAGTATTTATCATGCTGTTTGTCTCTTAATGTTCTGCTAGCAAAAATTAAATTCTTAAGGATATGGTAGTCTGCTACTACTGGTATCGATTTTTTAAGAAACATTCGGTCAATATCTTCTAGTTGCTTAAATCGATTGCATAGGAAAAACATTTCTGTTTGAAAGCTCCACTCTTCAATATCCGTATAAAACTTACCCAAAAAAGGATTTTCATCTACAATTTCTTTTAATAACTCATAATGAAAGTGTTCAGAGATCGCTTTGGATAGAGATGTTTTTCCGACACCTATAGGTCCTTCTACTGTAATAAAAGGTACATGTATCATCTCTTGTCCTCCTTACTAGTCAAATTCCGTATCATACGTAAAACATACAGAAACTATTTTAACATACTGTAGCCAGAGCGAATACAATTTTAAAAAATTTCCAATTTCACTCTTTATCTACTATTAATTGATCAATGATACCGTCTATTTCCTGAGAAAGAATGATCTTTGCATTTAGAATGTCTTTCATCATATAAATCGAAATTTTTTCATCGTAATCCGTAACAGAGGAAATTGCATCATGGGGTATAATTAAGTTATAATCCCGCATGAATGCATCGTTTGCAGTAAATAGTACACATCGATTCCCAGCTACACCTATAATAACTAAGTGTGTAACTTTAAGTTTTTTAAGTAAATCATCAAGATGAGTTAAGTAAAAACCAGAATAGTTAGGTTTAAAGATAAAATAATCCTCTTCGCCTGGTGCTATCTGTTTTATTAATTTGTTGCTTATTGGATTTAAGCAGTGCTTAATAAGCTTTTCCGGCGTTGGATGATCAATTTTGTAATGATCATTAATATAGATAATTGGAAGTTTTTTATTTTTGAAAATTTCTCTTATGTAATTAATTTTTGGAATCATTCTAATCGATTTTTCGGCGAGAACACTACCATGTTTAAATGTAAATGAGTTAATTAAATCGACAATTAATAATGCGGGTAGTGGTTTGTTTTTATGTTTTGAAGAATACAATCGACTTCACTCCAATCTATGTTTAGTTTCTCTACTCGTAATAAGAATATTTGTTAGTTAAAGAAATAAAGAGGTGTAAAATTTGAATAAAGATGAGTTTTATATGAAGATTGCGATTGATGAGGCCTTAAAAGCAGAACAGTTAGGTGAGGTTCCGATAGGCGCTGTAATCGTCCACAATGACCAAGTTATAGCAAGAGGTTATAATGTGCGTGAAATAAAGCAATCAGCTTTAGGTCATGCTGAAATTACTACAATTGAAGAAGCGTGTAAAGTCGTTGATTCATGGAGATTAGAGGATACTACATTGTATGTAACCTTAGAGCCTTGTCCGATGTGTGCAGGTGCAATCATTCAATCAAGAATTCCTCGAGTTGTTTTTGGAGCAAAGGATCCAAAAGCAGGGTGTGGAGGTTCAATCTACAATCTTTTACAAGAGGAACGATTCAATCATCGCTGCGAAGTAATCTCGGGAATATTAGATGAAGAATGTGGTAAATTATTAACGAATTTCTTTAAAGAATTAAGGGCTAGAAAGAAAAATTTACCTTCATAAGGACAGGCATTGATTTTTTACAGTGCTTCGTATATACTTTAAATACCGCTTCAAACAGCGGTATAATTTAGGTTGTAACTTTGCCGTGCTAGGTGGGGAGGTAGCGGTGCCCTGTACTCGCAATCCGCTCTAGCGAGACTGAATTCCACTCCGAGGTGTATCTATTTCAGGGTCTGCCTTAAATAAGTGGTGTTGACGTCTGGGTCCTACGCAATGAGAACTCACGAACCTTGTCAGGTCCGGAAGGAAGCAGCAATAAGTGAGCCCTCTCGTGTGCCGTAGGGGTGCCTGGGCCGAGCTAACTGTTTAAGTAACGCTTGGGGTAGTGCATCGACGAGTGGTGCACGGCAGTAACTTTATAAAAACTCACTCAATATTGGGTGAGTTTTTTTGTTATATTCATGAAATGAAAATTGTCTGCCTTAACCTAAAAACCCACATTCGAAGAGTTTACTTTATTTTCTTTAAAATATTTTCCATCAATTCAATACATGGGGTATAATAATGATGACTTTGTAAGAAGGAGGAAATCAATTGACTTATCAAGCATTATATCGTTTGTGGAGACCGCAGCAATTTAAAGATGTTGTAGGTCAAGATCATATTATACGAACGTTACAAAACTCCCTTCTTCAGCAAAAAGTATCTCATGCTTACTTGTTTACAGGTCCTCGAGGAACAGGTAAAACAAGTACAGCTAAGATTTTTGCAAAAGCTTTAAATTGTGAGCATGCACCTACAAATGAGCCTTGTAACGAGTGTGTAATTTGTAAAGGTATTACTGATGGTTCGATATCAGATGTAATAGAAATTGATGCTGCTTCAAATAACGGTGTAGATGAAATTCGTGATATTCGAGAAAAGGTGAAATATGCTCCTTCTGTAGGGAAGTATAAAGTTTACATAATAGATGAAGTACATATGTTATCGATCGGAGCTTTTAATGCTTTATTAAAAACATTAGAAGAACCTCCAGGGCATGTTATTTTTATATTAGCTACTACAGAACCACATAAAATACCTTTGACGATTCTTTCAAGATGTCAGCGCTTTGATTTTCATAAGATAAGTTCACAAACTATTTCAGAGCGATTAACTGTCGTATTAAATCACCAGCAAACGTTAATTGATCCAGAAGCATTAATGATGTTATCTCGAGCTGCTGAAGGTGGTATGCGAGATGCGTTAAGTATTCTTGATCAAGCTATTTCGTATAGTGATGAATCGATATCGTTAGAAGATGTATTGGCAGTTACAGGTACAGTGGCACAAGAGCGTTTGTTATCTATTGTAGCAGCTATAATAGAGGGGAATGTCTCGGCTTGTTTAACGAATATTGAGGATTTATTAAACCAAGGGAAAGACCCTGTAAGATTTATTGAAGATTTAACTGTATACTATAGAGATATTCTTTTATATAAACATTCACCAAGTACGGTTGAATTACTTGAAAGAGCAACGCTAGGTGAACAATTTATAGAAATTTGTAATGCATATAACGATGAGTTAATATATGAAATTATTGCATCGCTTAGTAAAAGTCAGCAAGAAATGAAATGGACTAATCATCCAAGGGTATTACTTGAGGTAGCAATTGTTCAGCTTTGCCAAAAAGCTTCCATTAGCAATGTCGGAAAAAAATCAGATGAGCTAACGGCGTTAATTAATAAAATCAATACGCTTGAAAAAGAAGTTAAACACTTAAAAGAAAATGGCATTGCAATCAGTGGAACAAGTGAAGCAACACAAAATACAAAACCAAAATCAACTAATACTCGTTCTAAAATACCTAGCAGTTTAATACAAGGTGTATTACGAGCGGCTTCAAAACCAGAAAAGAATAAAGTATTAGCTGTTTGGCCATCCTTGCAAGATCAATTAAGGTTTCAAAATAAGGTTTCTACAGCTACATTAGTATCGTATGGAGAAGTAGTAGCAGCTTCATCTGAACAGTGTATTGTTGCTTTTAAATCAGAGACGATTTGTGATTTAATCAATAACAATGGTGAACAGGAGCATTTAACTACGATTAACCAAACTTTATCTAATTTATTAGGTGGAGAAATGAGTATGTTAGCAATTCCCGAAGATGATTGGAGATCAACTAGGGATTCTTATTTAAATACTACAAAACAACAAGAGACTTCAACTGAGGTTGCACCGATTGTACAAGAGGCAATTAATCTTGTTGGTGAAGATTTAGTGATAATTAAAGACTAATTATATTGGAGGAATTCGAAATGATGCGTGGCGGAATGGGTAATATGAATAACATGATGAAACAAATGCAAAAAATGCAAAAACAAATGGAACAAGCTCAAAATGAGTTAAATGAACGTACATTTGTTGGTACTGCTGGCGGCGGTATGGTAACAGTGACAGCTAATGGATTAAAACAAATTGTAGAAGTAAATATTAAAGAAGAAGTTGTTGATCCTGAAGATATCGATATGCTTCAAGACTTAGTTTTAACTGCAACTAACGATGCAATTAAACAAATTGAAGAAGCAACTTCAAAAACAATGGGTCAATTTACTAAAGGAATGAATATTCCTGGTCTATTTTGAGGATAAGATAGATGCATTATCCTGAACCAATATCCAAATTAATAGATAGTTTCATGAAATTGCCTGGGGTTGGTCCCAAAACAGCTGTTCGTCTTGCTTTTTTTATGTTAGATATGAAGCAAGATGACGTATTAGATTTTGCAAAGTCGATGATTGATGCAAAAAGAAAACTTCTTTATTGCTCTGAATGTGGTCATATTACTGATCAAGATCCATGCTATATTTGTAGTGATCAACATAGGGATCGATCAACAATATGTGTCGTTCAAGATACTAAAGATGTTATCGCTATGGAAAAAATGAGAGAATATCAAGGGTTATATCACGTACTTCATGGAGCAATATCTCCAATGGAAGGTGTTGGACCGGAGGATATTAAAATCATGGAATTACTAAGCAGATTAAAAGATGATGTAGTTCAAGAAATAATTCTGGCTACCAACCCGAATATAGAAGGCGAAGCAACTGCTATGTATATTTCTAGACTGTTAAAATCTACAGGTATAAAAATTACGCGAATTGCACATGGTCTACCAGTAGGCGGAGATTTAGAATATGCAGACGAAGTTACGTTGTCAAAAGCTTTGGAAGGTAGAAGAGAACTTTAGAAACTGATTAATGGAGATCGACCATGGTTTTTTTTCGAAAAAAAGGAAAGCTTCGTAAAGAATTTGATGAAAAGCTAGTTGATAAGCTACATGATTATAAGGATATCTACTTAAGTCAAGTAGAGTTAATGGAAAGAAGTGTAGATCCTCCAGAGGATTTATTGACCCACGTTAAACTTTATCAAGCAAAATACTTTTTCTTATTAAAAGAAGCTAAAGCAAGAAATGTTTTAATTACTAGAATGAAATAATGTAAAAGAGTTTATTGTTTTTTGCAATGAACTCTTTTTTTGCACATTAAGATAGTATAAATTGTTAGCGGTGTAGAATATCCCGCATAGTTGCCAAGTATAGTGATTACGTATAAGTGAAACTAAGCCCCCATCTTCGCCTAAAGGAATTTATAGTTCACATCTATTAATTACTAACAATTGCACGAAGTAGATCAAAATTTTCATGATTAGCGGTTATCATTAAAAATGATTACTAGTTTATTTTAATATTGGTTTTTAGGCATTGAATAGGAACTCTTCTCATACAATCTTAGTACAAGGTGTACAAGTTATATGAGAGGAGTTTTTTTGTTGAATAGTATTATTATGGTATCTGTTGTGTTGTTTATTATATTATTTCTATTGTTAGTTGGGCTACCTGTTAAAGCATTGAGAAGTATTAGTAGGTTTGTTTTAAGAGGGGTCATATGCGTTATGATTGTATTTATTTTAAACTATGCATTTGCTTCAAATAATTTTCATATACCGATTAATGCTGTAACATGTGGCTTCCTTAGTTTACTTGGTGTGCCAGGTGTAGTAGCCTTAAGTGTAATTGGTATTTATCTAGTTTAAAAAAATAAATAAAAAAAATAAAAAAACTGTTGACCGGTTCTTAAGGGGATGTTATATTTATATACGTCGCTGATGCGGCAAACAAAATAATTAAAAAAATCGGTTGACAGATTTTGTCGACGATGATATGATTATTAAGTTGTTAAAAACAAACGATGATCTTTGAAAACTAAACAAAACATGAAGTAAACGTCAATTATTAGTTTTTTGAGCAATACAAGATTTAAACTTAACTTTTATGGAGAGTTTGATCCTGGCTCAGGACGAACGCTGGCGGCGTGCCTAATACATGCAAGTCGAGCGGACTAATTGGAGCTTGCTCCAATTAGTTAGCGGCGGACGGGTGAGTAACACGTGGGCAACCTACCTATAAGACTGGGATAACTTCGGGAAACCGGAGCTAATACCGGATGACACAAAGGAACTCCTGTTCCTTTGTTGAAAGATGGCTTCGGCTATCACTTATAGATGGGCCCGCGGCGCATTAGCTAGTTGGTGAGGTAACGGCTCACCAAGGCGACGATGCGTAGCCGACCTGAGAGGGTGATCGGCCACACTGGGACTGAGACACGGCCCAGACTCCTACGGGAGGCAGCAGTAGGGAATCTTCCGCAATGGACGAAAGT
>NZ_NCTA01000072.1 GCF_002156865.1 Gottfriedia luciferensis | reverse complement strand
GGTAACTCCGCTCCTCGCCAGGCTTCGCGCCTCGAAAGACAAGCGTTTTTAATCAGTCTGATAATCAGATAAATAGGACTTTTTCTACACACTGAAGAGGGTATTTTGAAATACCCTCTTTTGTTTTATTTTCTTTAGTATGTCAAATAAAGACTGAATTACAAATAAATTCCAGTCTTTTAATCTCTTTTCCTTTCTCTTTGATCCTGCCTTTACTTGTTCCTGCTCTTTAGGGCATACTGTAATGCAAATCATCAACACTCTTTTTTAAACAGAGCCAAATCTTAAAATAATTGTTAGTAAAGGAAAATACTAAAAAATAAAATGAAACATATTATTAGTAAAGTAAACAAGCATAGGGAGGATCGAATATGAGTTCAATTTTAGTATTTATCATTACATTAATTTTATTTTCATTATCTGCATTCCTATTTCCGATTGATTTAATATGGTATAGCAAGTTGAAAAAACCAGAATGGACTCCCCCAAACAAATTATTTGGAATAGTCTGGGGAATACTCTATATACTTATTGCACTGTCGCTCGCTATTGTAGATTACAAAGTTGGATTAAAGAATACATCTTTCTTTTATTTACTGATATGGTTAATAAACTATTTAAGTAACCAGGCTTTTAGTTATTTTCAATTTAAATTAAAGCGACTTGATTTAGCAGCCATTGATTGTTTAATTGTAGCAATTACAGCATTACTATTAGTCAAACTTACTCTGAATTATTCTATATTAGCCTCGGTTCTACTTATTCCGTATGCTTTATGGGCAATTTTTGCAACTTATTTATCATTTACGATTTATCGTTTAAATAAATAACCTAGATAACTATTTAACTAAACTTAATCAGAGCCATACTACAATTTGTAGTATGGCTCTATTAAGTTTAGTTGAAAAAAATACATATTTCCTTATAACGTTAAATAATCAATTTCTGTAATACAAGGTTTCAATGAAATAATTGTATCCCTTAAAAAACTACAAATATTTTACCTCTTGACGTTTGGTTAGTAACAGATTAATATGAAGTTAACTTCATGTGAAATAAACTTCACTTTTAGGAGGAAGTTGGAAAGGAGAGGTATATTTGAAAAATCTTTTCATAAAACGTTTTTTAGTCTCTTGTTTAATCACTATATTGGGAATCATTCAAACCGTTCTCGGTACTCGAGCAGGATATAATTTCGGATATATCATAGCTTTTCTTGGTGGAATACTTATGGTGTACTCAACAATTTCGTATATTACATCTCGAAAGAATAAAACATTACAAAAAGAATTATCAAAAGAATATGACGAAAGAGATGCTTTAATAGATGGAAAAGCTGCTCGATTTTCTTTGATTATTCTTGTATGCGAAATTTTTATTCTTATGTTTTTAACTAATTATGTAGAAATCCCGACAAATACAGCATTATTTGTTGTATTAATATCATTAATAATTAGTGATATTGTGTCTAGAAAATATTATAATCATTTCCTTTAATTCGGAGGATTTATGAAAAATCGAGTAAAAGAATTGCGAATAGAACATGGAATAACACAACAAGAGTTAGCTGAAAAGGTAAGTGTATCTTCTAGAACAATCATCTCATTAGAAAAACAAAAGTATAATCCATCAGTGCTACTTGCGTATAAAATATCTTCAGTTTTTAATTTATCAATTGAAGAAACTTTTATTTTTGACGAAGATGACAAATAACTTTAGAAAAATCCACAAATTATACAATCAACGGAGGAATATAGATGCAGTTTATTTTATTTATTTTTGGGGTAATTTTAGTAGCTTGGGGTATTTATCGTATGAGAACTGATGGTGGTCTATTCGGTAGAAATCGAAAAAGCAAAAACATATTTAATTTAATACTATTGGGGGAAGCTTCAGGATTAGGGCAATTTTTAAGCGGAATTCTTTGTATTGTAATTGGGATTATCACTTTTGTTATGAAATAGTAAATAATAGAGTCTCACTAGATGGAAGTTTTATTTGTCACACACGCTATTGTAACAATGCCAATTGGGGCAATTATTGAAATAAATACAACGCAGAAAACTGTTCGGATTTTGAGTTGTAATTAAAATTGAAATTTATCTTAAAGTTTATACAAATGGAGTAGTAACATAAGAAATCCATTTAGAAAAAAGGCTGAAGTCTCTAATTACAAGAACTTCAGCCTTTCTATTTTTACTACTAATTAATGCTAGACGTTGGATATAAAGTAGTACCACCAATTGATACTTTTATATCATTAGATAATGGAACATTGTATTCATCAATAATGGTTCTCCACCAGTCCCAAACAAGTCCAGTACATTCTCTGGCAGTAATTCTTATATTTTTTGCATTTGGTGGTAAAGGAATGATTGAAGAGTAATGAGCTGTTTTGTTTTGGTAGTTTCCTACCCACGTTTTATGCGTTAATACTTCTTTACCGCTTTGATCATATGAAAATTCATCCCAAGAAATGACAAATTGTGCAACATATGCTCCGCGATGATCAAGTGATATTTTACCTTTTGAATATTCTGTAGCCGTTGTTTCAATATAATCCGTATTGTTATGAATTGCAGCAAGTGCGTTATCTTTTAAAAATACACTTGTATACGAAATTGGATATGCTGGGTTTTTTAGGCTGAATTGCGCATTGTCTTTAATAACATTACGAATTTCATTGAAGTCTTTTGTAACAACCTTGTTATGTTCTTGTGAATCTCCGCCTAAGACTACAGCTGTAAAAGAGCTATCGTCAAAAATTTCTTTGTACTGAGCACTAGTGCTAGTTTCTACATTGGCATTCTTAAGTAAGGCTTTAAATGCAGCTTGTACATCCTTACTCTTTGAGGTTGTTTCTAATTTTACATAAATTGTTCTACCATAAGCTACATTTGATACCATAACTGGGGGAGATTGATTACTTACCCCTTTACGTTTTAATTCTTCAAAAGAAACGCTATCATCAAATAGATCAGATGGATCGTTAGGTAGTTCCGCACTTACCGTATAAAATATTTGTTTATATGCCGCAACCATAATTTTTTTCTCACCACTAGCAATCGCATTAAAATCAATTCCTAATGAATTATCAAGAACTTTCGCGTTTACATTCAGAGCGCTAGCTATTTGAGATTTACTATAAACCATTGTTTCTGCATACTGAAGTCTAGCAGGCAAAGTATGAGTTGCTGAATATTTATCGCTCCAATTTGAAACAAGTTCATCAACTGCTCCAGACACATTACCGTATGTAGGATTATTCACAGTGATTGTATTTTCTCTTTTTAAACCAGGTAAATCAATACTAATATTTAAGGGTTTTCTTTTAACCATTAATAAAGTCGGTTGATTATCTGCAAAAGCATTATTTGCAAGCTGTAATGCCCCTGGGTATGTACGATTAGTCATAGAATCAATAATTGAAATATCAATTGGAGAAGTAGAAAGTGATTTTTTTTCACGTTCAATGACGACAAACTTACTATTTGAATTATATCCTTCTTTTGGAACAAAATGATCTATCTTATCACCATTTACAGCTAAGATAGTGTCATTATTATAGTTTAAGTTCGAGATACCGTTATTAATGTCATTAGCATTAGTCGTTTCACTTAATTGACTGGATCCAACTGTTTCTGCAAAAGTAATAACCGGAGAATTAATAATAGCTAAAACTAGACTAACAGATAAAAAAGTAACTATTTTTTTTATTTTATTATAATTTTGAATTTTCATAATAACCTCCCTTTTGGAAAATTATACCATAAGGAAAATTCTGGATAGTATAGGTATATCGATTTATATTAGATTCTAAAAATCTAGTGGAAGGGAATCATTCTCGTGGAAAAAAATGTAAAAAGTACTATTTTGATGTAATAAATAATAGGCAGGAAAGGTAGGGAAAGCAGGAAAAGCAGATAGGGAATATATTATATTTAGAAATATCTTTTCCTATCACTTTCCCCTTGATCCTGTATTTCCTTGTTCCTGCTCTTAAGCATTTACAATTAAATTTGCTATTTCCATTGCCTGATCATTTAATTTCATTTTTGAATAATAATTAAATAATTCTTTCTTAGAACGCTCAATCAAAAAAGTAAAACCATTTTTCAAAAACATTGGTAAAGCTTTACTGTATAAATAATGATGGTATTCCTTCTCCTTCGATTTTAATAGATAAAGTAAAAGTTTAAATAGATGAATATAGAGGACGTAATTATATTTTTTTGCTACGCTTAGTCCATGCTCAGCATGGTGGATGAGTTCTTCTATGTTTGAATTCGATTCTTCAAGTGAACTACGGATGTAACCTTCTAATGAAAGTAAGAATCGTGAGGATTCTGAGTTTTTGAGTGACATAGATTCTTTATAATATTTACTTGCTTCTGTGTATTTTTTACCCCTGTAATATTCATAAGCTAGGTTATGTAATACTTTCGACTTTCGATCAGGGGAGTTACATAATTCACAACTTCTAATCAAATTCTTGAACCGATTGATGATTTCCTCATCTAAAGTGTCACCTTGTATTTGGATGATCATCAACATTTCAGCATCAATCACTCTTAGATAGTTATTTATTTGTTTGAAAAATTGATGAGATCGTTCAGCATAATAGTAGGCTAATACAGGTGCTTTTAAAGTATGGTAAGCAACTGCGAGATGGTAATAATATTCAGGATTTTTATAAATTGAATTATCTATAGACTTTAGGATTTGGATAACTTTTATATATTCTTGTTTTGCTAGATAATTAATACCCAAAATATGCTTTAGTAAGTTGCTTTCAAATGGTGCTAACTTAGATTCTTTTTTTTGCATCATTTTTATGATCTTATTTGCCTCATTTAACTTATTATAGGTAAGTAAATATTTAGCCTTTAGTAGCTGATACATATCGTTATATTCGGATATTTGGATTAATTCTTCTATCTCAAACTCATAATATATTTGATTCATTTCTTCAAATAATTCCATAATAATTACATCATGCCAATGGAGTAGACGTTGCTTAATATTCATAAAATTAGCTACTTCTAACTCCATATTAATTCCGAGTCTTTTAGATAGTAAACTTATAATTTCAGGTGCGTACTTAGTCTGAGCACATTCTATTTTACTAATATGCGTGACGGAGCATATGTCTTTTCCTAGCTGTTCTTGAGTAAGTTTGTTTTTTTCTCTATAAAACTTAATAATTTTCCCCTCATACATAACCAGTACCCCCTTATCCTGATTGTTAATTTAGTAGTTAATATTAAAATTCTACATTTAACCACAAAATTAGTATATTTAGAAAATTCGTGTATCTTGTGAAGTAATACTTAAGGATAAATTAAGTAACAGTAAAAAACATTTATAAAAAAATAAAGGGGAATTAGAGAAGCTGTCAGTGCCTATCCTCAATACAAATTGACATAAGGTGGTACTTGTAAAGAGATTAATCTTTAAATTTAAAAGAAAACTTTTTAACAAATGAAGAAGTTGAATGGAATGGAAGGATGCTCGAATCCTGTGGGAGATGCGAGAAGGCTGAGACCCCGTGTCACTTACCAACTTGACGAGGAGGATCAGCTTACGCTTCACGGACTGAGAGCATACGGAAGTGGAATTCAACAAGTCCTATGCTTAATTATAAAAAACAAAATGAATTAGAGTTCTTTATTACCAATCCTGAAAAGCAAAGATAATTGCTTAGCAAGATATTGAGGAGTATAAGGCATATCATTTCGCAACCAAGATACAGTTGATCCAATCATATAAAGACGGTTTTTTATTTTTTGCAATAATTAAGGTTTATCGGGGAAGTAAAACTACTTTTGCTCAAATTCTATAAAAAAGCGTTTCTTCTAATGGTATAAAAGTTCTTATTTATAACACGATTTTCTCTATTTTTAATAAATGTATCATTTGTATCACTTTTGAAATAAATTGTTCAGAAAACATAATATCACAATAACAAATAGGCAATATTACTTTGCTATTATATCTCCTAGGGTTAATTTAAGTGAATCTATTTATATGGTTTTTTTTATAAAAAGAGAAAAACATATCATTCGTAAAGAAAACTTAAAATGTAACTTAGATTATTAAAAGGAGATTTTAATGATGCAATTTTTTACATTGCTACTATTATTCTTATGTACATTTTTTCCTCTCCTTCATATGTTAAATGCTCTACCAATCTTTTTTTATCGTAATAACTCCCAACCTATCCTGGAAGGAACACATAAAAAAATGAGCATACTCATTCCGTGCTATAACGAGGAAAGAATTATTGAAACGACAATAAAAGGAATCGAAAGAATAGATTACATGGCAAAAGAAGTCATTTATATAAATGATGGTTCTCAGGATGGAACAATGAAAATTTTACATAATCTTCTTAAATTGGTGCCAGAAGATCGGAAAACATCAAATCGATTAAGTTTTAAGAAAATCAAAAATTTTTATAAATCTACCTTGTATTCGAATGTATACGTCATAGACAAAGAAAATGGCGGAAAACATGATGCATTAAATGCAGGAATTGACTATTCAAAAAATGAATTAGTGGTGACATTGGATGCTGATTGTATTCTTGCAGATGATGCTTTAAATGTGTTAAATCAGGTATTCCATGATAAAGATGTTATAGCTGGTGGAGGAATGGTGCATCCTCTTCAAGGAGTTCGATTTAACAAAAATAAAGTTGAGCGTTCTTTATTAGTCAACTACGTTACTAGGTTTCAAATTTTTGAATTTATAAAAGGTTTCTATATTAATCGAGTTTCTCTTGCAAAATTTAATGCACTTTCAGTTATTTCTGGAGCGTTCGGTATCTTTAATAAAGAAATTTTATTTCATGTCGGTGGTTACAGGGAAACGCTAGGTGAGGATATCGATATTACATTAAAATTTCAGCAATACATTTTAAAAAATCCCGGTAAAAAGATGGTCTTTGCACCAGATGCAGTATGTTACACAGAATGTCCAGAAACTTGGAAAGATTTATTTAAACAAAGAGTTCGTTGGCAAAAGGCTTTCATTGATTGTATTATTCATTATTTCCCAATGCTTATAAAAACTTTTCTGTTTCGAACTGTTTCGTTCTTTATGCTGATCGATTCTTTCCTTCTAGGTACAATTGCCATTTATTATACGATATTTAATTTAGGATATATGTTCTTTACAAACTTGGATCAGGCAAAGAATCTAATACTATTTTATTTAATTGGAGTTGTATCTTTAAATTTAATTTACAGTATATTTGCTATAAGCTTGGCTCGATATTATGGTGTTCATTTCAAAGGGAAAGAGAAAAAACGGTTGGCCATAACGATTATTTTAGATTTATTTGTATATCGTTTTGTAACACTATTTTTTGTTCTTTTTGGAACAGTTGCGTATTTTATAAAGCGAAATGATTGGAACAAAGTTGCTCGAACAGGTCGAGTTTATGAAATAGAAAAGGAAAAAGAGATGATGGATGTTGGATAAAAAACTTGTTGTCGTTTATGCTATTCTAATTTCGTCATTCTTAATAGCATATCCATTTATGAAGAGTAGTGCTCTGATTTTATCAGAACCAACGAAAACTGAAGAATTGATGAAGACAACTAAGTGTAGACCTCAAAAGAACACTGTGCTTTCTCATCAAGAAATTCAAAAAATGCAAAATAAGGCTAATATTATTTTTACAATGGATGATGGATGGGAAACCCAATTTACGCAAGGATTTCATATTTTAAAAGAAAACGGTATAAAAGGTAGTATAGCTGTCATTCCAACTAAAGTAGATACTGAAGGATATATGTCATTAAGTCAATTAAATACTTTATACAACTCTGGTTGGGATTTAATGAATCATACAAATACACATCGTCATTTATCACGTTTATCCAAGAAGCAGCAAAAAAGTGAATTAAATGGAGCTCGTACATGGTTAAATAATCATTGCTTTAAAAGAGCTAGTAATATAGCAGTTTATCCATATGGTTCGTATAATCAAGATACATTGAAAACTCTGCAAGAAGAACATTATCGAAGCGCAAGAACGATAGCGGATGGAATACAACCTAATAATGGAAACAAATATTTAGTTCGAACAATCAATTTGCTTCCAAGTACTGATATTGAATGGGTGAAAGAACAAATTGATAAAGCAATTAATAAAAGACAAACGATTGTATTTACTAATCACCGATTTGAACAAAAAGCTGATAAAGCTCAAATGAATTTTGATCCTGCTAAATTTAAAACAATTGTTAATTATGTTGAAAGTAAAAAAGACAACTTGAACATTTTGACATACTCAGAGTGGCTAGATTTAAAGGGAATCAATTGAGTCCATATTAACGCAACGAAAAAAACCATCATTCGTCATTGAATGATGGTTTCAGTGTGTAGACAAAGTCCTATTTATCTGATTATCAGACTGATTGAAAACGCTTGTCTTTCGAGGCGCGAAGCCTGGCGAGGAGCGGAGTTACC
>NZ_NCTA01000071.1 GCF_002156865.1 Gottfriedia luciferensis | reverse complement strand
AGCCTTTCCGCATTTCCCATAGGAGTCGAGCATCCTTTCGTTCCAATTAACTTTTCTTCAAGAAAAGTATTCATTAAACATGATTTAAATACCCTTAATACTAATCAGTTTGAATTATTTTTTTTTTAAAAAAGTATTTAATATTTTTTAACCAATGAAAAAAATCAAAGTAATGATTTAATCTTGATGGTGTTATAAATATTGCTCAAAACAGATTACTATTTCTTAATAAATAGATGATTAAAAATACTAACTTTATTTTCAATAATCTCCAATTAATGATCTTTTCATATTGACCGTTAAATATTTCAACACTCTGAGTAAAAAAAAACATCCTTAATTAGGATGTTTTTTTACTATTTTTTTCTGTTTACTCTCTCAGTTGCTTCCAAATATTTCATTCTTTCTAGCATTGTAGGATGATCATATCTAAATAGTTTCACTAAAAATGGTGGATTGACTTGCGCCAGACTGTTTCTTGAAAGTTTTTGGAAAGCTGTAATTCCAGCTTCAGGATCTTTTGTTAATTTAACTGCAAATAAATCCGCTCTTTTCTCTGCACTTCTTGAGAATGTATTTGAAATGGGATCAGAAATAAATCCGACAATTCCACTGATGATTAAAAATAATGTTAAGATTACCGCCATTTTTTCCGACGCGTTTTTATTTCTACTTTTTGATAAAGCCGCATTCATTAATCGTGAAATAATATATAGACCAACTAAACTACCTGCTAATATCCCAAACATTGACTTATAAATATCTTTATTCACATAATGTGACATTTCATGAGCCATTATAAACATGATTTCTTCTTCTGATAATCCTTTAAGTGTTGTATCCCATAATACAATTCTAGCATTTTTACCTATTCCGGTAACATAGGCATTATAGGTAGTTGTTTTAGTAGACATATTTACTTCATAAACTCTGCTTGCAGGAATATTAGCTTCATGTGCTAAAGCAACAATTTTATTTTCTAATTTTTTGTCTTTTAATGGATAAAAATCATTGTACAATGGGTCGATTACAACGGGTTGTATAAATGTTAAGAAAATAGTAAATGGAATACTTAATAGCCAAGCAGTCAGCCACCATTTTTTCGGTTGTTTTTTGATTAGTAAATACACAACATACATCACAAAAAACATCATTGCAAAATTTATCCAAAAACTGATCATTTCATCCTTCATCCAACCATTAAATGTTTGAACAGAAAGACCATATTTCGTCGATAATTTAAATCGATAAAAATTAATTGGGAAAGTTACAATGTATGTAATGATGGACACAAAGAAAAAATATAAAAAGACTTGAATAAACTTAAACCTAGTTAATTTTGATAAGGAATCACCCAATCTTTCAATTGTTCCACTTAATAGTAATAATGATAATACAATCCAATCTAATGGTAAGCTTATAAAATATAAAACATTTTTTAATGTACTATAACTTGCACTTAAATTAGCTTCCTTATGATTCATAAACGTGTGAGGATCAACAAACGTTCCTTTGTATTTTAATGGTAGATTAGAGCTTGTAAAAACATAAAAGTATAATAATACTAAAATGATGTAAATGAGATAGCCTAGACAAATGATTTTGGTTAATTTCGATTTAGATGATTTTTTCATAAAATCTCCCCCCATTTTATATTATCAACTTTGTCCATTTTTTTAGAACTTCAACCTTAATTTAGTTTAAATAATTTTTGGACTCTTTCAAAGTGCATTTTGAATTAATAAATCTTTTCTATAAAAAAAGAATGTTGATTTCCGTTCCAGGATGCTCGCTTTCCGTGGGGCGTGAGCTGAGCCTCCTCGGCAAGCCTGCGGGGTCTCACCCTTCCCGCTACTCCCATAGGAGTCTCCCACCTTCCACTCCAATCAATGTCTTTAAAATTCTATACATTTAATTTTATAAAATCTTTATCGAAAATGTAAAATCACCATTAAACGTTTTCATAATCATTCTTTAAAAAGATATTATATTATATCTCCGACAAGTATAATGATGAATAATTTAAATTGTAAATAAAAAGTAATGAAATAATGGTGAATTTTTATCATTTCATAATTTGTTCACAGTTTCACAAACTTGTAATCGTTTTTAGTTTATATACTATGTATGTGATTATTCAAAGAAATTGAATAGGGAGTGAAACCATTTGGAACGAGATAGTATCCAATATTGTATTGAATTAGCCCTTAAAAAAAAGAAAATACTTGATCAAAGTTTATTTAAATATTTAGCTCGTGCTGCGTTAGCTTCAATTTATATAAGCTTTATCCTTATTGTATGTTTAAAATTAGCAGAACTATTTAGATTGCAGGAATCTCCATTTGCTTCAGTTGCTTACCCACTTGTTTTCGCTACTGCATTAATTATGATTATCTATGGTGGGGGAGAATTATTTACAAGTAATACGATGTATTTTACCTTTTCAACATTAGACAAAAAAACTTCTAAAATGGATTTATTAAAAAACTGGGTTGCTTGCTATTCAGGTAATATTATTGGTGCTTTTATTTTTGCCGTCATTTATCTATCAACTGGCTTAGCGAAAGAATTCCCAGCTGACAATTTTTTAGCAGGTGTTGTGGATCATAAAATTCATGCATCTTTTATCCATTTATTTTTTAAAGGCCTACTTTGTAATTGGCTTGTATGTCTTGCTTGTTTTTTACCTACTCGATTTAAAGATGATTTTGCTAAAATTGTACTTATCTTTTTATTAGTTTTTGCATTCTTTTTCTCTGGCTATGAACATAGTATCGCGAACATTGCCGTTTTTACTTTATCATATATTATGCCCCATAATGTGGCTTTTACTTTTGGTGATGTATTACACAACTTAATTCCTGTTACATTCGGAAATATTCTTGGTGGTTCGGTTGGAGTAGGAATGGCATATTACTTTTTAAACAATCAAAAAAATTCAGTTCGTAAAAAATTAAAACGTGTTTCATAAATAACTTACTACCTGTCCTTATTTTTTTAGGGACAGGTTTTTTCGTGCAAAACAAATTTTAATATGGTAATAATGAATTTATATATGAAATTTTTTCCTTTTTAGGTGGTGAAATCTTTGAAATACAATCATTTTGTTCGGTTTATTATGTTTATTTCATTACTTTGTTTTCTCTTATTAGTCTATGGTTTTGCGAAAGGTGCTTATACTGTTTTAAACCCACAAAAAACCAAACTCATTGTAAGTGAAAAAAGTCAAAATGAAAATAATGATGAAGGTGTACATAAGACTAAAAAGCTAAAAATCGTTGCTTTAGGTGACTCACTTACACGAGGAGTTGGTGATGATGAAGGGACAGGCTATGTTGGTCGATTGAAAACTCTTCTTCAAAAAGATTATAAACAATCAGCATCAATATCAAATTTAGCAGTTAGTGGTGCAAAAACATCAGATTTACTTAATAATCTAAAGAAAAAAAATATCCAAGAAACGATTGGCACCGCAAATATTATTGTTCTTTCAATTGGAAGTAATGATTTATTCCCAGGAGCTAATCAATTGAATCAACAATTTTTAAAAACTTATCGTCCAGACGAAAAAACATTTAGTCATAATCTACAATCAATTTTTAAAGCAATACGTCAAGAAAATCCATCAGCTCCTATTTATGCGTTCGGTTATTATAATCCTTTTCATAATGTCCAAGGTCTTGATGCATCATCAAGCTTTGTATATAGATGGAATAATCTGCTCGAAATATCGGTACTTCAAATTAAGAATGCATACGTAATTCCAACATTTGATTTATTTTATAACGAAGAAAAAAAATACTTGTACACTGACCATTTCCATCCAAACAGAGGTGGCTATAGTGAAATGGCAGATCGCTTAACAAGAAAAATAGGAAGCCAACTTCGAGGTGAATCCAGTGAATAGGGTACTAAAATTAGATAATGTATCAAAAATTATCAAAGGCAAAGTATTAGTTGACCAAATTTCATTTGAAGTTTATGAAGGTGAAGTTTTTGGATTTTTAGGTCCAAACGGTGCTGGTAAAACTACGACAATTCGAATGTTAGTCGGTTTAATTGCTCCAACGAAAGGGAAAATCGAAATTGCCGGATTTAATGTTCGGACTCATTTTAAACAAGCAATGAGACAAATAGGATGTATCGTTGAAAATCCGGAACTATATGGTTATTTAACTGGATGGGAGAACTTATATCAGTTTTCAAGAATGTTAGGTATTAATGATGAAACTAAAATTAGCGAAGTCGTTAAACTTGTAAAATTAGACGAAAGAATACATGAAAAAGTTAAAACTTATTCACTAGGAATGAAACAACGTCTTGGTATAGCCCAAGCTTTATTAGGGAACCCGAAACTTCTCATTTTAGATGAACCAACAAATGGGTTAGATCCTGCTGGAATTCGTGAATTACGAGAGTTTATTCATATGCTTGTAAAACAGCAAAATATTAGTGTATTTATTTCAAGTCACTTACTAAGTGAAATTGAAATGATTTGTGACAGAGTAGGTATTATTAATAAAGGAAAAATGGTTAGAGTATCTACGGTTAAAGAATTAGTTGACGAAGCCGCTGAAAGAGTTGAGTGGCGAGTCTCTCCTTTACCTAAAGCGATAGAAATATTAAAAAAAGATTCCTCTATCCAAGATATAAGTACTAATGATGACCTGATTCTTTGTCGTATGTCACCTTTAAAAATTAATCAGCTCATTCAGATTTTTGTCGATGAGTCCGTTCAAGTAAATGGAGTTAGAACGATGTCTGTTACATTAGAGGATTTATTTATGGAAATGACTGGAGGCGAAGTTCGTGGCTGAGCTAGTTAGACTCGTCTTTAATGAAATTGAAAAAATGGTACGTAAAAAAAGAATACTTGTAATCTTTTTCATACTAGCCGTACTTATCCCCATCTTTGTGTATGCACAATTAAAACAAACTGAGGAAACAGTAAAACGATTAGGTACAGATAATTGGAAAGTCGCTCTTCAACAAAAAATAGTCGATCAACAAAATAGATTAAATTCATCGGGAATACCTGAAGAGTGGAAAAGTTGGTTAAAAGTGCAAATAGATCAAGAACAATATTACTTAGATAATGACATAAATCCAACAACACCTGGTGCCCCTACCTTTATTCGAAAGTTAATCGAACAAAGTATAGGTTGGCTACTTCTTCCACTATTAGTAATGGTTATAACGATTGATATCATCTCTGGTGAACGAAGCGATGGAACAATAAAAGTCCTACTCACCAGACCAGTAAAAAGATGGAAAGTCTTACTTAGTAAATATATAGCAATTTGCTTATTAATCTCATTTTTACTAGTTTTATATGGTGTAATGGCCTATATCGCATCAGGATTTGTATTCAGTTTTAAAGGATGGACAGTGCCTGTTTTGACAGGATTCGTAATCAAAAACAATCAATTATTAACTGACTCCGTTCAACTGATTCCACAATGGCAATACATCATTATGGCATTTGGACTTGCATGGTTTGTCTGTATTGTCATCGGTACTTTATCCTTTATGGTATCTGTACTTGTGCGAACTACCCCCGCTGCTATGGGAATTATGCTCGCCGCTTTAATTACAGGAAGTGTATTAAATGGATTAGCAACATCATGGTCAGGAGCTAAATACTTCTTTAGTGTAAACCTAGGCTTAACTGACTACCTATCCGGGCAACTTCCTACAATAGAAGGACTAAACATGCACTTCTCCTTAATGAATTTATCAATATGGGGAATAGTAGCATTAATCATCGCCTTCATCGTATTTACAAAACAAGATATGACAAGTTAGGAGCAGGAAGGTTAAGAGCTTGAAGTGCAGGATAGAGGAAATGCAGGATTTAAGAGCTTGAAGTGCAGGACATTCCCTGCACTTCAAGCTCTTTTCCTGCCTTCACTGCTCTTCCCCTGTCCTTCCTGCCTTCCCTGCCCTTAACGGCTCCACGTGAATATGTGTGTATTGAATTCCGTGTTGTTCATGTAAAATGGTTTCAATTTGGTCTGTAATACCATGACTTTTACTAACATCAATTCCACCGTCTACCTCAATGATTACATCGACAATTGTTGTATTGCCATACATCCTCGCTCTAAGGTCTACTACTTTATGTACGCCAGGAACTTTATCAACTGTTTCCGTAAATAGAACCATTTCATCAGGATCGAATCCATCTGTTAATAATAGTGTTGCATCATAAAAAATCGACCATGCTGTTTTACAGATAATTCCACCAACTAGTATTGCTACGATTGGGTCGATGATTGGAAGACCAAAAGAAGCTCCAATTACCCCGATCGTTGTACCAAAGCTTACTAAAGCATCGGAGAAGTTATCCTTTGCTGATGCTTCTAACCCTTTACTTTTCGTTTTTTTCGCAACTTTTTGGTTGTAAAAATAAATTCCAAACATAAATACACCAGATGCAAAAGCTACAACAGCTGCAAGCCTATCAGGTGTCTCGAAATCTCCAATATATAGCGATCGAGTGTTTTCAATGATAACTTGCAAACCAACTGACATCATAATAAACGAAGCAATTAAAGTTGCTATTTGTTCCGCTCTCGAATGGCCATAAGGGTGATCTAAATCCCTAGGCTTCCTTGCAATCTTTATCCCAATAAACACAGCTAATGTTGCACCAATATCAGTAACATTGTTTAGACCATCAGCTAAAAGAGCACTAGAATTTGTATAAAAACTAACAATTACTTTAACAGTAGCAAGCACTAAATATGAGACTATACTCAATAAAGCAGCAAAATCTAATTGTTTTTGAAGACTCTTCTCCATGACCTCACCCCGCCCTAGTAAAAAATCATATGGCTTTATCATACCCATAATGCATTTTTTCCATTTTAAGTAAAAATAAAAAAAACAGATTCGTGTAATCGAATCTGCTTTCTCCCGTCCTTATCCTTGCTCTACCTGCTCTACCTGCCCTTAAAGTGGCTTTGGATTATAACTTGATCCTGTTAAATCAGTTAAGTCACAAACTGCTTGCCATAGCTCAGGGTAAAATTCGAACCTAACAGCGCGTTCTAACGCTTCTGCTGGAACTCCTTTTAAACTCTTTGTATTCATACCAATCATTCGACGTACGAGTTGGATATGCTGTCTGCGGAAAGATTGGAATCTTTCATCAAAGCAAGTTAATTCCTGCATTAATTGGAATAGTTCAACTTGTTTTGCTGCATCTTGGTGTAATTGAACCGGTGTCAGTAAATTTTCATCTAATAGGTCTTTAAAAGGTTGCCAAAGTGTTGGACCTAGTTTTAAAATCTCATTAAATCCTGGAGAATCTTGACCGCTACCTCTTCCTAACGCTAAACGAATAATATGATAATCGCTTGGACTTACCATTTTTACCATATCAAAAACTGCTGGTAAATGTACTAGATGATTATTAATACGTTGTATGTGGTGAACTGCTTTCGTAACTTCTTTTGCACGCATATGTTTATCTGCAAAATGAATAGATTGGATAATTAATTTAAAATGTAACTCAGCAATTTGATGGATTGTTTGAAATGTTAATTCATCTGGACAAAATAATTCCTCATCAGATTTTTGTAAGCTTAGTAATTCTTCTGTTCGAATATATTTCTCGTAATCTGAAATTTTTCTTTGCTCTTGTGTCATTTCCTTATCCCCCTAAACTAATTTACGTAAAACTGCTCGTACTGGACTACCATCAGCTTCTGTTAATGGAAGTGGTAATGCGATTAGTTCATACTCACCTGGCGATACATTTCTTAAATCAATCGATTCTAATATATGAATGCCGGCATGATGAAGAGCATGATGTGCCTCTAATTCCTTACTATCCAGTGGATCCACTGAAGGTACATCTACTCCAACTAATTTTATTCCTTTTTCATGTAAAAACTTAGCTGCTTCCTTTTCGATATGTGGAATTCTCTCCGGGAAAACGCTATCATTTTTCCAGGAATTTGTTTTAATTAATAAACGTTCTACACCATTTAATTGAAAAGTTTCTAAGTCTGATTTTTTTATACAATCTACTTCAATCAGTTCGATTACTTTTGCGATTCCTACGTATAAATTAGGATCTAAATCTATGACTCTCTTTCCATTTTCATCAAAATGAAATGGTGCATCAATATGTGTACCAGTGTGCGTACTAAATGTCAGCTTTCCGACATTGACTGAACCACTTTCCTCTTTTGTCCAGCTCAATTGGAAAGAAAAATTTGTATCACCTGGCCACACAGGCATACCGTCTTGCAATCTTCTAGATATATCGATTAATGACATTCCATACAACTCCTAAGCAATGATTTCTCGTTCGTTCTTAAACTGTTCATATTGCTTTTCAACCATGATTTTCTTTAAGATTTGTACACTATTCCAAACATCTACGTAAGAAGTATAAAAGGCGATTGGAGCAAGTCTTATTACGTTTGGCGCTCTAAAGTCTGGAACAACTCCATTTAGCTTTAATGCTTTACAAATTCTGGCAGCATCTTCATGTTCTAGACAAACATGACCTCCTCGAATTGAATCCTCAACCGGATTACCAATTGTAAAATCAAATTCACTTAGTTCCTCATTTATTAAATTCATTAAATAGGCTGTGCTATGTAATGATTTTTCACGAATTCTCTCAATAGTAGCTTCTTTATACAATTCAAGTGAACCAGCTAATGGAGCCATACTTAAAATATGTGGTGTTCCTATTTGATACGCACTCGCCGTCTCAGCAGGTGTAAACTCATGGTTCATATCAAACTGCTTTTCTTTATTTGAACCGAACCACCCAGCTAATCCTGGCATCGTACCAAAATGCTTTTCGTTAACGAAAAGGCTTCCAACTCCACCTGGACCGCTATTTAAATATTTATAATTACACCAATAAGCAAAGTCAACATCCCACTCATGAAATTTATGAGGTATTGCACCAACGGAATGGCAACCATCAAAACCAATAAGTATTCCACGTTCATGGGCAACTTTTGTTAATCGTTCTATCTCTAATAATTGTCCGCTTCGATAAAGTACAGTAGGTAGAATAATTAATGCAATCTCTTCAGTCATTGCCTCAATAATGTCTTCTTCCTTAATTGTTCGACCATCACGGCTTTTTACTTGGATTAAATGTGTTTCCGGATCAAAGCCCTTTAATCTTAATTGACTTTGAATCGCATAAATATCGGATGGGAAGTTTAATTCATCCGCTAATATTTTTGTTTTCTGGCCATTTGGATGATAAAAAGATGAAATTAATTGGTGAAGATTTGTAGTCGTAGAACCAGTTACAATTACTTCATTTTCTTTTGCACCAACTAATGGCGCACTTAATGCACCCAATTTTTCGGCAAAGTAATACCATGGATGATCGCCTTGCATCCATCCATCGATTGCAAGTGTCTTCCAAGAATCAACTAAATCTAATAAACTTTTCTCTGCCCTTTTTGAAAGTAGTCCTAGAGAATTTCCATCTAAATAAATGGTATTAGGTTGTAAGTAAAATTCATCACGATAGCTAGACAAAGTATCTTTTCGATCTAGATATTCAGCAAATTCCTTTGTTGATTGAAACATTCTCTTTTTATACCCCCCTTGCAAAAATAAACCTACTATATTAAAGGTATTGTGATTGAATATATATGTCAATATTTTCTGAATATAATATTAAATATAGAAAACTTGCCGATTGGCAAGCCTTTAGGCGAAGACCTATCCTTCATACCTAAAATTTGTGACTACGTAGTGTTTTCTACAACGTTATCAATTTATAATTTCTTATGTATAAAAAAAGTACCAAGTAATCCAATCTATTCAAATCTTGGATTGCGGTACAATTTTAATTCGAATTATTTGCTTTTATCTTTTATACATGTAAATCTCGTTTCTTAAACGAAACAAACGTTACAATGGTTAAAATAATAATCAAGGTGATTGATATAGTCATATAAATTCCATCAAACCCTTTACCATACATAATATTTTTTGCTTCGAAATACTTAAATGGAGTAAGATATTTCAGTTTTTCAATCTTATCATTTAAGTCGATTGCAATTGAAAGGATAAATGTTAATAACAAAATAGCTGTCGCATATGAAGTAGCTTTTTTTGAATTTTTACTCGCTGATGCGATCGCCGAACCAATCACTAAAAAAAGTACTTGTAAAATAAACATCCCAACCATTACCACCGCAATATCACTATTTGCATTTTCTCCGCGACTATATTTCCCGACGATGAGAACACTCGAAACCCATGTAACCCCATTAAAAATGAGGATGTTTACGAATGCACTTAGTAATTTAGAAGTGATTATTTTATTTCTCGAAATAGGTTTTACAAATAAAAATTCAGCAGTCTTATCTCGTTCTTCTTTTGCAATTATATTTGAACCTATCATAGCTGCATGTATTGTCGCCATTAAAAATAAATATAAAACTAAAATGCCAAAGTAGCCGCTCGCTTTTGATAAATCTAATGCACCTGAGCCCATAATTGCTTGAAGTGATTTTGGCATTTGAT
>NZ_NCTA01000070.1 GCF_002156865.1 Gottfriedia luciferensis | reverse complement strand
AGCCTCCTCGGCAAGCCTGCGGGGTCTCACCCTTCCCGCTACTCCCATAGGAGTCTCCCACATTCCACTCCAATCAATCTCTTATAAAATTCTATAATATAACTTTATATAAAATCATTATGGAAAATGTGTTTTGTAAAATATCAATATTTAACATTAACAGAGCAAAAAATAAAAAAAGCAGGAAAGAATTTACCTAAATCCTAGCCCACTACTTTTTGTTTTTCCTAAACTTAGCGTACTTGATTCCATACAATTGGTTGAGAATTGTTAGATGCTACCGAATTTGTTAACACATTTTGAACTTCTGTTTGATTAAACATTGATATCTTTTTATTAGCATCTGACATATTCGTTTCGTACCCAGTCAGTAAAATAGATAAACCACATGCAACCACCATTGATAAAATAATTCTTTTCATTTTGTTTTCTCCTTTCGATCTTTTTTCATATAAAAAAACCAAGACAACTAGTCGTGGTTTGACGTTCGTTTTTAAACGTAAAAACAACTTTATCATGTACAAATATAGTCGTCAAATGGTTTTTTTTTACATTTCCCATGTAAACGATTACGGAAAAAGCTTGAATTCTAATGTAGTAAAGTTGGTAATCGTTTACATTTATCTAACCTAATTTTTGAACTAAATTTTAAAATAAAATAAGCCAGTATGATTCGATTTTCTCGATGCACACTGACTTATTTAGGATTAGTTTCCTACACTCAAATTAAATTTAACTTTAAGTACCCCTGTAATAAAATCAACAATATTTTGTGGATTTTGTTTTTCTAATCCTTCTAAATACAAGTTTAGCGATTTTTTCCACTGACTGATTTTCCAATCATCATTCATTATTTTTAAAATTTGCTGTTCAATCGATTCCTTTAAATCAATTGGAAAGATCAGCTCTTTATTTTTTAAATAGTTTAAATTGATTTCTTCTTGTCCCGGAAGTGAAGAATGGACGAATATTGGAAGTCTCTTTTGAATTGCTTCACTAATCGTTACACCTCCAGGCTTCGTAATAATCGCATCAACCTCATCGTACAATGAATTCATTTCCGATCTTGAAGTAATATAAGGTATTGGCTTAATATTTTCTATATTCCATGAAGTGATTTCTTTATACAGTTTACGGTTTTTACCACAAAGAACTAGGTAGTCTAAACTACTCGACTGTTTTAGCTTGTCTAATAATTTAATTATTCCTCCTAAACCACTATTTCCTCCAGATATTAATATTTTTGGACGAACATTTTTAGGATGAAATGCTGTATTATTTTTAATATCTTGATGAATCGGAATTCCAGTTACAATCATTTTATGTTTAGATATGGCATATTTCCTATCTAATAAATCTTTGACTTCCTGACTGGGAAGGAAATGATAGTTGATTCCCTCTAATCCCCACACCGAATTAATAAAGAAATCTGTATATACATTTATAACTGGTACATTACTCTTACCTTTTACTTTTAATTGACTTAATATTTTCGAAGGAAAACCGTGTGTACAAATAACTAAATTTGGTTTTTCTCTTATTAATATTTGCTCCATTTTCTTCTGAAAAATATGATTAGACCATTTAAATGTGTTATCTCTTGGAGTCTCATCATAAAAAAAGTTTTTATAAAAATAGTTATAAGTAACTGGAGCATATCGAATCCAATTTAAATAGCTACCAGTAATCATTTTTTCCAATGGTTTATTTGTATAACTTAACAAATCAATTTTTTTTAATACAATATCATTTGTTTGTTTTTTGATCATATCGATTAAAGCATCTGCGACTTGATGATGTCCTGATGGCATTCGTAAAAGAGGGAAAAAAAGAATCTTTTTCATATTAATTAACTCCTTTAAAAAACCCATTATTATTAATTAAGCTAATGTATTATTGTTGCTATTTGAATCGTGTCAGTTGATTCGCCTAGAGTGCTTTTAAAGACAAGGCTTAGGATTTAACTTACTCGCCACGTTTGCTCCTGTTAGTTTAAGGCATTAACACTTTATTCCAATCAACTTTTTAGTAAAATACATAATGCAACAATCTAAAAAAAGGGCCTTTTATTTCAGTCCATTGAAATATTCGGTATTAAAATTAATTTAAAGCTACTTTATAATTTGTTTTTTAAGGGATTTAATGTTTTTTTCGTTTTTTCCTAATAGATTTAAAAGTAGCAACGATTAGAAAAACGACTAGTAATGCGATCCCTAAATATGGTACATACTTAGGGTCAATATTAAATTTCTTACCTAAATAGTAGCCACCCATTATGAATGGGATTGTCCATAATAAAGTACCGATTAGCGAAAAGATTGTAAAAGTTAGAAATGGTACATTTGTAATCCCAGCTACGTAAGGACTTAATTGTCTTATTCCAGGCATGAAAAAACCTAATATAATTGTTTTATGCACATTTCCCGAATATTTATCCTTCACTTTCCCTAAGCGTTCAGAAGTAATTCCGATATATTTACCGTAATTTTTAATAAGCGAATTTGCTAAAAATTTTCCGCAAACATATGCTGTGATCATGCCAATAAAAGCTCCTGAAATTGAAGCAATTAACGTCATTCCGAATGTAAGTTGGTTATGCCAAATTAACATTCCCATAAGAAACAAAAGTGATTCTTCTGGTGCGGGAATACCTACAATCCCACAAAATAAAAAAATGAAAATAATAATATATCCATATAAATCAATGTAATGAGATATTGTTTCAATGTTCATACTAACCTCAAATAATTAATTAATTTTCATTCACAGGTATAAAAATAGTACCTTCTTTCATTCTTTCTTCAATGAAGATTTCTAATGCCTCAAGCATAAATTGGGGAGCTAATTCATCTGCCCCCCATGTCTTACCACAATCATGAAGAAGTAAAATAGACCCATCGTCAGTAACCATGCGCAATTGGTCCAATAGATTATTCTTACACCTTTCTACTTTCCAATCGCCAAATATATACGACCACATTACTACCTTATATTTTTTGCAAATGAATGGTGTGAAAAGATT
Organism: Gottfriedia luciferensis; assembly: GCF_002156865.1. Taxonomy (GTDB): domain Bacteria; phylum Bacillota; class Bacilli; order Bacillales; family Bacillaceae_G; genus Gottfriedia; species Gottfriedia luciferensis. The sequence continues at coordinate 7,583 of NZ_NCTA01000070.1, read as the reverse complement.
AAAATGACCCCAAGGCGGTCTGTACAAGGATACTTTTTCATTAGTACATTCTTCAATTGCTTTTTCTGTCATTTTTACCGATTTCATTAAATGAAAAGGTGAAAGAATCCAACTTGAGATATGTTCAAAATGATGAATTCCTATCTTATGTCCTTCGCTTTTCATCCGCTTTATAATTTCTGGATGTTGTAATACTTTTTGACCGACCACGAAAAAAGTAGCTTTAATATCATATCTTTTTAACAAATCAAGTAACTGGATTGTATACTTAGGATTTGGACCATCATCAAAAGTTAATGCAATTCCATTTGAGTTATTAAGTCTTTTTGAAATACCATTCCCACTTAAACGAATTAGAACTGTTGGGAGTATGGAATAAATAAGAAATAATAAAAGGAAACAAACGGAAAGAGTAAATATTATTTTAAACACGTTTCATACTTTCCTTTCAATTTTACGAAGAGATCACTCTTTTATTTTTTGGATTTCAAGATTTTCACTCGTTAGTAAAAGAAAACTTAGACACAGTATTAAAACTGCTGTCTCAACGATTAATCTCAAACCCTATTTTAGTTAAATTCTACATTTTCAATTAAATGGCCTTCATAAATAATGTAATGATTAATTAAATTGGCTCGTTAAATTTTTCTTAAAGCCGGTTGGATTTAACTTATGCCAATTCCATGCATCATTTATGATTGAATCAATCTCTTCATGTTTTACAGTCCAACCTAATATTTTTTTTGCTTTTTCATTAGATGCAATTAGAATACTTGGATCACCAGCTCTTCTAGTGCCGATTTTAAAAGGAATTTGATGCTTCGTTACTCGACGAACTGCTTCAATAATCTCAAGTACTGAATATCCTCTGTTATTTCCAAGGTTAAAAGTATCACTTTTCCCTCCACTATAAAGATAGTTAAGTGCTAATAGATGAGCATCTACTAAATCTTCAACATGGATATAATCTCTAATACAAGTCCCGTCGTAAGTATCATAATCATTTCCATATATAGTGATTTCTTTCATTTGATTTAAAGCTACTTTTAAAATTAAAGGAATTAAATGAGTCTCTGGAGAATGATCTTCTCCAATTTCAGCATTACTTCTTGCTCCAGCAACATTAAAGTATCTAAGTGACACATAGTTAATGCCATATGCTAAACTGCTCCATTTCATCATCTTTTCCATCATTAACTTTGTTTCACCATATGTGTTTGTCGGAATTGTACTAAAATCTTCAAAAATAGGAACTACTTCAGGCTCCCCATATACTGCAGCTGAAGATGAAAAAACTATATTTTTAACATTGAACTCATTCATTACTTCTAATAATACATGCGTTCCAAATACATTATTGCTAAAATACTCTAACGGTTTTTGCATTGATTCACCAACAAGACTATTTGCAGCAAAATGGATAACTCCATCAATCTTTTCATTTTTGAAAACGGTCTTTAAAAAATTCTTATTTCGTATATCACCATCATAAAACTTTGCTTTGGAATGGATTGCACCCTTATTTCCAGTTTTTAAATTATCAACGATGACAACGTTAAAACCGTTATCGATCAAATTGTATACCGCATGAGAACCTATATAACCTGCCCCACCTAAAACTAAAATGTTCAAATAGATCACACTCTTTCATTATTGATTTGTTTTTCAACAATCTTTTTATTTTTGAAAACAAACAATTTTTGACCAAAATAATTTAATATGGTGTATAAACCTGAACTAAACAAAACAGCTAAATCTGTTTTAAATTTGTCAGGTAGTAAGTTTTGGTTAGCTAAAGAGTAATCTATAATTTTTGCTCCAAGATTATAAGAAATGAAATAGCAAACTAAAATGACAAGTATAAACAACGGTATACTTTTAGTAACTGAACCATGACTTTTAAATGTAAAATTACGATTCAAAATAAAACTGATACAAGCCCCAATCGCATTTCCTAAAAATGTGGACCACCAATATGACAATCCAACTAAATGGAGCAGTAGATAAATTGATAATAAACCTACAATTGTATTTGCAACACCTACAGCAATGAAACGGATAAACGTTCTATTCATCTTTAAACCTTTTTATGAACAACTTCATTTAAAAGCTCGATCGAATTGTTAATTGAATAAAGATCTGTTTCAATTGCATATCTTGGTCGCTTTTTAACTTCGTGGTAAATTTTTCCTATATATTCACCAATAATCCCGATTCCCATTAATTGAATTCCACCAACAAACCAAATTGATACCATTAAAGATGGCCACCCAACAATTGTATTCCCTAAAATGTGCTGTACAATTGCATATCCACCAGCTATTAAACTAAATATGATCGATAAAAATCCTAAGAATGTAACGAATCGAATAGGAGCTATACTAAAAGATGTTATGCCGTCAAATGCAAAGGAAATCATCTTTTTTAATGGATATTTAGATTCACCTGCTAATCTTTCTTTTCGGTCATAGTAGACCTTAGTCGTTGGAAAACCGACGAGTGGAACTAGTCCTCTTAGGAATAAATTTGTCTCTTTATATTTAAATAATTCTTCTAAAGCTCGCTTACTCATTAGTCTGAAATCTGCATGATTTGGAACTAAATTAATCCCTATTTTCCCCATGAATCGATAGAAACCAAGGGCAGTAGAACGTTTAAAAAATGTATCCGTTTCTCTACTATCTCTTACGCCATAGACAATATCGAAACCTTCAATATACTTTTCTACAAATGTACGAATGACATTTATATCATCTTGTAAATCTGCATCAATTGAAACGACACAATCTGAATGCTTTGTAGCTACTTCAAGTCCTGCAATCAGAGCATTCTGATGTCCTACATTTTTTGCTAGCTTTAGTCCTTTTACATAACAATTTTCATTACTTTCATTTTCGATTAATTTCCATGTTTCGTCCTTACTTCCATCATCTACAAATAGGATTTTACTATCATCTGAAATCAGACTATCATCTATTAAATCTTCTAATAAAAGAGTAAGTTGTTTAGAAGTTTCCTCAAAAACTTCCTGCTCATTGTAACAAGGTACAACAATTGTTAGTAAAGGTGTTTTCATATACAATACCTTCCATTTCAGTCGTTATTTTACTTCATAAAGATAAATGCGCCATGCTGAATTTTTATCATCAAAGATTTTCTTCAAATCGAGTCCAGTCCTTTGTGGATGATCGATCGGTACGGCAGAAAAGATATATTGTCCGCCCATCTGCTTAAACTCTTCTAGATTAAGTTGTAAATTATGAATTCTCACATCCGAGTCCTTTTTAAATTCATATTTCTTCCCTAGTTCTGCGACAAAAATATAGCATCTTCCACCCCAATGATCGAAGTAATTTTCAAGCAAAGGACTTTTCGCTAGTTCTGGAGCAATAATCTTTCTAAATTGATGCTTATACTTTAAAGAATAAAAATTATTATAAGTATCAAGCGTGTAAAATCCGTTATACTGCGCAATTGCTGGGTGAATCCCTATACTCGCAACCCGGTAGCTGTTTTTTGGTTTACCTATATATTTTTCAATTTCTGTAAATTGATTTATTGCATAAAATTGTTTAAAAGATGGTTTACCAGCAACTCGATAAACGATTTCGTCATTTGCACAAAACATAACAATAACTTGAACAGCTAGACATATTTTTACAAATTTTTGCCAACCTTTTCCTTTTATCCATAAAAGATAACCACCAACTGCAAACATCATGTAAATAATTAATGGCCTTAAAAAATGAAATCTAGCAAAATTAAATGTGTTTAATAGCTGATACTGTTCTTTTAATGGCTTCCACCCTTTATAAAACCAAAATGCATACCAAACAGATAATAAAAAGTTTAGGAAAAATAGATAATAATATCTTTGCTCATTCAAATTTCTCTTTTTATTTCTTAATGTCCAAATGGTAATAAAAGATAAAGGTACAATGACTAGAGTGTGAAGGGTCAATACATGAGTATGTCCTAAAAAGTAGTTCTTAAACACTAATCGAACCGTACGCCAAAAACCTAATGTTGAGCTTACAAATTCATTTCGACTAGTTGGTTCTGTTGGAATAACTAATGAATAAACAAGTCTATACTCTATTCCTAAATACACAAAAGTCATTAATAAAATACTTAAAAAGAAAACGAAATTGAGTTTCTTTTTTACAATGACATCTCTTAGCCATAGAAAACCCATAAATGTTAAAAAGAAAAAAAATCCTAATACAAAACTAGAATAGAAAGGTAATAAAATTAGAGTGAGCCAATCTTTCCAATTATATTTTCCACTTCTAATATTCAAAAATGCCCAAAGAGCTAATGGCATCCCCAATGTACTTAACATCCCTGATGGCCAAAATGGAGTTAGTGCAAATGCTAGTGAAACCCATACCCTAATTAGGTAATTTTCTTTTGATGTGACAAAATGTTTTTTTAATAACAAATACATCCCTAAAAATGCAAAAACTCTTGTGATTGTTTGTGCAAGTGAATAAGCAAGCATTGGTGGAAACAAATTATTTAGCCACTGAATGCCGCTAAATTCTGTTCCATATGCATTTCTTGGTAATCCATTTATTATTTGTGGAACTGTAGAATTTATACTACCAAACAATTTCCCAGAATTTTTAAGAGTTCTATACCATGCAATATTTGAATCTAAATTATCATGAACTCTTATATGTGCGTTTTCTCCCAATATGTATAAAGGAGAAAGATAGATAATCATTAAAATGATCGCAAATACTAAATGCTTTTTTTCCTGACTCCAACTTGTATACAATTTCATATTTGTTACACCACTTTACAATTACATATTTCATTTTTAGTTAACTGATTCTTACACTTACAAAAACGATTTTCAGAAAATCTTACTTATATTCCAATGCACTCAACCTATAAAAATAAAACTTGTTCATTTCATCATAAAATTCTTAAATGAAATTCAGATGAAAATTAGGATAAAATTTCATTTAATTTTTTATCTATTTTTTTAAATTAAGTAAAATAGATTAATTTTTTAATGATATGTAACATAACAATTTGACAAAGTTATCTTTCAAACTTAATTTGTCACAATTAATAGGAAAATATTAAATTTAATTCTTTGGGGTGTTCTTATGCTTATTTTTGTGGATGAAGAAAAAAAACAGTTTCATCTTACAAATGGAAAAATAAGTTATTTATTTTACGTAATGAGGAACGGCCATCTAGGGTCATTATATTTTGGGAAGGCAATTGATATTCACTCAGATTTTTCTCAACTTCAGAATGATCACTCTCCGACAACGTATACTTCTTATTTTTTTGGCGATCGGTCATATAGTCTTGAAACGTTAAGGCAGGAATATCCTATTTTTGGGACATCTGACTATCGTGAACCGGCACTTAGTATCCGTCAGCTTGATGGAAGTCATATTACAAATTTCATCTATAAATACTATTCAATTACAAAAGGAAAACCACTTTTACATGGTTTACCAGCCACTTATACAGAAAATGAAGAAGATGCTGAAACGATCCAAATTGTACTAGAAGATTCATTACTTAACGCTGAACTTGTCCTATGTTATACAATTTTTAAAGATTTATCTGCTATAACTAGGAGTGCATATATTTGTAATCAAGGATCCCAACCATTTTACCTAGAACGATTTATGAGTGCTGCCATTGATTTACCTGATCATGATTTCATTATGCTACAGCTTAGTGGCGCATGGGCTAGAGAAAGACATATTAAAGAACGGCCATTAGAAATGGGGACCCAAAGTATTTCGAGTATACGCGGCTCAAGTTCCCATCAGCATAACCCGTTTATAGCCCTTAGAAGAAAAGAAACTACTGAATGTCATGGAGAAGTGTATAGTTTCAATTTTGTTTATAGCTCTAATTTCATTGCCCAAGCAGAGGTCGATCAATTTGATACAACAAGAATTACAATCGGAATTCATCCATTTCGATTTACATGGAAGTTATCGGAAAATGAGCATTTCCAATCGCCTGAAGTTGTAATGGTCTATTCAGAAGAAGGTTTGAATGGAATGAGTCAGACATATCATGATTTATATCGTAATCATTTAATCCGTGGAAAATGGAAGAATGCAGACCGTCCAGTTTTAATTAATAATTGGGAGGCTACCTATTTTAATTTCGATGAAAAAACTCTTATTGAAATAGCAAAAGAAGCAAAAGATCTCGGTATTGAATTATTTGTTTTAGATGATGGTTGGTTCGGTAAAAGGAATAATGCTTTAACATCTCTTGGGGATTGGTATTCAAATACTGATAAATTCCCTTATGGAATTAATCATTTTGCGAATCAAATTCATGAATTAGGTTTAAAATTCGGTCTTTGGTTTGAGCCTGAAATGGTTAGTCCGATCAGCAATTTATTTAAAGAACACCCTGATTGGATTATAAGTACGCCAAATAGACCAGTCTCTCTTGGAAGGAATCAACTAGTTTTAGATTTTTCTAGGGAAGAAATTGTTGTAGAAATCTATAATCGAATGGCCAAAATAATAAAAAATACCAATTTAGATTATATAAAATGGGATATGAATCGATATATTACAGAAGCATATTCAAATGAGTTAGCGAATGACCAACAGGATGAATTTTATCATCGATATATTCTAGGTGTTTATGATTTATATGAAAGATTGATACAACAATTTCCAAATGTTTTATTCGAATCCTGTGCTGGCGGCGGTGGCCGTTTTGACCCCGGTTTATTGTATTTTGCTCCACAAGCATGGGCAAGTGATAATACAGATCCAATCGAACGAATCAAAATACAATATGGTACATCACTTCCATATCCGATTTCATCTATCGGTTCGCATGTATCTGCTTCACCAAATCATCAAACTCGGCGATCTACCCCATTGTCTATAAGAGCAAATGTTGCGTTTTTTGGAACATTTGGCTATGAATTGAACCCTTTCAAACTTAATGAAGAAGAAAAATTAGAAATTAAATCTCAAATACAGTTTTATAAAAAACACCAATCATTAATAAGGAATGGAGATTTTTATCGATTACTTAATCCTTTTAAAGGCAACGAAGCAGCCTGGATGATCGTAAGTAAAGACAAAAGTGAATCAATTATTGGTTGGTATAAAGTACTGGCCACTCCAAATCCAAAAAAGTTTCAAACATTAAAATTAACTGGATTAGACCCACATCGCAAATATCTTCAAAGTGGTTCGAATCATACTTTTTTCGGGAATGAATTAATGTTTAACGGAATCCCACTACCACCTGAATATAATGGACCAAATAAAAAGATTGCTAAAAGAGCCGGTGATTTTCAATCTCAAATCTTTTATCTTGTTAGTATTAAATAGAGATAAAATAAAATTTAAACAAGCCAGTAAAATTTTACTTAATTCAAATGGATTTTATCTTTGTAAATAAAGACTCTGTTTATATTAATGCTGATATTTTACAAAACACATTTTCCAAAATGATTTTATATAAAATTAAATTATAGAATTTTATAAGAGATTGATTGGAGTGGAAGGTGGGAGACTCCTATGGGAGTAGCGGGAAGGGTGAGACCCCGCAGGCTTGCCGAGGAGGCT
>NZ_NCTA01000006.1 GCF_002156865.1 Gottfriedia luciferensis | reverse complement strand
TATATTATAGTTTATTTAGAGATTGATTGGAGTGGAAGGTGGGAGACTCCTATGGGAGTAGCGGGAAGGGTGAGACCCCGCAGGCTTGCCGAGGAGGCTCAGCTCACGCCCCATGGAAAGCGAGCATCCTGCAACGGAAATCATCAACACTCTTTTTTTCAGAGCCAATTAGAGAAATATCCATTATTTATTGAAGCAGCAGTAAAACCGAAATGGTTTTTCTACTGCTTTTTGTTCTTTCATAGTTTATTTGTCAAAATGGTTAATAATTTTCAAATTTATTTTAGAATCTAATGTCACAAAAAGAAATACAAAGTCGTTATATGTACGAGTGAGATAAATGGATGGAAATCGATATGATTATGTATCGTATCCAGTAATCTTATGAGCTCGTATATTCAACTTAAACTAAAAATAAAAAAAGAGAGGTAAGATCAATATGACACGAATTGATTATACGAAACAATCACCAGAATTTTTTAATAAAATGATAGAACTTAGCGCTACAGAGAAGGAAAGTTCAATTGAAGAAAAGACGCTTCATTTAGTTCACATAAGAGCATCACAAATGAATGGATGTGGTTTTTGCTTAGATATTTTCTCACGCCCCATGGAAAGCGAGCATCCTGCAACGGAAATCATCAACACTCTTTTTTTCAGAGCCAATTAGAGAAATATCCATTATTTATTGAAGCAGCAGTAAAACCGAAATGGTTTTTCTACTGCTTTTTGTTCTTTCATAGTTTATTTGTCAAAATGGTTAATAATTTTCAAATTTATTTTAGAATCTAATGTCACAAAAAGAGTTACGTAATCGTTTTATATTCGAGTAAGTGAAATCGAAGGAGGGATAAATCCATTCAGGGGATGACAATCAATAAACTTCAACTTAAGAATGTCACAAAAAGAAATACAAAGTCGTTATATGTACGAGTGAGATAAATGGATGGAAATCGATATGATTATGTATCGTATCCAGTAATCTTATGAGCTCGTATATTCAACTTAAACTAAAAATAAAAAAAGAGAGGTAAGATCAATATGACACGAATTGATTATACGAAACAATCACCAGAATTTTTTAATAAAATGATAGAACTTAGCGCTACAGAGAAGGAAAGTTCAATTGAAGAAAAGACGCTTCATTTAGTTCACATAAGAGCATCACAAATGAATGGATGTGGTTTTTGCTTAGATATGCACGTCAAACAGGCCAAAATACATGGTGAGAGTGAGCTTCGTCTTTACCACATTTCAATTTGGCGTGAATCTACACTATTTAGTCCCCGTGAGCGTGCTGCATTAGCATGGACAGAAATTATGACAAAGATACCAGAACATGGTGTATCTGATGAGATTTATGAACGAGTTCGTGAACAATTCTCAGAAAAAGAATTATCAGATTTAACATTCTCAATTTCGGCAATAAATGTTTGGAATCGCCTAAATGTAGCGTTTAAAACAGTTCCAGGAACAGCAGATGCAGCATTTGGATTATCAAGAGCAGGTCTTAAGTAATTTGCTTACCTATAAAAAAAGAAGAAAGCGCGTTAGAAAATTTCACGCGCTTTCTTTTTTTTTAGGCTTTGTTAATGTTATTAGTTAATTTTTTGCCAAACAAATATTTGAAAAAGATTTTATGCAATTTAAAGACATTGGAGTGGAAGATGGGAGAATTAAAATGCAGGAAGTGCAGGTAAGGCAGGGAAAGAAGAGGAAAACAGATTGATAGGAATACTGTCTTTTAATTTCTTTTCCTTTCTCTTTGATCCTGCCTTTTCTTGTTCCTCTCTTTGGGCATCCTGTAACGGAAATCATCAACATTCTTTTGTTAACAGAGCATTATTTAAAAAACTATTTCATATTCCTATATGCTTCAATTTGTCAGGGTTTCGGATAATATAAATGTTGTGAATCAAATGGTTTACAACATGAATCATTCCTACAGTGTGAACTCCTTCTTTAGAACGAATTACAAATGCAGGTTGTCTATTAATTTGACGAATTTCAACTTGTGACATCCCCTCGGCCAACGTTGCTTTTCGTAGAATCCCATTAAGAAACCTTGTAACAAAATCTCTTGATACAATTGGATTTACTGCGGCTGTTGCTTTACCACCACCATCTGCAACAAGTACAACATTTTGATCAAGCATAGAGATGACTTGATTTAGATTTCCGTTTTTTAGAGCTAGAATAAAATTGTGGGCTATTTCATGAACATTAGCTTCAGAATGAATTTCTTCTTCAGAGTTAATCCCCATCTTTGCCTTTGAACGGCTGAATAGTTTCCGGCAATTAGCTTCACTCTTTTCAACTAAATCGGCTATTTCATGATATTCAAAGCTAAGTGCTTCACGAAGGACAAAAACGACACGCTCTGTTGGTGTCAATTTTTCAAGTAAAACAAGCATTCCATAAGCTAATTGATCTTCACGTTCGACCGATTCTATTGAATTTTCTTCGACATGATATAGGGGTTCTGGAAGCCACTCTCCAAAATATTGCTCACGTCTATTTCGAGCTGATTTTTGTATATCCCGACATCGATTTGTTACCATTTTACAAAGATATGCTTTTGGTTCACTCAGTTTCTCAGGGGATACGTCATATAATTTTATAAAAACGTCATGGACAACATCTTCTGCATCTGAAACTGATCCTAGTAATTGATATGCGAGTTTAAACAGTAACTTTTTATACTGTTCATAAAGAACTTGCATATTTTCACATCCTTTCAATTGTCCAATATACATATTACTATTACGGAATAAGAGCTTCTAATATAACGATAATCGGTAGCTTTTTGTGACAAAATTAATTTTAAATTATTATTAGGTAGCATAAGTACATTTTGTATTTTTACTTCCGACATAAATTTAGATACAAAAACAGCCCGTAATTGTTAAGTTAGTTTCTAACATTTACGGGACGTATAAAAGGGAGTAGGTAGTTATTTAATCGGCTTTATTATAAACAGTACCATCTGTGTCAGTAATAAGTATTTCAGGTTGTAATCGTTCAACACCAATTACAATCACAGGGTTCTTCTCGATTGACTTATTTTGAAATGTTCTTATTTTTATATGAGTGGTGTTACCACTTTCTTCTACATCTAAAACTTCGATATTATTTCCAAACATTTTTTCACCTAAAGAAAGAACAACTCCTTGATTCCCTTCAAGAATCGTAAAGATTTTATATCCTTGAATAGATGGTTCATTCTGGATTTTCTTTATGTAAGAATCAACACTGTTAACATAGGAATAATCTGATTTTTTCACAACCCAGTAATTCAACTTATTCAGATATCCAAATGCTACGTTCGACAGAATAGCCAAAATAACTACAGTATAGATGGACTTTTTCCATAGTAAGCTTGTTGGAAATATGAGCAACAAAACAGCGATTGACAATATTCCTAAACTTATTACACCGTAGCCCATACCTTCAAATCCGCCAACAATAATTATACTTCCTAGAAGAAAAAGTACACCTATTATAAAAACGACTAATGATCTGTACCAAGTTTTTAGTGTTTTACTAAATAAATAGGTTAATGCAAAAAATCCAAGACCTATTGACATACCAATTAGATAGATTACTCCAAACAAAATAACCCTCCTTTTTTACATGTTCAGTAATTACAAAGTAATACTCATTAAAGGGTATCATGAATGAATAGTTTTTACCATAATATTCCAAATATTTTTAATTTCTTTTAGGTTAAATCACCTTATGTAAATAATGCAGGCAATTGCCTAAAATCACTAATTAACCTTAAAAGGAATCTGACTTTTAGATTTGAAACATTCTTTATTTCTAAGCACCAAAGTTAGAAGTTATATTTCCGAACGAAACGTTTTGCCTAACTTATTTCCTAGAGCGAAATAATGACGGAAATTGTATATGAGTGGACTCCATTTATTTGGATCAATATGATTTTCTTCAATGATGATTTCATTATGAGCGTGTACATGTAAAACATGTGTCTCAACAATTGCAAAATCAGGTGAATATTCAGGTATACGAATGTGTTTTACAATTGCCTCAATTTGAATTGGACATTCTGCAATGCGAGTAGGTTTAACTGTTTGTGACTGTATAGCGGTTAATTTACTGATATTGTATTTTTCTTTTTCATATGTAAATCCGTTATTTTTCTTATAATCAGGAACGGGATTTTTTCCTGTATAAGGAGCTAAACATTCAACATTTTCCCATAAAAAAGGACTTGGTACATTAATTACACATTCAGGATGACGTTGTAAATTTTCAATAGCTTTTCCGCCAAGTCCAATTCCTAATATTATACTTTCACCTAATGCCCATGATGAAGACATAGGGCTAATATTAACTGTTTCATCCTCATTCAGCGTATTTAGTAAAATCACAGGTGTTCCATAGTATAAAATCTTTGGTTTTATTAACTTTGTATTTGTAGAATGAGTCATTTTTGTTACCTCCAACTTTTAATTTACTACTAAATTTATTGTAGAATACAAATATTTCCATTATCATCGAAATATGGAATACATAAAGGGAGGAGAATGAAAATGAATGCAAATCCTAATGTAGCAGTAGTTGCTACAATTGTAAGTGAAACTTCTCGTGCAGCAATTTTAACTGTCCTTTTAGATGGGAGGTTTCATCCCGCTAGTGAACTAGCATATATGGCAGGAATAAAACCACAAACTGCTAGTTTTCATTTAGCAAAAATGGTCGATGCGAATTTAATTAGCGTTGAAAAACAAGGGAGACATCGGTATTACGGTATTCGAAATCAAGAAGTTGCTCAAATTTTGGAAACATTATTATCTATTTCTCCACCAATTGAAATTAAGTCATTAAAACAAGCTTCTGAAAATACAGCACTCCGTTTTGCAAGAACTTGCTATGATCATCCCGCCGGTAATTTTGGAGTTCTATTAACAGATTCTTTATTGAAATTGGGAGTTATAAACGAAGAAAAGAATGAATTTATTGTTACTGAGCATGGGGAAAGATTTTTTACTGATTTTCAAATTGATCTTGAAAAGATTAAGAAGAAAAGACGATCATTTTCCCACAAATGTTTAGATTGGAGTGAAAGGCGTTACCACATTGGTGGGGCATTAGGTAATGCTCTTCTAGAAAGATTTTTAGAACTAAATTGGATTCAACGTATGCCAAAAACAAGAGCAATAAAAATTACTTTTGAAGGAAGAAAAGGATTTAAAGATATATTTTCTTTTGATATCTAAAGTAAATACGTTCGGAAAATACGCTAATAAATTTCGCAATGAAAAGACAAACAAAATCATATTCGACTACTTATGCAATTATTTTTCAGGTGAATTTGATATTCTAACCATTTATTGCTACTATTTAACTATTACTAAGTGTGTTGACACACGAGGAGGTAACAATAATGGAACATGGTAAAGTAAAATGGTTTAATGCAGAAAAAGGTTTTGGATTCATCGAGCGTGAAAATGGTGATGATGTATTCGTTCACTTCTCAGCAATCCAAACAGATGGTTTCAAATCATTAGATGAAGGTCAAGCAGTTACATTCGAAGTAGAAAATGGACAACGCGGACCACAAGCAACGAATGTTAAAAAAGCATAGTTAAGTAAAATTAGTCGGATTCTAAATAATAGAATCTGACTTTATTTATGTCTAATAAGGGTAAAATCGAATGTGAATATTAGTAAAGAAATGGTAGAAGGTATGATAACCCTAAACTAAATACCTTTTAAAGCATTAAGGTTTATAATATGGAAAAAACTTGATTAATGGATAGGTCAATTATAACGGAAGAACTATTTTACATTCAGGTTGGCAACAATTTTTGTTATGATAAAAGAAAAGTTAGAAAAAGAGGAACGTGCATTGAGAATTAATGTGTATATTAGTGCTTCAGGTTTTTGTTCAAGAAGAGCTGCAGAGAGATTGGTTGCTTCAGGCCAAGTGAAAATTAATGGTATCCTTGCCGAAAAAAACAGCAATGTTGAAGAAAATGATATTGTGACAATTAAAAATGAAAAGATTCAGCTGACGAGTGAAAAAGACTATATCATTTTGAATAAACCAGTAGGAATAACTTGTACGGGACTTCGTACAGTAGAAGGCAATATTATTGATTTTGTAAATTATCCGAGAAGAGTATTTCCAATCGGTAGATTAGATAAAGATTCAGAAGGGTTAATTATCCTTACAAATGATGGGCCAATTGCACATAAAATATTACATAGTGAACACGGGCATGAGAAAGAATATATCGTTACTGTTGATAAACCAATTAACGAAGCTTTTATTTTGGGGATGTCAAATGGCGTATTACTTGGTGACATACTTACGAAGAAATGTTTCGTATCAAAGATTGATGAGTATACATTTCGAATTATTTTAACCCAAGGCTTAAATCGACAAATCCGTAAAATGGCAAAAAACTTTGGATTTAAAGTTGTTAGATTAAAAAGAGTACGTATTATGAATATAAATTTAGCGAATCTTGCGATAGGGAAATGGAGAAATTTGACTACAGTTGAGATAAACGAATTAAGAGAACAATTGAAAGAGGAAGAAAATAATGAAAATCTTAATTGATGCAGATGGTTGTCCGGTAGTGAATGAAACGATAAAAATTGCAACTGAATTCAATATAAACGTAATTTTGTTATGTGATACCGCTCATATTATGCAAAGAGAAGGCGCAGAAACAATCGTTATTTCACAAGGCGCTGACGCAGTTGATTTTGCATTAGTAAACCGGGTGTCTAAAGGAGATATCATTATTACACAAGATTATGGACTAGCTGCGATGGTGTTATCCAAACAAGCATATGTATTAAATCAAAACGGGTTCCAATATACAAATGAAAATATCGATTCGTTATTACATACACGTTATGTTTCTAAAAAAATACGAAATGCTGGCGGGCGAGTAAAAGGACCAAAAAAACGTCAAAAAGAAGATAATTTAAATTTTGAAAATTGCTTAAGAAATTTACTTTCTTCTATTTCGATATAGTATTATAAAATTGTAGAATAGATGCAAAAAGGAGGTTTATATGCTAACCCAAGCAAGAGCAAACTTAAAAAAGTATTTTGGTTATGAAAATTTTAGAGTTGGACAAGAACAAATTATTGAACGAGTTCTATCAGGAAACCATACAGCAGGTATTATGCCAACTGGTGGTGGAAAGTCGATCTGTTATCAAATTCCAGCGACAATTCTTCAAGGAATTACCCTCGTCATTTCTCCATTAATCTCTTTAATGAAGGACCAAGTTGATTCCCTGCAACAAGTAGGCATACCTTCCACATTTATCAATAGTTCACTTTCATATAATGAAGTAAATGAAAGAATGATGGATTTAAGCTATGGTGAATACAAAATATTGTATATTGCTCCAGAAAGATTAGAATCTGAAAGTTTTATAAATGAATTAAAAAAATTACCTATTATGCTCGTGGCAGTAGATGAAGCTCATTGTATTTCATCATGGGGACATGATTTTAGACCAAGTTATCTACGTATAAAAAAGTTAGTTCAAGAATTACCAACAAATCCGACGATTCTAGCATTGACAGCAACAGCAACTCCACAAGTTAAATCCGATATTTGTAATCAATTAGGCATTAATGAAGAAACTACAATTATGACGGGGTTTGAAAGGTCGAATTTATCTTTTAAAGTAGTTAAAGGTCAAAATCGATTAGATTTTATAAGTCACTATATAAAGAAAAATATAAATGAATCTGGGATTATTTATGCTGCTACAAGGAAAGAAGTAGATAAAGTTACAAATCAATTAAAAAAGCTTGGCATTTCTGTTGGTCGATATCATGCTGGTCTAAGTGATGATGAAAGAGCTATGCAACAAGATGCATTTCTACAAGATGACATAAATGTAATGGTTGCTACAAATGCTTTCGGAATGGGGATTGATAAAAGTAATGTTAGATTTGTAATCCATTATCAAATGCCAAAGAATATGGAAAGCTACTATCAGGAAGCAGGAAGAGCAGGGCGTGATGGATTAGAGAGTGAATGTATTTTACTTTTTAATGCACAAGATGTACAAATCCAAAGGTTCTTAATCGAGCAATCAACTTTTGATCCTGACCGTTTAAAACAAGAAATTGCTAAACTACAATCAATGAAGGATTATAGCTATTGTGAAACATGTCTACAAGCTTTTATCTTAAACTACTTTGGGGATTTCAGTGAACATAAGTGCGGAAAATGCAGTAATTGCATTGATCAACGTACTTCCATCGATATAACAATCGATGCTCAAATTGTTTTATCATGCATTATACGTATGGGGGAACGATTCGGAAAAACGATGGTAGCCTCGGTACTTACTGGTTCAAATAATAAAAAATTACTAGAATTTAATTTTCATACATTAACAACTTATGGGCTATTTAAGGAACGAACGCTTAAAAACGTTGGTGATTTAATTGATTATTTAACTTCTGAGCAATTTATTGGTGTTACAAATGGGAAATTTCCATTACTAACAGTAACGAATAGAGGGAAAGAAGTTTTATTAAATAAAATAACAGTAATGAAAAAAGAAGATCTAAAAATTGAGTACACGAATACTGACAACGATGATTTATTTAACCAATTACGAACTTTACGTAAAGAAATTGCAAGCGAATTAGGAGTTCCACCTTTTGTAGTGTTTTCAGATAGCACGTTAAGAGATTTATGTAATTTACTTCCAACTACTGAAGAAGAATTCTTAAAAGCAAAAGGTGTCGGTTTACAAAAACAACAACGATTCGGAAAACAATTTATTGAAGTAATCAAGAAATATAAAGAAGATCATGCTATTCATGAAGAAGCGGTACAATCAAAAACTACGACGAATAAAAAAATCGCTTCACATAAAATTTCCTATGAATCTTATCAAAATGGAAGTTCAATTTCTGAAATTGCTAAATCAAGAGGATTAAATACAGTAACGGTAGAAAATCATATATTACAAGGCGCAGTAGAAGACGCTACTTTTAAGTGGGATGAATTAGTTCCAAATGAGATAGAAAATCAAATTAAAGAGGCAATAAAGATTGTTGGAAGTGAAAAGCTGAAACCAATTAAAGAAGAATTACCTTCAGATATTACTTATTTTATGATTAAAGCAGTTTTGATGAAAATAGGAGTCTGAGAAATAGATAGAAAAAGAACTTCAAAAATAAATGGAAGTTCTTTTTCTTTTATTAAGTACAATTAGTTTTTATCTGCTTTAACTTTTATTTGATTACTTTCTTTACTTTCATTATGAAGACGATCAACTGCTGTGATTTCATATGTGTAATCTTGATCTTTACATGCTGTTGTATCAAGATAAGTTGTTTCTCCATCTTCAGTTTTACGTATAGTTGTTAAAATATTTCTAGGATCATCAATACTTTCCTTTTTAGTTCCGTCAAAGCGATAGACAACATAATATGCAACGTCATTTTCACTCGGATGATTGTTTACTGTTAGTTTTACACCATTTGAGGTGCGAACAGCATTATCAAACTTTGGTTTCTTAGGTGCTTGATCATCTAACCAAGGCATGGAAGGAATTAACGCTTTTGTTTTATAAACATCCTGACTTAGACGGTCTTTAATACCTAAAGGATTATTGTCTAAATCTTTTATAGAAAAGTGCATACTACCTTTAATTTCTGGAATTGTTCGGTTTAAAGCAATTTGATTCGGTAATTCATCAGGCATAGCCCATGCTTCATTATTTGCATTAATTTTATAATCAGCTTGTCCGATATACAAATCTATATTTTTACCTTGAACTTCCTTTGACCACCAATTTGCAAGAATATCATATGCAGCTGGTTCAAATCCAATATTCCAATAAATCTGTGGAGTAATATAATCTAAATATTCTTTATTGATCCAATTTCTTGTATCAGCGAATAGATCGTCATAATTTGTTTGTCCTGCGGTTGTATTAGAACCGGTTGGGTCTTTCGCTATGTTTCGCCACACCCCAAATGGACTAATTCCAAATTTCACATATGATTTTTCTTTTTTTATACTGTTGTGAAGTTTTTTAACGAATTGATCTACATTATCACGTCGCCAATCATCTTTGTTTGCAAATGTTTGCTTACCGTATTTTTCATAAGAAGGTTGATCTGGAAATTCTTGACCTGCAATACGGTATGGATAAAAATAATCGTCCAAATGCACTGCGTCTATATCATATTTTTTTACAACCTCCATGATTCCATCAATTATAAATTGACGCGCCTCTGGATTACCTGGATCAAAATATAATTGTTTACCATACGGAAGTACCCAATCGGGATGTTTTCTTGCTGGGTGATTTTCTGCTAAAGAATTCAAATCTTCTAAAGTTGCATTACCTGGTGCTGTTCGCGGCATTGTTATACGGTACGGGTTAAACCATGCATGAAATTCGATATTTCGTTTATGAGCCTCCTCAACCATAAATTCAAGAGGATCATAGCCTGGATCTTTTCCTTGTGTACCGGTTAAGTATTTAGACCATGGACCGTATTCAGATGGATAAAATGCATCTGCTGTCGGCTTGATTTGTACAACAACTGAATTCATCCCCATTTTTTCTACTTCATCTAATAGTTTAATAAACTCCGATTTTTGTTGCATAACAGATAAGCCAGTAGCAGATGGCCAATCTATATTTACTACAGATGCAATCCAAGCCGCTCGTAGTTCATGTTTAGGCGGTACTGAATAGTGTGAAGTAGATGCTGCCTTAACGCTCTGAATTTGTGGAAATAATAGGGATGCTCCTACAGTAGCAGCAATTGCATATTTTCCAAACTTTCTTTTGTTCATACATATTCCACCTTACTTTCTATTAAATTTTGTAGCGCTTACATATACTAAAACTAACAAAAATGGAAAGTATTGTCTATAAAATTTGAAATTAAATTTCAAAATAATCTAAAATATCTAGAAATAAAATTTCAATGTAAATATTAAGGAGATAAGTAATAACTTAAACATTTAATTTAAGTGTGATTGTTATTAAGAATACTTGGAAAGAAGCAAGCTCATAAGAGGAGAGAGGAGAAAGGTTTAGGTTTTCTCACATACCAAAATGTCATTCTAAGATGGGGGATAAATACAATTTTGGTTAAGGGAAAAGAATGAAATCATAATAGAAAACATATGAACTAAATGAATAAGAAACGATGGCTGTATACAATTTTTCAATCGTTTAATTCATAATAAATACTAACGACTAAATACTCATTAGCATTGATATGATGTAAATATATATTATTATTTCATTCATCGTTAAAAATTAAAAATTTATTCTAGTGATAAGTAGTAGATTGAAAATAAAAGCGAACATATATTCTGGTGTTTTACATATTTCTATGGTAAAATTAGGTAGAGTAGAGTTGTGGTAGGTGCCTTTCTTCCGTTAGAAGGGAGGTGATATAATGACTGGTTATGAGATTGCAACATTAATCATCCAAACGATTGGAATTACTTCCACTGTAATCTTAGGCGTAATCGGTGTTATCATTTCTTTAAGCAAAAAAAAATAACCACCCTACCCCTCGACTGGTTATGGTGATTATTTTTTCACTAGATCCGAGGAAAGCAACTTTACAATTACTACTCGGAAGGGATGTGTGTGCAGCACATTCCTTTTTATTATATTCTTTATGACTTCATTATAGTACTTTTAGTATAATTTGACAATGAAGATGCCATTTTTTTAGAACTTAACGATCAATTTGCAATTTTATTAGTTGAATTTTGCGCTATTTTCTTTGGAGAATTAAGTAACATGATTAATGCAATTCCTAAAAACGTCATGAAAATACCAGTGATTTGAGTTGAAGTTGGTTTAAACCCAGTTATAACGGTATCTAATAAAATAGCAACTGCAGGATCTAAAAAAGTTAACACTGCAATCATGTTAGAAGGTAAAAACCGGATATTACCGAAGAATAATGCATAAATAATGCCGGTATGTACAAAACCGATAATTAAAATAAAGCTCCAGTTTTCAAAATTCAAATGTTGAAACGCATTAAATTTAACAAATGGAATTAGAAGAATAAATCCTAATGTTGTTTGTATTAATGTAGTAAAATATGAACTAGTTTTTGTAATACCTTTATTGACAACCATTAATATCCCATAAAAGATTGCAGCTAGAAAAGCCCAAATCACACCCGAAGATAGTAATTTATCAACAGAAAAATCTGAATTAATCCCCGATAGAAGTATAGAACCAATAAAACTACTTAGAACTCCAAGTAAAGGAACGACTGTTATTTTTTCTTTATATACAAAACTACCTAATAAAAATAAAATGACAGGTGCTAAATAATAGATTGAAACTGATATTGTAACTGAAAGATTTTCAAATGATTTAAAAAGGCACACCCAGTTCAATACTAATAAGATCCCACTCAATAAAGAGAGTGAAATATCCTTTTTATTGTATATTTCTTTTTTTGCTAAACCTGAAAGGTACCAAACAGCAAATAGAAAAATACTTGCAAAAGTACAGCGGATATAAACTAAATCAATTGCTTTAAGTCCGGTTTTTGGAGCAACGAATCCTACAGTTCCAAATGTTGCCATAGCAATAATTATACTGATTGTTGCTTTTTTATTTCTTACCAGCTTTTCCAATATACATCACATCCTTTTTAAATGTAATTTTAATATTCTGTCAAATAAGTATATAATATAACCCCTTATTAGTACACTTTAGATTTTTACTGATAATAGTAAAAGTAAAAATCTAATTTTTCAATTAATTCCGTTTAAAATATTGGGCAAAAATATTGTTTTCTATTATACTATTGTTTGTAGTTTAAATGTGACTAGAACAACTAATTAACAATGTGAGGGGAATTTAAATGAACATCGTCGTAGTAAATGGGTCACCAAGAACAATTGGTCGAACTAGATTCTTAGCAAAACAAATTGCTGAAGCTAATAATTTTTCATACTTAGATTTAGCGATAGAAGAAGTTCCTCTTTATAATGGAGAAGCTGAACAAAAAGATTTAGAGGTCGTAAAATCAATTAAAGAGTTATTAGTTAAAGCAGACGGTTTAATCCTATGTACACCAGAATACAATAATGCAATGAGTGGCGCATTAAAAAATCTAGTTGAACTTTTAGGGTCAGAACCATTTAAGAAAAAGCCGACTTCTTTATTAGCAGTAGCTGGTGGAGGGAAAGGTGGAATTAATGCTTTAAATAATATGAGAACTGTGATTCGTGGCGTTTATGGCAATGCTCTACCAAAGCAATTAGTTTTAGACCCAGTTGATTTCGAAAATGATACAATCGTAAAACCAGATGCTTTTGCGAAAGTTGTTGAAGTAATTGATGAATTAAAAGAATATGTTCAAAAAGAAATTTTATATAAAGAATACATAGAAACAAAAAGTGTCTCTAAATAATTAAAAATGGTCCTAATCTTTTTAAAAGGTTAGGACCATTAAAAATAGCTTAACAAAATTGTTAAGCTTAAAGTAAAAATGATTTATCGTTTACATTTCGAATAGGGAAATTAACTTTATATCGTACAGCAATTATTCTAATAGCTGTTGTAATAAGAAAGCAGATATATAAAGATTCTAATTTTGAAAACTCACCATTAGTGAACAAAATCGATAAGGATCCAATAATTGCTGCTATAGCATAAATTTCTTTTCTGAATACAAAAGGGATTTCTCTAGCAAAAACATCGCGCATAATGCCGCCACCGATTCCAGTGATTAATCCCATCGAAACAATCAGGAACGATCCTTTTAAACCATGATCTATAGCCGAATATGAGCCAACTGCTGTAAAAACTCCTAGACCGATGGCATCAGTAATAATTAATGTTGAATTGAATTTCAATGTTCGTTGATAAAATAGCCATGTTAAAATCGAAACAACCGTACTTACGATAAAGTATTGAGGTTTTGCAAATGCATTCGGTACTGTTTGACCTAAAATAATGTCACGTATTAATCCTCCACCCAATGCTGTACATGCTGCTAAAAAAACAACACCAAATAAGTCCAATTTCTTTTGAATACCAACTAATGTACCTGATATACTTGCAGCTATGATTCCTGCATACACAAAAACCTCAATCAATATCATTTATTCTATCCCCTTAATTCCGTTTTCATAAGATTCATTTTAGCAACATGAAAAGGGTATTACAATATTAAAATAATTATGTAAACGCTTCATTTAAAAAAATTTTTTCTACATAAAAAAATTACATATTTTCACTATGTTTTTATAAAAAAATTCGGCATTGGAGAGGTTTAAAATGATTAAATACGAAGATATCCAATCTAAAATGATACGTGAAATATTACAAGAAAAAATGGGGAAATTTAGAATAGTTGGCTTCCAAGCTGCAGCTGTTTATAAAGATAAGTTAATTTGGTCCGAGGCACTCGGTTACCGAAATTTGAAAACAAAAGATCTGGTGACCGAAAAAACGATGTTTCGGATCGCTTCAATTTCAAAATTATTTACTTCAACCGCAATTATGCAACTGGTTGAGAAAAATTTAGTAAATTTAGACGAAGATATAAGTAATTATCTTGGATTTAAAGTTAGAAATCCACGATATCCCAATTCAACGATTACGTTAAGACATCTTTTAACTCACCTATCTTCATTAAATTCAGATGATGTTTCAAATAGCATTTATGCAAAATTTATAAAAGAAGGCCATTTGGATATTACAATAAAAATTGAAGATTTACTTTTAGAGGGTGGTAAGTTCTACACGAGCAAAATTTGGGGAGATTGGGAGCCAGGGGACAAAACTAAATGGATGTATTCGAATATTGGAGCAATAATTTGTGGGGCGATTATCGAAAAAACCTCGGATTTACGGTTCGATGAATATATAAAGCAATCTATTTTTGAGCCATTACATATGAAGAATGTAGCATTTTCTTATTCTAATCTAATTAAAAATCAGCACGAAGTAGCGAACTTATATGAATTAGACAAAGACTTAGACGTTTTCAACATTACAATTGAAGATGACCAACAAGAAGAGTACTCGAAAAATTACTGGGATGAATATATTTCTGGTACCCATGGTGGATTATTTGAGCCTCAAGGCGGGTTAAGAACAACTGCAATTGAACTTAGTAAATTTTTAAGAGCACATATGCTAAATGGTAGCTTTGATGGTTCTCAAATTTTGAAACCTGAAACATCAAGTTATATGAAATCAATTCATTGGTCTAGAGAAGAGAAGAATCATTTCTTTTCGAAAATGGGGTTAGGTTTTCATATCAGTCATGATTTTTTATCAAATTACAATGAAATGATTGGCCATGCTGGTGAAGCCTATGGATTGATTAGCAATTTATATTGGCATGAGGATAAAAAATTTGGCATGATCTTTATTTTAAATGGATGCCAATTTGAATTAAATAATGAAACGAGACTTGAAGTAGAGAAGGAGATCGCTGAGGTTATTTATAAACATGTTATTGAAAAAACTTTAAAATAAATTTGGTTTAAGGGGAAAGTGAAAGGAAAAGATATTAAAAGACTTTAAAGTATTTTATTGGATTTATTTCTTCCTATTTGCCTTTCCTGCCTTTATATTTCAACACTCTGTAAAAAGGATCTTTAGAAAGATCCTTTTTTTGTTGAACAGTTTTAATCAATATTTTTTACGTTTTTCATTTTTTTTTC
Source organism: Gottfriedia luciferensis (assembly GCF_002156865.1). GTDB lineage: Bacteria > Bacillota > Bacilli > Bacillales > Bacillaceae_G > Gottfriedia > Gottfriedia luciferensis. The sequence continues at coordinate 174,337 of NZ_NCTA01000006.1, read as the reverse complement.
ATAAAACTTATCTATAATGAGGAACGAATTAAAAAATGGAGGAAAGTTTTATGAACTATTCAATTTTCAAATTTATAAATGATTTTGCAGGGAAATCGTCGGTTTTAGATCATTTTATGATTTTCTTATCAAAATCTGCGATTGTAGTAGTAATTGGATTACTATGTTATTTATGGTTCCAAAAAAATACAAACAAAAAATATACAGCTTTTTATATCGTTTTGACACTGATTTTAGCTTTAGGGAGCAACTTAATTTTACATCAATTCTATTATCACGCTCGTCCATTCGTTAACCATCATGTAACGAAACTTATAAGTCACTCATCCGATTCATCATTTGTAAGTGATCACGGTACATTAGTATTTTCGACTGCGATTATTTTATTACTAAGAAAAAATTCATTAGCTAAATATAGCGCTATTTGGGCTATATTGGTTGGTATATCACGCATCTACGTTGGTGTGCACTATCCTTTTGATATCGTCGGCTCATTTATTTTATCTGGATTAGCTGCATTAGTTGTCATCAAAACTAAAAACTATACAGAGTTTTTAATGAAAATATTATTAAAAGTATACGAAATAATAGTAAATAGGCTTCCTATAACGATGAGAAAGAAATTAAGTTCTGCAGAATAAAAATACGAATTGAATAAAGGGGATTAAAATTGAAGATTTTATTTGCTGAAGATGATCAGAAACTAGGAAAACTCACGACACATTTGCTAAAAACACAAACGCCTTTTCAAATTGAATGGGCTATGAATGGTACTGAAGCAATGGAGTTAGCACTACATTATGAATTCGATTTACTTATATTAGATTGGATGTTACCAGAAATGAGTGGCATTGAAATTTGCAAAAACCTTAGAAGTAAAGGGTTTGAAGGTCCAATTTTAATGTTAACTGCTAGAGATAGTATTAATCATCGAGTAGAAGGGTTAGAAGCTGGAGCAGATGACTATTTAATAAAGCCTTTCGATTTTAGTGAACTTGTTGCAAGAATCAAAGTGCTTAATCGAAGAAACTTTGCTCCACTTCAAGAAGATATTATTAAAATAGAAGATTTATCATACAATCGGACAAATTTTAACTTAAGTAGAGGATCAGAGCAAATCCAGTTAACACAAAGAGAACTACAACTTTTTGATTTGCTAGTTAAAAATAGAGGAATTGTTTTAACTAGAGAAGTTATTTTTGAAAGAGTATGGGGAATTGAATCAGAAGTTACGAGTAATGCAGTAGATGCATATGTAAAAAATCTTCGAAAAAAAATCGATTTACCTGATCATCAAACTTATATTAAAAGCGTTAGAGGTGTTGGCTATACAATCGAAAAATGAGATGTCATTATTTCAAAAAATTAGTAAACGATTAACCTTTTTTAACCTTAGAATTTTAATCATTTTTATTATTTTATTTAATATTTCAGTGGGGGTAGCACTTTCGTTTTATATCTATTTAGATCAAAAAAGTGACTTATTAACTGTTTTAAAGGGTGAAATAAAAGAAGTAAAAATGAAAGAATCAACTTTAAATCCTGATTATGATAATAATCACCATGAACACAAACAACATAAAAACGTTTATTTTAATTATCTATTAAATAAACATAACGATTTTGAAATTTACGATGAAACAGCACCAGGATACACAAAGGATATTGAAAAAGTATTAAGAAAAATTGATCCAAATCAAAATAGGGTAGTAATTAAGCGAATTGCTCCACATCATAAAGAAGAGCTAAATTTAATGATTATCACAGAAAAAGTTTATAATTCTTCCCATCAATTAATTGGCACAATCTATAGTGGTAAAGATTTATCATCAGTTGTTTATTTAATAAAACAATTTGTGAGTATTTCATTTTTATTATCAATTATCTTTTGTTTTATGGCGTATTACTTTGGGAAGAAAATCACTAACCAAGCAATGGAACCAATTATCGCATCATATAAAGAACAACAAGAATTTGTAGAAAACGCATCCCATGAATTAAGAACACCATTATCTGTATTACAAGCGGGGATTGAAGTATTAAGTATAGAGGAAGACAGGCTTTCAGATTTTGGTAAAGAAACATTAATGGATTTAAAAAAGGAATTGAGTGATACGCGGAATCTTGTACACCAATTACTGTTCTTAGCAAGAATTGATAATAAACAAATTGCTAAAATGAATATTGAAGAGTTCCAATTAGATACTTTTACAGAACAAATTCAAAAAGCTTGGCAATATAAAGCATCAGAAAAAAATCAAAAAATAGAAATAAAACAACTCCATAAATTAACGGTTCAAACTAATCAGGAAAGTTTTAAACAATTAATAAATATTTTCGTGGATAACGCTATTAAATATTCTCCATCAAATTCTACCATTACTTTGAATTATTTTGTCCAGTCAGAAAAGAAAACAAAGTATTTATTATTTGAAATTAGCGATTGTGGTATAGGCATCAAAAAAGAGCTGCAAGAGAAAATATTTAATCGTTTTTACCGAATCGAAGAACATAGATCGAGAGATGAAGGAAACACTGGTTTAGGCTTATCAATTGCAAAATCGATTATTGAGTCATTTAATGGAAAAATCATTGTTCAAAGTCAGCTTGGAAAAGGTAGTACATTTATTATGAAAATACCAGTCTCCGATATATTTAAATTAAATAAAACAGTGTCATAAAAGTGAATTTTGGAGGCTTTAAATGGAATTGATTAAAAAAATTATTGATCTTATTTTGCACTTGGATCAACATCTTATTTCTTTTGTCCATCAATTTGGATCATTAACTTATTTCATTATATTTATCATGATTGTGCTTGAAACAGGATTAGTTGTGACACCATTTTTACCAGGTGATTCATTAATTTTTACAGCTGGTGCACTAGCTGCTCTACATTTTTTAAATCTAACTGTGTTATTGATTATTTTAATCATAGCAGCAACATTAGGAGATTCGTTAAATTATTTAATTGGTCAGAAACTTGGGTTGAAAATTCTTAATAGTAAAAGAATGAAAATAATTAATGTTGAACATATTAAAGAAACTCAAGAGTTCTATAAAAAGAAGGGCGCAAAATTCATAGTATTAGCTAGATTTATACCAATCATTAGGACTTTCGCACCTTTTGTAGCAGGGATAGGAGAAATGAATTATTCAACATTTATAACCTACAACTTACTTGGCGCGACACTTTGGGCGAGCTTAATGGTTATTCTTGGTTATTTCTTTGGTAACATTCCAATCATAAAAAATCATTTTGGATTATTAACAATTGGCATTGTCATTATTTCAATCATTCCAGTTGTAAAAGATTTAATAAATAAATCTTCGAAAAAAAGCAAAATTTAACATAATTAAATTATTATTTAACAAAAAACGTATAAATTTTCACTTTATTTTCATTTTTCTTTTATACAATAGTTCGTGTAATCACTTGTAAGCATACTTAAATGAAATGAACAGACAAATAAAAATCATCTTGCAGCTAGTGTTCTAGATTATAGCAAATGATTTTCACATAATAAACAGAAATGAGATTTGAAAAAAGTTTAAATTATATATTATTTTTCGAAAATGAAAGGAAATACTGCAATGCTAAAAAATTGGGTGAAAAATAAAAACGAAAGAAAGTTAATTTATTTAAGTTTAATCATATCAATCATTATTTTGGGGTTGGGATGTTGGACAATTTTACATCAAAATGAACTTAATTTACAATCACATAATCCTTTAAAATCTTATGCAAAAAATAAGGGTTCCCTAGGTAGAATTGGAGTCTTTACTGCCTTTGCAATGTTTCCTTTATATTACTTAATAAGATTAAAGAAATTAAATGGACAAATAAAATTTAAAAAATTTATAGGTAAATTATTAAAATGGTGCAAATTAATACATGTACCGGTTTCTTTAATTGCATTTGTTTTGATTACAATCCATTCAGTTATCATGACATTTTTTCAATGGAAAACCAATGCAGTCTATATATCAGGTGTAATTACTTATTTATTATTAATTCCATTAGGAATTTTAGGATTCTTAAGATACAAACGAAAAGACAAAAACTGGCATTATTACCTTTCATTTGCTGTTGTCATTTCAATGCTTATCCATACCTTTATTTAATTATATTGTTTTTTATGAGAGGTTGATCATTATGGTATTGCAGCCTAAAATACTTGTCGTTACATCAAGTTTTGGAAACGGGCATAAGCAAGTTTCAAAAGCGTTAAAAAGCGAATTTGAACAATATAACTTTAATGATGTAACAATCATAGATATTTATGAAGAAGCTTATCCTAAAATCAATATTTTTGCTAAAAGTATTCATATGCAGTTATTCCAACATGCTCAAACAATCTATAAATGGTTCTTTTATGGAACCGAAAAATTATTTGATAGTGTTTTTTTTGACAGGTTATTGGAATTAAGTGGAAAGAGCATCAAAAGTATTCTACAAAATGAAAAGCCCGATATTATCATCACTACTTTTCCTGTTGGTTCAGTAGCAAAATGGAAAAAATATTCAACTCATCCATGTAAACTCTATACAGTAGTAACTGATTATTATATTCATCGCTCTTGGATTCACGATGAAATTGATCGGTACTACATTGCAACTGAGGAATTAATCGATCAAATGGTAAAATTAGGCGTTTCAAAATCAAAAATATTTGTTAGCGGTATTCCGCTTCGTGAAGAATTTAGAGATGTAGTTTCAATAAAAAAAGATAATAAATGTATTTCTAGAACAAGTCATCAAATTCTAATTGTTGCTGGTGCATTAGGGATTCTAAAAGATGTTGTAAAAATGGCAAAACAATTGATTCAACATACGAATCTTAATCTAATCGTTGTATGTGGAAATAATCAAATACTTTATAAAAAATTGATAAAACTGAAAGAATTGAATGAGGGTCGATTACAAGTTTTTGGCTATGTAAATAATATTCGAAGCTTATACAACAATTCTGATTTATTAATAACGAAACCGGGCGGAATTACATTATCGGAAAGTATAGCATGTAGTTTGCCGACTATTTTATATAAACCTACACCTGGTCAAGAGAAAGAGAATTCACGAATATTTGAAAATGCTGGAGCTTCAGTAACGGTAAAATCGGTTCAAGAGTTAATTGATTATATTCAACAATTTCTTTCAAAACCAAATTATTTAGAACAAATGAAATCTTCATTGACCTCTTTAAATAAAGGGTTTAGTTCACAGTTAATTGTGAATGATATTTTTGGATCATCGTTTATAAATAAAAAAGAGAGGGTTACTTAACTCTCTCTTTTTTATTGTTGTAGAAAAATTAATTACTGTAACAATTAAGTTATTTATATAAATTATTTTTCAGCGAATATGTGATTTGATGAATTCCACTGCAGGATGCTCGCTTTCCGTGGGGCGTGAGCTGAGTCTCCTCGGCTAGCCTGCGGGGTCTCAGCCTTCCCGCATCTCCCACAGGAGTCGAGTATCCTTTCGTTCCATTCAACTCTGAAAACATTTTATTATCACTTTTAAAGTAACACTTTCAAAGTTCATTAGAAAATAAAAGTATCAGCATTACAATTTAAACATGAAATTAAACTAATATTTAAAGTGAGATAGTCTTCTGATTAGTCTTTGTAAGAGGTAGACTTATTTTTCTCTTTGTTTACACTTTTCATCGATTCTTACAAATTGAAAATCGTTTCGAAAGCAATAATCTATAAAGTCTTCTAAAGCTTTGATTGTATTAGTAGGTGCATCTTCATCTGCTCCAAAAGTATTTCCATTGTCGTGTAGTAAAATGATTGAGCCCGGTTTGGTTTGTTTTTTTTAAAGGTTTAAAATTTCATCACTGCCGTTTTTGTTATCCCAATCATAAGCCATGACTGACCATAAGACTGTTTGGTATTTTTTATTAAAAATAGTTGGCAATGAAATTAATCCCCAAGGTGGACGGTAATATTTCGGTTCACTTTTTGTTATTTTTTGTATACTATTTGCTGTTTTTTCTATTTGGTTTTTTAATGCATTTGGGCTAAGCAACCAATTACATATGTGTTTGTAATTGTGAATGCCAATAAGATGGCCTTCTTCATGCATTCTTTTAATAATAGCAGGATTCTTTTCTGCCTCAGAACCTAATATAAAAAAGGTTGCCTTAATCGATTTAGATTGAAGTAAGTCTAATAGAATCGGCGTATAAATTGGATGGGGGCCATCATCGAATGTTAATGCAATCTGTTTATTGTCACTGTTATCTAATTGGTGAATTGCAAACTTTTTGAAAACTCGAGTTAGTAGAGCAGGAAATATTGCATAGATAAGAATAAGCAACAAACCGATTGTTCCGATTAATAAAACATAATTTAACATAATTTCTCCTTGCAAATCGTTAAAAATAGTTGACTCCTTTATTATATTCTAAAATCAATCTTTATTGGAAATAAAGGATATTTTCAAAGTTCAAAAAAAGACATCTAAGCTTTTATTGGGTTATAATAAATTTTAGTGTAGTAACAATTAGAAAATAAAGGAAGTAGTTAACTTGGGGAGTATTATTTCAATTCAAGGTTCAATGGCTGTAGGTAAAACTACTTTAGCAAAAAGATTAGAAAAGAGATTAAATCATTATCAAGTAGTTTACGAAAATCCTTATCCAATTGTGAATAAACGGAATAATTTAAGAATTGATTTACATACACTAGAAGGGTTTATACAAAACCAACGATTATTTATTGAAGCAGAAATTAATCGATTTAATCGTGTTCCAGATTCGAATATTATTTTTGATAGAGGTCCAGAGGATATAGAATTTTACACACTTTACTTTCCTATAGCAAATGGATATTCATGGGACATCGAGAATCATTTAAAGAAAGAACTTTTTGAATTACGAAAATGTAGATCAAAAATGATCGTTTATTTAGATGCTGAAATCGAGACGATCCAAATGAGAAAGCAAAATGATCTGACTAAAAGAAGGAATTCCTTTAATGAAAATTTGAAATTATATCAATTTGAAAAAGATTGGTTTAATCAATTTAACACAAACTATTTTGATGTAAATGATAAAACACCTGATGAGATTGAAGAATTGATAGTACAATTGGTAAGAGAAAATAATGAAGATAGATAAAGGGATTGGAACCCTTTATGTAGAAATTATTAACGATAGATACTATTTTAATAAAGGTATACGAATAATTTTTGGGGTGATGAACATGATCGTAGTAACGACAGAAAATATTGAAGGATATAAGCTTGTCGAAGTAAAAGGCCCAGTTTTTGGCGTAATTGTTCGAAGCAGAGGTTTAGGTGGAGACATCCTAGCTGGTCTAAAGAGTCTTGTTGGTGGAGAAATCAAACAGTACACTGCAATGCTAGAGGATGCTAGAAAAGAAGCAATGGACCGTATGACAAAAAATGCCAGTGAAATGGATGCGAATGCAATTATCATGATGCGATTTGACTCTGGGGAAATTGGTCAAAACATGAGTGAAATCGTTGCTTATGGTACCGCTGTAGTAGTTGAGAAGATATAGTGAAATCATTTGTAATCGGGTTCTATGGAGTCCAAATATTAGTTTTTTTAGCTTGTTTACTTCTAGGTTATTTTATTTATGACAAACGTTTTAATCGAAATCATGGTGATTCAATTCCTAATGGGTTTGAACGGACTAATGAGGTAAACATTGATCCAGTAACAGGTGAGAGAACAAGAGTATACTATAATCATGACACTGGTGAACGTTTTTATAAAAAGGAAAAATAATTTGATGATTCAAATGGAAAGACACCCTTTTAACATGAAAAGAAAGGGCGTCTTTTTTTTATCTAGATCATTTCGAAATGGTAAGCGATTAGTTCATTGTCGAATTGATTAACTCAATCATATCTGCAAAATCAAATGGTGATTTTGACTTAACAGTTTCAGCAAATTGAGAAATAAGTTTTAGAGTATCTATACTTTGAATCGGGAAATGACCAGCTGCGCTTTCAGCGGATAACATGACAGCATTTGTACCATCCATTACTGCCTGGAAGACATCTGTAACTTCTGCTCTTGTAGGTAATGAACTATCTACCATGGATTGTAACATTTGGGTTGCGGTTATCACATAGGTATTTGTTGCATTACATTCATGAATCATTGCTCTTTGTAATAGTGGAATCCATTGGAAAGGAAGTTCTACTCCTAAATCACCTCGTGCAATCATAATCGCATTAGTTTCTTCATTAATTTCTTGGAAATTTCTAATGGCTTCAATTGTTTCAATTTTAGCAACTAATTGAGGACATTTTTCTTTTTTTGAATGTATAAAACTTCGAATTTCTTTTAAATGAGATGCTCTTCGGATAAATGAACACGCAATAAAATCCAAGTCTTGTTGTAAGATGAATTCAATGTCCTTTTTATCCTTTTCTGAAATTGCTGGTAAATTTGTAACGACTCCAGGTAGATTCACACCTTTATGAGAGGAAATTTCGCCACCAGTTTTAACTGTTGTAATAATTTTCGACTGCTCAATATTTTTTACAAGCAATTCGACTGCTCCATCATTTATTAGAATACGATCACCAGACTTAACATCATTCATTAAACCATGATAATCAACACTTGCTTGATTTTTATCACCTGTTACATCATCAATTAAAAGAGTAAAAGATTGATTTGCTTCAAGTATTATTTTTTCACCTTCAATTTTACCCAATCTAATTTTAGGTCCTTGTAAATCACCTAAAATTTTAATTGGTTTACCAGTCTTTGTACTGATTGATTTTATTAATCGAATAACATTTTGATGACTTTCATGGGTGCCATGTGAAAAATTCAACCGTGCAATCGTCATACCGTGTTCGATCAATTCAGTCAGTATTTTTTGATCAAAACTGGCAGGACCAATCGTACAAATTCGATCTATTGTCATTTTATCGCCTCCATTTAATGGAATTATTATGCCCAAGACGCAAAATTTAAAAAGAAATATAATCTGACAAAATACGATATGGAAAACTGAATTTAAATACTTTTGAAGGATATTAGTTAATGAACACAGAACTTACTTTAAATGTAAATTTGATTTGAGGTGAATCGATTGGTAATGAAACAAGAAGTAATTAGAGTCGAAATTGGAGCAGGAGAATTTAACAATAATCCAGATTGGATTCGAACTCGTGAAGAAGAACTAAATTTATTAGAAAAATCAACATGGGAAAATAAATTCAAAAGAAATTCGATCACAGCCATTCTGGCAGAGCATGTATGGGAGCATTTAACATATGATGAAGGCTTAGAGGCAGCAAAAAATTGTTATCACTATTTAAAAAAATCCGGTACTATTCGTTGTGCAGTACCGGATGGATTTTTCCAAGATGAAGTATATCAAAATATCGTAAAAATAGGTGGTCCTGGACCATTAGATCATCCAGCAGCTAGTCATAAAATAGTTTATAATTATAAGACTTTCGTAAAATTGTTTGAAACTGCAGGATTTGAAGTGAAATTACTAGAGTACTGTGATGAAGATGGAAATTTTCATTTCAATGATTGGGATGGAAAAGATGGTGTAATTTTTCGATCCAAAAAATACGATCCGAGGAATCAAGGTGAAAAAATCCAGTTCCCATCGATTATTATTGATGCAATAAAGAGGTAATAAAGGCAGGATAAGACAGGAAAGGCAGGGAAAGCAGATTGGGCAGGACTTTTAAAATTCTTCTCTAAAGTCTTTTAAGTTTTTTTACATTTCTCCTTGATCCTGCCTTTCCTAGCACCTGTTCTTAAATCCTGTAGTGGAATTCAAAAAGTCACATTCTTATTTACTTAGGACAATATAAGTAGAAAAAGAACTGAAGATTCTTCAGTCCTTTTTTTAATTAATACACCATAATCCCTTTAATTTCTTTTATAATTCGTTCGATTTGGCCCTGAAACATCATTGATGGAATGAAAAGAGATTCCTCAGGATGACTAACTACTAGATAAGCACTATATGAAGGTGTTTCTTTATAACGATATTGTAAGTTTACTCTAGTTATATGATGAGGAGGAATTGTTCGCTTAAATCCCCAGCGTACATATGTAACACCGTTTTCATTTATCGTTATGACCATACTTCGGATATATCCAAAATAAGCTAGAAAAACGCATCCTAAAGAAGCAAATAATAAATAGGACGTAGTTTCCTTAGGGAAACCATGTTCTTGTACAAAAGAAGTAAAACATGTTACACAAATAGTAAACAAAATAAATACTAAAAAATTTGATAGTTTTCCACTACTTCGAAATTTCATTATTAGATGCCTCCTCTTCTATTTTGCCTATTAAGCTAGTTTATGCAGAAATAGACAATAAAAACGTCTTTTAATCAATTTTAATGAAAAATAACTAAATTTAGGTTTATTTAGAAGTAGTAGGAACTCAAAAAATGGATGATAAAAGGAGAAGAAAGTGAAAGTAGAAACCCAGAAATATAATAAGAACGAAATTAGTTATACAATAAGACATGCATTAGAAAAGGATGCAAATGATTTATCTATATTAAGAGTACGAATAGACGGAGAAACAGAGAATTTAGATAGGGAGCAAGGAGAGGGATATATTGATCCGATTTCTTTTAAAAAGCTAATTAAAACGGATATAGATCGGTTAAATAATTTATTTTTAGTAGCTGAAGTCCAAGGTGAAATCGTAGGATTTTCTAGATGTGAAGGAAGTTTATTAAAAAGATTATCACATAAAGTTGAATTTGGTGTTTGTGTTCTAAAAGATTACTGGGGCTATAGTATTGGAAAGAATTTATTAGAAAAATCAATTTCATGGGCAGACTCCAATGGTATTAAAAAAATCAATTTAACTGTATTACAAACTAATTCGAATGCGATTAAATTATATGAAAAATTAGGATTTGAGATCGAGGGAATTCTAAAAAATGATAAGGTTCTATCTGACGGTAAATATTATAATACGATCATGATGGGAAGATTTATTGATTAATCGCTAAAAGTGTCAATTCCATTCCAAAATTACAGAATCAAATACTCAATTTTTCAGCAAACTAGTATATATTTATGATTTAAAAGGAGATTTATATGATTAAACTCGTATTAGTCAGACACGGTCAAAGTATATGGAATGTTGAAAATCGATTTACAGGATGGACAGATGTTGATTTAACTAACAGCGGACTAACAGAGGCTAGAGAAGCAGGCATTATTTTAAGAAAAAACGGATTTACGTTTGATGTGGCTTACTGCTCTGTACTAAAAAGAGCGATTCGGACATTATGGATTATTTTAAATGAAATCGATATTATGTGGATTCCTGTTTATAAGACGTGGAGATTAAATGAACGACATTACGGTGCTTTACAAGGATTGAATAAGGCTGAAACAGCAAAAAAGTACGGTGATGAACAAGTTAATATTTGGAGAAGATCGATGGATACTAGACCACCAGCTCTAGACCCTAAAGATCCAAGATATGAAATTAATGAGCCTCGATATAAGGAATTAAAAAAAGGTGAATTTCCACTTACTGAAAGTCTTGTAGATACTGAGATAAGGGTTTTGAACTATTGGGAAAAAGAGATTGCTCCTACATTAAAGTCTGGTAAAAAAGTTATCATTTCTGCACACGGGAATACGTTAAGATCGATTGTACAATATCTTGATCAAATTTCCGCAGATGGAATCGCTTCACTTAATATACCAACAAGCATACCTTTAGTTTATGAATTAGATAATGATTTAAAGCCTATTCGGCACTATTATCTAGGGATGGATGGGGAAGTTCCTGCAGGTGTAATTCCTAAGCATATGCCGATTGAAGAACTAGATGAAATTGATCGTAACAATTCAAATCGTTTTCAAGATGAATAAAAAGTAATAAAAGGATAGAAAGCCATTTTAGCTTTCTATCCTTTTCAGCTTGTAGACAAAGTCCTATTAATCTGATATTCAGACTGAAAGTTTTAATTTTTTATTTTGTAGTTGAACTAAACGGAATGTTAATGTAATTGCTGAGACACTTAAACCAACTATTAATCCTACCCAATATCCTTTAGCACCTAAACTCGTATTTGAAAGTGCATAACCTACTGGTAAGGCAATGATCCAATAAGCTAAAATCATCATCACCAATGTTACATTCACATCTTTATAACCTCTTAATGCACCTTGGATTGGTGCTGCGAAAGCATCAAATAATTGAAACATAATTGCAAAGATTAAAAAGCCACCAGCCAAAAGTTGTACAGAAGAATCATTTGTATACCAACCAGCAACATCATATCGGAAGAAATAAATAATCACACCAAATACAGATGCGATTGATACTGCTAACATCAAACCGATTTTGCTATATTCTTTTGCATTTTGGAAATCTTTTGCTCCTACTTCAAATCCTACAACAATTGTTAAAGCCATTGAAATACTTAGCGGTACCATATAAAGCATACTCGCAAAATTCATCGCTACGGTGTGTGCAGCGATTGTTTCTGTATCAAATTCACTTAATAATAGTGTAACAACTGAAAATACACTTACTTCAAAAAAGATACTTAAACCGATTGGAACACCTAATTTTAAAATATGTTTCCATGCTGTAAAATCAACACGAGCAACATTCTTAAAAATATTAAAGGTTCTAAATGGTTTTTTCGTTTTAATAATGTATACTCCGATACCGAAAATGATCCAGTAAGTTATTGCAGAGGCTACACCTGAACCAACTCCCCCTAATTTAGGAAGACCTGCTTTTCCAAATATAAGGAAGTAATTTAAAATAACATTAATTGGAACTGAGATGATCGTAATGAACATAGTTGTTCTTGTTTTTCCTAATCCATCGATAAATTGTCGAATGACAGTGTATAAAAATAATGGTAAAATTCCAAATGATAATGCAAATAACCAATGTAAAGCAACTCGATGAACTTTTGGATCTAGGTTCATATGATTTAAGATTGGGTGAATTGAGAAAATACCGATTATAATAATCATAATTGCAATGATCCCTGCTAAATAGATTGCTTGCATAATAAGTGGAGCTATTTTCTCATCCTCTTTTGCACCATTCAAATTAGCTACCATCGTTGTAATTGCAACTAATATCCCTGTTAACCCCGTACTAATTGGTGCCCAAATACTAACTCCAATTGCAACACCAGCTAAGTCACCCGGACTACTATTTCCTGACATGATCGTATCAAAAAATGACATAGAAAATAATGTCACTTGTGTGATTAAAATCGGAAGAAGTAGTTTAAAAAAACGTACTATTTTATCTTTTTTAGTGGTATTCATTTATTCTCCTCCCTAAACAAACACTTTTACAATTGTATCATGTTTTGGTTTAATTGCTATAATGAAATCATATAAGTAAATCATTCAAAAGAAAGTTGGTTGTAAATTGGGTAATCAGGTAGTAGTAATTACAGGCGCAGGTAGTGGCTTAGGAGCTTCTTTAGCTAAAAAGTATTCTGAAAGTAAAGCTCATATTTGTTTATTAGGAAGAACTGAAGATAAATTAAAAGAAATTGGTAAGAAATTACCAAACAATTACTCAATACATACAGTCGATGTATCAAAACATGATGATGTAAAACGAGTATTTGATACAATTATTCAAACATATGGCAAAGTTGATTTATTATTTAATAATGCAGGTGTTGGAATATTTGACATTGCTGAAGAATTAGACGAAGAAGCTATACATAGTATGATTGATATTAATTTAAAGGGAACAATATTTTGTTCACAGGAAGTATTAAAACAAATGAAAAAACAAAATAGCGGTACAATCGTCAATATAGTTTCGACTGCGGGCTTAATTGGCAAAGCAACAGAATCCGTTTATTGTGCGAGCAAATTTGGCGTTAAAGGCTTTACAGAAAGCTTAGTAGTTGAATTAACAGGATCACCAATTACTGTATTTGCTGCATATATGGGCGGCATGAATACTGATTTTTGGGCAGGGATTTTTGATGAAGATAAAACATCCAAAATGATGAACCCAGATGATATTGCTGAGATTATTATTGATAATATAAAACCTAGGAAAAATATTTCAATACCTGAGATTATCATTAAAAATATAAAATAGGTATTAGTTCTCTTATCTTTTACACAAACTAATTAAGAAAAATCTAAATTGTTTTTTGTAAAGGAGAAAAGAATGAGTAAATCAAAAAAGAGCGAAAAAAGTAACAAATTTAATGAAAGAAATTTTGATGAGCTTTTATTAAAAGATGACAAAATAGCAGATGATATACCGATTGAATGGCTTCCTAAAAACGAACCAATTACTGAAAGCATGTCGTACAAAAATTCTGATGAATAACTACATTATGAATAGTCAATTTGGCTATTCTTTTTTATTTTGATATGGTATTATTATTGTTGAAATTTATGTAAAAGCCAAATATTTCTACTATTGATGAAATAGTGTAGCATTGCAAATACATATTAAATTTTAAAAACAGGAATTAGTTAGGAGAATTTTGATGGAAAAAGTACTAGTTTTTGGTCATAAAAACCCAGATACAGATACAATTTGCTCTGCAATTGCATATGCAGAATTAAAAAAAGCTTTAGGTTTAAATGCTGAAGCAATTAGATTAGGAGAAGTAAGCGCTGAAACTCAATTCGCTCTTGATACTTTTAATTCAGAAGCTCCTCGTTTAGTTGAAAAGGTTGCTACAGAAACAAATAACGTTATTCTAGTTGACCACAATGAGCGTCAACAAAGCGCGGATGACATCGAACAAGTTCGTGTACTTGAAGTGATTGACCACCACCGTATTGCTAATTTCGAAACAAGCGATCCTTTATACTACCGTTGTGAGCCAGTTGGTTGTACAGCGACAATTTTAAATAAATTATATAAAGAAAATAATATTGCTATTAAAAAAGAGGTTGCTGGTTTAATGCTATCAGCAATTATTTCTGATACTTTATTATTTAAATCACCAACATGCACTGATCAAGATGTAACTGCTGCTAAGGAACTTGCTGAAATTGCTGGAGTAAATGCAGAAGAATATGGTTTAGACATGTTAAAAGCAGGAGCAAATCTTGCGGATAAGTCAATTGAATCATTAGTGTCACTTGATGCAAAAGAATTCCAAATGGGTAACTTCAAAGTAGAAATTGCACAAGTAAACGCTGTAGATACAAACGATGTTCTTTCTCGTCAGGCTGAATTAGAAAATGTACTTGAAGGCATTGTATCAACTAAGGGCTTAGATTTATTCTTATTTGTAGTAACTGATATTTTAACAAACGATTCAGTGGCTGTTGCAAAAGGAACTGCTACAAATGCAGTTGAAAAGGCATATAATGTTACTTTAGAAAACAACACTGCTGTTTTAAAAGGCGTAGTATCTCGTAAAAAACAAATTGTTCCTGTTTTAACAGAAACTTTTAATACACTTTAATGATTAACAAACAACAAAGTCTTACGTAAGGCTTTGTTGTTTTTTATATAGAAATGGGAGAAACGGGGGATTTAAAAATGGAAAATTTAAAATATCCAATCGGTAGATTTACCACACCATCAAGCTATAGTCAAAATCAGCGTCAAGAATTTATTAAAATTTTAAGAGAAGCACCAGAAAAATTTAAGGAAGCAATCTACTCTCTTACTGAAGAACAATTAAACACACCTTATCGAGAAGGTGGTTGGACACCGAAACAAGTTATACATCATGTTGCAGACAGCCATATGAATAGTTTCATTCGATTAAAACTTGCATTAACTGAAGAGAATCCAACGATTATGCCATATGATGAAAATGCTTGGATTACATTAAGTGATTCAAACTTTGATTTTCATAGTTCATTAAAAATTATTGAAGGAATCCATGAAAGATACGTTACTTTACTAGAATCATTAAATGAAGAACAGTTTAAGCGAACTTGTTTCCATCCTGAATTAAAGATCAATATGAGCGTTGATTTTCTTTTAGCATTGTATGCTTGGCATAGTCAACATCATTTAGGGCATATTTTCTTAGTAAAAGGATGAAACCTAACAGTAAGATTAAACTAAATGAAAATAAAGGTACATGAAAATCATTTAATTTCTTCCTTTTACGAAACTTGACTAAATTTGTAAATTTTAGGAAAGGATAGTAAGAAACTGTAAAAGGAAGTGATGGGTTTGTCTCAACAATTTGAAAATATACCTGATTTTGAACTTTTGGAAAGTAATCCAGCATTATCCATTCATGAACTGTCATATCATTATGATATGAGTTTTAATGATATTGCTGAAATTAGAGGAATATCTGTAGAAGATTTATTAAGCTACTATCAGACAAATACTTCTCAAGATTCGTTATTTTATTTCGAATAAACTTAATGACAAGCTGAGCCTAAATCCTTTTAGGATCGGCTTTTTTGCATCATTGTAGTATCTAACTATTCTATTTACTAAATACTAACTATAAAGTACAAATGTTATATTAATGAAACAAAAGCAGTTAAGCCGAATATTAACTTAACTGCTTTTGTTCTTTTTTATTTTAAGCCGCCAATCATGACATTCCATAAATTTACCGATTGGATATTCAAAATTGCATTTTCCATTCAATTTAAAATTAAGTTTTTCGCAGATTTTATTTGAAGCAATGTTTCTAACCGAAGGAAATGCGTGAATATATTTATGCTTTGATTCATTTTTTGCTTTCTTAATCGCCTTATTTACAGCAATTGTTGCAATTCCTTTTCTTTGAAATTGGGGTAAAATACTCCATCCGATTTCATAAACATTCTTATTATTCCATACTCGATCCCAATAGCCTACAGTACCAATCTTTGTTCGGCAAGGTAGTAAAATGATTGTATACATTTGTCCAGTGCCTATTCTACTCATATCAAGATAATGTTTATGTCGAAACATAATTTGTTTGTAACTTTCAAGTCCGCCAAGATATTTCATCACAAAACTAGTATTTAAAGACAGAAGTAAATTAAGATCTGTTTCAACCCAAGGTTCAATAAGAATTTTTGATTCATTTATTTTAGACAATTAATTCACTCCATATTTTTTAATCGTTTTTTATAGAAATAACTCAGCTTTAACCTCTTTGTAAGTCAGCGGGTCTGATCCAGCGTTTAGAAAAGTTAAAACTAAAATTAATCATATTAAAATAGTATTCTAAAGTGAGCATGAATTTCTAATTAAATAACACAAAATAATAGAGAAACGATGCTTTTATTCGTATTTTTCAAAATGTAAATGGATCCATATGTACTACACTGTTTATTACATATGGTAACATGGAATAATTTTAGACAAAGAATTGACTTTGCTTAGACAAAAATGCTCAACCATTATATATAGAATTTTGACAATAGTTTACATAAATCATTGTTTTTTTGGGGGAATTAATAAAAGTTATTTAGAAATTGGGGACTGCATTATGAGCAGTCTTTTTTTTACGCTTTTTTGTGCTAAATCCTGACACATATGTGTAGAAAAAAGATGAAAAAAATTCCTTTATGGCTTGTCCTTTTTCTTATAGTATTATTTTGAGAATATTTAGAAAAATCGGAAGGAGAAAAAGGATGGCACATACCCCTATTTTACGTATGTTAAAAAGAGCTGCAACTCAAGCAGCAAAAGCTTATGAAAATGATAACCGTGAACAAACTAGTTACAGTCGCAGACAGTTTTTAAAAGGAGCAGCTGCTTTATCTGTAGCGGCCGCTGTACCAACATTTGTTTGGAATTTTGATTCGATTAAGGCGCAGGCCGCAGGCTCTAAAGTTGTAATTATCGGTGGTGGTTTAGCCGGTTTAACTTGTGCATATCGTTTAAAAGAACGTGGCGTTGTAGCGACTATCTATGAGGCAATGAATCGTGTAGGTGGTCGTTGTTGGACAAGAAGAAATTATTTTGCTGATAATCAAATTTCTGAAAATGGAGGAGAACTTATTGATACAGGCCATAAGGCAATCCGGAAGTTGGCTAAAGAGTTAGGTTTAACGTTCGATAATTTACTTGCTGCTGAAGAATCAGGCAGTGTGCCATTTTTTTATTTTAGTGGAAAGCCTTACACGTTTGATCAAGCAACTTATGATATGCAATCAATCATGCCTCAGCTAAATAAAGATTCAAAAGATGCTGGATATCCCACTACCTATAACCAATATACCGTACGAGGTAAACAACTTGATAATATGTCAATTACTGATTGGATTGAATCATATGTGCCAGGAGGACTCAATTCAAATTTAGGTAAATTATTGGATGTTGCTTATACAATTGAATATGGAGTGGAATCCTCAGAGCAAAGTAGTTTAAATCTCATTTATTTATTAGGTGGGACTGATCAATCTGAACTTGAAACATTTGGTGAATCTGATGAAAAATATCACATTCGTGGTGGAAATGATCAAATTGTTTCCTTATTAGAAAATAATTTAAATCCACAAATTAACTTAGGTTATAAACTAAAAAAGATCGTAAAAAATTTAGATGGAACGTATACATTATCATTTTCTGATAAACCAGATGTTATTGCAGACATTGTCGTCATGACAATTCCATTTTCTATTTTACGTAGTGACGTTGATTTTTATAGTGCGGGATTTAGACCAATGAAGGTAAAAGCGATCAATGAACTTGGTATGGGAACGAATGCTAAATTGCTTGCACAGTTTTCAGATCGGCACTGGCAGAAACTTGGAAATAACGGTTTAACCTATTCAGATACTGGCTATCAAAATACTTGGGAAGTTACTCGAGCTCAAGATGGAAAAAGTGGTATTTTAGTAAAATATACTGGTGGAAAAATAGGAGATTCATTAAATCAAGGTTCATTGTCATCTCAAACGAATAAATTTTTAAATCAAATTGAGCCCGTTTTACCAGGTATATCCAAAAAATGGAACGGAATTTCATCAATCGTTTATTGGCCAGGTATGTCTTGGACAAAAGGCTCGTATTCTTATTTTAAAAAAGGCCAATATACATCCTTTAGTGGAATTGAAGGTGAACCAGAAGGTAATGTCTTTTTCGCAGGTGAGCATTGCTCACAAGATTATCAAGGTTATTTGAACGGAGCTGTAGACACTGGTGAAGAGGCAGCAACTGAAGTATTAAAAGCACTGAAAGCTACTGTTACAAATTAATTATGTTAAATTTCTCGTTTAATGAAGTAAAAGGGGAAAGCTTGTTAAAGTAAAAATGAATTGAAAACGACTAAAATAGTTAAATGACACCATAAAAAGAAGGAGGTTTCCCTATGTTGCCAAATATCGGAATACCTGGGTTGATTTTAATCTTACTGCTTGCTTTAATTATTTTCGGTCCTAAAAAGCTACCTGAGGTTGGGAAAGCATTTGGCCAAACTTTAAGAGAGTTTAAAAATTCAACCCGTGAGCTTACGGATGATGTAATGAAGAATAATGAAAACGAAAGAAAAAGTTAAGTAACTGCGTAGTTTGATAGAGTTATCTTTTTATTTTTCTATGGATAAATTGTATTACCAGATCGACATTTTGTCGGTCTTTTTTGTGTGACGGGCATTCGCAAAGGGGGCTGTCCTAGACCGCACTCTTTATTTTTTTCATAGACAGAGAACTTTGTTGTGACGACTGGACGATAAAATAAAACTATGAATTCTTCCTTGTACATGTACAATAATCCAAGGTAAATAAAATGAAAACGAATTCAAAAAAAAGCAATGATAAACCCATTGACTCTACCCTTGGGGGAGGCTTTACATTATATTTTGTAAAGTTTTTCAAAGGAGTTGATGAATATGAAAAAACAAAATATGATGTTGATTTTAGTATTGGTGAATTTATTCATCGTGTTCTTAGGGATTGGTTTAGTTATTCCGGTTACTCCTTCAATTATGAATGAGTTAAATATATCTGGTTCTATTGTTGGCTATATGGTAGCTGCCTTTGCTATTACTCAATTAATCATTTCACCAATTGCTGGGCGTTGGGTGGATCGATTTGGACGGAAAAGAATGATTATTATCGGGCTAATCATCTTTAGTATCTCAGAGTTTTTGTTTGGAATTGGAAAAACGATTGAAGTTCTTTTCATTTCACGTATGCTAGGAGGTATTAGTGCAGCATTCATTATGCCGGCAGTAACTGCATTTATTGCTGATATTACAACTGTTGATACACGAGCAAAAGCACTTGGCTATATGTCAGCAGCTATTTCAACAGGTTTCATAATTGGTCCTGGAGTTGGAGGCTTTCTAGCAGAAATTGGTCCTCGTATACCATTTTTCTTTGCAGCGGGAATAGCTGTTCTTGCAGGAGTCTTATCTATTAGCGTCCTTCCAGAACCAGAAAGAAATCTCGAAAATATTGAAGTAAAAGAACAAAAGCCAAGTTTTAAACGTATTTTTTCGCCAATGTATTTTATTTCTTTTATGGTAATCTTAATTTCACAATTTGGATTATCAGCATTCGAATCGTTATTTTCACTATTTACCGACCATAAGTTTGGTTTTACTCCAAAGGACATTGCCATTATGATAACTGGCGGTGGTATAATAGGAGCGATTGCTCAAGTTGTATTTTTTGATCGACTAACGAAATCGATTGGAGAAATTCGTCTAATTCGATATAGCTTAATTCTCTCTACAATACTAGTATTTTTAATGACAATTGCGAACTCATACTTTACGATTTTACTTGTTACAATTACTGTATTTCTAGGATTTGATTTAATGCGACCAGCTGTGACAACATATTTATCTAAAATTGCAGGGAATGAACAAGGATTTGTAGGTGGTATGAACTCGATGTTTACAAGTATTGGTAATGTAATTGGACCGATTATTGGTGGGATTTTATTTGATATCGATTTTAATTATCCATTTTATTTTGCTACAGTATTATTAGCTAGTTGTGTTGGTTTGACGATTTCATGGAAGATGCCAGTCTATCGTACAGCTAATGTGAAAAAAGCGTATTCTTTGGAATAAAAGATACGCTTCTTTTTCTAAAAACTAAGGTATTTAGGGAAGTGAGAATAGATGAAAGATAAACTTTATACAATCGGTGAAGTGTCAAAATTAGTAAATATTTCAATTAAGGCACTTCGTTATTACGATAAAATCAATTTATTTAAACCTGCATATGTTGATCCAGAAACGAACTATCGATATTATAAAGACTCACAAATTCATCTTCTCGATCTAATTAAATCATTAAAATATATTGGTACTCCATTAGAAGAGATGAAAGAAGTACAAGGTTTAAAAAGAGATGATTTCTTTGCCTTTTTAACAGAACAAGAAAAAATTGTAAGAGATAAAATTGATTCGTTAGTAGAAATCGAAAAAATTATTGCAAATGCTAAAAAGGGTTTACAAAAACAAAAGGAGTATCCTGCATTTGGGGAAGTTTTTCTTACGTATGAAGAAGAAATACAAATTATACAGACAAAGGCTGTAGGAATTGTTCCTAAAAATATTTTAAATTCATCTTATAGTAAGTTAAAGAAATTTGCTGCGTCAACTGAAGGATTCAGAAACAATGGGTATGGTGCAATTTATCCTTTTAAATCTTACTCGAATGTGAATGAAGTTGTTTATGAGTATTTATTTACACCAGTACTAACAAAAAAACAACTAACTTTACTAATGTCGGATACAGAAGTCGCAAAAATTCCAAAAGGAAATTATGTTTGTATTACTTTTAAAAGCGAAACGCCAGATGATTATTTTAACAATTTACAAAAGTTAATTAAATATGTGGACGAGAATCAAATCTCGGTTAATAGTGATATTTATGAGTCGTTAATACATACAAATTATTCGCCAGATCAAGAAGAAGAATTTTTAATTGAAATGAGAGTTTTAGTGAATGAGTCATAAATATCAGAAGATAATCTTATTATGTAAACTAATAATAAGCTCCCAAATTTAGGGAGCTTTTTTTAATACGCTTCATCATCCCAAACATTACTTGCATGTTGAGAACGATTCATCATTTTTGCTAAATACAGTTCAGTTGTTTGGATACTTTCATGACCTAAACTTCGACTAACTTGATAAATATTCGCACCTTTTTCGATCGATCGACATGCATAGTGATGTCGAAAGAAGTGAGGGCTAATATTACCGGTTCGTTTAGAATCGGTTACAAAAGGGAGGGCAGAGTCTTTAATCATCTCAATGACATATTTAGATAAGTATTTAAAAGAATAGTGGTGATTCATTTTATTTGGAAAAAATGGATTTGTATCAGTTTTTGTAATTTGATTTGATAATCCGCGTCGTTCTCTTAATTTACAAAGATCCATAAATACATGATTTAATATTTTAACTTCACGTTTTTTATTACCTTTTCCGATAATTTCAAGCCAATATCCATTTGTATCTTTAGAAATATTACCCCAATTAGCTTCTGCAAGTTCTCTTATACGCATTCCAGTTGTTGCTAATAGTTTTATTAATGTCGTTTTTAAGATATTGCCTTTATAAAATTCAAGCAATGCTTTTACTTCGTTTTCCTCTAAATCACGATTCGGCAAGTCATCCTTTGTAATTTTCGCATCTAGTATACGAGTATAAATAGGCACTTGAATAAAGCTTGATTCAAATAAAAATTTAAAGAAGCTTTTTAAGATAACAAGTTTCCTAGAAAGAGTCGTAACACGATAAAGTTCTTGCTTTTTACCGTAGCGATAAGTTGAAAGCCACTGTTGATATGCATCAATATGTCTTTGCTTTAAATTTTTAAAAAGAGAATTTTCTATAAAACCATCTACATCTTGACGAAGAAACTCCTGACTATTCATTAAATAACGATAGAATTGTAACAATTCTCTTATGTACTCTAATTTTGTACTACTTTTTCTTTGTTTTGATTTTTGGATATCTTTTCTCTGATGTACGTAATAGTAAATCATATCTACGTCAGAGAAACCTTCATAAATCATTTGATGATTTTTCTCATTTTCAAATTTAATTTGTAAAAGGCTCGAAATATAAGTATCGTCGATTAAATACTCTATTGTTTTAAGATCTGAAGGCATGGCTATTGGAAATTGTGTTGAATTTGAAATAAGAAGGTTTGATTCCATTACCAAGTAATTCACCTCACAAATTATTGTTTTAAGTCATTTATTTTTTAAGTAGAAATAATCTATTTATAGTTTATATCATTTAACATGATTAATCTATTTTTAAAGTAGAAAAATACAATATTATTCTACCTTAAACAAATATAGTGTATTTATTAAATTATAACTATGTATAATTATATAGTTAACGTTTAAGTTATATTTATAGATTGGTTGAAAATTGATATGATATAATAGTGCTAATAAAAATATAAAAAAGGAAGAAATCAAATGTTAGAACAAGATCAAACAAGAAAAGAGATTGTTACAACAAATGAAGTAGTAGAACTACTAGGAATTTCGAAACAAACTATCTACAATTATGTAAAAGCGGGTAAACTGAAACTTGTTTATGAAGATTGGCAAATCGATGGTACGATGAAGTTTTATTTGAAGGATATTAATCTGTTAAAATCTCAAAATATAAAGCCAGATGGCTTAACCGTTCTAGAAACTGCAAATTTACTAGGGGTTTCTAAAGCATCCATCCATCAATACATAAGGAATGGGAAAGTAACGTCAAATAAAATTAATTTTAAAGGTAGATTAACTGTTTTTATTCCAACGGAAGAAGTTGAAAAGTTAAAAGTTTCAAATAAAAACAACGCTAAGAGGAAAACTTTTTTCACGAAAAATCATGAGTTTATTCTATTCGGTTTATATAACATTCCGAACTCAAATGAAAAAGCTAGAATAGTAGAGATTCATGACACTGGAGAAATTGTCGCAAAAACGAATATGGGGGAACTTCTAAATAAAGAAGAGCTTTTAACGAAAGGCTTTGAAAAATCATATGAAGTTAAGCAGACAAATCATAGTACGAAAAGAGGAAGTATTACGTTTCACTTCCCATTTCCTCAATCAATAAATGCACCGATATTTGGAATCATTGATGAATTTTATAAACAGATTGGCATTCAAAATATGAATCTTTATTTAGTCGGTAATACAATAAAGATTGAACTAAAACCAAACAAGCTTCCATATCATACTGATCAAATTGAACAGGATTTCGAGATATTACAAAATTGTTTAATCGATGGAAAACTTTCAAGTAGACCAGGATACATTGTGCTTTCGAGTAATCAGGAGCAATTAACAACTTTTGTGAAGGATGACATAAAAGAAAAGATTAAAAACATTGCAATTGAAAATAATACTGGAATTGAGGATATTACTGAGAAACTAATACTTATCGGTTTGAAAGTATACGAGAAAAATAATGGATTTAACATGTAAAAAAAACAGTCGATTTGAGACGATTTAATGGACAACTATATTAAAAACAATTTTTAAAATCGTCTGACAGACCGGTTTAGATAATTCAGAAATTTTTAATAAAGGAGAATGAAAATGAAGTATATTGATTTAAGAAGTGATACAGTAACAAATCCTACCGATGAAATGAGACAAGCAATGTTTTTAGCTGAAGTCGGTGATGATGTTTATGGGGATGATCCAACAGTTCAAAAATTAGAAACTTTAGCTGCTTCGATGATTGGAAAAGAAGCTGCACTTTTTGTACCAAGTGGGACTTTCGGAAATCAATTAGCTTTATTTACACATTGTGATCGTGGGACTGAGGTAATTCTTGGTGAAGATTGTCATATATTCGAGCATGAAGTTGGTGCAGCGTCAATCATTGCTGGAGTACATTTACGTACATTACAAACAACAAATGGTAAAATGGATATTAAACGAATTAAACAATCGATTCGTCCAGATGACATACATTATCCGGAAACTTCATTAATCTGTTTAGAAAATGCATATTCAAATGGATCTGTTGTCGATCTTGACTATATGAATGAAGTGTATAGTCTTGCGAAAGACGCAAACATCCCAGTACATTTAGATGGAGCAAGACTATTTAACGCTGCTTCCTATTTGAAAATTGACGCAAAAGAATTATCACAATATAGTGATTCGGTTATGTTTTGTTTATCAAAAGGACTATGTGCACCAGTTGGTTCAATCTTAGCGGGTAGTAAAGAATTTATCGAAAAAGCGAAAAAGAAGCGTAAATTACTAGGTGGTGGATGGAGACAATCTGGGTTTTTAGCAGCCGCTGGTATCATTGCATTAGAAAAAATGACCAAACGATTACATGAAGATCATGAAAATGCACTATATTTTGCTGATCGTTTAAGTGAAATTCCTTCTATTAAGGTCGATTTATCCAAAATTCATATTAATTTAGTTTTCTTCCAATTAACAATTATGAAACGCACACCTGAAGAAATTGAACAAATTTTTAAAGAAAATGGAATCATCATTTTTGCTCCAGATGAAGATGGAATGATGCGGTTTGCAACACATTATTGGATCACAAAAAATGATATTGATAAAGTAATTGATGTAATGAAATCGATCTAATTAAGCTTTAAGTTTACTAGACTTAAAACAAAAAAGTGAAAATCATGAAGCCAATGATTTTCACTTTTTTGTTTTAAATTGTTTTATCCTTTAATAGTTTAAATACAGATTGAACCATTAATTTTACGCCAACTTTTATTGCTTCTTCATCGACCATAAATTTTGGATGATGCCAGCCATAAGTTATTCCTTTTTCCTTATTTCCAGAGCCTAACCATAAATAACAGCCAGGTACTTTTTGTTGATAAAATGAAAAATCTTCTCCACCCATTGTTGATTCCGCTGTCACAACATGGTCAGTTCCTACTGTTAAAATTGCTGCTTCTCGAACGACAGATGTTATTTTAGAATGGTTAAAGACTGTTGGTACCAACAGTTGGTAATCGATTTCTACTTCTCCACCAAGTGAATGAACAAGATTTTGAACCATCGTTTCAAATTTTTCATGTATTTGCATTCGAACTGATTCATTTGAAGTTCGAACAGTGCCTTTTAAAACTGCAAATTCAGGGATAACATTATGTGTATTCCCGGCTTGGAATGCTCCAACAGTTATAACAGCAGATTCTTTTGGTGAAATTGTTCTACTAACTAGTGTTTGTAGAAGGCTAACTACTGAACTTCCAATCACAATCGGATCAACTGCTTTTTCAGGAAGTGCTGCATGACCGCCTTTTCCTTTAATCTTAATCGTAAAATCATCTACACTTGCCATAAGGAAACCTTCTTTGACGCCAATCGTACCAACTGGAAGATCGGGCATATTGTGAAGCCCGATAATTGCCTTAACATCATTAAGTAATCCTTCAGCAATCATTGACTCAGCGCCACCTTCAGATTCCTCAGCCGGTTGAAAAATCAATCGAACAGTACCTGGAAGTAAATGTTTAAGTTCCTGTAAAACAAACCCAACTCCAAGTGCAATAGTAGTATGAACATCGTGGCCACACATATGGGAAATTCCATCAATTACTGAACGAAATGGTAAGTCCGATTCCTCCTGAATTGGAAGTGCATCAATGTCAGCGCGTAATGCAACTGTTGGGCCATCTAAGCCTTTTATTTCAGCGGCTGTACCTGTTTGACAATTCAAAGATAATCTTTGGATATTAGCCTTATCTAATTCTTGATTAATAAAATTTGTTGTTTTGTATTCTTGATTACTTAACTCAGGATACATATGCAAATGTCTACGAATTTCTAAAAGGTTTGAATAATATTTATCTACTAATTCGTTGATTTTTACTTCTAAATGATTCATCTTGAGATCTCCTAATCATATTACCTAGAATGTTTTATTATGTAGATAATTGTATATTTATTCTTGAGTGCATTCAATCTATTTTTGCTATTTACCAAGATTTATAAAAAAAAATATTCATAAATAGAGAGAAAGGTAAGAGTTGTGTTATTACTCTACATAAAGGTTAGTGAAGTACCTTTTAACGTAAAATTGAATAAAAATACTAACATTCTTTATAAAATAAAAATATAAATGTCCGGCAAATTACCCGACACAACACTAGTTCATTAGACCAAAAATTTTAAAGGACAATTGAGTTTCTGCTTTAGCTACTTCAAATTTAAAAATGGGAATGAGGATGAATAGATGGCGATTGTTTTACTTGCAATACTATTTATACTTTTAGGTTTATCTTTTTTGTGGATAGCTATTTTTGGTAAAAACAAAAAGGGAATAAGTAGAATACTATTATTCATTTTAGGTATAGGTGTTGAAATTATAGCATTATATTTAGTAAATTTTTATTTGTTTTTTCAGAATTAGTAGTGTTCGAATTTTTTATGTATCCACCGATCAAGTACGATGAAAAATTTGATCTTTTTATTAGGCTAAAAGCTAGTTTATTTGAAAAGAAAAGGAGTTTTTTAATAAAAAATAGAATATTAGAATTGTTTGCATGAATATAAGGAGATGAAAGCTGATGTTCTTAAAGAAAAATTCTACTTTAGGAGAAAAAAATGGTGTTTCCTATATAAATGGACAAATTAAGTTTCAAAGTATTTCTTTAAATGTTTATTGTTACTTAGTTGACGGTGTCTTAATTGATACCGGAGCACAATCCTTACATAAACACTTTGAATCATTTATAGATAAATCTGATTTCGACCAAGTCATAATTACTCATTATCATGAAGATCATACTGGCTGTGCCGCATATATTGAAAAAACAAAAAATGTACCAATTTATTTAAGCGAGAAAACAATTAATTATTGTACAAAAAAGGCAGACTATCCTTTGTATAGAAAACTCTTTTGGGGTAAAAGAAAACCGTTTCATGCAAATCCAATGCCCAAAAATTTTACATCTAAAAATGCCAAATGGGACATAATTGATACTCCTGGTCATTCTTTTGATCATAATGCTTTTTTAAATCGGGATACAGGTCAATTATTTACGGGGGATTTATTTGTAAGTGAGCGGACAAAAGTCGTGTTAGCTGAAGAAAACATCCCAAAAATTATTCGCTCATTGGAACAATTATTACTTTATGATTTTCAAGATGTTTTTTGCAGTCACGTAGGGTTTATGAATGATGGTCGCTCTGCACTCGAGAGAAAACTAACATACTTAAAATCAATCCAACATGATGTATTAACGTTATTTAGAGAAGGAAATACAATTGAAGTTATTTGTAAAAAGTTGTTCCCAAAAAAATATCCAATTATTAAATTTTCTAGTGGAGAATGGGATTCACTACACATCATTGCATCAATCATTAATGAAAATAATTAATAGGTTATGTATATACTAATTTACTAAAATCTAACAAAGGGGGACCAAAATGGATAAGAGAGTTCAATTCGACTTTGAAATCGATTTTACGAATGGTGGTGGATTACAAGGACAAGATTTTCGACTGGATATTGAGGGAGATGATATTTCTGACGAAGAGTTAGCAAAGTATATCATAGAGGATATGAGGTTGCTAATGGTTGGTGAAGTTAGAATTCTTAACAAAAAAATAATTAATGAAAAACATAAGCGAATATCCGCTGATGAAAGATCTGAGAAATAACTTCTGCAGACTTGAAGAATTCAAAAATACATCCGAAAAATCCAGATTTCCATCTTATGAAATACAAATAGAAAAAAGCCTAATTTCTCGGGATTACATGGAAGAAATTAGGCTTTATTTGTTTCATAAAAGCACCCAAAATTAAAGAAAGGGAAGGGGATTACTTATTTTCAAAGACTAACGTTGAGTTCATCATTTTTAGTGCATCGTTAGTAATAGTTAGTTTGATTTGTTTTTCTTTTATTTTATGCTTTCTTATATTAACTTCGGGAATTGTGTATATATAACCGTTTTCTATCATCTCTAAAAGCTTTT
Source organism: Gottfriedia luciferensis (assembly GCF_002156865.1). Classification (GTDB taxonomy): domain Bacteria; phylum Bacillota; class Bacilli; order Bacillales; family Bacillaceae_G; genus Gottfriedia; species Gottfriedia luciferensis. The sequence goes on along the minus strand of NZ_NCTA01000006.1, from coordinate 145,505 downwards.
TTCTTGAAACGATTAATTTATCTTTAAGTAACTTGTCTAGTCGAAGATTAAAACTATATGGTGACTCAATGTTAATAAATATTTCTTGTGACAGGTTTTTAAGAGAATCAATGTTTTCGCCTTCTGCGACATAATCAACGTTATAGAGGGCTTCGGCTTGATTACTCCTATGTGTTTCCATATCAAAGGCATATTTCCATGCAGTTTCTTTATCATTTCTTGACATTCTATTAAATAAGCTTTTATCTATATCTACTGGATTAATTCGAGAAAAGATCGTTAAGTTCCATGTAGAATTACATTGATTATATTTATATATTAACCATACATCTATTTTTTGTTTATTTGCATTCATTCTAAATAGTTCACTGCAATAAAATTCCTTTTTATTTTTGCATTTATTACAGTTCCTTAAAACGAATGGAGTGGTCTTCGGCTTTATTGTCCAAGTAATTATATTTTTGTCATTCATAGAGTATTTTTGTTTACAACTCATCACTTTCACCTCGAAAAATGTTATTTGAACATTCTAAAAGTTATTTGCGTGAAAGTGTTATTTTATCATTGGACTCACCCCTTTGATAAATTTAGAAATTAACGAATGAAGAATTCATTGGACTATACCTCACTTTCGAATATGAATAACTTAATACTACCAAAATTTCCCTCAAGTGCAAATACGCATATATAAATTGTAATAGTGATAACAAAAAAAGATTCTATTTTTTTGAAATCGTTAAGTGCTGAAAACACGCTGAAATAAAAAAGGCTAAGAGAATTTCTCTTAGCTTAGTCATATCTGAGCTTTGAAACAAAGTAGATAGTTCTTTAACATTATTATTTTATAAATGTACTAGGCATGACAACAAGAACGACTTCTCCACGAGCACAAAGAACATCATTTGCAAATACTTCTGTGTGAACTTTCCATTTTTTAGGATGGATTTCTTCAACAGTCCCAATTGCTTTTAGCGGAACATCTTGTGGAGTTGGTTTAAGGAATTCAACATTAAGTTTAGCAGTAACAAACCTAGTTGGTATTGAACCATCACCAATTTCGTTTCCATTCTTGCGCTGTAAAGCAAGCGCGGCAGAACCTGTCCCATGACAATCAATTAACGAGGCTAATAATCCACCATAAATAAAACCAGGAATTCCCATGTATTTTGATTCAGGTGTAAAGATCGTTACAGTTTTATCACCTTGCCAGCCAGTTCGAAGATGGTGACCATCTTTATTTAAACGACCACATCCATAACACCAAGCGAAATCATCGGGGTAGATATCTTGTATTGCTTTTTCAATTACTTCTTCCATCACTCATCCTCCTTAATAATCTATTCATTAAATTCAGTGTAATATAAGCGAGCGGTAAGTCATGTTGTATACTAAATATATACAAGAATTTCTTAACGTACAATAGTTTGCTGATAATTCAGTTAATAGAAATGATACTTATATAAGGAAAATGACTTTTTATTAACGAAAAGCCTTAATGAAAATCACGGCTTAGAAATTAAGTAAAAGCTGATTAATAAAAATCTGATTTCATAGGTGGTGAATGAATTGGAGAAATCTTCGAAAGCTACCTGGATCCGATGGTATGAGGATGGAATGTCGTTTGCAACAATGAGAGAATCACATGAATGGGCTTATAGTGTCATATATAATGAGATAGGGAATTTATATGATGGTTACAAAACGACTGATGAAAAAATTGCGTCTTCATTAGTTTTTGAATTGGTTCGGTTAAACACACTTACAGGAATGAAGTATGAAATATTTTCAGACTATGAAAATGTTAATAATCGTTTGGTTTTTATGGTTTGGGTAAAAAAGTACGAAACAGAGAATGTTTACTAATGCCCAGACATGCTTTTGTTAAATAATGTAAAGCTACATATTTATAAAAAAAAGAGCCGCTTGGCTCTTTATTTTTGTCTTATTTTTTCGATGACAAGATGTATTTCATCAGGCTTTAAAAACTCAATCGGCGAAAATCCTTTTTCAAATTGGAGTGTATCAGCTTCTAAAATAACTACATATCGTCCATTTACTTTAGCAATGTGTAGATTATCTCCAAAATCAGCTAGTAAACCTTTTACTGAAAAGTGATCAGCTTTAAATGATAGTTCAATTTCTGGTGTATGTTCGACGATTTGTGCCGCTGCTTCAATTACTTCGTCGGGAGTAAAGTGTTCCTGAATTTCACGCTTTGGACTAGCTGCCCAAACTTCCATTGCTGCATCAAATTGTTGTCTTTCAACACTTTCTTCTTCAAAAACATCTTCAATTTTATCGTAAACCATTGTCATTACTTGGGATTTAACAATTTCAGGCATTGATTCTGAATACGATACAAATTTTAAAAAGTCCTCAAAATAACGAGCATGAGAGGCTTGATGAATTTTTAATTCATTTTCCGAAATCATTCCTAATTCTTCCATATAAGGATATTGAATTGATTTCATATTCTTCGTTGTAATCGCCATTTCTACTGTCTTTATAAGCGTAGATTCATCTGAGATAGAGGCTACTTTTGGTTCGAAATCGCATTTTAAGACAAAAACAAAAGGGTCATCGAAATATTTTCTTAGTTTTGCTTGGATCACTAAAAATGCTCCACCCCGGACAGCACTAGTATCAATATAGTTAATAACTAAAGTCTCATTCTCAGCTTTAAAATCTTCAATTGATTTTGCATTACGAACGCGCTGAAATAGATTATAATTTGGATTTGAGTCTAATGAATGACCTTCCTCAACAATAAAGTGACCTAATTTTGTTGGGACAGATTCAGATTTTGGATGTTTTTCAACTTTTCGATTCACAATTCGTTCAAGTTCACCTTCTAAAAATCCCTTTAAAGCACTTTCTTCAAACATTGATTCATCTAGTGTTTGAAAATGTTTATATCGTTTGTCGGATTGTTCACCTTTTCCTTCAACTGTTACAACGTAAAATGATAAATATGTAATTTCAAAATCCAATCCAATCACCTTTTTCTATTTTCTGTATTTAAGTATATGGATGAGCCGATATACAGTCAATCTAAATAGCAAAAAGACTTAATATTATCATAATTATAACTAAATAGAATATTTTTAAGTGATGAGACAAATTACTCTCACATTATGATAGAATAAGGATATAATTTAATATATGGACTCAAATAAAAATTATAAGAACTTAGATGTGTGATGTCACATCTTTTTTTCTTGCAGTTTTTAAAGAATCCAATGATATGGAGGGAGGATGAGAGATTGAGAATAGAAAGAATAGCTACCATCTCATTAATTATTGTAACATTACTTTGGGGCACAACATTTGTAGTAGTCCAAAATGCAATCGCATATGTAGAGCCATTTGCATTTAATGCATTCCGATTTATCCTCGCAACTTTAGTCCTTTTACCATTTTTAGTTAAAAGAAAACAAAAATCTAATTTATCTTTTAAACAAGTCATGATCACAAGTGGTATTGGGTTTATGTTATTTACAGGATATGTCCTTCAAACTTTTGGATTAAAGTATACAACATCCTCAAAATCTGGTTTTATTACAGGATTATGTGTTGTGTTAGTACCAGTTCTTTTATATTTAGTCTATCGTGAGCGCTCGAATTGGTCGACTGTAATCGCATGTTTAATTGCGTTACTTGGATTAAGCTTTTTAACATTAGGCGATTCATTTTCTGTAAATCTTGGCGATATATTAACTCTTTTTGCCTCAATTGCATTTGCATTTCATATTATCTTATCTGGAAGATTTACGAAGCAAATGGATCCAATCACCTTTACAACGATCCAATTAGCAACGGTTGGAGTATGTAGCACTATTTTTTCGCTTATTTTTGAGGATAATTCCGTTTCATTTTCAAAAGAACTGTGGGTTAATCCGACATTTATATTCGCGGTTATTATTACCGCAATATTTTGTACTAGTTTAGCTTTTTGGGTTCAAATGTTTGCTCAACAACATATTTCATCAACGAAAGCAGCATTAATTTTTATTTTTGAACCTGTTTTTGCAGCATTTACGGCCGTTATTTTTGCAAATGAAACATTATCAATTCAAACAATTATTGGTGGTACTTTTATCGTAGGTGGCATGTTATTATCTGAAGTACCATTACCTAAAAGACGTTCAAATGAAGTAAAAAATGAAACAATCTATAAAGAAACGAAAGAAATTTAAAACAAATGGGTATAATACTCATTGACAGAAAGTTTTTGTTAACGTATTATAACTTTAAATTAATAAATGACTTAGAAAAGGAATAGTAAGTTTATAAGCTTTATAGAGAGGGAATGGATGGTGAAAATTCCTAAGTAAGTAAGCTGAACCAGCCTTGGAGTCTCTGTACCGAACTAATAGTAGGCTACAGCGGTTTTCCCGTTAAAGATATTAAGAGATTATGTAGATTTTTACATAATAAGTAGGGTGGTAACGCCATGAATGGTCCCTTTTGATCATTCATGGCGTTTTTTGTTTTTTCCAAGCTATTTATGTATTTATCTACGTAGTAATTAGGGTGGTAACGCCGAGAATGGTCCCTTCAGATTATTCTTGGCGTTTTTTTGTATATAAAAATTGATAAGGGGTAAAAAAATGAGTACTAAAAAATTTGTTGAAGCCATTACAGATATGGATGTTGATTTTGCACAATGGTATACAGATATTGTAAAAAAAGCAGAATTAGTTGATTACTCAAGCGTTAAAGGATGCATGATTTTAAGACCTTATGGATATGCGCTTTGGGAAAACATCCAAAAAGAATTAGATTTTCAATTTAAACAAACAGATCATGAAAATGTCTATATGCCAATGTTTATTCCTAAGTCATTATTACAAAAAGAGGCTGATCATGTAGAAGGATTTGCTCCTGAAGTTGCTTGGGTTACACATGGTGGCCATGATGAATTAGCTGAACCATTAGCAGTTCGCCCAACTTCAGAAACGCTTTTTTGTGAACATTTTTCAAAAACGATTGAAAGCTATAATGATTTACCAAAATTATATAATCAATGGTGCTCGGTCGTTCGTTGGGAAAAAACAACTAGACCATTTTTAAGAACAACAGAATTCTTATGGCAAGAAGGTCATACAGCTCATGCTACCGCTGAAGAAGCACAAGCAGAAACAATTCAAATGTTAAATGTTTATGCTAATTTTTTAGAGAATTTCTTAGCGATTCCAGTTATTAAAGGTCAAAAAACTGAAAAAGAAAAATTCGCTGGTGCAAAAGCAACGTATACAATCGAGAGTTTAATGCACGATGGCAAAGCGCTTCAAAGCGGTACATCTCATAACTTTGGTGATGGATTTGCAAAAGCATTCAATATTCAGTACACAGATAAAAACTCTAAGAGACAATACGTACACCAAACTTCTTGGGGCATGACAACAAGGGTAATTGGGGCTTTAATAATGGTACATGGTGACAACAGCGGTTTAGTATTACCTCCAAAAGTTGCACCAACACAAGTAATCGTTATACCAATCGCACAACATAAAGAAGGTGTTATTGATAAGGCAACAGAGTTAAAAAATCGTATTTCAAAAGTTGCTCGCGTGAAAATTGATACTTCAGATAAAATGCCTGGCTGGAAGTTTAACGAATACGAAATGAAGGGGATTCCAGTTCGTGTTGAAATCGGGCCAAAAGATATTGAAAAAAATCAAGCGGTTTTAGTAAGAAGAGATACACGTGAAAAAACAATCGTTTCTTTAGATGCATTAGAAGAAAATATTGCTAAATTACTTGAAGAAATTCAATCATCTTTATATGAAAAAGCATTAAATAACCGCACTGAAAAAACATATGAAGCTACCTCAATGAATGAATTAAAACAAATAAGTGATGCAAAACAAGGTTTTATCAAAGCTATGTGGTGTAAAGATCTAGCATGTGAAGAACAAATTAAAGAAGAAGTCGGTTTAACATCAAGATGTATGCCATTTGAACAAGAACAAATCGATGATGTATGTGTATGCTGTGGTAAGAAGGCTGAAGTTATGGTTTATTGGGGTAAAGCATATTAATCTAATTTCTTAACTAAACATAAAATAATTAAGTAGGTGAACGGACGATGGAAAGTTTGATTTCTCTAAAAGAACATCTATTAATGTTAGAAGAAAAATTACTTAAACCAGAAATTCGCACATCCCAAGATGAACTAAAAAAATTACTAGCAGACGAATTCTTTGAATTTGGCAGTTCTGGAAGAGTTTTATATAAAGATGAACAACTTGAAAATGGTATAGGTATTGTAAAGATGACGTTAACGAATTTTGAGCTTCATCCACTATCTGAAGAAATTGTCTTGGTAACCTACAGAATCTTTAACGAAATAAAAGAGCAGCATACTTTACGAAGTTCTATATGGAAATATAAAGATGGGGGATGGAAGATGTATTTTCATCAAGGAACCCCAACTGAGTATTTGTGAAGTGTATATTCAAAAATAATAAAAAAAAAACACGAATCAAATGATTCGTGTTTTTTTATGCACCTGGTAAAATGCGATTACTTAAAGGTGTCATTGTCATATCGTCTGCTGAAGCATACGGTAACGCTGTAAATATAACTGACAAAGCTAGAATAAATATAAATTTTTTCATTATTTAATCCTCCAAGGTATAGTTAATTTGATAATTATTCATATAATCCAATATTTTTTGACCATCTTTTATAGAAATTAGATATTGAATATACTCTTTAGTTAATGGTATAAAAAATTCTTTATTTTTAATTTCATATAAAAAAGGAAGGACAGTATTACTTAAATAATTGAAGTATGTTTCTTGATTATTACATAGTTTATATTTATATAAATTAAAAATCATAAAATAATAATCTACGTTTTTTTCTTTTGCTTCCTTAATACCTTCATTAATTATCTCAATAATTGTTGCCTCATTTTCTAGTTTTCCAACGTAGATGCATCTCATATACCCAAATAGTGCAGTCAAATAATTGACACTTTCCTTGGATCCAATAGTTAATGCCTTTTTATAGTAATTTCGAGCTTCATTATATTTTTTAAATTTATATAATTGATAAGCAAAATTATGTAATAAATATGCTTCCCTATCTTGATCTTTAATTACTCTTACTGAATCTAGTAAATTTTCGTATCTTGATTCAATTTCATTAAATAAGAGATGTGTTTCCTCTTCAAGTAATATAAGTGCAATTGTTTCAGTATCTAACAATCTATGATAATTATTTGTATAAACAAAATACTCTTTAGCTTTTTGACAATGGTGATATGAAGAAATATGTGCGTTTAAATGACAATATGCAAGTGCTAGATGATAATGAATTTCAGGATTATTATATGATTCAAAAGATACTTTCTTAAGATATTCTATTGCTTTATGTAGTTCATATGTCTGAATATAGTATATTCCAAGAGTATGATTTAGTAAATCTTCTTCAAGTTGGGGTATTTTTTGATTTTGAATTTCCTTAGAAAATAATATATTTTTTGCTTCTTCTATTCTTCCATCCAAAAGTAATTGTCTTGTTTTTAATAGTAAAAATCTTATATGTAACGGTGTTATATACTCAAACTCTTGTATTTCAAGCGAGCTTAATACTTCTCTAGCTTTAATTTTATCTTGAAAAATAATCAGTTTTTGTAAGGTTTCAAGCATTTTTTGTACATTTTTAAGCCTATCAATCTCTTCATCTATATCAAATCCCATTCGTTCACAAAGTAATGAGATTGTTTCATCCGAAACCTCAGTTAGTCCTCTTTCAATTTTACTAAGATGTGTTTTTGAACAGATTCCGTGCCCTAGTTCCTCTTGGGTGAGGCCTTTTTTTTGACGAAAATATTGAATAATTGATCCTTTTTCGAACATATATTCCACTCCAAAACCCCAATTTACAGAATTATAGTTTTATTTTAGTCTAAATAGTAATAAAAGTCATGGGCTAATGGTACATTTTTCTACAAAAACATTGTTTTTCCAACATTTTTCGTTATGCCCATTGTTATAAGCTTAAAAGGGAAGTTTAGTAAACAGAAATGATTTATTAGTAAATTAGAATGGGAGGATTTATTATGGAGAATCTATTAAATCAAAGTAAACATATACTAATTGTAGGTACATCTAATTATTCCTCTAAATTAACAGAAACGAATTCATTCATTCGTACAAGTGTAATTTGTCGAGCATCTGAAATGCCTTTTTTACATAGAGCACAAAATCATGAATCAATTATTGTGATAAAAGATGATGCATCGGTTGAGCAATGGATTGAATATGCAAAAAACTTGCATCGAATGGATCCAATACAACAAGTATCATCTTTCGAGGAATTAGATCAAGATAAAGCTAGTGCGATAGCAGATGCATTAAATATTAAGTTTCATGATGCAGATACAATCCGCTGGATAAATGATAAATTTGAAATGCGTAAACGATTAAATGAAATTAACTTTGAGTATACACCTGCAATGCTTGTTACATCAGTAGAAGATATTAAACAGTTTGCTAAAGAGCATTCATATCCATTGATTTTAAAGCCATCAAAAGGCAAGTCTAGTACTGGTATCTCGGTTATAAACTGTGAAAAACAAATTGAGCAAGCATTTGAATGGTCTACTAATGCAACCGCACCAAGACTTGATCATTCTACATTAATGATTGAACCACTTTTAGAGGGCAGAGAATTTAGCGTAGAAATCATATCTGAAAATGGTGAGCATTTTGTATTCGGTATTGTAGAGAAATTTGTTGACCAAATTAGTAAGGTCGAAATTGGTCACGTATTTCCTGCAGAATTACCGAGAAATACAGAAGAATCTATTAAAGAATATGTTCTTAAGTTTTTAGATTCAATCAATCTTCAAAATGGATTCACACATACAGATGTCATATTAACAGCAGATGGTCCTAAAATAATCGAAACTCATTTAAAGCCACCTGGTGATAAACTACCAGAGCTTATCTTTGATTCAATCGGAATAAACTGTATTCAATTTTTAATTGATCAAGAAGCTGGCATTCCCATTAAAGAAAATATTTTAGAGCAATTAAAATCTAAGAGTAAAAAAAATAAAACATCTGCAATTTGGTATTCATTTGTAAATTTCGACGGTATTTTAGAAACGATTCAAAATAAAGATGAAATCAAGGAAATGGAAGGCGTAGCAGAGTTTAGTCAGCTAATTTCTGATGGAATACATGTCAGTAGACTAACTAGCTCTTACTCTCGTATTGCATTTGTTCGAACAATTCATACTAAAGCAGATCAAGCTTTATTAATTGCACAAAATGCAATTCAAAATTTATTAATGTTTTTAAGTGTACGTGGCCATTCATATTTATGATTGCAGAGTTAATTACTCTGCTTTTTTTTGTCCTAATTGATTGATGTACAAGTATTAAAGTCAGAATTACTAAGTCATCTTTATAACCGATCTAAAATCTATGGTAATATATGATAGTAAATGTTTGGATAAGGAGAAATTTATGTATTTAACAATAAAAGAAACAGCGGAGTACTTATCATTAGATGAAGTTTATATTAAACAATTAATACAAGAAAGAAAAATAAGAGTTGTATACGATGGTGAACAATATTTAATTTACAAGGAACAATTTAATAATCATCTAGATCAAATAGAAAAAATGAAAAAAATGATTGCAGACTATTATAATGAACCAATACCGGAAGATATAGACGTTAAGGATGAGGATTAAGATAAAATCAGATGAATAAGAAGTTGCTAAATAAAGTAGCTTCTTACTAATCTGATTTTTTTATATTTATTTTTTATTTAAGTTTTCTTGAGCCATTCTAACTAATTCTTTTACCATACTACCACCGATCCGACCACCAACTTTTCCATTTTGGTGAGAAGTGAGATTCCCATTATATCCTTTCGTTAATGGTACCCCAACTTCTTCAGCTGCTTCGAACTTAGCATCTTCTGGTTTAGATGCATTAACTACTCTGGCCTTTAGAGCATCTAAAGCTTTTCTTGATTCAGGTACTAAAATTTTATTTTTTCTACTCATCATATCCACTCCTTTCATAATAGATTTCCCTTCTATTCATTTTTTATTTAATGGAAATAATTGCTATAAAATAGGGAATGTTACATAATGAAGTCATATGATAAAAAATACATATTAAAGGAGAATTTAAATGAAATCATTTAATGTTACTTTTCACAAAGAAGATAATGTAGATAATATGTTAATTCAAAAGCTTAATGATGAAGAATACCATAAATCAACTGAAGGTGGAACAAGACATCTTTTCGAAATTGATACAAACATTGGCTTTTTTGTGTTTTTAGACTCAGAAGATAAGGATGGGAACGTATCGCATCTAGTACTGCAATATAATGAAGAAGATGAAGAGCCAGTTGCATGTTATTCGTTTGCTATGAAAGACTATTATGAATTCATGGCTTTATATTTAAATGATTTAGAATTTATTGATGAAACAGAAGGTGAAGAAGAAGTTGAACTAGAAGCTTCAAGTTCAATTCATCATTTAGTTCATTTATTATTCCATGTGATTGAAGAAGGAGAAGATATAGAAGTTTAATTTTCCAATTAAATGTATATTCTTCCAAAAAATTCCGGGTTTATATATTTTATTTTGTATTTTTATTCAAAAAATATCAAAACCCATGTTATTTAATTTAAAATTAAGTTTTCTTTAAAATACTCTTGATTCGATTATCAAGAGTATTTTTTTATTTAAAAACGGAGATTGTATTCTATTTATCATAAAAAGATTTCCGTTCAATAAAATTTATACAAAGGTTAAATAGATTTGTTTAAATATACTTGAATAGGAGTCGATCATATTGAACTTACCAAAGTCTGTATTGATTAAAGAAATTGGTCCTCGCATAAATTTTCAATATGAGTCACGATTATCAAATGAACAAAAATTAAAGTGGATTAACCAATTGATTGATAGTGGATTAAATCATATCGAAGTAGCGACATTTATACATTCTGCAAATAAGCAACAGTTTAATGAATCTGCTGAACTAGTATTAAAGTTAAAAAAGGATAATAACTTAAAATACAGCGTGTTAGTGCAAAATAAAAGGGGGTTAACAAGGGCGTTTGTAGTAGATGCAGACGAAATAAACTTTTTTCTATCAACAAGCGAAACAAATAATTTAAAAACAAAAAATTGCACAATCAAACAATCTTTAAAAGAGATAAAGCAAATGACAACGATTAGTAAGGAATATAATAAGTTTACTCGTGTTTATATTACGACAGCATTCGGATGTCTAGATGAAAAAGTAAGTCATCAAAAAGCAATCGATTTAGCATCCGAATTATTAGATGATGGCGTAGATGAAATAACCTTTGTTGATTCTCTCGGAATGGCAACACCTCTCCAAGTTAAATTATTTATGGAAGAACTATTAGTAAAAATACCTAAAGAACATTGTTCAATGCAATTTACGAATATGTATGGAAGAGGAATCGCTAATATCTACACATCACTTTCATATGGAATTAAGCGATTTGACACTGCTAATGGTGGATTCGGAGGATGTTTTCCTGCTAATGTAAAAAATCGGATGACTGTAACCGAAGATTTAGTCTCATTTTTGCATCAACTTGGGATCTATACAGGAGTAAATGAATGTAAGCTTTTAGAAGCTACCGCCTATATTTCGAATCAATTAAAAGAAGAACCTACTAGTAAATTGTTTACTATTTTACATACGAAAAAGCATCTAATATAAAACAGAAAAATAGGACTTTGTCTACAAACTGAAAGCATCTAAAATGATGCTTTTTTATTTTTGCCCTTAATATTTTGGACAAGAATTAAATATTTTTGCATATAATTTATTAATTTGAATGAAAGGGGGAAGGAATATGTCTATCATCGAAGCAATTATATTAGGCATCATTCAAGGGTTAACTGAATTTCTACCAATCAGTAGTACAGGACATTTGTATATTGGAAGACATTTATTTGGTCTAGATGAAGCGGGTCTATTATTGGATACTCTAATGCATATTGGTACATTGTTAGCTGTTTTTGTATTTTATAAAAATGAATGGAAAATGTTATTGAAGAAACCCTTTTCAAAATTAACTACCTTATTAGTTGTAGGGACATTACCTGCTGTCGTTGTCGGTTTATTATTTAAAGACTTTTTTGATAAAATCTCAGTCTCAGGTAAAACAATTGGGTGGGAATTTATCTTTACGGGAATCATTTTATTTTTAGCAGATAAAAGGCGAAAAGGGAAGAAAACAATGGAAGAACTAACATGGGTAGATGCTTTATTCATCGGCTCATTTCAAGCTCTTGCAATTTTTCCAGCGGTATCTCGTTCTGGGTTAACAATAGCCGCTGCTTTATTTAAAGGGATGGAACGTAAAAGCGCAGCATATTTTTCATTTCTATTATCAACACCTGCGATTGTAGGCGGGATCGTCTTTCAAGGGAAGGATCTCTTAGAAGGGAAGACAGAGCATATTGCATTTTTCCCATTATTCCTTGGAACATTAGCGTCTGCATTATTTGGATATATGGCAATAAGCTGGATGATTAATCTACTAAAGCGACAGTCTCTAAATATTTTCGGATATTATGTTATTTTTTTAGGAATAAGTATTATCATTCTTCAGCATTTACATATTTTTTAGAAATTTAAAAGTTAATGAAATCTGCTTATAAGAAAAGGGAAAGCACAGGTTAAAAATTCACCTGTGCTTTTAGTAATTAAGCTTATAGTTTTTTAACTTTTTCTTCTCTACCATTCATTGCATTTATGTAGATATCAAAAGTATCGTTATTATATGTACCTAAAAATTCATAAGTAAGTATTTCTTTATTAAAGTCATTTAGAAGAATCGCTAATCTTTCTTCTTCAACTTTTACGTTTTTATTAAGTTTCGCTCTCGCTTGTTCAAGCGTAAGCTTTGGCGTGGGAATCGTACGTACATGATTTGACGTAATATAGTTTTTTGCATTAAACCCAATGATTTGACCGTTATCTAAAGCAACTTTTAACTGAATTGATTCAGGATAGATCCGTACGTTATTAACTGATTTAACGTATTGAAGTACGCCAATTGTATCGTACTGAGAGCTATCGTATAATTCCATATCCTTATAGTTTTTTGAATTTAAATAGTTTAAACCTTTTTTCACCGCATCATCTAAACTAATTTGTTGTTTATTAATCGTTCTAGTTGTAATAAAAAATATTGGTAAACCAGCAGTTTCAGTTATTTGCATATAAGTATCAGCGGTTGGGTTATTATGTGCCATTGAAAGCGCATAAAAAGGTTCAAATCGATCGTTATTACTTTTTGTAACTTGAATCTTGCTTACATTTTTTAGAGGTACAAAGTCTTGTGCAATTTTCTTAGCTTCGTTTCCGTTAATTTTTTTACCCGTAAGCTTTCTTAAACCTTTCGATTCATCTTGACCATTCGTAAAGGTAGGTCCAAAATCTTGCTCAGTCGTTGCTTTTGTTTTTTCAATATTATTAAATCCATCTATGATACTATTGTCTCGAGACGCTTTGCTTTCTTCGGACATTTGACTAACATCAATCCAACTTAAATTTTTATTCATAATATTTGTTTGAACACCTCTAAGGCCATCCTGAATTTTCTCAGCAGTTTGATACATTCCTCGAAGTGAATTATATTCTTGATTTGTTAATGGTTCCTTTTCTAAATCTCTTACAGCTGTTTTATAGCTGAAATTTGCAACTCCAGTTAAAAAAGCCTGCGTTTTATCAAATGGTACAAATTTAAGTGGAAGCTGTGCAATATCAGACTTAGATTGAATCGAAATTCGCCAAACATCCGCTAAAGCAGGGGAAAGGGATGTTCTTGAATTCATTGCTAGCGTAGTACCGATCTTATCATGTAATAAATCAACGTCGTATGTTAACTCGTTAAAGGCTCTTTGGTAGTTATTTTCAGCCCTTAAATTCATTTCTTTTAGATCACGATGCTGCGTATAGCCCCAATAGCCAGAACCGATAACAGCGGCTGTCAAAGCACCGACAATAATCCAACTACCTTTCATAATTACACCTCACTACGATTATTTACAAAAAATATGTTGACCAATTGTTAAAATAATAGGGCGACCACGAATCCATTGATTTGTTGCTGTTTTAGGATTGTAGTAATAAATACAGCCAGTTGTTGGATCCCAACCATTAATCGCATCAATTACTGCTTTTTTTGCATTTGCATTTGGTGTTAAATTGATTTGACCATCAGCTACAGCAGTAAATGCTCCTGGTTGATAAATTACACCAGCAATCGAGTTTGGAAAAGAAGCATTCGTTAAACGGTTTAAAATAACCGCTGCAACTGCTACTTGCCCAATATATGGCTCACCACGAGATTCACCATAAACTGCATTAGCCATTAATTTAATGTCATTATCTGTATAGCCATTCGGAGCATTAACAATCGGTTTATTACCAGGTTTTGCATTTGTATTGTTCGGTTTATTTGTATCAGGTTTTGCAGGTTTATTATTTGCTGTATTATTTGTAGAGTTTCCATTATAATTTTTTGTTGCTTTCGTTAGCTTTTCTTTAAGCTTCGAACCTGCAATTCCATCAACCTTCATACCAAATTCCTTCTGAAAGTTTCGAAGTGCCCAATAAGTTCCCCAGCCAAATATTCCATCAACCTTACCATTAAAAAACCCAATAAATTTTAGTCTACCTTGGAGTTCTTTAACATCTTGGCCAGTTGATCCACGACTAAGAACTTGACTTGTAAATGCACCAGCCTGTTTTTTAGGTAAGTACGTACTTACCATTAAAATTGAAATCGATATTATGCAGAAGATAATAATTGCTGCTTTATAATGAAATTTCTTTTTCAAAATAAATCCTCCTTGTACATACATATAGAATTACTATTTGTAAAAAATTTCTTTTTATTAACAAAAAGCGTAAATTCTGAAATAAATTACACGCACAATGCTCGAATAGTTAATGTAGAGAGTTCAAATAGTAAGGATAGAAGGAAGGAGGAGGTCATATGAAAAAAACATCCAGAACACTATTCGTCTTCATGTTTTTATTTTGTATTTTCATCAAACTTCATCCAGTAATCGCAGAACCAGTGTTTTTTTGTATTGTTCGGTTTATTTGTATCAGGTTTTGCAGGTTTATTATTTGCTGTATTATTTGTAGAGTTTCCATTATAATTTTTTGTTGCTTTCGTTAGCTTTTCTTTAAGCTTCGAACCTGCAATTCCATCAACCTTACCATTAAAAAACCCAATAAATTTTAGTCTACCTTGGAGTTCTTTAACATCTTGGCCAGTTGATCCACGACTAAGAACTTGACTTGTAAATGCACCAGCCTGTTTTTTAGGTAAGTACGTACTTACCATTAAAATTGAAATCGATATTATGCAGAAGATAATAATTGCTGCTTTATAATGAAATTTCTTTTTCAAAATAAATCCTCCTTGTACATACATATAGAATTACTATTTGTAAAAAATTTCTTTTTATTAACAAAAAGCGTAAATTCTGAAATAAATTACACGCACAATGCTCGAATAGTTAATGTAGAGAGTTCAAATAGTAAGGATAGAAGGAAGGAGGAGGTCATATGAAAAAAACATCCAGAACACTATTCGTCTTCATGTTTTTATTTTGTATTTTCATCAAACTTCATCCAGTAATCGCAGAACCAGTGTATGAACCTCCATATGCAAAATGGGGAAAAATAGCCGTATTAAGAACCATCGAAAAATATCCCCAAGCAGATGTAGTTGATTATTTACACATAGGAAGAGAACAAAAAAACTCAACTGTCTCATTAGAAAAATTTAAGCTCTGGTTAAGAATGAAAGATGGAAGCAGGGAATTTGGTGTATTTGTAAATGTCGAATTTGATCCAAGAACAGATAAATATTTAGGGATTACATATACTGA
Source organism: Gottfriedia luciferensis (assembly GCF_002156865.1). Taxonomy (GTDB): domain Bacteria; phylum Bacillota; class Bacilli; order Bacillales; family Bacillaceae_G; genus Gottfriedia; species Gottfriedia luciferensis. The sequence goes on along the minus strand of NZ_NCTA01000006.1, from coordinate 129,560 downwards.
AACTGATCGATAAATTGATTAAAAACATCGCTAATTTAGTGATGTTTTTAATATGTGGTTATTTAAAAGAAGTAAATAGACTTTTTAAGATTTGTTGTGAAGTAATTATATAAAATGGGAAAAATAAAAGAGTGACAAAGTGACATATTTTATAAATAATTACATCAAACTTTAATTCAAATTGTTAAATAGTTAAACAATTTAAATAATTGAGTTTAAAAAATTAGTAAAGCTGCAGCAGAAATTTGAAAACTAAATAAAAAGCAAAAAAAGTATCTGCTAATTAAATTAAATGATGTAATAATCATTATTTAATTTTTAAAACTCAAAATTTCATTTAAATTAATATGGAATTTTAGTGCAAATTAATTAAACTGAACTAAATAAGCATTTAAATTTAGATTTTTGCTTAAAATATTAAAATGAATTAGATCATCGGTTTATAGTTAAATTTTCTGTTTCATCTCAAAACATTAAGAATACTTATGTATTGAGATGAGATTTATTGTTTTTACTTCAACTTCCTATAATATATATTATGTAAACTAGAATAACACAAGAAACCTAGAACCACGTACTTACACGTACTCACCTCCTATTAAATCATTATTAGGAGTATTCTTGATTCCCTAACACTATAATTTTTGGATGTCTTTTGCACATGAATATTCAACATGCCATTGATAAATTTTTGATCAATTCTTGCTTCGATTTTATGACTGATGTTGAATCTCCATATTGCATATGAAATTAAGTAAACTCGTGATGTTCTTTAAAAATATTTTTAAGTAATAGCTAGATCCCCGCTCATTGTTTTTGGTTATATCGCAAATATAGATATTTGCTAATTACTCTTACAAGGTAATAATAAAGTTTGATCCAAAACGTTTGAAATTCTTCTCCTAGAATAAAAATAAATCACGCAAATAAATTACGTGATTCATTTTTTAAGATATGAAAATGTAAAAATTTATTGAATTCCTAACTCATTTTTAATATCATCCAACGTTTTTCCTTTATATTGTTTAACTGGTTTTGGAACGTTATCAAATGCAGTGTTTTGTAATAAGTAGTTCTTCTCTACATATGCAAAGTCTTTCGCATCGACTGTACCGTCGAAATTAATATCCGCTGATCGTTTATTTGTTCCCCAATATGTTTGGATTGTTAGAGCGTCTTGAATATCGATAACATTGTCTTTATTAACATCTCCCGCAGTAGCAGTATCAATCGTTTCAGTTCCTAATCTCAATTTATATCCGTATATATATCCATCTAATGTATTGTAAGCTTTATCGAATTTACTTGAAGTTGTAAAATGACCCGGAATATCTGTGACGATCGTAAATTCATCTTTCGTAACAGGCAACCCAGAAATAGTAAACTGACCTCTTGTATCCATTGTGCCTGTGTATGGTTTACCTTTACTATCTATGACTGTTACTTTTGCTCCTAATTTCGTATAATCTAATGTCTTCAACGTACCATCTGAATTTTTGAAAGTTTCAGGTTGAATATAACCAATTACACTAGAAAAATTCGGCAAAATATTAATTGGCACGACCGCTGTAATGGGTTTAGTTACAGTATTGTCAACACTTGTAAATGTCGAATTTACACTGTAAAAGCTAGAATAAGTGTATACGTCCTTTAAGTCTGGTATTTTAATTGTAACGTCAACCATCGGAATATCCCCAGATACATCTTGTGAACCATCAAATACCACATCTACATTTGATTTCACTGTTGTACTTGTTGGATTTGTTGTTGTTACATTTAATTGTCCACCAAGTTTTTTAGCTTCTGGATTTAAAGCAATGTTAACAATATTTGTATCTAAAGTACTCGTTGTAAAGTTATAGTTTGCTAGTTTTAATTTACTTGCATTATTAGCAGTTAATGTTACAGTCAACGTATCTCCTACTTGTGCATTGACTTGATTTAATCTCGTAGGGACATTTGCTTGTCCATAAACATATGGTGTACCCTCTTTTACAAATAAATATTGTTTCATACCGTTAAAGTTTGTTGCTTGGTCAACCCCTACAAATCGAACATTTAACATAGGTAAATTTGGATTCATCGTTATTTGGTCTTTCGCATTACCATTTGCATCTAATGAAAGTTTTCCAGTTAAGTTAAAACTATTATAATAGTAACCTATCGTATTTTGTGATTGATCTGTATTTATTCCCTCAGTTTTCATTTGATCGACAATTTTATCATTAATTGACGCAGAAACTGGAATCGTTTTTTGATCTGGCTTATATTCGATAAATGGATTACCCGGTTTTTCCCCTTCTACATGAACGTCAAATTGACTTGGCATTGTATTATCAATAAATAAGTCTTGTGAAATTGTATGTGCGATTCCTTTATCATCATAACCAATCAACTTAAGTTTATAATGACCTTCTTTTGCTAAAACTGGCTTCATGTTAATAGGATTATTTGTATCACCTGTAAATGGATAATAATACCCCATAAACGGTTGAATATTGTATTGAACTCCTTCATCGTAATAATTACCATCAAATTCATTTGTAATTCCTAAATCTTCACCTGTTGTTACATCATAAAGTACAGCGTCTATATATCTCATATGAGATTTTAATGAAAAGGTTGCCAATAAATAAGGGTTGAATAAAGGTGTACTTAAATTATTTCGATCTGTTGACAGCGATTGACGTTTAAGAGTCAAATCTTGGAAACCTTGCTCAACGTAGTGTGTTCCAAATGGGACACGGTATGTTTCAGATGAATTATCTTTATTTGTATACACTACATACCCTTCGTAAATTCCTTTTTCAGCAGTTTTAGGTATGTTTAAAGATACTTTGATTTTCTTTTGGCTACCACCATTTAATGTAATTGATGATGGTGCTTGAATTGTTACTCCGTTTGCTACAGCATCTTTTGATCCACGAAGACCCCCTTGGTAATTGACTTTTACATCAAAGGTTTTTGCTTTTTCTCCGCTATTCATTAATGTTACTGTACGAGAATCTGAAAGATCATCTCCCGTGAAAACTTCATTACCAAAACTTAGCGCTCCTGTATCGATGTTTATTTGTTTTTCTTTTCCGTTAATAATAGTCGGAGTATTCTCTTTCACTTTAATTTCAACCGTAGAATGAATAGCTTGATAAGGATCAATACGACCCGCACCTTCTTCAAATACTGAATATGGTTTGCTTAAAGGGTCAGCTGTATTCATTAAGATTGATTTTACATCTTCTGGTTGAAGGTCTGGTTTTGCTTGTAATAATAGTGCTGCAACACCTGCTGTAAATGGAGTTGCCATTGAAGTACCAGACATCCGCTCATAAGCGTATTGATAATTAGTTGGATCATTTGGATTATGTAAAAATCCTGGCACTGTTGATAATACATTAACCCCTGGTGCCGTAATCTCAGGTTTAATTTCATAATTTACACGAGTCGGTCCACGTGAACTAAAATCAGCTAAATTATCTCCCGTAGTTGAAATATTCCCAATATCACTGAATGCAAATTGAGTGTTACCTGCAGAAATTTTTTGTTTCAAAGCAAGTCCATCAACATTTGTTAAATTAAATGAAGGAATAAAGTCCGAACTTTCTCCTAAATAAAATGGCATATATCCTTCAGATGCCACATTATCGTAAATAAGTATAGCTGCTGCACCTTTTAATTTCGCCTGTAAAATTTTATCGTTAATTGTACTGGTTCCGCGAGCAACTAATACTACCTTTCCTTTTACATCTAAATTCGTGTAATTGCTAGCTTGTCCAACTCCTGGAACATTAACGATCGTGTAATTGTTACTCAAAAGTGTTGATAGATTATCACTAAAATTTTTTGCCAGTAAGTGCATATCTGAATTTACATTATCAAGATGTCCTTTCACTGTAGGAATTTGTGTTGGTACATCACTTGCGCCTACTGTTAAAGCCAAAGCAGCTCCGCCGGGAGTACCTACTGTATACATTCCATTCCCGGAATTACCAGCAGCCACAACTGCTGTTACACCGCTTAATACTGCATTATTAATTGCAATACTTTCCGGGAATAATGGATCATTATAGTTAGCCCCTAATGAAAGGTTCATAATATCCATTCCATCTGATACAGCTTGCTCAATCCCTGCAATAATATCTTCAGTCGAACCACTTCCGCCAGGACCTAGAACTCGATAAACATATAAATCAGCTCCAGGAGCTACTCCTGTAGTTGCATACTCACTATCATTTATTCCTTGACCGACAATTGTCCCCGAAACATGAGTTCCATGTTCCGTCATATAAGTTGTTGCTCCTGTAGTACCTCCAGGCTTACCTGCCTTTACCCAATCATCGTATGTTGTTTCCATTGGATCATTGTCGTTATCAACGAAATCATATCCGCCTTTATATGCATTCTTAATATCTGGATGGTTATAATCGACTCCTGTATCGAGTACTGCAACTTTTACACCTTTACCTGTAAACCCTTCATCGTGTAATTTATCGATGTTTAAATATGACCGTTCGGCTGCCATACCTTGCCCTTTTGCTTCATTAGATGGCTGTGCTTCTTCGGTTGGTTGTTCAACCTTAACAGTAGAATCGCTATAAATAGCTTGTACTACTCCTGATTTTAGTAAATCCTTTATCTTATTTGCAGGTACTTCTATTGATACTCCATTAAATGCATGTTTATATTCACGTTTGATTTTATATGATCCTTCTGACTTTGTTTTAAAAGTATCCATTAAGTCAGATTTAAAAGTCGTATGATCTTCATCTACATTGTTCTTTGCCTGTTCATCAGACAAACTTTTCCCTTCGACTGCAGCTTCTAACATAGCAGCTTTCTGTGGTTTATTTTTAAATTCAACTATTACGGAAACATTACTAGAACTCTCAAGATTAACACTTGAATCTAAAAATAGTCCTGATTGATCGTTGTTTGAAAGTTTTTCTAGAGCCTGTCTTTGAGCCGGACTTAAATTCGCTAAAATAGACTCTGCTTTTGATAAACCTTCAGCATTTGTAACATTTGATACCGGTATGATTGGAGCTAAAATAACACTAGATGATAATGCAAATACAGCAAAACTTTTCGTCATTTTACTATTTCGTGCTTTTCTCATGATCCTTTGTTTACCCCCATTTTTTCTCTAGTAATCCAGAATAAAATACCTAAAAAATAGAATTCTATCATTCATTACTAGTAGTTTATTTAGACAACATGATTGCCTATTATTATTTTAAATTTTCAGCCTATTTAAGTATAATAGTGAAAATTTAACAGGTATTTAAATTTCACGAAATTCCACATGAGATATGAATGGAATGAAAGAAAAAAATTATAAATATTTTGATAAAAAGATTAGATTGATATCACTTTCGAATAATTATTACAAATATTCTGCCTACTAATGTATAATAAAAAAAACTTGTTTGATTTATGTAATACTACGGAGGAAAAGGATGTACATAGAGAAGATTAACTATCTTATAGAAGTTGCAAAAGAAAGATCGATTATTAAAACAGCTGAGAAACTCCATACTTCTCCTTCGGTAATAAGTCAATTCATTACCCAAATGGAAAAAGAATGGGGATTAAAGATTTTTGTACGCACCAAAACAGGCACCCTTCCAACTGAAGAAGGTAAAATTGTTTTAAGGAAAGCAGCTGAAATTTTATCTAAATACGAAGAATTAAAAGAAATGATCAGTACTCAAGCTAACATAAAAAAATCAATATTAAAAATATCATATGTTCCCAGTTTAACGAATGTAATATTTAATACGGTTTTGGAGCTAAAAAGGGAATCACCAGATGTTGATGTATACATGTATGAAATGAGTCCTATGGAAGTAGCAAATCATATTAAACTTGGCAAGTCCGACTTAGGATTGCTTCCTATGAATGAAGCTCAATTAAAAAGTGAAATTGATCTTCATTATAAAAAAATAATTGATGGGAAATTGTGTATTTGTGTAGGGAAGGATTCTCCATTAAGAAGGTTTGATGTCTTAACACCTGAGGATATAAAAAATGAGAAATTTGCTTTATATAATGGTGAGCACGTAAAGCGAATTTTTGATCTTTTCTTTGATGAAGTTAACATTCTTTTTTCTGCTACAAATACAGAAATCATAAAAAATGCAGTTGTAGAAGGATTGGCCATAACATTAACATATGAAAAGACTTTAAATACAGACATAAATGTTTTAACTGGTAAGATGTATACGATTCCAATTGAATTACCTAATTTTAATCCTAACCCATTATGGACTATTCAAGCTAACAATAAACCTGTATCGAGTATTACTAAGAAATTTCTTCAATTACTGAAAAAGGAAATTAATTACTAAATAAAGAACCCACCTTACTTAGGTGGGTTTTACTTGTTGCCATCATGTTGATTTAAATACTTTACAATACCGTTGTAAGCCTGAATACTAAGTATTGCTCGATTTCGAATGATTAATTTATTTTTTGCACAGAAGGCATTTTATAACTACCATTCAACACATTAAAGCTAGGCTGATAAAAGCGCATTATTAATTTAAAATCTCCTTCAGGAGCAGGTAACCAGTTTGATTCGTTCCCTTTTGGTAGATCGTGTTGAATGTAAATATCTAATGAACCATCTTGATTATATTTAAGATCATCTGAAAAATTACCTATTTTATAACGGTTTATTGGATTTTTTACTAAATAAAAATCTGTCCCGTACATAGTTAATGACCAAAATGCCTGCACATCAGGTAATTTCCCTTTATCAAAATGTAATACATATTGATATTTTCCGTTTAGTTGAGTGCTAGTGTTATCAACTAAAGTGCTTGAGTAAAGTGCCTCTTCAGGAATATGTGCAACTGTACCATTAAATGCGATAACAGATCTTAATAAATAATTATGTCCGTATACACCACCATCAAAACTAAAATGCCAATCCTTAGAAGATGCTCGCTGCTGAGCTTTATATTTAATAATGTCAATAGCATCTTTTATTGCACGGTCAACCCCTTTTAATGTGTCTTGACTAATATTTTTCAGCGGGTCTTTCACAGTAGGATCGATACCAATTTCTTTAAATTGATCTAAAAATGAAAACTCCTCTTGGCTAGGCATATTTTTACGAATCTTTTCATTTAATAACGTCAAGAAATCTTTAGATGTTAGCGCTTCCACTTTTGAATTCGTTAAAAGAACGTTCCTTCTTTCGTTTAAAATTGGATTCTTCCCATCTAACTTTGTGATTGTAAATTTCTTCTCTAATTTAACTGCTTCGGTTAAATCATTGTCATTTCTAACTAAAATTCTACCTAAAGCCCAAACATGATCAGTTGGTGCTTGTATCTTTGTAACCCCCTCTGGCAAAGTACCTTTCCAATTAGGTGGTACAATTACGAAGTGTCCTTCTTTGGTTCCTGTCGTTCGTCGACCAATATAGTTAAAAGTATTGTCCCATGCATCAACAAGTTGAATACTATAATAGCGGTCATTTGTATCAGGAACATTTACCATAACTGGATACTTAGAGAGATCTAACCATGCATCATAATATAATGTATCATTATTTGGTGCCATTGCACTTTTTTCGTCTGCAGTTGCTAATGTTTCACTATATCTAAATTTATTTAATAACAACCAATCATTCGATTTCGTAGTCGCTCGAAGCTGTTTCGTACGGTCTAATGAGAGTAAAGGATATCCATAAATAAATGCTTGTAACCCTAAACTGTAAGCAAGATTTTCAGCTGGTGAAGGTGTTACAATACTCTCTTTCTCAGATAATTTTGGTGAGATAACTGTGTTCTTTGTAACTCCTTTCATTTGATCGTTTGTTTTTGCTGATACTAATGACATAACAGGGCTGAACGAAAGAAATACAGTAAGAACTGCGGAGACATGAATCAATTTACGTTTTGACATAATACTCCTCCTATATTTGTAAAATCAGATGAACATCTGTCCACTATTTTATTTTAAATTTTCAGATAATTAGTTTGAATAGTTAAATTTTGAACTAGTATTCAAATTTCACGAAATCTTATGGTACTAATTGATAGAAAAGCTTAAAAATCATTTAATGGCGCTATTCAGCATCATAAATATACTAAACAAAAGCACCATCTCTTTTACGAATATGGTGCTTTTTTTATGTGTGCAAACGATTATTTTAACTCATTCGTCATTATTATCTTAGTCTTATTAGCTAATAAACTTTTAGTTAAATAATTTCTATTTTTGAAGCTTAGTCAATAAATAATTGTGCAGTGAATTTTTCGATTATTGGAGTTACTTTTTCTTCCTTTCTAATTACTCTCCACAAGTAATATGGGATGGTTTTATACTTTTTTAATCTAATAGTCACTATTTGATCTTTAATGTGCTGTGGGAAAAAATTGACGAGATAATTTGGCCAAATTGTCACAGCATTTCCATTTATTATCATTTGAAAAATCGCTTCAACATTATTAGTAGTTAAAGAAATTTCATTCCTCGATTTTTCAGATAATATATTTTGAGTAATTTTTATTAAGTAAGGGTCATTATATAAGACGATCATTTCATCTGATAAATCCTCACCAGATATATTCTCTTTAAATCTTAAATCTGACTGTTTATTTACAATTAATACTGTCTCCCCTTTTATTAATGGCTCCCAGTTTAAAGACTCCTCTTCAAGTTTTGAACTAAATGATAAAAAGCCAAAATCTGCGTCTCCATTCTTTACTTGGCTCAAAACTACTGCAGAATCCCCCTCAACAAGTTGGATATTAACATGTGGAAATTCCTTTCTAAATCCAATCGTCGTATTTATCATTTTTGAAATAATTCCAGGAATTGTTGCAATAACAAGATTCCCTTTATTTTCACTTTTTAATAACGAGATGTCATTTTTCATTCGCTCGATATTTTTAAGAACGCTAACAGCATGCTGAATAACTACGTTTCCTTCTATTGTTGGGATTGTACCTTTTCTTGATCTTGAAAAAAGTTCTACATCCAACTCCGCTTCAAGTTGAGCAATTGATTGACTAATCGTAGGCACTGTCATTCGATTTTTTTTAGCTGCATCTGTAAATGATCCTAATCTTCCTACATCAATCAAATATTGAAGTTGGATGATATTCATTAAACTCACTTCCTTAAATTTTTTTTAAACATAATTAATTTTTATTAAATATATTTTACTATAAATCATCGTTTATACTACTTACTATTAAATCTTTCAATTTAATAATAAGCTAATCGGGGATACTTTCTGTTCGACGAAATGTCAAAATAACAGAATTCCCGCTGATGGAGGGTAATTAAAATGAACATTCAAAACGTATCAAAACACTTAACAACACCATTGACTTCTCAAGCATATCCGTTGCCTCCATATAAGTTTGTAAATCGAGAATATTTAAATATCGTTTATCGAACTGATATGAACGTCTTACGTGAAATGGTCCCTGAACCTTTAGAAATAATTGAACCTTTCGTTCGCTTTGAGGTTATGCGAATGCCTGATGTTTCTGGACTTGGATCTTATACTGAATCAGGTCAGGTTATTCCAGTTGTCTTCAATGGAGAAGAAGGTGACTATGTTCACTCAATGTATGTAGACAATTTCCCTGCCATAGCAAGTGGACGCGAATTATCTGCCTACCCGAAAAAACTAGGAGCACCAAATTTATACGTGGACTCAGATACATTAGTCGGGACACTTGATTATGGTTCAATACGAGTTGCAACCGCCACAATGGGTTATAAGCACGTACCAATGGATCAAAATGATGCACTGAAAGAAATTTCTCGTCCAAATTATATGATAAAAATTGCAACTGGATATGAAGGGCAACTAAGAATATGTGATTTAGTACGAACTCAAATTACTGATATTAAAATTAAAGAAGCATGGTCAGGTCCTGCAAGACTGCAATTATTTGAACACGCCCTAGCACCTTTTGCTGATCTACCGGTATTGGAAATTATTTCAGCATCACATATTTTAACTGATTTAACTTTAAATGCAGCACAGCCAGTATTTAATTATCTTGATGCAAATAAATAATAGGAGTGATTTAAAATGAGAATCGCAATTTTAGGAGTAGGTTCATTAGGAACAATCATTGGAGCTTTTATAGCTCAAGGTGGAAAAGAAGTAGAATTAGTAGACGTTAATCAAGCACATATTGATGAGTTAAACAAGTCGGGTGCAAAAATTATTGGTTCTACAAACATCACTGTACCAGTAAAAGCAATTACGCCAAAAGAAATGACAGGAAAATATGATTTAGTTCTTTTACTTACAAAACAACTTTATAATGATTCGATTTTAACTGAATTACTACCTTTTTTAGATGATAATAGCGTGGTTTGTTCGTTACAAAACGGTATCCCAGAAGAAAAAATTGCTACACTTATCGGGAAAGAACGTGTAGTTGCAGGTTCAGTAGAATTTGGTGGTACTTGGGTTAAACCTGGTGTATCGAAATTAACTACAGCATATGAAACTTTTAAGGATCATGCCTTTGAAATTGGTGAACTTGATGGTTCAATTACCGATCGAATCCAACATATAAAATCCATCTTAGATCTTGTTGGAAACACTGTGATTTCTACTAATCTTGATGGAACAAAATGGTCTAAACTATTAGTAAACGTAGCTTTGAGTGGAATGTCTGCAGCGCTTGGTTGCACATTTGGTGAAGTAATAGAGAATAAATATGGTGTAATAAGTGCAGTTCATTTAGCGGATGAAACAATTAAAGTCGGCAAAGCAAAGGGGATAAAATTTGCTTCCATGCATGGTTTCGATATAGCTTCTATCGAAATAAAAAATGAAATAGATATCCAAAATCGAGTTGAAACATTTCGAACGATTTTTAAACCACAATCTTTATTAAAAGCAAGTATGTTACAAGACCTTGAAAAGAAAATTAACACAGAAATAGATTGTATTAATGGAGTTATTCCGTATCATGCAAAAGGAACAGGAATTTTAACACCCTTTAATGACTTAGTTGTAAAACTTGTAAAAAATGCAGAAGAATATAGAACTATTCCGAAATTCGATACTAATATTCAATACTTTAAAGAATTGGTTAATGAGTTAAATCTAGTAAGTTATCATTATAAAAAAAGGGTTGATTCTTGAAAGTTTTTTTAGTATTAAAATAAGAGTTTACACACCTATAACATATCAACCATTTTCAATAACAATTTAATACATTACAAAAAAACAAACCATAAGTAATCTTTTTGGTTTGTTTTTTAAATCCTTCTACCTAATTGTTTAGTTTTGAACTTTAAAAAATTGACACTCTATTCTCAATTGGGAATTTGTGTTCAATAATCAACCTAACCATAAGTTATTTTATTTCGCACAAACGAAGTAATTAGCAATATAAACGGCAGAATAATTTGTAAAGGAATATGTATGTAATAAGGCACAAGTTTTAGTCCTATATAAAGATGTTCTACGGAATTGGATGCAATGTATTTAGACAATACATATGTTATTAAACCAATTGGTATGATTAATCGGTTAGGATTTTTTATTTTCAATAAATCGGCAAACCCAATGACTGAGCAGTAAAAGAAAATTAATATTTTAAATAAGCCAAAAATCACTAAAAACATTACGATAAATGGTTCTAGTCTTGTTATAAAATTTGCCAAATTTATCAAACTAACGCTTGTCAAAATTGGAAATGTATTATTAATAACAGTATCTTCACCTAAGATTGCAATATGCCAAGCAGCTGAAAAGCTTAAGTAAAATCCGCTTATTAAAATAGCGCTAAGACCTATTTTTCTTGCTTGATTAGACTTTGATAAAAATGGTAGTAGCATATTAAATGTAATCATTTCTCCAAATGGAATTGTTATTACAGTTGGGAATAGTGTCTGTAGGATCGGCTTCCAACCATCTCCTAAAATCGGTAATAAATTTTCAGAATCAGGTAATTTATTAAGCATTTCTAATGTGAGAAAAACTACGATGATTAACGATACAATTATTAAACCTAATGTTGAAAGACGAGAAAATGCTTGTAATCCAGTTGCTGCTATATACATAACACTTATTATCATTAAAAATGCAATCAACTTCATTGAAGTGTTTTCATATGCAGTTGTAATTAATAAAAAGGAGAAATCTCGAAGGACACGAGCAGCTAGGTACATAAAATATAAACAATAGATTACCCCGATTGGCCACCCTATAAATTTCCCCAATATCTTTTGAAGTAAACTTGTAAAGATTAAATGAGGATAATATTGATATAGGCTAGTATAAATTAAATATAATACGCAACCAATCCCTGTCCCTAGTAGCAGAACGATCCAATTGTTTTTTCCTGACTCTTTTCCTACTTCAATTAATAGAGCACTACCTAATTCAAATATCACTATTAAACTAAATAACTGAAAAGAGTTGATTCTACTCGCATTCATCTTTTGTTCCCTCCCCTAGACTTATTCACGTTCTTTCCCAACGTTTGTACGCATTCCTGTTCTTTCAATCGAGAGTTCAACTTTGACGTTTAGTTTTGCTTTTTTTTCTAACTGATTCCAATTTTTTTTATTTTTATCCCACTGTTTTGGATGGTGAATTGCAAGTTTATGTCCTAATGAAAAAGCTTCACAATTATTATCACTACTTTCTATAATCGCTTGCTTTATTTCTTTTTCAATTATTTCCCCTGCTTTTTTCTCAATTTTTTCTATTGTTTTTGGTTTGTTAAAATTCCACGCGCAGGTTACTTCTTCAATATTTCCATCCATCTTTGCCTTCAAGTTAACAACAGGAATTTTATTTTTTAATTCAACTTTAGTTTTTGCTTTTGATTTATTAATCGTTACAGAGATGAATTTATGATTTCCACAAGGGACAGTCACATTTGTTTGCCGCAAAGTATTATTTGCAATCTGTAATGCACGAGCTTTTTTCCCATCCATCCAATGCACAAGTTTATCATTTCTGAATAAACCAATTCCTTTTGTTATTAACAACGAAAAAGGCTCTTGGGACTCTAATTCTTCTATTTTGGAAGCCTCTTCAGGATTTCCTTGAAAACCAATACCACTAATAAAAACATCTGTTCCAACTGAAGTAGCTCTTTGTACGATTTTAATAACTGGCTCTACTGAACTTTCTCCTAGGACAGTTTCAGTGTTATATATTTGATTGATCAATGATTCACTTGGAATAGAATCCAAAGGAGTTATTGCTTTTAAGATAGATTGTGCCGAAGTGTCCCTTGCTATTATGACTGGCACTCTTGATGGTATTTTAGGATCCCTTTGAAGTGCATCGGTGACTTTTATAATACTGTCTTTTGCTGTATTTTCATCAATGATTACAACGGCAGTATGTGCATAGAAACTCTTTCTAGATATTTTCTTTGACGAATTCCGTGCCGCCTCTGATATTGTTCGGCCTATGCCTGTATAATTAACAACTGGAACCCCTTGACCACCACCCCCGGAAGTTGGATTAGATGTTTGATTCGGTTTTACGATTTGAAATGTAACTTGATATAAGTCTTTAGTTGGATCTGGTTTATCTACTGCAAAACCTATTACAAACGCTAAACGATTTACTTCTGAATAGTTTCCGCATCCATTAAGTCCTAAAACGATACTCATTAAACATATAAAAATACATATATACTTAATTTGCTTCATCTGGCTCACCATTTTTAGAATTCAATCGATTTTTATTCTTTTCTTTTGCAGTAGAAGGACGTTTTTTCATTAAATTCCATGGTAATCGTAAAAAGGTATCTTTTTGTTCATCTAAAATAAATGGTGCTACAGGACTCAAATAAGGAACACCAAAAGAAGATAGTTTGCACAAATAAGCACCAATTGTTAATAGAAGAAGAACGATCCCATATAATCCCATATAAGACGCCGCGATCATGAAAATAAAACGTAAAATACGGGCTGTAATCGCCATATTATAATAAGGGATGGTAAAGCTAGCAATTGCCGTTATTGCTACAACAATAATAGTAGCTGCTGAAACTAAACCTGCTTGAACTGCTGTTTGTCCTAATATTAATGCACCGACAATAGCACCTGCTTGACCTACCGCTTTTGGCATACGAACTCCTGCTTCACGTAATAACTCGAATGCAATTTCTAGTATCATTGCTTCTACAATTGTAGGTAAGGGGACGCCTTCTCGCTGTGCAGCAATACTTATGATTAATATAGTGGGAATCATTGCTTGATGTTGAGTAATTAAAGCTATATAAATTGCAGGTGTTAAAAAAGCGATAAAAAAAGCTATAATTCTTAAGGTCCGTAGCAATGTACCTATTTCATATTTTTCAAAATAGTCTTCTGGTGATTGAAAGAACTGAAAAAAAGTAGTAGGTACTGTTAAAGCAAAGGGCGTACCATTTACTAATATGGCAACCCTACCTTCAAGAAGATTAGCAGATACTACATCTGGTCTTTCCGTGTTTAAAATCGTTGGAAATATTGAAAATTTTTTATCTTGAATAAATGACTCAATATATCCAGATTCAAGTACTCCATCTATTGAAATTGATTGTAATTTATTTTTTACATTTTGTACGGTTTCATTTTTCGCTATATTTTCTATGTAAAGAATGGCAATACTAGTATTAGATATTTCACCAATTGTAAGTGCATCGATTCGTAGTGATGGACTCGCAATTCGAGCCCTAATTAGTGAGGTATTCGTTCTAAGCGATTCTGTAAAAGAATCTTTTGGCCCTCTTATTAAGGTTTGTGTTGTTGGTTCAGTTACTGAGCGAGATTCCAAACTACGAGTACTTGCTACTAATGCCTTTAAGCTCCCATCAAGTAAAATAACTGTATCTCCAAATAATAGTGCCTGTACTAATTCATTCCAATCATCAACTTCATTTATATCTGAAATAGCAACATGTTTTTTAAACGTATTAGTCATTACTTCTAAATCTGTATTATTTTTTACCTCTTCAAATGAAATAGATTGAAGAGGACTTAGAATAAACTGAGATACAATTTTAGTATCTGATATCCCATCAATGTGAGCAATCACCCCTTTTTTTGGGGCAATTTTAAATTCACGTATTACTAAATCAGAACAATTTCCTAATTCTTGTTTTAATCGATCAACGTTAATTGTTATTC
The DNA here is from genome assembly GCF_002156865.1 of Gottfriedia luciferensis. Lineage (GTDB taxonomy): Bacteria > Bacillota > Bacilli > Bacillales > Bacillaceae_G > Gottfriedia > Gottfriedia luciferensis. The sequence continues at coordinate 114,431 of NZ_NCTA01000006.1, read as the reverse complement.
GTTTACTTATTAATTGGCTATCATTATTAATTTTTTCTTTATTTCTTCTATAACTTTTAAGATAACTAGTCTGCTTTTTGAAGCGCATTATCGATCATCACCTTTATAAAAAACAATTTTACCAATTTTTAATGGAAAACCTTTCTAATTATTATGATATTATCAACTAATTATTATGTATTTGATAATATTTGGTTGATAACAAGTGTCAGTTGCGTTAAAGATGATTTTCAACGAACAAGTACCTTTTTTATAATGACTCCAACCCACATAATAAAAAAAGAATAGTTGCTAGAAAACGACCATTGATAAGATCAAAATAAAAAAACTGGTGAGTATCTTTCACCAGTTTTTTTATCCATTTTATATACAGCATTATTTCAACAATTGATAAATCACTAGAAACTAAATCGTCCTTTTCATTAAATTCTCCCATAACTTTAAACATTTCTCCCAATGTTCTTGCTGGCTATCTTGTTTATACAAGTATTGCTCATAATACTTAGTTAATTCGGTCATTTCGTTTGTAGTAAAAATAGAATCAATGTATTTTGCATAGTTTCTTAGTGTATCGTTTTCGTTCCTTTTTAATCCATAACGAGCTAATTGGCTTAATAATGTAAGGTAGGCTGATTCAAGCTTATTTTCTTTTTTACTAAAACGGTAAATTAATATGAAATAGTATGGGAGCCATTTTCTACGATATAGATAAATGATACTTATAAGAGTTAGGGCAAATCCTAGATAAAGAAAAATCTTTACCCAAACACTTCTAATTGCCAGTTTAATTTTATTCCAGATACTAGCAAAGTAATTTGTTTTTTCGGTTTTCTTTGTCTCTTTACTTGTTACTTCTAGGTCAGGCTTCTGTTTATTTTTTATACCATTTATAGGTAAATCTTGTTGTTTGGTCGTTTGTGAATTTGCTGTGGTTGATGATTTTTCGCTTCTATTATTGATCGTTAGTTCATTTGAAAAGCCTTTAGTAGGTTCAAATGAAACCCAACCTTGATTTGGTAAAAATACCTCAACCCATGAGTGAGCATTGTTAACAGTTACTTCGTAAATTTGTTTTGATGAGTCTCCTTTACTGTTATTAACAAAATCACCGCCGTTGAATCCTTTAACCCAGCGTGTCGGTATGCCTAGCGTTCGAAGCATGACTGCCATTGATGTTGAAAAATTATTACAATAACCAGTTTTCGTTTCAAATAAAAATTGGTCTACATAATCAACATTCTGACCAGGAAAAGCAACATTTTTTTGACTATAAATGTAATCTTCCTTATCAAAGTAATTCTCTATTGCTTTCGCTTTGTCATACCAATTTGTTTTTCCTTTTGTTATTTGCTGCGCCAACTTAACAATTCTCTCAGGTAAATTTGCAGGTAATTGAGTATATTTTTGGTAAAAGTCACCATCAATTCTATTCGAATCAGGTTTTTCAGTTTTTCTTAAATCTTTTGCATCATATCTAGGTAACTCATATTCTACTTCAAAGCTAGTTGGAATTTCTGGAATACTACCTTTATTAAAATAGCTAATTCTGTTAATTGTTGTATCAACTTTGAAAGCATTAAGAGCGGATTTATAATGTAGAATGTTTATTATTTTATGAATTCCTTGAGGATACATAATATAGTTATATTGGTAGTTATCATCAATTTTAATTCTTGCTGTTTCAATTTTCGTTTCTATCGCATCTGGATAAGTATTTAACATGACAAAATCTTCTTTTTTCAAAGGAAGCTGTGTCGAACCAGAAGCTACCCAACCATGACCTGTATAGGTGTCTTTCGTTTCCATTATCCAATATGTACTTTGATTTGCTTCATATTGAAAAACAGGGTCATCATTATTTTTTATCGGACCACCTAATCTTGAATCATCTGTGTCGAACCCGACAGTTTTTGTTCCTCCACCGGAACCACTATTGTTAACATGTTTTGATCCTTGGAATGGCCAATTCTCGAAAGTCCAGATTGGTGAAGGTTTAGGGGCAAAAGATCCAATTAGAACAAATAGAATAATCATACTAACGAGCGGAATCATCCACTTTTTTACATATTCTGAATAATAATTTACTCTTCCCTTTTCTAGTAGATTGTCAAAAGTTAATAAACTCATGGCAATAAAAGAAAAAATAACGGTTCGAACAATAGCATATTTGGCACTGTAGTCGGTAAACGAATCTAATAGAGAAAGAAATAGAACAGTCAAAAGTAATAAGAAAAATAACCAATTACGGTTTAAAAAGTAATTAATCAAATAAACGAATACAGAAAGTGAAAGTAAGAATAAAAATGTCTTGAAATCATTCGTTAATTCATTTAAATGTCCAGTTAAAAGCCAAATCATGTTTTCAACTATATGCTTAATAAAAATGAATAGCCATTTAATATGAAAGAAACCTAATTCATAGTAGAAGCGATTTATGAAGACTAAAACTAAAAATATGTTAATAAGCCATTGTAGGACTCTTTTTGCTTTAAAAAAAGCTAGTGTAAAAACAATTAACATGTAAAACATGAAAACTTTCATATGATCGATAGTGTTCAAATGACCAATGGGTCTTACCCATTCCAATAACAATATACAGCTATATGTATATAACAAAAATAAGGTGAAATTACTTTTTTTCATCGTAGATTTCCCCCTGTAAAGGCTGCATTAAAATTACCTTCACGTACAATGATTGTTTTCACTCCGCGTGCATTGGCGGTTGAAATGAGTGATTTTTCACTTTCTGATACGACCATAGACTTTGCCTTAATAACAAATATTGTAAAAGAGCCTTCTCTATTTTTCATCAAACTAGCTTTTTCGAGCAAATTTTTTGATAAATCGGTGGTGATTAAGTTATAAGATACATTTTGTTGAATCAATCGAAGTTCATTTTCTAAAACCAGTTCAATTGGTGAAGTATGATTTGCTTCTATTTTCGCAAGATGGTATAAAAGCTCTTGAAAATGCCCCTCTCCCCCTCTAATAGGAAAAGAATCTCGGTTTTTGTTATTTGTTAAAAAGCCAACTTGAATACCACTTTTCAGTACAGTATGCAGAAAAGATGCTGTAAACGAGACAATTGATTCAAACAAATCATTTTGAGCACAATTCATTATGACAAATTGGTCATTTGATTGGATTACTTCAAATTCTTTTGTCATCATCTCATTTCGTTTTGCTGAAGCTTTCCAATTAATCCAGGAAAACCGATCTCCAGAGCGATATTCTCTTATACCAACAGCCATTGATCTATCTCGATGAAAGTGATGACTTGAAACTGTCGATCCGTGATTATTCTGATGCTCAAGTACACGATAAGAAAGTTCCGAATACTGAGGAAATACTACAAACCTATTCGTCATGTTGAACTTTCTTTTCGATTCAAAAATACCCAGTGGATCACCAATCTTTATTGTTAAGGGATTAATAAAGTACTCCCCTCGTGGTAATTTTGGAATGACATAGTCAAAGGAACATTCCTTTTTAAAGCCAGCTAATATAAGCTCCTTTGTAAATGTTTGCTTGTCAGTACTATGTAAATTATTTGAGAAATTTTCTTCAATTAAAAAATAAAATACTGGTAAAAAAAATGACTTTTTTACGGTTATAATAACTTTTATCGGATCACCGACCTTGAAAACGTTTTTAGGAAGCTCTCTAGTCACTTTAAGATTTTCCAAAGGATAAAATGATAATGCCGCACAGTATAAGATGATCGGTAAACAACTATAGAATAAAAACCAACTAACAAATCCTCCTTGAAACAAGGCATAAAAAAATAGTATTGGTATTAGACATAACAATAGGTATTTCCTGGCTTTATTGAGGATACGTAATTGCCTTTTCATTATAATTTCACTTTCCTTTGAACAGGTACTGAAATAGTTTTAACAATATTTTTAATAATTCTTTCAGCGGTAATTCCTTCAAATTTTGATTCTGAATTTAAGATAATTCGGTGGGACAGTACAAATGGTGCTAAATATTGAATATCATCCGGTAAAACATAATCACGTCCGTATATGAATGCATATGCTTGTCCCGCTTTCATTAGTGCGAGTGAACCTCTTGGGCTTGCACCCAAATAGACATTCTCGTCTTGTCTCGTACGATTTACGATACTAACGATATAATGTTTAATCGATTCATCGATAAAGACATTCTTCATTTCACTTTGAAGAAATAATAAACCGTCAATATCAATAACAGGTTTTAACTGATCAATTGGAGGGATCTTTTGGAACCTATTTAATATTTCTAATTCTTCATCGATAGTCGGATAACCCATTGAAATCTTTAACAAAAATCGATCTAGCTGTGCTTCAGGAAGTGGATATGTTCCTTCATATTCAATTGGATTTTGTGTCGCCATTACAAAAAATGGTTTTGGTAGTTCATAGGTTTTCCCATCAATCGTTATACTTGCTTCCTCCAAACCTTCTAATAGTGCAGACTGTGTTTTTGGAGATGTTCGGTTAATTTCATCAGCTAGGATAATATTTCCCATTAAAGGTCCTGGATGGAACTGAAACTCCATCTCTTTTTGATTATAAATAGATACTCCTGTTACATCTGAAGGCAACAAGTCTGGGGTGAATTGAATTCTACGAAAAGTTGCATTAACAGATTTGGCAAGTGATTTTACCATCATTGTCTTCCCTACACCCGGAACATCTTCCAATAAAACATGTCCCCCTGTAAGAAGGGCTACTAAACTTAGTTCGACTACGTTTCTCTTTCCAATCATTACATTTTCGATATTTTTAATGATATTTTCGATATCAGGATGCATTTTTTCGTTTCTCATTTTTTTAATCTCCTTAAACTCTATTAGTTTATTAAAATAATCATTAGATGTTTAAAAGCAAAATAATGACTTAACTTAATATTTTAATCGTTTCATTCTCAAAAACTGATCATGCTAACTATAGGAATCGTTATCAAAAGTATAGTATAATTTTAAAAAGATTTCGATAATTAAAAATACTTTTATGACAAATACTTCCAATTTAAATACTTTTAAAGTAGTAAAATGATTCAAATTCAAACAAAAAGAGCCAATTAAGGCTCATTTAAGATAAAGTCATTATTTAATTTTGCGAAAAGATTCCTTCGACGAATAAAGATTTTATTGATGTTCCAAAAATTCCTTTCCATATTCCCCATGCTCATTAATCGATGGGTGTTCAACCTGTATTGTTGCGTGTAAAAGGCCATATTTCTCTTTCAATAACTGGTTAATCGATGCAACAGTTAGAAAGGATTGGCAATCTTTACTTAAAAATATATGAGCTGTTATACAATAATGTTCTGTTGTAATACTCCATAGATGCATTTCGTGAACATCTTCGACACCTTCAATCAGTTTTATATCTTGTCGAATTAAATCAAGATCAAATTGATTTGGAACAGATTCCATTAAAATTTGATAGGATTCACGTGTAATTTTTAAACCACCAATAAAGATAACAACACTAATGACCATACTGATAATCGGATCAATAATTGTAAAGTTTGTATAATAAATGATTACTCCAGATATGATAACACCGATTGAGTTTAATAAATCACCAATAAAATGCCAAAGTGCACTTTTAACATTCAAATTGTTTTCTACTCTCATACTCCGAATTAGGATATAAGTAAGTATAATATTTATAAGTAACCCTATTGATGAAACAATTAACATGATATGTAAATCAATGTCAGTTGGATTGATTATTCGTTTGATTCCTTCAATACAAATTCCAATCGCAATAATGATTAAGGCAAGTCCATTTAGAAAGGACGCTATTATTTCAAATCTTAGATAACCATATGTATATTTCTTATTTGGGTTTTTCGTTGCTAAATAGATAGCAGTAATACTTAACCCTAAGGCGATTACGTCAGATAACATATGAGCAGAATCTGATAAAAGAGCCAAAGAATGCGACTTGATTCCCCCAACAATTTCAACAACTGTAAAAAATATGGTTAGAAAAAAAGTAGTCCATAGTGTTTTCTTTGATTTAAGTTGTTCCTTAACATGATTTAAATGGTGATAATCATAATTTTTCATTTAGTTTCGATCCTCGCTAAAATCTTTATAAAGTATTTTTTTCTATTCTTTCCAACATTCGTTTTATAATGATAAAATCCAATCGGCAATATCATTTATAACTTCTTTATCTACATGTTGAGCAACCTTATACACTTTTTTTGCTTTTAATAGTTCTCCATAAATAGAAGGCATAAACATATGATTCAAGTTAGAATAAAGTTTAAAAGTTGAATTAGGCTTATCATCCATTATTTTTTTGTATTCATTAAAATCTTTTTCTACTGTTGCTTGGAAATCTTTTTCACCTTGTAGGAATAAGATTGGTTTTTCGAATGAATTAAGATAATTTGTTGCTGGATGTTCACCCATTTCTTTAAAGTAATAAGCTTTTATGTTTCTCCCTAAAACTGATTTTAATTTTGCCTCTTCATCACTTAAGTTATAGATGTTTTCAAATTTTGATGATAAGGCTGCTATTTGTTTTTTAGCAATCCATCTTAAAAACTTGTTTAATGAGTTTAATATCATTTCATTTTGATCCATTATTATTTCTTCTAATTTACGAGGTGATCCAGCCATTATTACTAATCCTGCAAAATTTCCCCCTTCAGCATCAATTCTTGGAGCTAACATACCTCCTAAACTATGACCGATAATAAATATTTTGTTTGGATCGATACGCAAATCGTTTCGTAAGAAATTTGCAGCAAGAATTGCATCTTCAATGGTTTCTTCTTTTACAGATATACCTGCGTCCTTTTTCATTTCTTTACCATATACTAACGTTCTCTTATCATATCGTAGAACGGCAATTCCTTTGTCTGACAATCCATTAGAAATGTCTTTGTATGGGTGATTATTAAAAACTTTTCCATCCATATTACTTGGACCAGACCCATGAACTATTACTACAGCAGGAACTAATTCGCCAGTTAAACTTGGAAGGCTCAATACCCCTTTAAGTGGATAGTTTGTATTAGCACCTATCACAATTTTTTCATCTTTCAATGTTCTTTCCTCCATAACAATATCAAATAAATGTTTTATGCATTCTTTTCAACTAGTAATATATTACTATCCTAATTACTTTCGACAATAATTAACAATACCCTGCAAAATAACCGATCATGCTTTTCGCAAAACTGTAATAAAAAGAACCATCTCTACCAAAGATGGTTCTTTTCACGTTGTTAAAAAATAATCTTGTCAACTAATGACCAAATTTTTGTAAAGGAAGTTGAGTGTTGTTCATTTCCACTACAGGATTCTCGCTTTCCATGGGGCGAAACCTGAGCCTCCTCGGCAAGCCTGCGGGGTCTCAGCCTTTCCGCATCTCCCATAGGAGTCGAGCATCCTTTCGTTCCAATAAACTTATCCTTCAAAAAAATATTCATTTTAAAGGATCTAACCATCTTTTACTTAAAACAAATTATGAATCAGTTTGAACAACAAATTCAAAAAAAGCTTCATCTTTAAGAATATAATTCATTTTTCTAATGTTCTCTTAATGAGCTTTTTTCATATTGACCGATATATATTTCAACACTCTGAAAAGAACCATCTTAGTAAAGAGATGGTTCTTTAGTTTTATTACTTATAAGTTAATTAGAGGTATAGACAGTTGGCAAACAATTATTCTAACTCATTAATCATTTGTGCTAACTCAATAAAAAACGTCAATGATTCAGGATTAGCCATTGATCCTTGATTAACTACTTTTTCAGGTGAAAAGCCTAGTAGTATTTTTCGAATTGGTACTTCTAATTTCTTTCCGCTCAATGTTTTCGGAATTTGCTCTACTTCGTAAATTTCGTTTGGTACAAATCTTGGAGATACTTTTTGTTTAATTTCAGTTTTTATTTTTTCTTTTAATTCATTCGTCAAACTAAATCCTTCTTTTAACACGACAAAGATTGGCATAAATGATTTTCGTCCAAGAAGCTCTAAATCAATTACTAAGCTTTCCATTATTTCATCCAGTGATTCAACAACACGATAGATTTCACTGGTCCCTAGGCGAACTCCAAATCGATTGATTGTCGAGTCTGATCGTCCAAATATAATACAACTTCCTTTTTTATCAATTTTAATCCAATCTCCATGTCTCCAAATGCCTGGATATACTTCAAAATAACTTTCTAGATACCTTTCATTATTCGTATCTCCCCAGAAATAAAGCGGCATTGATGGCATAGGAGCAGTTATGACTAGTTCACCTACTTCATCAGTTACAGGTTTTCCTTCGTCATCAAAAGATTGAACATACGCACCTAAAGAACGTGCTTGAATCTCCCCAGCATATACAGGTAAGATCGGTGAACCACCAACGAATGCTGTACAAACATCTGTACCTCCACTTGTTGAAACAAGCCATATATCATCTCTTATATTTTCATACACCCACGAAAAACCTTCTACAGAAAGCGGTGAACCAGTAGAACAGATCGCTTTTAATTTCAAAAAATTATTTTTATCCTTTGGTTTTATCCCATATTTCTCACATGCACTCAAGAAACCTGCACTTGTACCAAAGAATGTCACACCTACAGCCTCGGCGAGATCCCATAATACATGTAAGCTAGGAAATGATGGACTACCATCATAAAGTAAGATTGTACTTCCAGATAAAAGACCACCGACTAACTGATTCCACATCATCCAGCCTGTAGTAGTAAACCAAAATATGACATCATCTTGATTAATTCCTTGTTCAATTACTAAGGTCTTAAGTTGTTCAATTAAAATCCCACCTTGACTTTGAACAATTGGCTTTGGTAATCCCGTTGTCCCAGAAGAGAACAATATCCAAAGTGGATGATCAAATGAAACACATTCAAAGGTTAACTCACTACTTCCCTCAAATAATCCGCTCCAAAGCATTGTTTGATCATCTAATTCGAATTCACAATCATCGCTAATATAAGGTACCAAAATTGTTTTCTTTAATGTAGGGAGTTCAGATTTCAGTTCATCTACACTTGTTAATTTATTTTGAACTTTTCCGTTATACGAATATCCATCAATAGCAAATAAAATCGTCGGTTCAATTTGCTTAAATCGATCAATTACACTACTTGTTCCAAAATCAGGAGAACAGCTTGACCAAATCGCACCTATACTTGCACAAGCTAAAAAGGCAATGATTGTTTCAGGGATATTAGGCATACAAGCAACTACACGATCACCAGGTTTTACACCTAATTTTTTTAATGAATTTGCAACATAGCCAGTTTTTTCCTTTAGTTCATCCCAACTAATTTCTGTTTTCGGAGTAATTTCTGATTGAAAAATTAACGCAGACTTATTGCTATTAAAATTTCGAAATACATGTTCAGCATAATTAATTTTGGATCCAGTGAACCATTTAGCACCAGGCATCTTTCTTGATTCAAGAACTTGCTCATATGGTGCATGAGAAATCACATTACAATAATTCCAAACACTTTCCCAGAAGGATTCAAGTTCTTCAACAGACCACTTCCATAATTCATTCTGCGTGGTCAAGACTAGATTTTTTTCTTTTTCTAGCCATTTAATAAACTGACTAACACCTGCGCTTTCAATTTGCTGTAAAGTCGGCTCCCATAATAATGCCCCTTCAGTAATCGCTTTCATTTTTACTCCTCCTAAACTAACATTCTCTATATTTTTAATAAACAGGAAATATGTATAGCTCAAGCCTTTAGATGAAAACTACTTAAAAAACTTTCTCTCTTATTATCACTCTTTTTAATAGACTAGCAGATAATATCTAAAAATACTTAATATTTGAAATTTATTTTTTATACTATAGCACGCGAAAATAACTGTCAATAAGGAAAATGAATATTGATTCATTTCGAAAGCTCTTTTTGATCTGTAAATAAAAAAACTTGAATTATTATTTCTTCTTCAAATGGATTCAATACTGAGTTGTTTTCAGTTTGTTTGAAATTCAATATTTTATATGTTGATAAAATAAGGGAATTAACAAAAAGAGGCCATCTTCTCCCATAGAAATTAGATGTATTTATTCAACGTTCCAAACGCTGACCTGGTTTGTCGTATCTTACTTTCAATACTATTTTTTAAGAATTTTTATAATTTTATAAGGTATTTGAATGTCTAGGTCATAAAAATACCCGAATAATAGATGCTTTTTTCAGTGTCTATTATTCGGGTACAATTTATTATTAGCTAGGTTTTCTTTTTTTATCTTTATATCTCCAAACATAGTAAACAATCCAAGCAAGGATTATAGGTAAATACAAAAAACGTCTATACTCATTGTCTAATATAAAAAGTAAACTGAAAACAATAATAGCTGTCGGCAACATAACGATTAAATACTTTTTATCTTTCACTTGTTTCACTCCAATCCATTTTATCAACTAAATGACAAGTAAATATCTCTTTTTTTTAGTAAATTTTATTCCAGACTCATGATCGAATTTTGTAATTCGAGTTTAATTAAAAAAATCCATTTTAATACTTTCCCTTTTCTACTTACAATAATCTTTAATGTTAATACTTATTATTACAATAAAATAATCAAGTAAAAAATTTGTATCAATATTAAATTTTTAAATTTCATTTTTGAAACTAAAATAGTTTATGAAATTAACATGATTATCCATATCAATGTTTTTAGGGTTTCTTTTTTACCTTTATATCTTCAAACCTTTCACGAATACCACTCACTTTTATTTCATGAATTAAATGACTAGTAAATTTTAAAAAATCATGATTATTTCTGACTTTTCCATTTTTAAATAAAATATAAAAGATTGAGCCTTGTTTTTTTCAAAAAAAAAAAGACCTAACTATTTTATTAATTAGGTCTTTTACTTTTATATCGTATACATTAAAGCATTAATTCAATTTAAATTTCTTAATCTCATTTTCTAGTTGTTCAGAAAGTGTTTGTAATCCACTAGCGTGACGACTAAATTCTTCCATTGTAGCTGATATTTCTTCAGCACTTGCAGAAACTTGTTCAGAACCAGCGGCAGCTTCTTGAGAAACGTCGGTAATACTTTCGATTGCATTCATTACCATTTCTTTGTTTTGTTGACTCTCTAAAACGGAATCCTTCACTTGATCTGACTTCATTACCATTTCTTTAATTGACTCAATAATTTCGTTAAAGATTACTTTCGTTTCATTTACAACTACCTCTTGTTCACCTACAACATGGTGAGTTTGTTCCATTGCGATTACTGCTTGTTTTACAACTGATTTGATATTATCAATTAGTTGTTTTATCTCTATAGCAGATGCTTTTGATTGCTCAGCTAACTTACGTACTTCATTTGCAACAACTGCAAATCCTCTTCCATGCTCACCAGCTCTAGCAGATTCAATTGAAGCGTTAAGAGATAGTAAATTTGTTTGATCCGTAATACCGGAAATTGTCTCAAGAATCGTATTAATATCTTCCATACGACTTTCAACTTCTTTAACGATGCTGTCAACTTTACTTGTTGAAACTTTTGTCTCAGACGATTTTTCAGTCAATAATTGTACTTGTTCTAAACCTTTATGACTTAATTCCGTTGATTGCTTAGACATTTCAAACATTTCATTTACTGAATTAGAAATACCATCTAATCGTTCTGATAATTGGCTTGTTTCAGCTTGAGAAGTTTGTGCATAATCTGCTTGTTGTGTTGCACCATTAGCGATTTCACTGATTGCTTGGGTAACCTCATAAACTGCTGTTGTCGTTTCAGAAGTCATCGCTGCAAGTGAACTAGATGTTTTTAATACAGTCATAGAAGATTTTTCAACTTCACCTAATGAAGTTGAAAGTTGTTCCATCATGTGATTGAAATCTGATTCTAAATCTTTGAATTCATCATTTGTTTTCACATGAACACGAGTTGTTAAATCACCTTCTGAAGCTTTTTTAAATGCTTTTTGAATTTGATTTACCTTATTTGCTATACTTCTTCCAAATAAATAAGCAACGCCAATTGAAAGTAAAGCAAAAATAATCATTAGAATACTAGAAATATAGGTAATAGGCTTTGTACTATCTTTAATCTCTTGTTCTTTTAAAGTCGAGACAATTTTCCATCCAGTACGTTTATTTGTTAAGAATGTAGAAAACTTCCCTTCGCCTTTATATGTATATTCACTATGTCCTTTCGTTTTATTTTTCATGTCTTGCCAAAGTTTGAGTTTAGTTTGCTCCTTTGTTCCGATAACTTTAGGATCGTTATATGTAAGTGCAGTACCATCTCTAGCTAATATAAACGCATAGCCCTTTTTACCGATAACAATCTTATTTATATCTTCAGTTAACTTAGAAATATCTAAATCAATCCCAATAACACCAGTAATGACACCATTATGAATAACTGCCTTTGATGCAGTTATAACCATCTTCTTTGTAGTTGCATCTTGATACGGTTCGGAAATTGTAACCTTTCCGTTAGCAGATACAGCATCTGTAAACCAAGGTCTTACTGTTGGATCATAACCAGCAGGTAATTCTTGTTTAGGTGATAAAAGAAAATCTTTTTGAGCTGAAGCAAAGTAGACAGATTGATAATTTTGCCTTGATTTTAAAGTTCCTTCAAGAAGATAAGACCCATATTCCGCGTTGTTAGGATTTTCCTTAAATTCTGTAAAATTTATATTGTCCGCTAATAGGTTAATTTGAGATTCTACCCCAAGAAAGAAATTATCAATCCCATGACTAACTTCTTCAGTAACTTGCAAAGTGTTTGCAGCTATATCTTTCTTCATTGCTTTTTGGGTGTATTGATTTGTAACAACTCCTAAGCTTGCCATTGGAACGATCGCCAATACAGTCATTGTCGCAATCAATTTCGTTTTAACACTATTAAACCGTTTTCTTGACTTTTGATATTCTTGTTGATTTCCCATTCATATCCCCTTACTCTCTCTATATTTAATCCTAACTAGTTTATTTTTCGGATAGTTTAGAGGATTATTGATGGTTAATTTGTACTAAGAATAATGGTAATTTTTGTATAAACTAACTAATTTGTATCATTTCAAAGGTCATTATAGAATGGATCGTAATGTTCATTCGAATAGCATGACTAATTTACATATTTTTATAATTGTGGATTACAAAAAAATGGCCGACAATCATGTCGAACCTATGATTTATACTAAACTTTACTGTTAACAATCACTTATGTTTTCCTGAACCGTCCCATTACTTCAAGGGTTTGTGATATGTTTACAAAAGCATTCCGATCAATCATTCTGATGGCATGTTTTGTTTCATTCAATTCGAATCTTGTAATGACAGTTGTTAGGACTTTTTTTGGCTTATGTGAATAGGCCCCTTCAGCATTATGTACTGTAATCCCTCTTAGATGTAAATGAATAAGCGCATCTATTAATTCGTCCCCCTTCTCAGTGACGATTCTTAAGGTTAATTTGTTTTGTGTTGTATATACCATATCGACTGCACGACCAGCTACATAGATAGTGATAATGGTATATAAAGTGATATTCCATCCAAATAGTAACCCAGAAGCACAGACTACCAATAGGTTCATGCATGCACTCAAAAATCCCACCTGCATATTCTTTTTTTTAGAAAGAGTTAAGCTAACGATATCTGTTCCCCCTGTTGAGCCGCCAATCCTTATAATGAGTCCGACAGATATTCCGTAAAGAGCGCCACCAATTATAGCAGAAAGAAGAATATCATTCGTTATTGCATGGATGGGAATTATTTTTAAACTAAAAGATAAAACAGCAACTGAATAAATGGTGAACAGGATAAATCTTTTTCCTAGATTTTTAATACCTAAAATGAATAAAGGAATATTGATAATGAAAACAATCACACCTGTATTTACTTGTATATAATGATGAATCAAAACTGCAATTCCGGTAACTCCACCGGATGCCAATTTATGAGGGATAAGAAAAGTGTTATAGCCAAATCCAAAAAGCATGGAACACAAACCAATTAAAATAACTTGATATATTATTCGAAACAAAATAAGCACCTCTAATAGTTTTTCTTATAATTAGTATGGTTAATTTAACTTTTTTAATTTTAGGTCTGTTAAAAAAGAATGTTAATGATTTCGGATATTTACAATAACAGAGCCAATTTAAAAAAACAGTAAGCATGTGCTTATTTTTTTCTTCTTATTAAATTAAATTGCTAAATACTTTAATAAAAAATAGCAACCATTGGATGCTATTTTTTTTAACTAAATCTATCTGTAAAGTTTCTATATGGTTGCGTAAGTCAATCTGATCCATATGAAAGAATGTTGAATGAAGTGACAATTGAATCAAATTAAATAATTTCTTTTACTTTTACTTTTCTTTTAGTACCTGTATATCTTTTATGAATAAAATTAGCGATTAACCGAGCTAAAAGGTTAAATAATAGGACCATAACGATCAATACCGCAGCCGACTTTGCAGCAATTTCTTTAGCATCTGGGACAATTCCTTCCGAATTTAGTTTCCATATATGAACTGCTAATGTTTCTGCAGGCCGAAAAATATTATACGGATTCATTTGGCTGTTAATTGGAGCAACAGAATTTAAAATTGGTGTTGTTAATCCCGCTGTATAGATTAGAGCAGCAGCTTCGCCAAAGATTCTGCCAGCTGAGAGAATAATCCCTGTGATAAGTTGTGGAATTGCAGTAGGAATACTAATTTTAACAATCGTTTGCCATTTTGTAGCTCCTAATCCAAAACTACCTTCTTTAATATTTTTCGGAACATCTAGAAGTGCTGTTTCAGATACACGGGTAAGACTAGGTAGATTTAGAATTGTAATCGCGAGAGAACCTCCAATTAAAGAATAGCCCCAACCAGTCATTGTCACAAATACAAGTAACCCGAATAATCCAACTACAATTGATGGTAATGATGCTAAAGTTTCTATACACAGTCGTACAAAACTTAGAAATTTCCCTGGCTTTGCATATTCTGCCAAATATATTCCTGATCCTAATCCTAAAGGAATAGAAATAGCCAATGTTAATACTAAAATATAAAATGAATTAAATAATTGGGGTCCAATTCCTCCTCCAGCTTGAGTATTACTAGGTAATCCAAATAAAAAGTTTGGATCCCAAAATCCCCAACCTTTTGAAATAATTTCCCATAGTAGATAAATAAGTAGTAAAACAATTAATAATGAAACGACATAGAGAATGATTGTCCATAATTTATCAATACTTCGAGCATTCATTATAAATGTCCCCCTTATCTTTTACTTATTAAACGGATAATTAAAATAAAGAAAAATGAAATGAGTAGTAAAATCATTGCTAAAGACCATAATGCATTGTTCCAAGAGGTTCCATTCATCGTATTAGCCATATCCATTGTTAAAATACCAGTCAGTGTGACAGTGGGATCAAAAATACTTTTAGGAAATTGAAGAGTATTCCCAATAACCATTTGAACTGCTAAAGCTTCGCCAAAAGCTCTAGCTAAACCAAGTACTACACCAGTCAAAACATTAGTGGTCGCAGCAGGAACAATTGCTTTACTAATTGCTTGCCATCGAGTAGATCCTAATCCATAAGAAGCCTCTAAATAATCTTTAGGTACTGCTCTAATTGCATCTGATGCGATACTTGCAATTGTTGGAAGAATCATGATACTCAATACAATTATTCCTGCGATTAAGCTAAAACCAACTCCACCTATATGATTACGAATAATCGGCACTAATATTGTTACACCTAGAAATCCATAAACAACTGAAGGAATACCTACAAGTATTTCTAAAACAGGTTTTAATATTTTATCTCCAAAGATAGGTGAAATATAATTCATAAAAATAGCTAAGGCGATTGCAATTGGTGCTGCAATAATGACTGCCCCAATTGATACCAAGATTGAACCAGTAATAAATTTTAGTGCTCCATACTTCGGATTTTGTGCGTCATTAGGGCTCCATTCAGGAGAAAATAGCATTTCAAATAATGAAATATTACTCTGAGTAAATGATTGAATTCCTTTACTAACAATAAAAATAATAATTAAAATTGTTGTAAGCACCATTAAAATACCGCAGAATGTTACTAATGTTCTTCCTAAGTATTCACTTGCAAAGTAATTTTTTTTTCTTATTTTCATAAATAACTCCTAATAAAAATTTAGTGCGAATAAAGGGTGCCTAATCAAATTTATTTGATATAGAACACCCTTTAGAATTAGAACATTATTTTAAATTACCCATTTTGGACATCGGAATATAGCCCATTTCTTCTACTTTCGCTGAAAAATCATCGCCTTTAACAAAATCTATATAACTTTTTACAGGGTCTTTTAAATCACCTTTTGTAATCATGTACTCATATGAGTAAAATGGATATTTTCCATTTGTTATATTATCAATTGAAGAATCATTTCCATTTATTTGAACCATTGTTAAAGCATTCTTTTTATCTCCAACAAGATATGAATTTGCTAAATAAGAAATCGTCCCTGGAGTACCATTAATTGCTTGCTCAACAGCTCCATTTGAATCTTGAACTGTACCAACTGAATCGTTTATTTTCACACCACTCATCACCGTTTTTTCGAATGCTGCTCTTGTCCCAGAAGCAGCTGGACGATTAATCACATTTATTTTCTCGTCCTTACCTCCAACATCTTTCCAATTAGTAATTGTCCCTGAGAAGATATCTTGGATCTGTTTTAACGTTAATGAAGTAACAGTCACATCTTTATTAACAACAATCGAATAACCAATGCCTGCTACTTTTGTTTCAACTAAATCCTTTGCAAGAGCTGGATCACTAAGTTTTTCAGCAGCTGGTACATCAGAATTCCCAATTTGAACTGCTCCTGATGTTACTTGGTTTACACCAGTTCCGCTTCCTCCACCTTGAATCGTAATCGAAACACTTGGGTTATTACTCATGAATTCTGTAGCTGCTTCATCAGCTAAAGGCTGTAATGCAGTTGAACCAGCTGCTGTAATGGTACCACTTAATTTTCCGCCACCAGTTTGGTTCTTTTTATTTGTATTTTTTTGAGTATTACAACCTACTAACACGACTGCTACTAATAAAAATGCAAATATCAGTTTAATACTTCGATTCATAAAATACCTCCAAATTAAAATTAGTTAATCTACAAATTATTGAACTTTAAATTTACCTAAATAGTTTGTGTTAAAAAAAAACTACTATGCAATCTAGATTCACTATTCCAATTCAATAATTTGGAATTAACTAATGCACGAAATAGATTTTAAATTTAGTTTTATTTTTATTGATTTAAGAAATAATGTTTACCTTTTACTAGATAATAGATATTCTCAGCTATATTTGTTGCGTAATCTGCAATTCTTTCAAGAAATCTGCATATAAATGCCATTTGCATTAAATTTGTAACATGATTAGGTGAATCGGCGATACTTTTCATTAAAAATTGAACTGTCTCTCCATATAAATCATCTACTTGATCATCGATTTCACCAATTTCTCTAGCCGCATATAAATCCTCTGTTCGATATGCATCTACTGCTCTAGATAACATATCAATGCCTAGCTCATGCATTTTTTCGATATTTTGCAATGGTAAATTTTCTTGTCGATCACGTATCCTAATTGTCGACTTCGCGATATTTACAGCGTAATCTCCAACTCGTTCAAGGTCATGTGAAATCTTAATAGCTGTCAAATTCCTTCTTAAGTCTACAGCTACAGGTTGCTGTCTAGTAATGATGACAACGATTAATTCATTTATCTCTTCTTCTAATTTATTGATACGATCATCTTCATCGATTACTTCTAATGCTTTTTCAATATTTTCTGTTCGAAATGCATCCATACTTTTAATAACAGCCTTTTTCGTTTTCTCAGCTAATTCGATGATTAATTCTTGTAAGGTTTTTAAATCTTCTTCAAATTTATGTCTCATCTTTGTTCACCCCATAATCCTTCCATTAACCGAAACGTCCAGTGATATAATCTTCAGTCCGTTTATCTTTTGGTGTAGAAAATAATTTATTTGTATTAGAGTATTCCACTACTTCACCACTTAAAAAAAACGCAGTTCGATCAGATACCCGTGCAGCCTGTTGCATATTGTGAGTAACGATAATAATACTAAATTCTTTTTTTAACTCATGAATAAGCTCTTCTACTTTTAATGTAGAAATAGGATCTAATGCAGATGTGGGCTCATCCATTAAAATAACGTCTGGTTCAATTGCTAAACATCGTGCTATACATAATCGTTGTTGCTGCCCCCCAGAAAGACCAAAAGCATTTTCATGGATACGATCCTTCACTTCTTCCCAAATTGCAGCACCTTTTAAACTTTTTTCAACGATTTGATTTAACTCTTTTTTATCTTTAATACCTTGAATTTTTGGACCATAAGCTACATTTTCCCAAATCGATTTTGGGAACACATTTGGTTTTTGAAACACCATACCAACATGGGTTCGTAACTCTTCAACGGGATAATTTTTATCAAAAATATTTTGATCACGATAGAATATACTCCCCTCGGTTCTAACGGTTGGAACTAATTCAACCATTCTATTTAAAGTTTTTAAATAGGTAGATTTACCACAGCCACTTGGTCCGATGATTGCGGTGACTTCATTTTCATAAATACTTAAATTGATATCTTTTAAAGCTTTATCTTGACCATACCAAAGAGATAAATTCTGTGTGTCATAGACAACTGATTTTTTAAAATCAGACTTCTCTTCAATCTTATCTTTTTTTCCATGTTCTTCTTTAATCTTTGTATTAGTCATTTATTTCGTAACCCTTCCATTTTGAAGTTTAATTACAATTCTTAATCCAACACTAGATTTTCAAATCGCCTCCATTACTCCAACTTATAAATTTTTTTGAATTTATCTTTCGTTCAATTCTACAAACCTATAAATATTAGTTAGATTCCCCAATTATCTAAGTATCATACTTACAGGAATCGCAAAAAGGCAGCGTCATAATAGAGCAAGCTGCCATTTTCATTCTTAAAAAATAGGTCTGTTAATGTTAATTGTTGATATTTACAAAACACATTTTTTAGAAAGATTTTATACAATTTAAAGACATTGATTGGAGTGGAAGGTGTTAAGAGCAGGTAAAGCAGGAAGGTCCTTATTGAAAGATATTTAAAAATAAACATTGATATATTAAGTCACGATTTATAAAAACTATCCCTAATCTTAAGACATGTTTTTAAATAATTACAACGACATATTCAAATACTAATAAAGTGAGGTGAGATTAATGAGTAAATGGAACGAACAAGCCGCAGCGAATAATAATTTGCCATCTAGCACGATCCGTTCATCTGAGCTTCTGTTGGGTAAAAAAGCGGACCATGAATTTTCAGAAGAACTATCTGATGGTGGAGAAAGAAATCAAAACATTGAATCGCTAAATAAAAATCCTAAAAATCCTAAAGTGAAATAATTGATGAAATGGTGGCGATGAATAAATCGCCACTATTCTTTTTGTGTCTGAAAAATATCATCTAATTACCACTTTTTACTTTATTAGTTAAATAATGAATAAAAAGTTAAATATAGAAAAAAGAACTTTAGTTAAAAAGCTCTTCTCTAAAAAAAATTTATTGAATCCAAAATTCATCTAATAATATTTCTTCTGTTTGTGGCATTGTTATCCCTATATGCCAGCACCCTAATCCAGCTAAACCAAATTCTTTTGCTAGATGAAATTTTGCAAGTAAACTTCTAGGGTCTTCAAACCATACCTCATGCTGTGTTCCATTTTTATCTAGATATCGAAACGCTGGTGCCGATGCTTCTTGATCATAATAGACTTGGCTTTCATATTTCTGATACATATTTATCGCGTTTTGTGTGGAGTAGGCGATCCCTGTTCGGATACCTGTTATTGGCCAATCATATGCATATTGAGGAATTCCAAGTAATAATTTTGAGTTTGGAACAACACTTACAGCGTATTGTAAAGATTTTCTCACATTTTGTATGGGGGCAATAGGACCTGAAGTACTGCTCGACCAATGCCAGTTATATGCCATTATAAACATCTTATCAACATATTTTCCTAATGTTTTATAATCGTAAGCATTATAGTAACTTGGAATATTATCTGCTTCTTTAGGAGGCATTGCTATTATTAGTTCCATTTTAGAACGATGCAACTTAACAGATAATTCTTTGAGAAATTGATTAAGGTTTTCACGGTCATTTGAGTTAACCATTTCTAAATCTAAATTGATTCCTTTAAGATCATTTCGATCTAATAAATTATAGATAGTTGAAATTAGTTTTTTACGTAAAGTTTTATTACTTATAAGAACATGAAATGAACTTGGATCAAAACCTTTATCGCTAATATTAGTAAAGGTCGCATATGGTGTTATATCCTTTTTCCAAGCTTGTTTAATGGAACCATTTTCTTTTACTTTTATCAAATTTCCTTGTTTAGTCGAATGATATTCAAAAATAAAAATACTTGTTAACGTTTTTTTATAATGGTCCAGCATCCAATTATTCGTTTTTTTATTTTTAGGTATAAAATAAGTACCTGTCCATATTTTCTTTTTTGAAATTGACGGAATAAACAATTTTTGTCCAGCAATTATTTTGTCATTTGTTAGGTTATTTTTGGATTTCAATAGCTCAACACTAATCGAATGTCTAAAAGCAATATCCCATAACGTTTCAGATCCTCTCACATAGTACGTTGTTCCTGGTATGATCATAGCTTGACCGATAACTAGTTTATCATTTTTTTCAAGTCCATTTAAATGAGCAAAAGTTTTAACATTTAATTTGTACTGTGCGGAAATTTTATTTAAACTATCTCCGGGTTTAACCTCAACTATTACGATTGCAAGTGATTTAATCGATGGAAGTAAGA
This sequence comes from Gottfriedia luciferensis, assembly GCF_002156865.1. Classification (GTDB taxonomy): domain Bacteria; phylum Bacillota; class Bacilli; order Bacillales; family Bacillaceae_G; genus Gottfriedia; species Gottfriedia luciferensis. Next base: position 93,545 of record NZ_NCTA01000006.1, on the reverse strand, counting down.
ATAAGAATAAAATAGTAAATAGTATGATTATAAATCTCTTATGCATGAATATCTCCTTACGTCTTCTAGAGTATAATTTCCATTTTTATCATTTGCATAATTTGGATATTTTACTTAGTGAATAGGTTGAATTTTAAAACATAACTATCGCTGGAAAATAGTAAAAAACCTGTTCAGTTATGTGAACAGGTTTTTTATAGTTGTTTTTCATTGACTAAATTAACGTTTAATTACTCATATTATTATTAGCATTTTTTGGATTATAAATTGAATAATGGTCTAAAATTAAATTTTTATTCTTTAAAGGAAATACAAATTTAAGCTTATATGATCCAATTAAATATGTTACTATTTTTTCGTTATTTGAAGTAGTAACATCTGAATTAGGTGATCCAAAATAATTTTTTATATTAGAAATAGATAAATTTTTTAACTGAGGATCAAAAGAGCGCAATTCAAATATTGGGTGACCTTTTTGATATCCAACTACTACGTTTTTCTTTGTATAAGTGTTAAATGTTCCTTTTGCAGATGCCACGTATACACTACTGTCTTCTTTTCCCCATTTTGCCCTTATTGAATCAATACTCGAATTCATTACATTAAATTCTGCATTTATTATTTTTCCTACCTTAGCATTCGTTGAAATATTTTTTAAAAGAGAGCTTTGTATATTACTAGTTTGATTGGAAGTAGAAATAGCTTGCATAATTTGTTTATTTAAATTTGTAACATTGACTGCTGGAACCTTATTATTATTAAGTCTATATTTTTGTTTCAACGACAAAATTTTATAAACACTTTTATTAATAGTGTCTTCTGAAATTTGACGATTATTAACTGCCGTATAGATACTGTTAAAAATAGTCTTTACATTGTTGTTTCCATGTCCAATTAAAATAATATTACTTCCCGCATTTATAGACCTCACAGCTGCATTACTTAAGCTATAATGTTTTGCAATAGCACCCATTGACATATCGTCAGTTATAACTACTCCATTATACCCGTATTGTTTTCGTAAAAGATCGGTTATCACAGTTTTTGACATTGAAGCTGGATAGTTGGAGTCTAATTTTTTCATTAAAATATGTGCCACCATCACCATATCCGCATGATTTTTGATTGCATTATCGAAAGGAATTAATTCAAATTTTTTTAAACTTGATAAATCTTTGTTTACGACAGGAAGCTCTAAATGTGAATCTACGGAAGTATCCCCGTGCCCTGGAAAATGTTTAATAACAGGAATCGTATTTCCTTTACGAATTCCCTCCATCATTCCTTCACCTATTTTTGAAACAATACTTGAATTTGTACCAAAAGAACGATCTCCTATTACGGTATTTTTAGGATTACTTTGAATATCTAAAACTGGTGAAAAATCAGTATTGAATCCAAAGGATGATAGCTCCTTTGAAATCACATTACCTATATTAAATGCATATTGGACATTATTTTTATTTCCAATTGACCTAGCAGATGGTGTATTTAAAACGGATGAGGGCATTCGATTTACCCTACCGCCTTCCTGATCAACGGAGATAAACAAAGGAACCTTATTGTTTTTATTGGCTGTTTTTATTTCATTTGTTAAGCTTACTAATTGACTTGGACTTTTTATATTTGTTCCAAAAAGAATTACGCCACCTAGTTTATAATTTTTAAGAAGAGTATTTGCATTGCTTGATGTTGTTCCATCAAAACCAGCGATAATCATTTGGCCAATTTTTTCTTTAAGAGTAAGTTTATTTAGTTCATCAAGAATTGGATCAGAGTTTATTAGATTGTTCTTTAGATTAGAAACTGTATTATGATTACTTTTGATGGCTGTACTATCATTTTTTTTAGCTTTAACCTCTATACAACCAGATAATAATATGAAACTACTAATGGCAATTACCGATAATTTTTTAAAATTGTTTTTCAAAATTTCACCTCTATTTTCAATAAGATTTAGATTTCAAAATTGTCTTCGAAAAAATCATAGCAAATAAATGTTTCAAAATTGTAAATATTTTGTATCAAATCAGCTATTTAATGAAAATATAATGTTTGATCATGAGTTTAAGGATATATTTATATAAACCATCCATTTGTTAAAATGTGCTATTTGAGAATATTTGTTCTAAACATGAGGAACTTCTCTAATTTCTCTACATAAAAGGATATCTCTATCTACTATACGCTATAATAAAGTAGAAAATGGTTTTTTATAATTTCATAAGATAGTCATAAAAAATAAGATTTAGAATGCCATTTGCCTTTAATAAACACTCTGTTAAAAAAGAATGTTGATGATTTCCGTTCCAGGATGATCGCTTTCCATGGGGCGTGAGGCTTTAGCCTCCTCGGCAAGCCTGCGGGGTCTCACCCTTCCCGCTACTCCCATAGGAGTCTCCCACCTTCCACTCCAATCAATGTCTTGGCAAAATCAATACTAGAGGCAACAGAAGCAGAATACAGTAGCAAATCTTTCTAAAAAATGTGTTTTGTAAATTATCAACAATTAACATGAACAGAGCCTAAATAAAAAAAGAGAGCAATATAGCCCTCTTTCCCATATAGTTTCAGATTCATTTTTAAATTGCTTAATAGTCTAATTGATATAAATTTTATAAGTGAATAAATCCCAATTCTATTTACTTTGCGGCAAATTATTACTAGTCAGGAAGAAATTACCACCGATTGAGGTGACACCTCCATTTTTACCTAATTTTTCAAGAGTAGTAGATCGTTCAATAACCACTTTATCCTTCTTCTTTAATACTCCATTAAATTTATCATTTTTTATAAATTCTCCATGCTTTCCGTATATCTCTTGTACTTTCTTCGTTTGATGAGTCGGATCAAAAACGAAATCAATGTGTTACACTTTTGAAGGATCCGGGTTTAAGTCAGCCCAATAAAACTCACCTTTACTGTTTACTTTTAAAACTACTTTGTAAATTGATTGATTACTATTTTCTTCTCGTATATCTAAATCAAACTTACTTCCACTAGGCATATTGGTTTCACCAAATACGCGTATAACACGCATATCATAAGTACCAGACGTCTTTAGCTTAATAATTTGTATTGGTTTTTTGATACTGCAACCAGTTAATAAAACTATTAATATTAGTGAGCCTAAATAGAAAAACTTTTTCCAAAGTAAATTTGAATATCTTCATATTAAAATCAGCTCACGACTTAGTATTCGTGAGCCCCTCCATTATTTTTTCGCTTCAACTACATTTGTAAAGTAAAAATAGTTAAATCGCTAATCTGATAAATAACCATCATTTGAAGTTGCATTCAACAATACGAAAAAACCTTCACTAATGAAGGTTTTTTCGTATTGTTGGTCCCCATGGAGCTTCTTCCTTAATTTCTTGGCTAACCTTTTGTTTTGTTAATCTTATTTTTTTCGCATAAAAGTTCAACATTTCAAAAACAGTGAATCTGTGAAATGTACCATTTGTAAAAGTTGGTTCATTCCGTCTTTTGGGATCGATGGCCCAAAGCGAAACAGATAGTCTCCCAGTATGATCGTTGAATTCATTAATTGGTACGTCAAAATCAATGTGTTCATTGTATCCATTTGCTAGAGTGATAACCGTAACTACAGCCATTTGTTTCATAGGAAATCTTGCGTCCCTATTGACTATCAAAGGAAGTTTGGCCTCACCTTTTGAATTCGTTAACGTAGTTCCAAGCGTAGTTCCTGAAGAATTTATTACAATAATTCGTGCACCTTTTATTGGTAGTCCATTTTCCCCTACCGGAACTGCTGGCTTAGATGATGGCCTTACTTGAACCTTAAGAGTAGCAGATACGAGTTCCGGACGATCAGCAAAGGATACTTGAGCTGTATTTGTAAAAATAATAAAAATTAATAAAATTAGTAAGCAAAATTTTTTCAATCTAACTACCCCTTTGAGATTAGTCTTTTATTGTTTGTATAATGCTACTAATTCATTCTTAGTTTTCTAGTAATTATTGAAAATTAAAAATATAATTAAAACGATTCTGTTCGATGTTCGTTTATAAGATGAGTAAATTAGACAAAAAAGCCGCTCTCCATATCTGGAAAGACGGCTTTTTTGACTAATTTATAGTACCGCTAATGATTATTTACGACGAATATCAAATTATAGTATTTCAATATACCCTTCTGTACCATGCAAACGAATTCGTTGCCCATCTTTTATGATTTTGGTAGCATTCTCCACACCGACGATTGCAGGTAAGCCATATTCACGTGCGATTACTGCACCATGGGTCATTAGACCACCAACTTCAGTAACTAGACCTTTAATCGATACAAATACAGGTGTCCAGCTAGGATCAGTAAAAGGGGTGACTAATATATCGCCATCTTCCAGTACAGCGTCTTCCAAGTTTAAGATGACACGTGCTCTTCCCTCTATCACTCCAGACGAAACAGGTAGACCAACAATCGCATCCGCAGGGATATTTTCACGTTTATATTTACCGACAATGATTTCACCATCAGACGTAATAACACGAGGTGGTGTTAGTCTCTCATATAATTTGTACTCATCTTTTCGTTTACTAATGATTTGATAATCCAGTTTGTTAGTTCGTACGACTTCGTGAAATTCTTCAAAAGTGAGATAGTATATATCTTCTTTTTCAGAAATTAATTTCGCTTGAACGAGTTTTTCTGCTTCTATTAGTAATGCTTTCTTATAGACAAAATAGCGATTAATCATCCCATATTTTGGATATTCACGATAACCGATGAAATTTTGGATTAGGCTAATTACTTCTTTTATCTCAGTAGCTTTTTCTTTACCATCTGGTAATTGCATCAATCTTTCTACTAACTCTTGTTCTTTTTTTATTGATTTCTGTCGCCCTTGCTCAAATTTCCGTGTACTAGCATTAGATTCAAATTTTTGGATGTTACTTAAAATCATCGGAATAAGCGTACTTGGTTTTTCACTCCAACGTGTTCTAGTAATGTCGATTTCTCCAGTACATCGCATTCCGTATTTGCTGAGATAATCAGAAATAGCATCTTTCGTTTTTTGGCCACCTTCAAACTGAATCAGTTCATTTAAAAAGTTTTCATCTTTTACATGTTGCAAATAATTTATTACTTCTGGATAAGGGCGAATAACATCTGCTACATCCATTAGCTCTAAGCCCATTTCCGAAGTGATATTGTTAGGTACAGATTGAGAAAGCGTATCTGCTACGTTTTTTTCCCCTAACAACTTATATATTTCTTCATTGATCCATGAAGTAGCATCCATAGCCGTCAAAAATACCTTCGAACTTCGCGGGTCAAATAATATTTCCTTTAATTCTTGCAAATCTTCAAGAATAAAATCAAATAATTCTAATCCCGATTTCGTTTGGATGTTGTGTTTTAATTGTTCAATAGATGTTTGATTACGATTTATCAAATCAGAAACAATAGTTGGATCGTTTTCGATTTGAGGCTGAAAACTTGAAGACGATTCATCTTTGTTGTTGTTTTGGATAGATCTCGGTATTTTATTATTTTCCGGTGATGGTTTTATGAAATCTTTTCGTTCTACGACGGTCATCAGTGCATCTTTTATTAACGGATCGGATTTCCCAGCAGCGTCTATTAGCATTTTACTACCGGCAGGTGAAGACAGATGTTGTATGATATCTACAAACAATCTACCACCAGCGGTTCGCATAGGTGCCCTAGTCGTTAACATGTAGAAAGACAAGCCCAATGGTTTCATTGGATCAGTCATCATTTGTTGATGTCCGACAGATAAATAGACGTGATTTTCTTGATCATTCGCTTCGGGAATCGGGAATAAAGTTGTGATTGGACGACTCTGTACAATAAAAAATGTCTCATCAACGAGACACCATTCGATATCTTGTGGGTAATCAAAGTATTCTTCAATTTGTCTTCCGATTCGTTCTAATTGTAAAATTTGTTGTTCAGTAAGTGTTTGAGTCTTTTGCTGATTAAGTTGGATCTCTAGTGATTCAGTTCCACCTTCATTTCGACTGTAAATAGCTAACTTTTTGGTTGCGATTGTCTTCTCTATGATTTCCCCTGACTGTACTTTATAACAGTCTGCCGATACCAAACCAGAGACAAGTGCTTCTCCAAGTCCAAAACTAGCATCGATTGATAGAATCTTTCGGTTAGAAGTAACTGGATCAGCAGTAAATAATATCCCTGATGCCTGTGGGAAAACCATTCTTTGAACGATTACGGATAAGTATACCTGCCTATGGTCAAATCCATTTTGCATTCTGTAGATCACTGCTCGATCTGTAAATAGAGAAGCCCAACATTTACTTATATGTTGTAAGATTGCTTCTTTGCCGATTATATTTAAATAAGTATCTTGTTGACCAGCAAAAGAAGCATGCGGTAAATCTTCGGCAGTTGCACTAGAACGCACTGCATAAGAATGGTCTTCACCATACTTGGAGAGATAATGAGAAACAGCTTTCACAACATCAGAAGGAATTTCTATTTCCATAATAATTTGTCTTATCTTTCTACTTAACTCTCTAATCTGTTCACGATCTTCTACATTTAACGTTGTAAGTTCATTCAACAACTTATTAAAAGTTTCATTTTGTTCAATGGCTTTTCGAAACCCTTCAGTTGTAATACAAAATCCTTTTGGTACTTGTATTCCTTGAATTTTTGATAATTCTCCCAAATTTAACCCTTTTCCACCAACCAGAAATAGTTGTGTTTTTTCTATCTCTTGAAATTCAAGAACCAAAGAACTCATTCCACATCTCTCCTTACCATTAATGTTCTATTGATTTTAGCAGTAGTAAATGCGAATAAAAAGTCTATAATTACCTTTTTTTAAATGATATAATTAAAGTAGGAGGAGAATAGAATTCAGTCACCTCATATATACTTTTAAACCTAATTACTATGATGATTTAAATTCCCTTAAAATATAATTTGGAAATTATATTACATAAATAAAAAAGCCACCGCAAAATACGATGACTAAATGAAAACGATGAAACATATTTTTTTCTTGTGATCGTTTTCTTCATTTTTACAAATTACTTACAATAAATGGTATTGTAATCACTGCAATTAACATTAAAACCCAATTATACTTTTTAAGATTTGCTTCAAATTTTTGTAGTTCATCTTCTGAACTCATTTTAAGGGGTTGCAATCAGTCCGCCTTCTTTCTCTATACTTTATGTTCAATGAATGAAGTCAGTATAATCTATCTATGTGAACTTTGGTAAAAAATTACTAAAAATATCTTACTAGCCTACTCCGTATTTATGAAGCCTAGGAATGAAATGAACAGATAACTAACAAACAAATATCACTTCTTTTCAAATTAAAGCTGCTAAATCATATTTTCTGGTCTGACAATACGATCAAATTCTTCTTCTGATAAATAGCCTGTTTTTAATGCAGCTTCCTTAAGGGTAGTGCCTTCCTTGTACGCTAATTTAGCAATTTCTGCTGCTTTTTCATAACCAATATGAGGGTTTAATGCAGTAACAAGCATTAATGATTGTTTTAAATTTCGTTCAATCACTTCTATATTCGCTTCTATGCCCTTTACACAATGAACATTAAATGAAGTAATAGCGTCTGAAAGTAATTCAACCGACTGTAGAAAATTGTATATTATTACAGGTTTAAAAACGTTCAATTCAAAGTTTCCTTGACTTGCAGCAAATCCAATTGTTACATCATTCCCCATAATTTGTGTAACAACCATCGTGAGTGCTTCAGATTGGGTAGGATTTACTTTTCCTGGCATAATTGAACTTCCTGGTTCATTTGAAGGAATGCTTATTTCACCAATGCCACTTCTTGGTCCACTCGCCATCCATCTTACATCATTTGCAATTTTCATTAAATCTGCTGCCAATGCTTTTAGTGCTCCATGAGTATAAGCGATTTCATCATGACTCGTTAATGCTTGGAATTTATTTACTGCTGAAGTAAAACGAAATCCAGTTAACGAACTAATTTCCTCTGCCATCATTGTCGCAAAACCTGGATGTGTATTAATTCCAGTTCCGACTGCAGTTCCTCCGATAGCTAGTTCAGAAATGAATTTTAAACTATCCACGATCATTTGCTCATTTTTTTCAAGCATTCGGTGCCAACCACTTATTTCTTGCCCTAAAGTTAATGGAGTAGCATCTTGTAAATGTGTTCGACCAATTTTAATAATATTTTTAAATTTATCGATTTTTTTGCTAAATGTGTTTTTTAAGCTATTAATAGCAGGTAATAATTGCTCATTTAATGAAATTGTACAAGCAATATGCATTGCAGTAGGAAACGTATCATTTGAACTTTGTGACATATTTACATCATCATTAGGATGGATTTTCTTTTTTATTCCATTGGCTTCTAATATTTGATTCCCCCGGTGTGCGATCACTTCATTCACATTCATATTTGTTTGTGTACCACTCCCCGTTTGCCAAACTACTAGTGGAAAATGTTCATCATGCCTTCTATCTAAAATTTCATTAACAGCCTCAATTATTGCATTCCCTTTATCATTATCCAATTTCCCTAATTTTTTATTTGTAATTGCAGCACTTTTTTTTATTAATGCTAAAGCATAAATTAATTGAATCGGCATTTTTTCAGAACCAATTTTAAAATTTTCAAAACTCCGCTGTGTTTGGGCTCCCCAAAGCTTATCGACTGGTACTTTGATTTCCCCAATTGAATCTTTTTCAATTCGATCATTCAATTTTTTGCCTCCTAATTAGTAAGTCTTATTTTGAGTATAGTTCAAGTACGCATTATCAATACTTTCATTATGAAAAAATTATCTATTTAAAAGGAAAATTACATTAGACTTTTTAAATTTTGATCACCGAAAGCGAGCACCCTAGAATGGAAATGAAAAGGTCGAATGCTGGGTAAAAATTGATTCTCTAAGTCTAGCGACAGAAAGAGTTTACATATAAATTCTTTACTAAGCGAATCCTTATGAAATAGAAAAATCCTGATACCCACTAACCGGAAATCAGGATTCTTTCTTTTTTTTATATCATTCTATTATTTCACACTTTTCTGCTTAAAATTAATCACTTTTTTAAAGTAATCTGATTCCAATTTGTTTATTTTTCTAAAATAAACCTTGTGCCAGTTAACATCTGCACTTGTAGCTAGTATTGCTCCCTCATTATTAAACCAAACTCTAGCATTTAATATTAAGGTACCTTGCCGTGGACTATTTATGAACAAATGTACATCAGGGAACTTAACGTTTACATTAGGATTGCTAATCGTTTCGGCACCCCAAAATATACTTTCAATAAAATCTACATCATTTTGATTTTTAAAATCTGTGATAACCTTCTTAAAATTAATTTGATCAGGATTATGAAAATAAGTATAACCAATTCGAATTTCTCTTGATGGGATGTTTTTTTCGCTATTTTTTGAACTGATTAGAAAATATCCTTCTAAAATAATAATGATCAAAAGAATAGGGATTATTAGTTTTTTCATTTTCTCCTCCTTAGATGATCAGGCAATTAATTTAGGAAAAGTTACTCTACCGTTATCCAAAAAAAGTAAATTAAAACGGCGATTCTTATTTCTAATGTAAGAAATATTAATTCAAATAGTGTAATAAAAAAGACTGCAAAACGCAGCCTAAACTGAATGATTTTTCTTATATTATCACTGTGGACCTACTAGAGAATGTAGTACATACGGTTCTTCTAAATAAGTAATTTCTTCGGTAGTTAGTTTGATAGAAAGTGCTGATACCGCTTCATCGAGGTGTGCTATTTTTGTAGCACCGATTATTGGAGCAGTTACAGGTACTTTATTTAGTAACCAAGCAAGAGCAATTTGCACACGTTGCACTTCATGTTTTTCCGCGAGTTCTGCAACTCGGTCAACAACTAATCGATCATTTTTTGCAGTAGCATCATACTTTTCTTTCGCTACTTGATCCGTTTCAGAACGGTATGTTGTTTCACTCCAATCACGTGTTAATCTACCTCCAGCTAGTGGACTATAAGGAATTACGCCGATTTTTTCTTCCTTACAAAGTGGAAGCATTTCCCGTTCTTCTTCTCGGTAAATTAAATTCAAATGATTTTGCATTGAGACAAACCGAGTCCAACCATTTTTGTCGGCAATGTGTAATGCTTTTAAAAATTGCCAAGCGTACATTGCTGAAGCTCCGATATATCTTGCTTTCCCGGCTTTTACAACATCATGCAATGCTTCCATTGTCTCCTCGATTGGAGTATTGTAATCCCATCTATGAATTTGATAGAGATCCACATAATCTGTTCCAAGTCGCATTAAGCTTTTATCAATTTCACTCATGATTGCTTTACGAGAAAGTCCAGAACCATTCGGACCTTTATGCATAGGAAAGTAGATTTTAGTCGCAAGGACAATTTCATCACGATTTGCATATTCTTTTAAGATTTTCCCAACAATCTCTTCACTCGTCCCGTCAGAATAAACATTTGCTGTATCAAAGAAATTAATCCCAAGATCAAGAGCTTTTTTAATAATTGGACGGCTGCGTTCTTCATTTAGTACCCATGGATGAATCCATCGGTCCGGTATGCCAAAGCTCATGCATCCAAGACACAGTCTCGATACGTCTAAACCGGTATTACCCAATTTTACATACTCCATTTTGTTTTCCTCACTTTTCGTAATGATTTAAACCTTGTCCTTATGTAATTACTCGTAGTTTTTTGAATAACTAGATATATATTTATTCTACAATTTATATTCAAAATCGTATGATTTATTCCAATTCCTATTTGTTTAGCATTCATTTAATGAAATCTTGTTTCGATTCCCTTATACGATTCCATATTATTTAAGATGTAAGCTTATAAAAAAGAGTCTAAAAGTTTAAAAAAACCTTTAGACTCACACTAAAAATTAATCACTATTATCTAAAACTTATTCATTCCTTTTCAATATGCTCTTTCATATGGTTTTGGCGTTAAAGGTTTATCCTCAAGAAGGAGCGATGCATTATTCGCCCAATAAGGATTTGCTAACATTCCACGACCAACTGCGATTAAATCAGCTTCTTTGTTACCAAGGACAGATTCTGCAAGAATTGCATTATCTAGATTTCCAACAGCAATGACAGGTGTACCTACTTCATGTTTAATGCGTTCAGCAAATTTAACTTGATAACCAGGATGAGATCCAGGTCTACCACCTGAACCAATTGGCCCTTCACCACCAGAAGAAATGTGGAAAATATCGACACCAGCATCTCTATATGCTTTCGCCATTTCGACAGCATAATCAAGGTCATAGCCACCATCTACGTATTCTACTGCAGAGATTCGCATAATAAGTGGCATGTCCTTTGGCATTACGCTTTTTGCAGATTCAATAATTTCTTTTCCAAATAAAAATTTATCCTGACCATATTCGTCTGTTCTATGGTTCGTATATGATGAAGAAAATTGATGAATTAAATACCCATGTGCTCCATGAAGTTCGACTGTGTCCACTCCTGCAAGAACAGCTCGTTCAATCCCTTTCTTGAACTTTTCAATTACTTCTTTAACTTCTATAGTAGATAACTCATGTGGAACCTTATATTTTTCATTAAAAGCGATTGGCGAACTGGATATTGGGTTTGGAGCATCCTCAGCTTTACGTCCAGCATGTGCAATCTGAATCGCAACTTTGGCACCATACTTATGACATTCATCAATAATTCTCTTGAATGCAGCGGTATGTTCGTCACTCCAAATTCCTAAACAATAATCAGAAATTCTTCCTCTGTCTTCAACATTCGTCATTTCAATGATGATTAAACCTGTTCCACCGATTGCCCGACTTGTATAATGAACAAAATGCCAATCAGTTGGAATACCATCTTTAAGATGAGCAGAATACTGACACATTGGTGGCATAACGACACGGTTTTTTAATTCTAATCCTTTGCAGATAAACGGTTTAAATAAATTAGACAAAGATAACATCCTTTCTCGCATTCTTTAATGATTCACTATTCCATATTATCCCAAAAATCAATGATTTTCTATCATATTGCTCGTGAGTTATAAAGTAATTAAAAAACCACCAGTAGCTGGTGGTTTTTAACGTGTTGAATGCTAAAAGGTGCTAAAAGGTTCTAAATCAAAAATTCCATATCGTCTTATAGGCCTTTTTCCAAGAAAAGAAAGTAATAATTAAAAGAAGTACTAAATAACCATACACTCCATATGGAATAAACGTTATTCCATAGTGAATTCCTGCCAATACTGCACCAATTATTAATGCAATAATGATTTTAACTCCTGAATTCTGCTGAGCATCCTCAAACGATTCAGAAAATGGAAGTGTACCTTTAAGATAATTTGAGCAAATAATTGTATATAAAATAGAGCTCACAAACGTTACGAATATGTCTGGTAAGATGTTAATGTCAAAAATGGCTATAAAAATTAAGCTTAAAATAAAAAAGACAGGTAAATATAAATTCGTAATAAATACTTTTAATGTTGCACTATATAATGGTGCCAGAGTTGAAACTGGTGCTGTTTTGTAGACCCAAGCTCCTTTATATTTCCCCGAATATCTTAACATTGCGATAGCATTAGGGATAATCAAGCAAGATGTATAGATCGTTAAATAACTTTTGCTATGAACAAGATGATCATATGAAGTTATTTGTAGTTGGTTAAATAAAAAGATGAATGGGAAAACAATTGAAAGCCCTAAAGATGGATACACCTTTAGCCTGAATTCCCTTTCGTTTCTCATCATATTATCTGCGAATCGAAAGAATAATTTCTCTTCATTATTCCGACAAATAACCCCTACTAACCAATTTTTTAGTTTACGATCTTTTTGTTTAACTGTACCTCCATGATTCGTTAACTTTTGAAGATTTTTCTCAAAAGATGGCATCATTCGGTTATAGATCAAAATTGCTAATACAGGTATTACTACAGCTAACACTGATAACCAGATGACGGTTTTATTTGTGTTACCATTTAGAACTAGTTCAAATGGGGCTCCAAACCAAATCGGAGGTATGAGGAAATGCCACCAACTTGGTGTAAAATGGATATTCAAATCAACGATACTAAAAGCTCTACTGACAACTTGATAGCCAATTGCAATTGTAATAGATAATCCTATTTGTACGTAATTGATAATATCCTTTAACTTTTCCCCGTCAAAAAATCGTAGGATGAAATAATAAATAATCGACGTTAAAACAACAATTAAAAAATTAACTAAAAATAGCTCAATAACTGCTATTATTAAAAATACAATTCCATTGTTAATCGTTCCAATAATAATTGGCAAACCAGTAATAGCCGAAGTGATTAAAAAAAGATAGATTGAGATATGAACAGTTTTTGCAGCATTAAGCGTCTTTTTTTCAATTGGCTTAGTGTGAAGAATTCCTTTGTCTTTAATATCTAGTAGAACATTTGAAAAATCTGATATCATCGAAGTCATTACTAGAAACATAACTACTCCAAATAATATACTCATTTGAAAGAAGTAGTTTTTCCCAAATAAAATTAAAGGAATGAGAAAAAGGCTAAGTAATGCATACATTCCCAAAGATTTTATGACACCGTTTTCTTCCTCATTATTCTTCTTGTTTTTTCGATTCTGATTAAAGATCGTTGGAGTTCTCCGACTATCCATTGTAAATTTTACGACTAATATTTTTCTCATCGTTGAATAGTCAACACCAAATAACTTAAAAAGTGATTTAAATAAATCTAATACTTTAAGCATTGGAAAATCCTTCACAGCTTACACTCCTTGAACAATTGATACAAATTCTTCAGCAAGTGACTGGTGTTCATTAAAACCAGTAAGTTGATTGAAAATTTGTTCCAATGATCCTTCTTTATTTTGTTCCTTTAATTCTTCGAAACTACCATCTGCGACGATTCTACCATCATTGATTAAAATAATTCGGTGACTGATTTTTTCAACAACATCCATTATATGAGAAGAATAAAAGATTGTTTTTCCATTCGCAGCAAGTACTGCTAATATTTCTTTAACGATCATGACACTATTCGCATCAAGCCCACTTAGTGGCTCATCTAAAAACAGTAAATCTGGGTTATGGATTAAACTTGAAATGATTAGAACTTTTTGGCGCATTCCTTTTGAAAAAGAAGCAATTCGTGAAAGATATACTTCTTCTAACCCAAAAACTTTCATTAGTTTTCGAGCTTTTTCATCGGCATCTGTGAAATCCATTCCGTATAACTCACCAACAAATGTTAAGTACTCTCTAGCAGTAAGATTATCATAAAGCTCAGCGATTTCCGGAACGTAGCCTATTCTTTTCTTATATTCGATATTCTTATCAGAGATTTCATCACCAAAAATCTCTACCTGACCAGAATACTCACCTTCAAGTCCTAGCAATATCTTAATAGTAGTGCTCTTACCTGCGCCGTTCGGTCCAATATAACCAATGATTTGACCGCGATTTACTACCAAATCAATTCCTTTTAAAACGATTTTTGGTCCATAAACCTTTTTTAAGTCTTTTAAACACAAAACAACTTCTTGATTTGATTCGATGACCTTCACCTTCTTTAATTTTATATTACAATATTAATAGACTAATATTGATGTTGAAAAGAGCTGTTATTACCATATTTTGGAATATTTTATGACAATTTTCGATTTTTTTTGTAGTTTAAATGAATATTTACCTTTCAGTTGGAAGATTATCAAACACAAAAAAAGAATTGATTAATAAGATCAATTCTTTTTTCACGCTGTTGAAAAATAATCTTGTCAAATAATGACCAAATTTTTGTAAAGGAAGTTGAGTGATGTTCATTTCCACTACAGGATTCTCGCTTTCCATGGGGCGAAACCTGAGCCTCCTCGGCAAGCCTGCGGGGTCTCAGCCTTTCCGCATCTCCCATAGGAGTCGAGTATCCTTTCGTTCCAATCAACTTATTCTTCAATAAAAGTATTCATAAAAAACTCTTTAAAAATCCTTTACTTAGAACAAAAAATAATCAGTTTTGAATGACAAAATCAGATAATAAGCATCGTCTTTTTAAGATTTGATTTCATTTCATTTTTTCTACAAATTAGTATTTATTAGTTTAAACTCTTAAATTGATTCAATGTTATGAATAAGTGGAGACTTGGTGCCAGTATAAAGCACAAGCAGATTGTGTAGTGCACGCGTACACCCAACATACAACAGTTTTGCATCTTGTTTTGTTTCTTTATAATGCATGTCATCAACATCGACTAATAATACTGCATCGAATTCAAGACCTTTCGAAAGATAAACTGGAACAACGGATATTCCACCTTCGTATTTACGCTGTTTAGCATGAATAAAAGTTGCAGAGAGACCAGCTTCAGATAATGCGTTATATAACATTTCACATTCGTCTTCGGTGCGACCAATAATTGCAATTGTATCCATCTTCTTTTTCTGTAACTGTTCAACTGAATGGATAATCGTTTGGATTCGGTTAGTCTGTTTCACTTCTATTAGTTTAACTGTTTCACCACTACGAAAAACTGGATTTGCTAAACTGACTGGAATATTTGCTTTTTCAATCACTTTATTAGCAAATTGAATAATTTCCATTGTCGAACGGTAGCTTCTATTTAATTCGTAATATGTGACTTCTTTTTCCTCAAAAACGTCTAAAAATTCGTCCCAAGTCGTTATACCCTGGTATTCGTGAATAGCTTGCGATAAATCACCTAGAATCGTAAACGAATTGCCAATCGTCATTTGCTTTAATAACGCAATTTGAAATGGAGAAAAATCTTGTGCTTCGTCTACAATTACATGATGAAACTTTTGTTTTGATTCAATACCGTAAAGTCGGTTATGGATATAGACTAACGGTGCTAAATCCTCTTGATCCATCTCTTTCTTTTTACAATTCAAAGAAGTAGTTTTTATAATTTCGGCTGGTATCATTTCTTCATTCATTTCGAAATTTTTTGCGACGAAAAGTGTTTTATAGAATGAAAGTGCAGAATGTTTTGGCCATTGTTTCATATAGGAAGTTAAATAGTGTGTTGCTTTTTTCTTACGCTCTTTTTTTATGTTCGTTTCTTCTATATTCTTTAACTCACCATCAATCCATTTCTTTATTCTTGCGACAATACGTTCCCTTCGTTTAGCAAGCGGGTAATGCTTATATTCAAAACTAAACCAATGATGAAGCGTTTCTTTTTTAATCATTAAATTGTCCCAAGGTTTAAAATCACTGTTAGGAACAGCTGAAGTTTCATAAAGATCCATACATTTATCAATATAGGACATAAAATGAGATGAGCCTTTCCATTTTCCAGGACTTGAATCATTTAGTTCGATGCGATCAGCGCCAATAGTAAACCATTTTAAAAGATTCACGGTTGAATCCTTAAGTTTTACTTCATAATCTAGAATCTCTAACGCCCAGTCAGTAAATGTAGTTTGTTGAATACCACCTACTCCTAACTCCGGAAGCACGTTTGAAATATAGTCAAGAAACATATTGTTTGGAGCAAAAATTATCATTTTATCTGCTCTTAATGTTTCACGGTATTGATAAATTAGAAATGCAAGTCGATGAAGGGCCACAGTAGTTTTCCCACTACCTGCTACTCCCTGTATAATTAATGGTGTGTTTTTAGATGAACGAATAATATCATTTTGTTCAGATTGAATAGTAGAAACGATATCCTTTAAGCGATTATCTTTGTTCTCGCTTAATCGGTAAAGAAGAAAATCATCAGTCACTGATTCATTTTGATCGCCTCTTACATATGTATCTACTACGCGTTGGAGAATTTTTTTGCGGATGACAATGTTTCTCTTTAGATGAATTAACCCTTCGATTATACCTTCAGGAGATTCGTAATATGTATGATCGTCTCCTCCGGTAAATGAGTAAAACATACTAGCAATTGGAGCACGCCAGTCAATTACCATAGGATCTTCTGTTGCTTGATCAGATAATCCTATTTTTCCAATGTAAATTGGTACCGATTCTTTATCATCTTCTTGAAAATCCATCCGACCAAAATACGGTTCATTTTTAGCGATACGGAGATTTCTTCGATTTGTTTCTCGTATACCTTCAAGTACTTGTTCAGTTACATCACTCCCAGAGTAAACAGGAATACTTTCAAGTTTAGTTAACTGCCGTTCCATTTCTTCTAAAATTGTATCCAGATATTTCAGTTCTTCTTCATATGCTAGTGTCGTCATGTTCCTAACCTCCTTATATGTAAATAGCCGAATTTTCAGACGGAAATATATTTTATCAAGAAGTTAAAGGTAAAGTAAAGAGATAATTTAAAGGAAATAAGTATTTTAGATGGATAAATTATGAATTATCATTCTAGATAATCCTATTATGTATTTTTAATGAAATACAAAAAATTAAAAGGCATGAGTCCGTTATTAGCTTGGATTCATGCCTATATAGCTAGCTAAATATTTTGAGGAATTTCTCTTTTTGTTGTAGGAATCAAAACTTTTCTACTTTTTACATCCAATAAACCACTCGGGGTCAATAGAATAAATGGTAAATGAGTTGCGGATAAGAATAATAGAGTGAATGCAGGATCGTTGTATTTATATCCTTTTTCCTTAAGCAAATTGATCATTTTTTTCTCATCCTTCATTAAATCGACCATATCTAAATTAGACATGCTGCCTTTTAATGGTAATGCAATTTCGTGAAGAATTTTGCTTTCTTCAACTAGGACGATCCCACCACCGATTTCTTTCATTCGCTCAAATGCTAGTAACATATCTTTTTTTCTTTTCCCTAAAATTAAAATGTCTCCAGTACCTGAATAAGAACTAGCAAATCCACCTATTTGTTGTGCGAATCCTTTTAATAGTGTATTTATTCTCCAAGATCCGTCTCTACTAATCATCATAAGGAAGCATTCATCATGTTCGTCTGACAAAACATCACTTTCAATATCAATTTCACTTTTGTACGGTTTAGTAATTACATTATTTACTAGATTTATGCCATCTGAGTTCTCAAGTTTCAAATCATTAGGGTATAAGCCCCACTTTATGTTTAGTTTGGAAAAATGATATTTTTCCCATTCGATCGAAATGAAATCATTTACAACTTTTCCGTCTTTCTTAATCCATTGACCTTTCGCTAAAACACTTATTGGTGTAGGACTTTCTTTACTTTCTAAAAAATTAATATTCGCAATTCTCCCTGTAGCAATTGAACCCTGTAAATGTTCCATATTATAATAGGTTGCTATATTATAGCTTGCCATTTTATAGGCCTCGATTAACGGAATACCTTGTCGGATTGCGATTTTTATTAATTCATCTGTCATTCCATTTTCATAAAAGTAAGGATGTGACCCGTCTGTCGTAAAGAAAAAGCGATCAAATTTTTGGATACCTAATTCAATTATTTCTTTTAAAAGAATTTCTAAATCAGGTCGAATAGATGAATTTCTTAAAGATACAGTATACCCTTGCATTAGACGCGTAACTGCTTCTTGCCCTGTCATGGCTTCATGATCACAATCTGCTCCTAATAACATAAGTTTAGCTAACGTTCGTTCAGATGCACCTGGAAAATGACCTTCCAGTTTTTTATTTAGCCTTTTTGTTTCTTGTATCCAGGATAGCATTTGATTATCCCCATTTAGTAACTTTGGCCATGCTGTTAGTTCTCCACCTTGTAAAACAAATTCATTTTCAAGCCAAGCTATAATATTTTCACTATTAAAAAGGTCGTTATTATTAGTAAATTCGGTTTGTCCATCAAAACGACACCACCAATACATGGTTGATGGAATATTTTTAAAATCATTTAATAACTCAAATGCAACATCATTAGGAAGTTCAAAAAATAATTTTAAATTATCATTTATTAATGTTGTTGTACCGAATTGTCCTGCATGTTTTGCTAATGTGAGTGGATTATATAACTGATAAGGATGGGCATGCGGTTCGATATACCCGGGTACTAAAAATTGTCCGGCACAATCAAATACTTCAATTTCATTTAAGTTATCGGGTAAATTTTCTCCAACATATACAATTCGATCTTCATAAATCCATATATTTGCATTTACCCATTGGTCTAAATAAGTATTTAAATAGGTTGAATTTTTTAAGATAATATGAGGCTTTAACACATCATTAAGAACATTTACCTGATTTCTAATCTGCTCATTACTCCATCTAAACTTAGTATTTTTCATCTTTTCACCCCTATGATCCAAAAGACAATCTTAGATATTAGTTTGTATTCCTTTATTTAAAGCGTGTGGAACTAATCTTTAAGTTATAATCAGTAATCTCAAATCCAAGTTGTTGGTAAAGATTCAATGCACCTTGATTATGACCAAAAACATGTAACCATACGTCTTCTACACCTAAGTTATGAATTTCTTTTATACATAAACTCATTGCTTCCTTACCAAACCCTTGTCCTCTATGCTCCGGATAAATAAGAATTTCAAATAGAAATGCATTGTGTGGCTCTTGTTTTGTATTAATCGAGTACCACAAATAACCAATCGTTTGTTCATTCAAAACGATATTTTTCAAAAAGTTATGTTCAGTATTTTCTCTTTCAGGTAATAAAGATTGAAATGCAGCCTTCGATTGTTCTAAAGCTGTTTGTTCTTTCCAACTTCCATTCTTCACTTTATCATTCGCAAAATTTACAGTTGCAATTTCTAGAAATCTTTGAAAATCTTCTTTATTCATTAAAGTTAAATTAAGAGACATGTATACTTTTCCTTTTCATAGTCTAATTTTTAGATAACTGTTCCATAGTGTTTATTCAATTTTATAAGTCATTAATCCTTCTCAATCAAATTAAAATTGGCAACTAAGTCGAGTTTTCTAAAACGCTACTATTTATGCTTTCTCATTGTAAAATAAAAACGAGCCACCAATTTGGTAACTCGTTTCCATCCTAGAATTCTATTTTTTCTTATATCGAATGACTATGACTTGCCGATATTTCCATTTCAATTGTATGCCTTGTTCTCCATAAAATAAAGAGAGAGACTAGCACAATTACTAAACAAAGCCAATTTACATTTCGAAAACCTGCATATTGGGCAAAAACCCCTCCACCAAGATTTCCTAGTAATCTTCCGATCGTTGATCCATTCGAATAGATTGATGCTGAATAACCTGGTGAATTAGGAAGGAGATCATTAAAATAACTTAATCCATTAGCCATAACAATTGCAATAAACGTTGCCTGTAGTAGTTGTGCAAGGATGATTTGCCAAGTCTGAGTTGAAATACTTAAAATAAAGTAATAAAAAATCGCAACAAAACATCCATAAATCATCAATGTATGATTTGAAATCTTTTTAGCAAGCGCTCCTAACAATAGCATGATTGGAATTTCCAACCCAGCACAGATACTGACTACTAAGCCGACATCGGTATGTGTACCATGAAGATTATTTACAATAAATAACGGTGTATTGATCCAGTTAATCGAACTGACTGCAAACAGTAAAATGAAAGCGATAAATGGCTGGATTAAATGTTTCCGGTTCATTAAATTACTTTCTTTACGATTATGTTTCTTACTATTATTTTGATTTGGTTTTTTTCTTTGTAGGAACACGTAAACAATTACTGTAATAAGCACATAAATTAAAGTTGTTCCCCAAAATAATCCATCATATCCGATTGCTTGCAAAATTAACGTCCCACCTAATGGGCCAATTAAAAATCCAAGTGATAAGAGTGATCGTAAAGTAGACATTGCAAATGTCTTATCAATCGATTTACTATCATTTGCTGATTCCTGCGCATACGCAAAAATTTGTGGCATTGAAGCAGCGCCGATTCCATTAAAAAGAGTGACGAAAATTAATAATAAGTAAAAGTTATGAAATAACAAAAACGAAGCGTATCCTAAAGCTGATGAAAGCATCGAAATGATGATAATCCACTTTCTGTCAAGCCCTCTATCAGATCGTTCAGCAATGAAAGAATTAACCACAACTCCACTCAATGAGCTGACTGCCATAAAAACCCCAAAAGCACCCGCACTCATCCCTATTATTTCAGTACAATACAGAGATAAATACGGCGTTGTAATTGAAAGTCCAATACCAACAAATAACATACAAATGACGAATAAACTATAACCTTTAATCGAAAACAGATTCTTTATCCGTCTAAACAACTTTTACCCCCCTAACAAATCTAAGTCCTTATTAAAAGGATCTATTTTAAGATAACTTCTCTATTATACTCGAAACCTAGTTATTTCTATTCAAAACATTTATTTTTTAAATTTTGGATTAAACGAATCCCCATATAATACGGTAGATTCTCTTAAAATATATTTTTCAATCGCATAAGCAACTCCATTTTCATCGTTGCTTAAAGTAACGACATCACTGTGTCTTTTTACTTCTTCTTCAGAATTCCCCATGGAAATTGATAAACCAGCTACATTGAACATTGGAATATCATTTTTTTCATCACCAATCGCAACTGTATTTTCTAATGGAATATTAAAATGACTTGCCATTACTTTTAAACCATATCCTTTATTCCCATTAATATGTGTTACTTCAAGGTTAAATGGGGAAGAACCAGTCACAAAGGTCTCATCAATTAAATTCAATCTTAACTGTAGACGTTTCTTCTGTTCTGGATCAAGACACAAAATTAGAAATTTTTGGACCGTAAATTCTTTGTCCTGAATAATTTCGTCAACATGGTCAAAAAATGAATGACCATATAAATGAGGCGATGTTGTAAACATCTTGTAGTGCCTATTTTCAAAATATTCTTCTGGTATTCTACCAGATGATATAACTCTTTCAAATCGTTCATTCCAGTCTCTTGGTGCAAAAATACCTTTATTAGTCGAAATATTATACGGTACAGATTCTTTTTCGATTTCTAAAGCCAATTTTTGAACTTGAGGACATCCTAGTGAATTTAATTCTAATAATTTACCATCTACAAATATTGCCGTACCGTTATGTCCGCCAATCGGACAATTTAATCCGTACTTATTCAATTCTGCATTGATTGAACTTGGTGCTCGCCCTGATAGAATCATGACAATATGACCCTGTTGTTGAGCTTTTTTGATGACTCGAATAGTTTCATTACTAATTTCTTTTTTCGTATCTAATGTCGTACCATCTAAATCAAGTGCGATAAGTTTCATAAGCTTTCTCTCCCTAATTCGATTTTTAGGAATCGTAGTATGTAGTAAGCATCTTGTCTAATGATAAAGTTATTGTTTTAAAACGATCTTTCATATACTTAATTATGCATTAAAATTAGCTACATACGTTATCTTATTTATCCCAAATGATTGCCTAATCTTATCACATAGAATAGTTTAATAGACAAAATTGAATGATGAAAACGGAATAAAAGGAGGACACTGTTAAATGACTGACCAAATTTATACTTTTCAAGATGAACTCGCCAGACTCATTGAAAGTTTTACAAATCAAGATGGTGTTCATGAAACTGAAATTCCCTCATTATTTTTAATCCGTGAGTCACATGTTACTGAACCAATTTACCGGGTTTACAAGCCTTGTATATGCATCATCGTACAGGGTGAAAAAGAGTTAATGCTTGCAAATGAACGATTTAAGTATGGTCCATCAAATTACTTGGTTGCATCCGTCGACTTACCCGTTTCAGGACAAATAATTACTGCTTCTCCTAACGCACCATATCTGTCTTTAAAGTTAGAATTTACCCCTAAACAAATTGTAGAAATTTTAAGTGAAGTTCAGATTGATATTCCGAAAGATGAACCGAAACGTGGTATTTTTGTAGGCCAGTTAGAGGAATCAATCGTAGACGCAATAATTAGGTTAGCACGATTATTGAAAAGTCCTAAAGATATACCGATTCTTGCTCCTATTTTCATAAAGGAAATCCTCTACAGAGTTTTGATCGGTCAGCATGGAGGAGTATTACAGCAAATTGCCATTGAGGGTAGTTCTACAAATCGAATAAGTGATGTTGTGGAACAAATCCGCAATAATTTTGATAAAACTTTACGAATTGAGAAACTTGCTGAAATCGCTAATATGAGTATTTCATCCCTACATAGGCATTTTAAAGCAGTTACCGCTATGAGTCCAATTCAATTTCAAAAACATTTAAGATTACAAGCAGCTCGACTACTATTATTATCTGAATCGACAGATGCTGCTGAAATCGCATTTCGTGTAGGTTATGAAAGTCCATCTCAATTCAGTCGAGAATATGCACGCATGTTTGGATTTCCTCCAAAAGAAGATATCAAACGTCTTAGTGTAAATTAATCTATAATAGCAATCAAGCAATCAATTCTAAAAGCAAAAAAACTAAGATAATTGTAATCTCAGTTTTTTTGCTTTTTATATTATTAATTACTTAATGCTTAATTTTAAGTCCTATAATCCAATCCGATTCCCTTTTTCGAGTTGCTCAATTTGCTTAGAACCGACATCAGCTAATTCCTGGAATTGCAAAATGGTTTGGCGCATCTTTGGCAATGCTTCTTGTTTAAACGTACTTATCGACTCAAAAGCTGAAATAACATTTGCAAAAGATGTTTTAAGCGTATCAACAGAAATTGCTGATCCCATTGCTTGTTTTTGGATTGCTACACCTTGTTCTTTTAATAATCTAGAAGTCCCTTCGATAATCATATTCGTTGTTTGATTGAGCGCAGTTATCTTTTGTAAAACGATTTTTTGATTATATAAAGCACTCGCAACAGTTACTGCGGTATTTAAAGCAGTAATCGTTACTGTTTTTGCTCGTTCAACTCCACGAATTAGTTCCCGATTATTTCTGATAACGACCTCATAGGTCATATCGCCTTGTTGATTTACAACTAACATTTGCTGCAAATCCATTACCCTCTGACGTAAAGGATAGAGTACTTCTTCAGTAATAAACTTAATCTTTTCCTGATCTTCTCCCTCAATTTTAGCTTTCTCAATCTGGCCCTCAATTGTTTCATCCATTAGCAATCCAAGCTGTATTTCTTTTTCTAACGTTTTTGAAAGTAACCGAAGTGAGAGTTGTTCATGTTCTAAAGTCGTATTATCGTTTTCTAGTATCTTTTTTCCTTTATCAAGTGATTTTACGATATCAGCTATTGCAATATCTGCCTTCTCATATTTTTGAAAATAGGACCTTAATGGATTAAATAACTTACCAAGAAATCCTTTTTTAGCAAAATCTACTACACTCGGATCTAAATCTTTTATTTGAATTTGTAAGTCAGCTAACCCTTTTGCGACTTGCCCTCCTTCATCACCACTTTTGGAAAGCTGACCGATTGATACTTTTAATAGTGAATTTTTACTGGCAGAAGATTTCATTGT
Source organism: Gottfriedia luciferensis (assembly GCF_002156865.1). Taxonomy (GTDB): domain Bacteria; phylum Bacillota; class Bacilli; order Bacillales; family Bacillaceae_G; genus Gottfriedia; species Gottfriedia luciferensis. The sequence goes on along the minus strand of NZ_NCTA01000006.1, from coordinate 69,211 downwards.
TTGTAAACCAAATGATTCAATCGATTGCAGAATTTCTTTTCGTTTATCATATGTTTCTTTAGAAACAGTATCAATTTGCATGATCATCGCCACATTTGCTTCAGCTGTTTCTTTTAATTTTACCAATTCTTCTGGAATGGGCTTTACCTGTTCTTCAATTACTGCCTTAATTCCTTCTTCATTAACAACCTGCATAGAAAATGACATCTTAAAAATCCTCCTACATTTTTAAAGTTGAACATTAAAGAGATTTCGAATTTTATAGATTACATCATCTGAGTCTGCATTTATATTTGCTGCTTCATTAATACTCGATATACTTTCAAGTGCCTTAATATTAGCGTTATAACCAATTGTATAGATTGGCACCTTATATGCTTTTATGATCCCTTTAACGGTTTTCAACGAATGACCATGATTTGTCTCACCGTCAGTTAATACAAAAATCATTGGTCGAACATTTGGATTCTTTTTCATTTCATCTTTCAGCATATTGATTGCAACAAGAATACCGTCGTTCGTTGCAGTATCTCCACCTGAATCTAAGCTTGTAACTGCTCCTACAAACTTTGATTGTTGATTTGCGTCATATTTTGCTATTGGTAGATTGATTGTTACATCTGCGGAATAAGAGATTAGCCCGATACTATTGTCTCTGCCCAAATATTTTTGTCCTTTTAATAAGGATTCTTTTAACTCATTTAGTGGTTTTCCGTCCATACTTCCAGAAACGTCTGCTACAAACACAGCAGCAATTGGATTTGATGTATTTTTCTTGCCTTTCCATAGCTTTTGAGCAGCGGTTAGTGTATTTCCTTCAATCGAATTAAGCTCAGACTTATATTGATCTAGTCCGTTAAAACCATCATTTTTTGCAATTGATTGAAGTGAATTTTGATTTGCAAATTCAGCAAATTTTTTTAAAATATCCATTTTCTCTTTCGATAATTCCCCTAAAGCATATAGTGGACTATCATGACGTACACCAAAAGGAATGAACTTGTAACCATTTTTAAAATCAGAATTATTATAAGTCTGGTATTCTAATACAAATGCATCCAGTACACCCGATTTTGCTGCATCACTCATTTGAAGTGTTGTTGAAGCAATAAACGGTACATTTGCTTGGAAACTTTGAAATCCTTTTACAGCAGTATCACTAAGTAAGTTCTTTGAATCGAAAGAATTTAATGCAGTGACTAAAAAGTTTAATCCTGTTGAACTAGTGAACGGATCTGTATATCCCATTGAAAGCTCGTTTTTCGTCATCGCTTCAACAATAGTCTTTGTATCAACTTTACCGTAAGACTTATTTAATGCATCGTATTTAGCTTTTGAAATTACAATCCCTGGTACGTTTCCAACTAATCGCTTCGATACTATTTCAGTTTTCAGCCCATCTGCAGCAATCATTTGACCCCAAAGTTCGTTTGAAGGTGTAAATGCGTCAGGTACATATTTTCCTGATTTAATAAAATCCGTCGCAGTTCCTGATGCAATATTACGGATTTTTACTGATACTTGCTTGCCGTTTACATTTAACTTTTCATTATTAAATTCATTTGCTACAGTATTTAACCAGCCATTTTTCCCATCACTGGACTTTTCTGTTGAAGAAAATATTTCTACAAAGCTATCACTCGTGTTTTTAACTGATATTGGAAATTTAGAAATATCAGGTAGTTCGCTTGCCACATCAGGTGTAGTTAAGTCGATTTGCCCTTTTATTGGCTTTGCCTTTGTAATACTGATGTCAGAAATCATTTTAGCTAATTTCTCATTTTTATTTTTGTCAGTTATTTTTACAACTTTTTTTGCTGAAGTAAAATAAACGCCAAGATAAACAAGAAGAAAAACAATTACAACGATCGAAATAGAAGCAATAAGAAACTTTTTCATTCATTTCATCCTTTCATTCATTGCTTATAATATTTTGTTTGTTGAATTAAGGCATCGATTTCTTTCATGCAATCCATTTCCTCAATCTCATCTATTCCAACAACATCTAATCTTGAAATTTCGAGAATTAATTTATCAATATTAACAAGTATCTCTTCATTCATTTCAATCGATTTTCTTACGAAGTCAAAATATTCATTATATAAATCTGTTTTTTCTTTTAATAATGTCTTAGAATAACGAGAAGCATCTTTCCCTTTCATATTTTTATACTCTGATTCATCAAATGTACTGATTTTATTTAAAATGTTTTTAATTGTTAAATAAAATAATGTTTCAACCTCGTCCACAACAGAAGCAAATTTGTTGAACGTAATCTCAGTTGGCGAAAATTTATCTGTTAATAACTGATGAAAAACTACTTTTTTCTTTTTCATTCGTTCAATCTGTTCAATCGTCGTGTTTATATCTTCCTTTAATACACTACTGCCTTTAAACCGACTTAAAGCGAGAACAAAATCTTCTTTTGTTTTTAACTTCTTAATCGATTTCTCCTCTTTTGGTTTAAAAAATAATTGATACATTGTAAATAAAAGCATAATCAAACTCGCTATTATGAAGGCAACTCCAAAAGCAGTTTTCAGTGCATTCGTACGACTCAATTGGATTCCAATCAAACCAGGAGAAAAGACAATCACGTTCAAAACACTAATGAAAATGACCATCCCTACTAATTTCAACCCTTTTGACATCCACTACTCCTCCACTATATTCTTATTATCAATTACTTATTTATATTTACGTACGTGATATTTTAGTTTAATAAATTAACAGAAAATAAGACGAACTTATGAAAAAATACAATTTATTAGCTAAAAATATCAAAAGATGACTTTTTTTCAATACAAAAAAAACGCAATGGTATTTTTCCACTGCGTTTTTGAAATATTTGATATTATTGTGGTTTTTGGGGATTAGGCACAATTGGATTTGGAATACCTGATTCATTACCAGTGCCACCTTGGCCATTTCCTTGTCCATGATTACCCTGCCCTTGATTACCTTGTCCTTGACCATTATTTCCTTGACCCTGTCCATTTTCACCCGCTGGTGGTGTAGTAGGTTGTTCAATTGAAGATAAATCAACCGTAACCGTTACGGGAGCACTCTTTCCATCTACACTAGTAGCGATAATCGTAATTTTCACAAGGTTTCCAGGAACGATTCCATTAATGCTTGTTGCAGTACCTTGGATCTTTTGAGCTTGTCCCGGCGCACCGTTAACGGTATAACTTACTTCAAAAGTAGTTTTTTGAATTAAGCTTGCAGGATAATTCCAATTAATCGAAATATTACTCGTAACAGGATCATAATTTGCTTTTACGTTTCTAGCAGGTTCTATAATGATATCTTTCGGAAGATCATCAACTTTTTCTCCTCGAATGTATAATTCATTTCTTATTTTTTCAACTGAAGGTGGTTTAATAAATACGGCGCTCTGATCTCCACTAGATGCTAACATATCTCTTGCAATAACTTTTGCAATATTCGTTGATCCTTTACTTAAAAAGTTATTTTTTTTATTTTTTTCATAACCAGTCCAAACTGCCATTGTTACGTCTGAAGTATAGCCTATGAACCAGCTGTCGCGAGTTGCATCGGACGGAAACCCGTATTTTTGTTTTACTTCTTCAGAATAGTTTGTCGTACCAGTTTTCCCAGCCATATCGAGTCCAGGAACGTTTGCTCTTTTACCAGTACCAAGCGGAGATTTAACAACATCACGAAGCATATCAGTAACCATGTATGCAGTATAATCACTCATAGCTTGTTTAGGCTGTATCTTAAAAATTTGCTCTGTTTTATCTGGATAAACGATTTTTTTTACAGAATGAGGTTTATTATAAATACCTCCATTCCCAAACGCTGCATATGCACCAGCCATTTCCATAGCTGATACGCCAGTAAATCCACCTATTGCGTATGATTCATAAAAACTATTTTTAGAAAAATTAAATCCTAAACCATTCCCAAATTCCCTTGATCTTTCCATTCCTACAGCTTGGAATGTTTTTAATGCAGGAATATTTCTTGAATCTACTAATGCAAGTCGGATCGATATATCACCTTTATATTTTCGATCCCAGTTTCGAATAGGAGTACCATTAGAATATGAATAAGGTTCGTCTAAAATTTGGTGATAGGTCGACCATTTTAAATATTGGATTGCAGGACCATAATCTAATATTGCTTTAATGGATGAACCTGGCTGTCTTTTAATATCTGTTGCAAAATTTAATCCACCGGTTGATGTATTTCTGCCAGAGCCAACAGCTCGAATCTCTCCTGTTTTCGTATCAATTAATACAAAACCTGTTTGAAATTCATCACTAGGATAAAACCCTTTACCTCTATCTAGTATTTCATCAGCTTTATCTTGAGCTTTAGGATCTAATGTTGTTTCAATGGTTAACCCATCTGTAAAAACATTTGCATCACTATTTTTTTCGACCTCATTTACTACTACATCAATAAATGATTGATATTTCGTCCCACCTGTTTCATGTACTTTTACTAATGATTTCATTGGAATTGCTTTCGCATCGTTATATTGCTCACTTGTAATATATCCATATTTCTTCATTTGACTTAATACAGTATTTCTTCTATTTTGTGATTCAATTGGATGTCTCGCTGGATTATAATGGTTTGGACTTTTTACCATTCCAGCTAAGGTTGCGGCTTCCGGTAAAGTAATCTTGGATAAATCTTTACTAAAATACGTTTCACAAGCTTTTGCTACACCATACACGCCACGACCTTTTAAGCCATTAGAAAAGTAAACTTTATTCAAATACATTTCTAATATTTGGTGCTTTGAATATTTTTGTTCAAGCTTAAAAGCTAAGTACCATTCCTGTACTTTACGCTTAATTGTTTTTTGAGAAGATAAAAAAGAGTTTTTTACTACTTGCTGTGTAATTGTACTTCCACCTTGGGAACCGAATCCTCCGGTGATATTTGCTAAAATCGCCCCAAAAACACGACGAATATCTACACCCTTATGATGATAAAATCGTACATCTTCAGTCGCAATGAAAGCATCCTCTACTACTTTTGGAATCTCATTATATGATACCTTCGTCCTTTGTTCCCTTCCTAATTCCGCGACAACTTTTCCATCTTTATCTACAATAGTTGATGATATAGGAACTTTAAGTTTTGATTCGTCTAATGCTGGCGCACCACTAACTAAATAATAAAATATTCCTACTCCTACTAGTATTAAAACGACGACAATCGTTAATAATGATACGGTGATTTTTTTCCATAATCCTTCAGGTCTTTTTTCAGTATCCTTTGAAGGTTTTTCTAAACGTTTACGTTCTTCTCGAGAACGATATTCATTTGACATCTTAGTTCTCCTGCCTTTTCAATAAAATTGAGCTATTTGGAGCAACATTTTATTCTCTTTAATACTTAATTTATAATTAGTAGTATTTTCTACTGACTCTACTTTCATGTACTCTTTAACTCTTTATCATTTAAAAAAGTACTTAAAATAACGATGGTTGATTTTAAGTAAAAGGACCTGTTAAAAATGAATGTTGATTTCCGTTAAAATTCAACAATTATCCTTAACAGGCCATAGTAAAAATAATATATACTGTTCAAGTAAAATTTCACTTAAATTAAAGCAAAAAAAGCAGATAAAACTAAGATTTAGTTTATCTGCTTATTCATTAAAATTAATGATTTTCCTTTGACGTAAATGTTTGTTCAAGAAATTCTAAGACTTTTTTCGTGTAAGGTTCCGGTTCTTCAATGAACGAAGTAATATGTCCGTGTTCAGTTAACCACAATGTTTTCAAATTACTATTTGGTATTTGTTCGAAAATGATTTCACTACTACTGAAGGGTACTTTTTCATCATTCTTTCCATGAATCAATAAATAATCTGTGGAAGTACCATTTTGAACAGATTCTGCAGGTGAAACTTTTTTCGGATCAATTTTTAATAAATGTTTCATAGAACGGAGAATAATTGAAGTAAATGGTTTTTTAGGAAGTTTTGACCAAACACTTAAATTTTCCTCTAAATAAGTTTGTAAATCATGAAATGGACTATCTGCAATAACTCCTTTAATTTGAGGATGTATACTTCCTACTAATAAACATGTGGCCGCTCCCATGCTCCATCCAAGTAATACAATATCCGATTGCTTTCTTTCATTTGTTACATAATCAACTGCTGAGAATAAGTCATGCTGTTCATAAAATCCAATACCTGTTCGACGTCCACCCGATTTACCACTATTTCTAAAATCAAACATGAGCACATTGTATCCTTTTTCATGTAAAGAACGTACAATTCTGAGACCATTAATTGTTTTTTGACTGCGCTCATCTGTATAACCATGTGCAGTTATAATTGTTTTTGTGGTTGGTATGTCTGATGGTACCCACCAACCTCTTAAAGTGATATGATCAAGTCTACTTTGAAACTCGACATCTTCGTATTCTAGTTGATAGTCGGCAGGTGTTTCTTCCGTTTTTCTCCTAAATGGATGAGTTAAAATCAATCCAATGATTACAGGTAGTAAGATGAAAATAATCGGTGATAAAATGATTAACCAAATACTAATTTTTTTTATTTTATTCCGATCCATATTTCATATCCCCTTTATTAATGTTAATGTCAATTTATCAACTCTTCTAATTTAAATTATGTAAAGAAAAGAACTTTGTTAGTCAATTAAATGGGTTGAATATTAAAAGGAACAATAATTAAAAACCCATCTACATTATTGTAAATGGGTTATTAGTAAAACAAAATAAAAATCGTTAAAAATAAGAGCAAAATAATAAAATGATCATACTTTCTAAATTTAATTTTGTATTTTAGTTACTTCTAATTTACGATCTTGCATACCTTGATTTAAAGTTAAAATAAATAATGTAGTGATACCTACTAAGTAAAATAAAAGCATCGTGCAGAATCCGATTACTAAGAACATAATGATTACCACCTTTAACTTTTAATTGACTTTTTTAATTGATTTTACATCTTCAATTTAACATATAAAAATCTTAATATTTAACTACTTCGTGAATATTTTGTGACATCTTTCACAAACTATACTATTTTTACTCAATATGCTTTAAATGTTTTTCATTTTTTAATCAAAAATAAAAGACCCATCATTTTACTTTGAAGGATCTAATTTATGTAACCTATTTATTCACTATCAATTTGAATTGACAATTTTCCATCTTTTAAAGATGTAATTACTATTGTATCTCCTATTTTTAATTGTTGTTGATGTTCTTTTGGATTATTTTTATCAATATAACCTTCAATTTCATCTTCATTAAAATCAAATTTTTCTCCATCTTTGGAAACGGCTTGATAGCGCTTCTTATTTTTGTCATTCGAAACTTCCACAATTTCACATACATAAGTTTGTATACTTCTACTTGCTGTTAACAATTCTTTATTCTGATCTTTGCTTTTGTTTACGCTTGAATTTGTATTACTTAATGATTGTACTTTTGCAGCTACGGTATGTTTGTCGATATGATAGTAGTTGAAAGTAAGAATGGAGAAAATTACTCCTAGGGAAAATATATATGTAGCAAAAATTATTCCGGCCAATTTCATTTATTCAAAAATCTCCCTTCGTAAAGTGAATGGATTTTTTCATTATGTAGTGTATTCCCTATAAATGAATAATTTCCTTCTTTAGAGTAGGATCAAGGAAAAGCATGTTTAAGGTGCTAGGAAATCAATAAAAAACTTTAAAGCTATGAATTGGGAAATCATTCAAAATAGCAGAGCTAATTGATTCTGAAAATGGTATAATTAAAGTACTACATAACTTGGGAATGCGGCTGACCTACCCTTCATAGAAAGGGGGTGATGCCTATGACGGAGCATGATACGATTAGTTTAATGCTAGAAAGTGTAATGGCAACGATTGCGCTAATTAGCTTAATCGTTGCCATCATCAATATTACTTCAAATAAGAAGTAACCGTCCTTCCCCAAGGACATATTTTGTCAGCCGTATCACTACGGGTGTAGTACTGAGTATGGTGTTACCAGCACCATACTCTTTTTTATTATATCCATAGTATAGCATAGTTTATAATAAATTCTATCAACATATTATGCGAAAATTTAGCAAAATAGTATGATAAATAGACATGTAGTTTCATGAACTTATACGATTCGAAGATTAAATATGTAATGAATTACTAAATCTTATATTGAATATTGTTCCATTTACACTAGTTGAAAAATCAATTGTAGCATTATTTCGTTTAGCAATCGCAAAGCAAATAGCTAATCCTAATCCAGTCCCATTTTCTTTTGACGTAACAAATGGAGTTGAAATTCTTTCGATTATCTCTGAAGGAATTCCATTCCCTTCATCATTAATCGACATGACTATTTTATCATTTTCAATAAAAGTATTAATATGTACTGTTTTTCTAGGTTCCATTGCATCTAAAGAGTTATTTACCATATTTAATAGTAATTGTCTGATTTCGTCTTGATCTATCATTAAATTAGGGATATCACCTAAATTTCTTACAATTTGTTTATCTTCTTGTAATGCTTTCGTTTCGAGTAAAGGGTAAAGTGAATTAATGATATGATTTAAGTTATGTATTTCTAGTTTATTTGGTTTTTTCTTCCCTATATCTAAAAATTCCGTAATCATTGAATTAACGCGATTAATTTCATCAATCATTAATTCAAATATTTTTTTATGGTTCACGAAATCTTTATTATGTAATCCTAATTGTAAAAATCCTTTTACTGTTGTTAAAGGGTTTCTGATTTCATGAGCAACTCCTGCTGCCATTTCACCGATTAATTTTATTTTTTCATAATACCTTTGTTCTTCTTCATGTTTTTTTTGTTCAGTTATATCACTTAGAATAACTAGAATACCTTTTTGGTCAGGAACTACTTTAACTTCAAAGTATTTATTAGAGTAATTAGATAACACTTCAAATGATTGTATTTTTTGCTCATCAAAAGCTTGTAAGAATTTTGAATACGTTTCTGTATTTTTATAACTAGGTAAGGCATCCCACAAACAGACACCAATTAATTCGTCTTTCGATTTTACAATCATTGTTTCCGCTGCTTTATTAATAAATACAAATTCCATTTTCGGATTTAAATAATAGCAACCTTCCGCCATATTGTTTAATACTTCATACAGATCTACGTGTTTAATTAATTTACTATCATTTTTATTAGCAGATTTCTTTTTAAGTGCAATAACAGAACCCTCCTCCCATAGGCCATTAGCGGTAATAGAATAAGAAGAATAGTAAACTTAAGTCAAATTTCCTACAATCATTATAACATAATTCTGAATTTTCTAAAATAATAGCCGATAATTAACGATTAAAAAGTTAACATCGTACGCTAACTTTTTTAAGTACTTACTAGGGAACTTATAACAATAACTCTTTGAAATATATTTTTTTATAAGTCATCATTATCTTTACTTTGCGCAATTCGTTTTGCCATAACATACGCTTCTTTTGTATCAATATCAAAAAAATCGATTTTATCTTCAAAATCGATTAGAAAATCGTCTAGCGTTTTATGCATGCGAACGATTTTCCTTGCTCCTTCATCTCCTGTTAGTTTTAATAAACTTGGAATAGAAATAGGTGAAAAAATGATGGGAGGCCTAGGTATCCCTTGAAAACTTGCAGCCAAAAATGGAATAGTAGAATCCTTTTTTAGGAGCTCTAAGTAATTGAAATGTAATGTATTAATTGTTTCAATGGATAGAAACGGTTGATCTGCTAAGAGTATCATTATTCCTTTAGAATCAAATTTAAGAGCTTCATTTAATCCACAATTCAATGAATGCGATTGACCATGATTGGCATTTATACATGGTACATGAGTCCAATATTTTTTATATGGTAACTGAAAAAGATCTCGATCAATCCAATCTAGAGAATCATTTACTTTTGTTACAACAAAAATATGGTTTATATTTGATTGTATAAATCTTCTTAATCCAAAACTTCCAATTGTTGTTGATCCAAGTGGTAGAGAAATTTTATTTTCATCCATCCTTTTACTATTACCTGCAGCAAGAAATATGGCATTGATCTGACAATTTTTCATAGTGTTATTCTTTCCTACATCTCTGAATCTGAATCAATTCTGCAACTATACTGATCGCAATTTCTTCAGGTCCTTCAGCGCCAATTTTTAAACCCGCGGGACTATTAATTTCCTGTTGAAAATTTAATCCATTAAGGAGACGTTTCGTACGTAATTTACCACCTAATACACCTAAAAACGTAAGATTTTTATTTTCTAAAAAATTCAAAATTTCCCTATCCTTTTGAAATTGATGTGTAATAATCATGACCGAATCAGATTCCGTTAACTGTAACTTTGGTATTACTTCATTAGGAAAACCTACTATTAATTGATCAGCTTCTTGGAATAATTCTTCCGAGCATAATTCATCGCGCCAATCTGTAACTATTACGTGAAAGCCCGCAATAGAAGCAAACTTTACTAGGGAAATCGAATCCTTACCTGCTCCAAAAACAATTAAACGCGGTTTTGGTTTATACGTATGGAAATAGACAGTACCCCCAAGTTGTTCAATAAATGTAACGCCACTTTTCAAAAAATACCTCTCTTTTTGAATCATTATATTTTTTACCGGTTCCAATTTTTTCTCATCATAATTTCCAAAAATAGTTCTTCCATTTACTACAAAAATATTTTCAATAACAGCATTTTCGTCAGATATTATTTTCATCATTGACACATTATTTCCATTCAATAGATGTCTTTTTAGTTCATTAAGATATTCAAAAAGTGATAAATTAACTGGTTCTAAAATTACTGTGATGATACCGTTACAGCCTGCACCTTGTCCCCAAGAATAATCGTCTTCTGAACTCATATCGTATACTATTGTTTGTGGAGTTCCTTTTTCACTAATTTCTTTTATTCTATAAGACAGATCTATCTCAAGACAGCCAGCGCTTAGCATACCAATCTGTTCACCATTACTTTTAAATAACATTGAAGTACCTTCTTTTCGATAAGCTGATCCTTCTACATGAATAATTGTAGCTAGTACATTACCTTCAGAATACGATGTAATTGATTCCAAAATTTCATGGATACTTTCCATTAGGACCCTCCCGAAAGACTTTATCGATTAATATCCTTATATTTATATCAAGGTTATTATATAAATATTAATATAAAGTTGATCATCATTATTTGTAGAGGCATTCAAACAGTTGCATTTTTTATCCAAATGAGAATCTAATTTCAACAACAAAAAAAGATTAACCAATGAAAACGGTTAATCTTTCAGTGTGTAGACAAAGTCCTATTTATCTGATTTTCAGACTGATTGAAAACGCTTGTCTTTCGAGGCACGAAGCCAGGCGAGGAGCGGAGTTACCTTAGACGGTAATGAGCACCACAGGCAGGCGAAGTAACGAAGAAAGCTAGCGTTTGTCAACAGTCTGAAAGATTAACCAATGAATATCGGTTAATCTTTTTTTACATTCATACCATAAATTTTAATGAAATTGTTTTTAGGGACCAAAATACATTTTTCAATTTTTATTTTAAACCAAGCTCATTTTTACCAATCAACGCAAGTACTTCTTGTCCTTTAATTGTAGGATGTATATCACCTTTCCGAACATATACGGCCTGATTTTTATCAAATGCGTTAAATGCATCCGCTATTTTTATATTTTTATTTTTCCTTGCAACTTTTGCAATTACTGGGTTAATTGATTTTGTTAGTAATTCATTGGAAAGATAATGTAAAGGGTTATTGATCTGATATGGATTATAGAAATTGTAGATAACAATCGGTGCATCACTTAATGACCTTACTTCCTTAATAATTTCATTTAAATTTTGTGATAAAGCAGGTAACATCGAATCAATCACGCTAGGAATTTCAGTTAAATTATCCTTATTTTTCTTTAAGACATGTAAAAGGTCATTGTTTCCAATATCTAATGTAATATAGTCTGCTTGATTTATTGAGTTTCTAAAATTATTATCGTTCTTTAAGGCTTTTAATAGATTTTTTGTCGTCCACCCTGGCACTCCTAAATCACGAACTTCTAGGTTTGTATTTTCCGCAATCAGATACGGGAATGCATAACTAGATGGTTCTCCATTTTTAATGCCTAAATTGTAACCAAATGTTATCGAATCGCCTAAACTGACCAACTCAATATTCCCATTACTTTGACCATTGTTTTCCATTGCAAAAGCGGTGGTTGTAAATAACGATCCAGTTAATGCAATCGTTAGAAAAGTTGTACCGAATTTTCTTTTCACAAATCCGCCTCCTTTTAATTTAACGATTTGTCCATTGATAAAATACGCTAAGAACACTCTTTTTATATTATTTTTATTGATACTCAACTTTATACTTTAAACAATTAATAAAATTATTAACTTATGATGATCTATCTATACTTTTTTAAAATGATGGATTTGTAAAGTGAAATGACAAAAAAAGCTAACAAAATTGTTAGCTTCAAGCTGTAAAAAAATAATCTTGTCAAATAACTATCAAATTTTCGTAAAGGAAGTTTAGTGATGTTCATTTCCACTACAGTATGCTCGCTTTCCATGGGGCGAAACCTGAGCCTCCTCGGCAAGCCTGCGGGGTCTTTAGCCTTTCCGCATTTCCCATAGGAGTCGAGCATCCTTTCGTTCCAATAAACTTATTCTTCAAAAAAAGTATTCATTAAAAAACGAATTAAATATCCTTTACTTAGACCAAATTACTAATCAGTTTGAATTCATTTTTCTAATTATTAGTACTAAAGATTTTAATCTAATGAAAAAAACTAAGTAATGATTTGGGTTTGAGTGTATAAATATTGCTCAAAACAGATTAACATTTCTATTCATTAATCAATTATCAAATATACTAACTTTTTATTTCAATAGTGTTTACTTAATGACCATTTTTCATATTGACCGTTATATATTTCAACACTCTGAAGCTAACAAAAACGTTAGCTTTTTTCAGAAATATATTTTATTAAATTTCTACAACTTTCGAAGGATTATTTAATTTATATTTTACTTCCTTGTTCAATTTCTTATCAACAACTTTACCATCAAATTGATAAGCCTTACCTACTTCTAATTCAACAGCTTTTAAAGATTTACTTAATGAACACCAAGCGTTTCCAATTTCTAAATCTTGTTCAGCTTTTACAAAAACATTTTCCCAAATGACAATTTCTTCTTCACTGTCATTAAAATGATTATATTTCGTACTAAATTCTTTTACTGTTCCATTAAAATGTGATTTTTCTGTAGGTAACGTAATCGAAACAACTTCTTTCTTTTCTACTTTTTTCTTAGGAGTTGCCGTAGTTTTTGTTTCTTTCTTTTCTGATTCTTGTTTTTTCTCTTCTACAATTTTCGAATCATTATCTCCTACTAAATACACTTTCTTGAAGCTAGGAGACTGCATTTCCTTTAGATAGGCTGGATGAATACATGATTGGTTCCCATCTTCAAACTCAATAATAATCGTATGATATTCATCTGTTACCCCATATGTTTCATATCCTACTAATTTTACTTTCTTTTGGAAGTCTTGACCTTTAAACAGAAAGTCATATTTTGGATTTTTATTAAATAATCCCCAAAGTCTTCCCTTCTCTTGGTAATCTTCATCTGATAAAAATTTAGTAAAATCTCCTTTTGGAGGTATGTATTTAATAAAATCAGATTTATCTTTTTGAACTAGATTCTCTGTCATTTTTATTTGCTCCTTTTTTGAACTGTATTTCTTCTATTCATCTAAAAGAATAATTTTTGATTTCTATGAAATTATAGTGTAATTTGGAACATTTTGTCTATCTTATCACTGAATCTCTTTTTTTGTTTATTGAAATATTACGGTAAGTGAAATTTTAAGAGCAGGGATTAGGAAATGCAGGAAAAGAGTTTTATTGAATCCAATCATATTTCAATCGAATAAGACAGTCAAAAAGCCCCTATCCAAAACAGATTATTCCGTTTCAAACAAGGGCTATTTTACTATATAAATGAGGTATTAATTTAATCTAAATGCTTTAATAATAGATTGCTGGATGCGGTTGCCTTCATCATCCCATGCGCCAGCGCGAAGCGATACAGAGCCACCTGGATTTTTCGGAAGTTTAAGTTTCGTTTCCCAACCTGATTCTTGTGCATTTAATGTTGTTTCTTCCCAAGTATTTCCGTCATCGAAGGAAACTTCAAGAGTTGCTCCCTCGATTTGTCCTGCACCTTTTGCACCATCGATGTGCGAAGCAGAAAACTTTAGTTTAATAGAGCTTCTAGCCTTTACGTCCCCTGCTAAATTTGTATGGATATCATAGTTCAAAGCAAGTAACGGAACTGTCGCACGTTTTGCTTCATAATCTGACCAGAATGTCCATTCGGTGTGTGTTTGTGTAGACGTATTCCAGCGTGCTGGATCGCGTTGTGAGTCCTCAATCAGTTTATAATTTCCTTCTTCTATCTAGTTGTTTAAGCAATTTTTTAATGATGTCTTCAAGCTTTCTAACAAACTAAAATTCAACTTTGTCAAAATGATAGCAATTTGTTAAATATGACATTTTTGAATTAATGACAAGCTTTTGGCAATAGTCTTCTAATACTTTTGGACCTGTTACAAATTTACTCATTGCAAATGTGCCTTTACGATATTGATCCGTTCGATCTCTAGAACTATCAAAACGATAGTAAATTAATTTACCATTAAATTGATATTCTGTTATCACTGGGTCACCTTTTGAAGTAAATTCAACAAATCGAATAAAGTCAGGATTTTTATTTATCACATTATTTACGAATTGCTTAATTCTTTTATTTTCTTTCGCAGTTCGATGTTTATGTATAATATCACCGTTTTTTTTAGCGTCTTTTTTGCTATAAGATGCTGGAACCATGTTTGTTTCTTTCTTACCGTAATTTTCAATTTCTTTTACTAACATTTCTTTTGTAAATCCACTTGCTTCTGCAATCATAATATGATCGAATGAATAACTAATCCCAACTAGAAGTATAAATGAAATAATTGTTTTAAACATTTGAACCTCCATTATTTCTACCTATATTATATTTGGTTAGTTTTTCCATTCACGTATTACTTATACAAAAGTAGCGTTTTTTATCTAATCAAATTTTTTTCAATCGAGATTACTAAAAGAAAACCACCTTCATTAAAAGGTGGCGTAATCATTAGGAAGAATATGAACGATAAGAACTTGAATGATGTCTTCGCTGATACTTTCTTGAAGACGAAGAATGTCGATAATGGTGGTTAGAAGATGATGAGTGTCGATGCTGTTTTCTATGCTTACGATGACGACGGCGTGAGCTACCAAACAACGAACTAAAAAATCCAAGTTGAAGCATATCTGGATCGACTCCATATCTACCAACATCTACAATTCGTATTTCGCCATTATTCGTTAACATAATATTGTGATTATGCAGATCAAATGCATGAAGCCCCACTTTTTTAGCATCATAGATAGCATGTTCAATCTCATTTTTATATTGTTTACGTAGTTTTTTATTGTGTCCATCTAAATTATAAAATGTTTCTCCGTCTATACGATCGCATATCATAAATTCGTTTGTAAACGCATGTACTTTTGGATAATAGATACTATTCTCTAGCAAATGTAATTTAAACCCATCGTCTTGACTTTCTCCATCAAGCTTAAATACTTTCATTACATAATGATTGCGAGCGTATACATCCCCATCCTTACCGCTTGCTATGTATTCAAAATTGTCTGCATGTTCACCGAACATTGAAAAATCATGGAACTCCTTTATAAACGATTGTTTCATTCGTAATCCCCCATTTGATTTTTGTACAAACTTTTTATAGCTAATTCATTTATATTCTCTTGATTCATTCATTTTACCTACTATGATCGTTAAAAAATTTCTAATCGTATATGATTTTTCATTCTTTGGAGATACTAACGTCTTAACTGAGAAGATCGTAATGATCGAAATCGAAGACTGTGAAAGGATTCAAATAAAAATTACATATGTTCCAGTGTCGAGCTTTCACGTATAGTCTTTCCTTTATGAATTAATGAACAAACTATTTAATTTAAGGAGCGAAAAAATAATGCATGAAATCATTATGAGTTTAATTGCAGGGATTATAGTTGGCGTTGTTTTTACTCTTATTAAATTACCGATTCCCGCGCCACCTGTTTTTTCTGCAATATGTGGAATATTCGGTGTATGGGCTGGTATGAAATTAGTTCAACTATTTTTATAAAGATAAATTATTAATGATATTTTTTTTATGATTGGTAAAAATAAAATTGCAAAAGTGATAAATTTTTACTAGAAGGATTTATCTAGTCTGGAGGAAAACATATGTCATATATTATCGCTATAATAGGTATTATCCTACTTCTTGCGATTTGTTGGATAATGTCAAATGATAAAAAGAATATAAACTACAAAGCAGTTGCAATCATGTTAATCGTTCAATTGTTATTAGCTTGGTTTATGTTAAATACTGCTATTGGTAAAACTATTTTACAAAAGATTATCTCTTTCTTTAATAAAGTTTTATCTTTCGGTAATGAAGGGATTGCATTTGTTTTCGGTGATTTATCTACAAAAGGTTATTTCTGGATTAATGTTTTAATGATGATTATTTTTATTTCATCACTACTATCGATTTTAACGTATACAAGAATTCTACCTTTAGCAATTAAATATATCGGTGGAGCTGTAGCGAAAGTTACTGGATTACCAAAAATTGAGTCATTCGTTGCAGTGAATAGTATGGTATTTGGTGATACAACCGCAATCCTCTCAGTAAAATCTGAACTTCATAAGCTTACACCAAATCGATTATTCGTTGTTGTAACGTCTTCATTAGTCGCAGTATCTTGTTCAATCTTAGGTGCTTATATGCAAATGATTCCTGCAGAATATGTTTTAGTTGCTCTACCAATAAACGTATTCTCTGGATTAATTCTTTCATCAATGGTAAGCCCCGTTACTTCTGAGCAAGATGAAGAAATTAATGTGAAAGAAATGATTAAAGAAAAGTCACTATTTGAAGCAATCGGTAATGGAGCATTAGATGGTGGAAAAGTTGCTCTAATCGTAGGTGCAATGTTAATCACTTATATTGGATTACTGGCAATGATAAATTTTGTATTCAACTCAATATTTGGTCTAACTTTTACTGAAATATTAGGATATGTTTTTGCCCCTGTTGCCTTTATAATGGGTGTACCAACAGACGAATTAGTTCGTTCGGGATCAATAATGGGAACTAAAGTAGCAGCGAATGAATTTGTCGCAATGCTTGATTTCCAAAAAATAATACCAAATTTAACTTCTAAAACGATAGCAATTGTGTCATCATTCTTAGTTTCATTCGCAAACTTTTCTTCAATAGGTATTATTTATGGAGCAATCGCAGCGATTGATAAAAAACAATCCGAACTATTTGCTAAAATCGGATTAAAAGTATTATTAGTTGCTACATTAGGTTCGGTCTTAACAGGAACAATTGTTGGATTATTTGTTAGATAATTAAAGCATAAAGAACAAATAGTATATTTTTGATCCTAATTAAAATAACACCAAAGCATGAGCTAATTTAATGCTTGGGTGTTATTTTTCTTCTATTTTATTTCTTCTTTTTTAATTTTTCTTCTGCTTTTTTTCTATCCTCTATTGCACGAAATTTGACTATTTCTTTAATTAAATCAAATGGTAGTGGATCATTTATTGGAAATTGAACAGATCCTTTTGCACCTTTATAAATAGATAATTCTTCTTTAAACGCCGCAATACCACTTGCACCAGGATAAAAGCCAATATGATTTTTAAAAGCTGCAAAATGGACTAAATTCTTATGTACAGCAAAGGTCGGCATTTGATAGCTTATTTTTTCTACTGCATTTGGAACAATTTCTTTTATTGTTTTTCTTAGCGCTTGTAATTTTTCTTGAACATCAGGTTGAAATTGTGAAATATATTCATCAATATTGTCGAACGTATTTTTAGATTTTTCCATAATTTCTCCTTTTATAAAGTAATTAGATTAACTTTCAGATAGAGAACGAATTCTTCTTAGTGAAGGAAATAAGTACATCCATAACCCTGCTACAAGAACTGTACCAAGTCCACCTACAAATGCGGCTGGAACCGTACCAATTAATCCTGCCATTGTACCTGATTCAAACTCTCCAAGCTGATTGGAGGTTCCAATAAACAGTGAATTTACTGCGTTAACCCTACCTCTCATATCATCAGGTGTTTGTAATTGTACTAAAGAAGATCGAATGACAACACTCACTACGTCTGATGCACCAATCATAAATAATGCAAACAATGAAATAATTATATTTGTTGAAACTGCAAATAACATGGTTGCTAGTCCAAATACACCTAATGCTGCAAATAAAATAGGACCAAATGATTTTTTCAATGGGAAATAAGCTAATACTAAAGACATTAACAGTGCACCAACTGCCGGTGCCGTACGCATTAATCCTAAGCCCCAAGGACCGGTATGTAAAATATCTTGCGCATAAATTGGTAAAAGCGCTGTTGCACCGCCAAGTAAGACTGCGAATAAATCGAGTGAGATTGTTCCTAGAATAACAGGATGACGATAAACAAATTCTAATCCCATTAACATCGAACGTAATGTAACCGGCTCAGATTTACGAATAAATTGACTATCCAACTTAATTAAGTACGTAAGAAAACTCGAAATTAATAACGCAATTGTAGCAGTACAATATACGAACGCAGGTCCTAATGAAAATAATAACCCTCCAAGTGATGGTCCTAATATTTGAGCAGTTTGGCCTGCCGAAGTGCTCCATGAAATTGCCTGCTGTAAAATTTCTTTTGGGACTACTTGTGGCAATAATGCTGAAGAGGATGGACCCTCAAACGAACGACATGCTCCTAGTATAAACGCAGCAATTAAAATTTCCTCACGACCAAGCCAGTTTGCGAAATTCCCATATAAAAGTAGACCAGCAATTACTGCTTCAATCATTTGACAAAGAAATACAATTTTTCGTCGATCCACTCTGTCTGCAACTTGTCCTACGACCAAAGTAAGTAATACCATCGGGATAAACTGTGCTAACCCTACCAAACCAAGACTAAAAGCATCATGGGTCAGATCATACATTTGCCATCCAATTGCTACAGATAACATTTGAAATGAAGTGGAGGTTAACATTCTCGATATCCAAAAATTTGAAAACGAAGTTCCCTTAAAAGTACCATTTAAACCAAACAATTCAAAAATCTCCCTTTATTTATCGTCTTACCTAAATTTAAATACAGATCATTATACTATTTTTACACTGTGTTTGTTTAATCATTCAACCTATCGATTTTACCTTTTCATTTTCAATTATGTTTCAAATTTTTGTCTTGATTTTTAGATAATCAATTAGTAAGTCAATTAACTCATAATGATAAAATATAAGCTTATTTCGAACATAAAAATAAGCAATCTTACATTATAAAAAGATTAGTGTATTTTATATCTAAATTATTCAAGCGTAATCCAATTATTTTTAACCGCTAAAATAACTGCATTTAATCGATCCGATACTTGAAGCTTATGAATAATATTCGAAACGTGATTTTTTACAGTTTTACTTGAAATAAACAATTCAGTTCCGATTTGTATATTGGAATATCCTTGAGCCAATAATTGGAGTATTTCGATTTCTCTTCTAGTCAAAAGATTTTTCATTGATCTATAATCTAATTCTTTTCTTTTCTTGCTATCCTCAATAAGACGATTGTTTTCTTGTATTATTTTATTGGTTAAGCGAGAATCTAAAAAGAAATGACCATTTTGAACTTGTTTAATAATTTGGATCAAGTATTGTTCATCAATATCAGCTAAGCAGATTGCATTGACTCCAATGCTAATTAGTCGGACAATTTCGTTATAATCTAGATTATTTTTAAGAATAATGACATTCGCTTTGCGATTACGTAACTTGACCAACTGCGACTTTTTTTCCATTTCTTCATTTTTGACATAACAAATGAAATAAGTTTCATCTAATTCAAAAGTATTTATTTGATGAAAGTCTATTTTTTTAACATCCATTTTATAGTTTTCTAAAATCGTACAAATACCTGAAACAAATAAAGCATTTTCAACAAATATAAATGTTTTGTTTTCTTGATGATTCAACAAATTGTTTGCAAACATTTTTATTTCCCAACTTTCAACAATAATTTAAGCAACAGACTGATATTTAATTGCATTAATCCCTATTAATCCTATAAAATTAAAAGACATTAATATTTTACATGTTTTCAGTTAGAAAATATAGTAACCATTATTTAATCGAAATTTAAGTTTTACTTAACAATTAAATTCCCTTTCCAAATAGGATAGTTATTATAAGGAGATAAACATGAACTTTGAACAACTCGAGTATATTGTAACGGTAGCAAATGAAAAATCAATCTCAAAAGCTGCGGAAAAATTACATATTTCTCCTTCTGGAATTAGCCAAGCGATCTCGCAACTAGAAAAAGAATTAGAAATTAATATATTTAATCGCTCAAGGGGTGGAGTTACCCTAACTAATCAAGGAGAAATCGTTTTAACAAGCTCAATTGAAATATTAAATAATTTGACACATTTAAAAGAAAAACTTGCTAATAATAAGGAAACTAGTCTTAAACATATTCATTTAGCATGCGCTCCTACTTTTACTTTTCTATTGTATGATGTTCTAAAAAAATACACTGGAGAAAATAGAAATGTTACGTTTGAACTAATTGAAAAAAGTACGACACAAATTATGAATAATTTTACGAATGATCGTTTTGATTTAGCATTAGTCGTATCCACAAAAGCAGAGTTAGAAAAAGAAAATAAGTTAAATTTTGAGTATTTATGTACGGGATATGTCTGCGTTTTAGTCGGTAAAAATTCACCATTTTATAATTTAGACTTTGTAACAGCAAACGATTTAAATAATCAGAAGGTAGTTATGTATAATTTCTCAAATAAAAATTTTCTTCAAATGGCAAAAAGATTTAAAAATGATATTGTTTTCAAATCAAATCGTACATTAGCACTAATCGAGATGATAAAAGAAAACCAAGTATTTAAATATACTCACAATACGACTTTAAAAAATTTCCCCGAAGTACGAAAAGGTGAGCTAAAAATCTTACCAATTAAAGAAAATGATGATTTTATTTACCAGGACTTTTGGTTTGTATCCCCTAGCGACAGGCCAATTTCGAACACCTGTAAAGAATTTATACAATCGATCAAAAATCATTTACAAAGTATGACTGAATAATGTAAAAAAGCTAAATTCACAAGTATAATGTGTAAATTTAGCTTTTTTTGTTTATTTTTTATGCATTTGGAAAAATCTTTTTTAAAGCTTCGATCATATCTGGATTTGATTTGATCGTTGGACGAATTGCTCTAGTCATCTCTTCAGCTTCTTCAATTGTTTTAGCTTTGTTTAAAGCAATCATAGTCCCCATTGCTACTGTGCCTGCTCGTGTATTTCCTCCACCACAATGAAAGTACACCTTTTGATCATTTTGATACGCGTTCACAACATGATCAATTGCTTGTTTTAGTGTTTTAGCTTGTTCTTCTTTCGAATCTACTATTGGACTATGTACGCGATTTAATGAGGAATCTGCTTCAAATTTTTTTACTCTTAGATCAAAAATAATATCTGCATTTTCCTGTTCCATCATTTCTTTTACATCTTCAGCGCCACCAAAATAAATTCGATCTTTTATTAATTCCTGATAATTTTTACTCATACTATCCCCTACTACTTTTATTTTTTTATGATTTCATTTAATCTTTCTTTAACATTGCCTTCAAAAAGGCCACCGTGATAACAAATTACCCTATCAATATCAAATGATAATAGTCCTTCAATTGACTTTATCGACTGTTCAACATCATATGTGTATTGAGGATTTGAAGGGTACAGTTGTCCATTTTCGATCAATAATGCATCACCTGCAACTAATGTTTTAGATTCTTTATGATAAAAGCTAATATGTCCCGGCGTATGACCGGCAGTATCGATTACACTAATTCCTCCACAAATTGACAATTCATTCCCTAGTTCTAAACCATGATTTATTTTACCTTTAGGTGGATTTTCCAATCTGTGTTTAAATGCTTTACGGAAATCATCAGACGCTTCAGCAGGTAATGATTCTAGAGCCTTTGCAATTGATTCCGGTGTGAGTTTTACAAGCATCTTATCCCCTTGTATATAAGGTTTTTCAACCTCACTCGCGTAAACCTCAATTTTATTAATCGATTCATCTACAATCGCAGAAAGACTTCCTATATGATCAATATCTTGATGTGTAATTAAAATTTTGTTTAGTTTTTCAAATGATACCCCCAACTGATTGAAACAGTTTCGAAATTCGTTTAATTGTCCAGGATAACCTGTATCAATTAAGACAACATTTTGATCATCCCAGATTAAAGTTGGATGGATTTTATTCGACATACCATTTGTATTCATTGTAATCGTTAACATTTGGATATTACTTGTTCCATGCATAAAAATCACTCCTAAACAGAAATTTATTTATTCATTTGCAAGTATTATCGTACCTATTAAACCTTAAGTAGTCAATAAGTAAATATATTATTATAACACATAAAAATATATTTGTCAACGATTTTTTTCATCGGTAAAATATTTAACTTTTTTTTAATTGGTTCTGTAAAAAAAGAGTGTTGATGATTTCCGTTCCAGGATGCTCGCTTTCTTAAGTGCAGGGACAAGGAATAGCAGGATCAAGGGAAGATATAAAAAATTTTAGTGTATTTTATTTCCTCTGTTTATTTTTCGTCCTAAGCTTTCCTTGTTTTACCTAGCTTCCTGCTTTACCTACTCTTAACTCCTTCCACTCCAATCACTCTCTAAATATAATATTATTTAAATCCTTCTATAAAATCTTTTTCAAAAATGAGTTTTATATACTATAAACAATTGACATGAACAGAGCCTATTCTATTAATTAAATATTACACTAAATAAATAAAAAACCAGATATACCTGGTTTCAGTGTGTAGACAAATCCTATTTATTTGATTTTCAGACTGATTGAAAACGCTTGTCTTTAGAGGCGCGAAGCCTAGTGAGGAGCGGAGTTACCATTAGACGGTAATGAGCACCGCAGTCAGGCGAAGCAACGAAGAAAGCGAGCGTTTGTCAACAGTCTGAAACCAGATATACCTGTTTTTGGTCTATCTAGTTTGTACCTTAAAGAGGGATATTCCCATGTTTTTTCTTTGGTCTTGTTTCACTTTTTGTTTTGAGCATTTCTAATGATTGCTTTAATACTTTACGCGTCTCTCTTGGATCAATTACATCGTCCACCATTCCATGTGATGCAGCAACATATGGATTTGCAAACATTTCGCGATATTCTGAAATTTTATCGGATCGCGTGGCTGCTGGGTCGATACTTTGATTGATTTCTTTCGCAAAAATAATATTTGCTGCTCCTTCAGGACCCATTACAGCAATTTCAGCGTTCGGCCATGCATATACTACATCCGCTCCAATTGCTTTTGAATTCATTGCAACATATGCACCACCATATGCTTTTCTTAAAATTACAGTTATTTTCGGAACTGTCGCTTCTGAGTACGCATATAAAATTTTGGCTCCGTGTCGAATAATTCCGCCATGCTCCTGATTTACTCCAGGGAAAAATCCGGTTACATCTTCAAAAGTAATTAAAGGAATATTAAACGAGTCACAGAATCGAATAAATCTTGAAAGCTTATCAGATGAATTAATATCTAGTCCACCTGCCATTACTTTCGGTTGATTTGCAATAATGCCTACACTATTACCATCTAACCGTCCAAATCCAACAACTATATTTTTTGCGAAATTTGGTTGTACTTCCATAAAGTCGCCATTATCAAGAATTTGTTCGATTACTTTTCGAACATCATAAACTTTAGTTGATTCAATTGGAACTAAATCGATTAAATCTTCACGCCAGTCGTCCTGTTCAAAGAAAGGAATTCCTTCTGGCTTTTCGTTATTGTTTTGCGGTAAGAAACTAATTAATCTTCTCACTTGCTCTAATATCTCAGGTTCCGTTTCTTCAGTGAAATGTGCTACACCACTGATCGATGAATGCACCTTAGCACCACCAAGATTTTCAGTTGAAATTTGTTCTCCGGTAATCGTTTCAATTACTTTCGGTCCAGTTATAAACATTTGACTTGTTTTTTCCACCATAAATACAAAATCAGTAATAGCTGGCGAATATACGGCACCACCTGCACATGGACCCATAATGACTGAGATCTGTGGCACTACACCAGAATAAATAGAGTTTCGATAAAAAATATGACCGTATCCGTCTAATGAAACTACTCCTTCTTGTATTCTAGCACCACCTGAATCATTTAAGCCGATGATAGGAGCTCCTACTTTTGCTGCTAAATCCATAATCTTTGCTATTTTGATAGCATGCATTTCACCTAATGCACCACCGAAAACAGTAAAATCTTGTGCAAAAACGTAAATTAATCGTCCATGAATTTTCCCGTAGCCAGTAACAACTCCTTCTCCAGGACTTTCCATTTTATCCATGCCGAAATTTGTTGCTCGATGCTTGATAAAAGGATTTAACTCTACAAAAGTGTCTTCATCTAATAATAAATTAATACGTTCCCTAGCAGTTAACTTCCCTCTATTGTGCTGAGAATCGATTCGATCGTCTCCTCCACCCAGTTCAATTACTCTTTTTCTATCCATTAATTCATTTATTTTTTCATATGCAGTAGTCATTTTATTATTCAACTTCCTTTCTGGAAATGCTTGAAGATGGCTGGCATAATTCAATCAATACTTTATTCGTTGAATTAGGATGAAGGAATGCAACTAGGCTCCCATGTGCACCAATCTTAGGTACTTCGTTTATAAGGTTTATTCCTTGCTCTTTCACAATTTTTAACTGCTTCTCACAGTTTTCAGTTTCGAATGCGATATGATGAATCCCTTCACCTTTTTTCTCAATAAATTTTGCAATCGGACTCTCTGGGCTTGTTGCTTCTAACAATTCAATCTTTACTTCTCCTATTTCGATAAACGCCACACGAACCTTTTCACTTTCAACCGTTTCAATTCCAATAAGATTTAAGCCAAGGACATTTGTGTACAATTGAATAGAACTCTCTAAATCTCTTACAGCAATTCCGATATGATTTATTTTCTTAGGCTTAATCTCCTGCATTCAAATTTCCCCTTTCAGTACCTTCAAAAATATTTAATAGATTCTTTGCAGCTAATGTTGCTGTTATTGTTCCATTAACAATTGAGTTTTCGATGGATCGTAAATTTAGTTTTACACCTTCATGATTCATGAAGCTATGTTTCAATTGGTCATATACCATGTTGTACATCCAATCAATCATTTGATTTTGACGACGTTTTTGAAAATATCCTGAGTCTAGTGTAATTTGTCTAAATGCCAAGATTTCAGTCCAGATTTCTTCAATTCCTTCACTTAACAAAGCCGAAACTGTGTACGCCTTGCTAGTCCATCCAGGAGTTGAAGGTTGTAGCAAATGCAATATTCGATTGAATTCAGCCTTTGCTGCTAGTGCTTTGATTTTGTTTTCTCCATCGGCTTTATTAATGACAATCGAATCTGCTAGTTCCATGATTCCTTTTTTTATGCCTTGTAGTTCATCACCTGCTCCAGTCAGCATAACTAATAGGAAATAATCAACCATGGAACGAACTTGCACTTCACTTTGTCCAACTCCAACAGTTTCTATTAATATCACGTCATATCCAGCTGCTTCGCATACTAACATTGATTCTCGTGTCTTCCTTGCAATTCCACCAAGGGATCCTCCTGAAGCAGAAGGTCGAATAAAAGCATTTGGATTCCTAGATAGTGAATCCATTCTTGTTTTGTCACCAAGGATACTTCCTTTTGTTATCGTGCTACTAGGATCAATCGTTAAAACAGCAACCTTATGTCCTTGTTCACACAAATACATTCCAAAGCTTTCTATTAAACTACTTTTTCCGGCACCTGGAACCCCAGTTATTCCAATACGGATCGAACGTCCTGTATGAGGGAGTAGTCTAGTCAATACATTTTGAGCAGAATTCATATGCGCCAACGAATTACTTTCAATTAACGTAATTGTTTGTGCCAATATTGTTCTATTCCCCTCAAGAACGCCATTTACGTAGTCATCTTCTGAAAGCTTTTTCTTCCTTTTATTTTGTTGGTCCATTTAAAGCGTATCCTCTAGTCTACGATTAATTTCTTCGATGACTTTTTGAGCTGCAACTGGGATTACAGTACCTGGTCCGAATATTGCAGCAGCTCCGTTTTTCAATAAAAATTCATAGTCCCCTGCAGGTATTACTCCACCTGCGATAATGACAATATCTTCACGACCTAATTTTCTTAATTCCTCTACTAATTGCGGAAGAAGTGTTTTATGACCTCCTGCTAATGAACTCATCCCAATAACATGTACGTCATTTTCGACTGCTTGTAGTGCAGTTTCTGCAGGTGTTTGGAATAAAGGACCGATATCTACATCAAAACCTAAATCGGCAAATGCAGTTGCAATGACTTTCGCTCCTCGATCGTGTCCATCTTGACCTAATTTTGCAATCATAATTCTAGGACGGCGACCTTCAGTTTCCTCGAAATCATCCGCCATTTTACGAACAATCTCAATTTCCTCTTTCTCCCCATATTCAGCACTATATACGCCCATAATGGAACGAATAACAGCTTTATGTCGACCAACTACTTTTTCATATGCATCAGAAATTTCTCCTAATGTTGCTCTAGCTCTTGCAGCTTCAATTGCAAGCGCTAACAAATTTCCTTTACCTGACTTAGCTGATTCAGTAATTGCAGTTAATGCAGCCTGTACTTTCGCTTCATCTCTAGTTGCACGAAGTTCATGTAAACGCATAATTTGTGCTTCACGAACAGCTGTATTATCTACTTCTAGAACTTCTAATGGATCCTCTTTTTCAAGGCGGTATTTGTTAACCCCTATTATTGTTTCCTTACCTGAATCGATATGCGCTTGACGTCTTGCTGCAGCTTCTTCAATTCTCATTTTTGGTAAGCCTGTTTCAATTGCTTTTGCCATTCCGCCTAATGATTCAACCTCTTGAATATGTGACCATGCTTTATGAACCAGTTCACTCGTCAACGCTTCAACGTAATAGGATCCACCCCATGGGTCAACAACTTTACAGATTCCAGTTTCTTCTTGCAAATAAAGCTGCGTATTACGTGCGATTCTGGCAGAAAAATCTGTCGGTAAAGCGATCGCTTCATCTAAAGCATTTGTATGAAGTGATTGAGTATGTCCTAAAACTGCTGCCATTGCTTCGATACATGTACGAGTAACATTATTAAACGGATCTTGCTCAGTTAAGCTCCACCCGGAAGTTTGAGAATGTGTTCTTAATGCCATTGATTTTTCTTTCTTTGGATCAAAAGATTTAATTAATTTAGCCCATAACAAGCGGGCAGCTCTCATTTTAGCAATCTCCATAAAGTAGTTCATTCCAATTCCCCAGAAAAAAGACAGACGAGGAGCGAATGAATCGATATCAATTCCTGCTTTTAATCCAGTTCTTACGTATTCCAATCCGTTCGCCAATGTATAACCTAATTCAATATCTGCAGTAGCTCCTGCTTCTTGCATATGGTAACCAGATATACTAATACTGTTGAATTTTGGCATATGCTCAGATGTATAAGAAAAAATATCTGCGATGATTCGCATTGACGCTTCAGGTGGATAAATATATGTGTTTCGAACCATATATTCTTTTAAAATATCGTTTTGAATTGTTCCAGTTAATTGCGATTGGTGCACACCTTGTTCTTCTGCAGCAACAATATAAAAAGCTAAAACAGGTAATACCGCACCATTCATCGTCATTGATACTGACATTTTGTCTAAAGGAATTCCATCAAATAAAATCTTCATGTCTAAAATTGAATCAATTGCAACACCTGCTTTTCCAACATCCCCTTCAACTCGAGGATGATCTGAATCATACCCGCGATGAGTTGCTAAATCGAACGCAATCGATAATCCCTTTTGACCAGCTGCTAAATTTCTTCGATAAAATGCATTACTCTCTTCAGCAGTTGAAAAACCAGCATATTGACGAATTGTCCAAGGCTTATTTATATACATTGCAGGGTAAGGACCTCTTAAAAAAGGAGCAATGCCCGAAACATAACCTAAATGCTCCATATTATTTAAATCATTTAAGTCGTAAAGAGGCTTTACATCAATCTGCTCGTATGTTTTCCATTCCTTTATCTCATTTTCGACCTGCTTTGGAGGAGTTGAATTCGGTAATGTAAATGTTGTATGAAACGGCATTTTACTAAAATCAATTAATTTGTTCATTTTCTAAACCCTCCATCCAATTGAAGATTTTCCAATTTATCATAATTGTTTACATGCATATGGATGAAATCATTGACGCCAAGTTGTTTATATAAGTTCATTTCCTCTATAACAGGCTTTCCTGCTAAAAGAACATTTACTTTTGGATTTTTTAATTTAAATTGTTTTGTTAAAATTGGTACAATTTCTGGATATTGGTCATCAGTTGAACAAATTACAGCAATTGTTGACCCTGATTGATTAAACAGATCTATCACTTCAGTAATTGAATCAAACCCTTTATTTTGCAGTACTTTAAACCCACCGACTTCAAAGAAATCTGTAACAAAATCTGTTCTTGCCTTATACTTTGCAACAGGACCGTAATTTGCTACAAATACAGTAGGAAATTCACCATTTTTATGTTTGTAGGCTTCAGAAAATTGACGTAAAATTTCATACGGTTTTGCTCCACGATTAATCATTAAAGGACGAATCTTTGGCCGTGTTGAAGTTGAGTAGTTCATCATTTTTTTCAACTCAGTAATCGAAGCCCCGTTATTTGCTGCGTCAATTGCATCTTCCATTGAAAGATTTTCTAATTCTTTTAAATGAGCTAAGTTAGTTTTAACATCATCAGTAGTTGATTTTTGGTCAACATCTTCCTCTTGATTTAAAGCCTTTGTTTTTAATGACGTTTCCAAAAGATTTGGATAAATATTTGTCCCAATAAATTTATCTTTTCTATTTTTAATGTTCGCTGTTTTCTCTTCTGAAACTTGAGCAATCAATTCTTGAGGTAGACCGATTTGTAATGCTTTAAACATTCCTCCGTTTTCTTCCACCTTTTGGAAAAGTTCCCAAGCTTTTTCAGCAATTGTATAAGTAAGTGATTCAATATACCAAGATCCCCCGGCTGGATCAGTTACTTTTGATAAATTAGATTCTTTATCAAGTATTAAATGAGTATTTCTAGCAATTCGGCGTGAAAATTCATCTGATGTTTTAATGGCTTCATCAAATGGCGATACTTGCAGACTATCTGTTCCGCCAATTACTCCTGCGAATGCTTCAACTGTTCCACGTAGTATGTTTACATAAGGATCATATTTTGTTTTCGTCCAAGCGGATGTACGTGAATGGATCGTCATTTTTTGAGCAGCTTCATTTCCACCTAATTCTTTGATGATTCTTGCCCACAACATCCTCGCCGCTCTCAATTTCGCAATTTCCATGAAAAAGTTAGAACCGATTGAAAACGAGAAAATCATTTTATTCGCTGCATCATCAATCGATAGATCTCGATGATCCATTTCCCGTAAGTACTCTAAACCAGATGAAATAGCAAAAGCTAACTCATGAATAACATTTCCTCCAGCATCATGATAAGGATGTGTTTGAACAAATAGAGTGCGTAAATTTGGTGTATTTTTGATAGACCATTTTGTCATCTCAGCCATCATTTCATAAGTATCATTTAAAGAATAACTGAGGGAACCTTCCTTTACTAAATCGCTTAAAGGATCCATCCCAAAACAGCCTTTTATTTTTTTAAAATCATAATTTTGTTGTTGTATGTATGCTACAAATGAGGCAAAAAATGCTTTTCCTCCATTTGCAGTTTCAATATAAAATGGTACTTCCTCTAAATTGATATTTTGGAAAGCTTTTCTAAAATCGTTAACAGAACTAATTAATAGTCCCTTTCTTTTATTTGCTTGATGTATATTTATTTCATCTGATTCATATAGAAACAGCTTTAACATCGTTTGCCCTCTATCTAAATCATACCTTGCAATTTGGTTAAATTCCTCTGGGGTTGAAGAGTCGATATCTTGACAAATATCCCATGGTTTATCAAGATAACCTTGCTTTTTTGTTCCTCTCACAAATGGAAACTCTCCAGGTTTCGTCTCTAAATACGGAAAACCTTCGATATCTTCTTCCCTATACATTGGCTGCAAATCAATTTTTTCATATGTTCTCGTAACAAGCTTTTCCTCAATAGTGGCTCCTTTTAAAGATTTTTCTACTACGTCTCTCCACTCCTGTGCAGTCGGCTTCGGAAATTCAGTAAATAATTTCTCTTCTAAATGATGGTTTGAAGTATTTGTATTCTCTGACATGTTTAAAGCCACTCCTTTCCTTATCTTTCAATCTCATAAACTAAATGAACGATCAAATTTAAAAAAGTAAATCGACATAATAAGTTGTCACAAACATAAAAATGCAAAGAATAATTAAAATTTCGACAACCATCTAACAAAATCCTCTAAAATTATGAATATTAAGTATTTTTTAAATGGTCTAACTTTTCTTTTTTTATCAGATTTTTTCTTTTTAGTAATATTGATGATTTCCGTTTCAGGATGCTCGCTTTCCATGGGGCGTGAGCTGAGCCTCCTCGGCAAGCCTGCGGGGTCTCAGCCTTCCCGCTACTCCCATAGGAGTCTCGCAACTTCCACTCCAATCTATGTCTTTATTCATTTCTATACTATAAATTCATTCAATACCTATCAAAACCTATTAAAGCCTATAGAAAATGTATTCATTACAAGTGCTTAATTATAAGAAATGAGATTTAAGATTAGTAGCCCACAATATTAGAGACATATTTTTTTCAAATAAAAAAAGCTATTCTACCAATACGGCCTGAATAGCTTTTACTTTAAAATTAATTTGATTAATTAAACCTCTAAGACAATTTGATTTGACTTCGCTCTAGAGACACATGTTAAAATCATTTTATTACTTTTCCTTTGTTCTTCATCTAATAAATAGTCATGATGTTCCACTTGACCATCTATTACATTAATTTCACACGTTCCACATCTCCCTACTCTACATGAATAAGGTACTTTTAACCCTTCATCAAGTAATACCTCTAAAAGAGTTTTATCTACCGGAACTTGTTTTGTCTTTCCATTTGCTAATTTCACTTCAAAAGGACGTGAATTAGGAGTCAATTGAGGTTTAAATAATTCTAAATGAACACTTGATTTAGGATATCCAAATGCATAAGCAGCTTCGTTAAATTGAGAAATAAAACGATTAGGACCACAGAAATAGATATGAGTTCCAATTGAATGATTTAAAAGTGATTCTACACTTATACGATTAGAATTAACCTCTTTTGTAAAGTAAAAAGATGTTTCATTTTTAAAATTTTTAAATAGATATTCATAAAATGCACAGCTTTCTTTTGTGGCACAAGTATAATGTAATTCATAAGATTTGTTATTATTTTTTAATTCCTTCATCATTGATAAGAAAGGAGTAATACCAATTCCCGCTGCGTAAAACACATGGTGTTTCGCTCTAGAACTCATTGGAAAATGATTTTTTGGATAACTGATTCGTAATGGATCACCTTTTTTGATCTGACTATGCCAAAATTGCGAACCACCTTTCGAGTCTGAGCTTAATTGAATAGCAATTTTATATGTATTGTCTCTAGATGAATAATCAACTAAAGAATAAGGTCTGCAAATTGTATGAATACCATCATCAACATACGTATTAATATGAGAACCACCACTAAATGCAGGAAGTAAAAATGAGTCTGTTGGAAATAGAGTAAATTCCTTTACATTTGGTGTTAATTGTTTAATTTCACTAACGCGAACTTGGATCGTATTCTCTACCAATTTTGCTCCCTCCTCTATAAATTTGCTATATTCCCTAAGTATGCATCATATAAAGTTGAATAATAATCAGAAACTAGAAGTAATATATGACAGTTTTGACATTTCATTTCACTCCCAATTTCTAAATTTTTCAATTGCGTTAAACTATGACAACGACAACAAAACACCTTAGAATGCATTTCACCATATCCTACATACTGAACTTCATCCTCAAAAAATCCAATTTCTTCTATTAATGGTCTTAAATTTTTAAGCTCTTCTTTACTTAATGCTAAATAAAGATAACTTCCCATCTTCTGATTTTGTAACCAAGTTTTTAAATTATTCTTTGTCTGCTCTGGAGTTGAATCAAAACCAATAAATACGAAATCGAACGAATAATTTTTCGAAAGCAATTTTTCTAAAATTGGTTGTATTAATGCCATTCCTTTATGATTCGTACAAATTAAATACTTTCTTTTACCATCGATAAAATTTGCTTGTTCAACAATTAAATTATTCATCTATTTACCTATCTTTACCCTAGTTTATTTTTTAAATAAGTTAGTACAATGTTTTTATATGAAGATATCCCTTTATAGCTAAAATGTATTCTGGTAACTCCGAAAGAATCGTATAGAACTGCTTTAGCCATACCTTATTTAACGACAATTGCTCTAAAGATAATAAATGAGTATGAATAGTGAAGAGAAGCCCATTACTAACTGGTAATCGAAATAACTTCTGAACTTCTACTCGTAAATGAACAATTTGGCCTACATTTTCATGTGTTACATTTTTTCTTTCTTTACCCCATACTTCAAAAGTCTCTAATGAAGTATCCAGTCTATCACCAGCCATTAATGACCAGTTTTTTCGTGTCCACGGGTTTCCTTGATCTATATTTTTTATGAATCGTAGAATTCGATCATCTAATGATTTCTCATTAAACCGAGGAATTGGTTCATGAATTTCTTTAAATCGCATTCCTAATTTAAAGGCAAGTGACCAATTTGATGGAAAACATAGATGGCCAGCATCCAAATAAAGATCAGCATCTCTTTGGGCCATATAGAGTAAATCTTCTTGTACGTGTTTACCGATGAAATTCATTGGTTCACCATTTACTGAACTCGAATCTCCAAAGATAAAATGTTCTTCTTCCTTTAAAATTTTATTATGTAAAATCCAATTTCCGTTTCTTTTATGTAATTCAAAATAATGAGGATAAAAAGTTATTAAATGATTTAAAACTAATTCTACTATTTCCCACTGTGCTTCAAAACTAGTTGGCAATGCTTGATAGCAATGACTAGGTGAAGTTTTTAACAAAGTTCTTTTTAGTAGAATTTCATTTTCATATTTTGATGTGATTTCAATGCTATTAGGCGGATTTAAAATAATTGAATTATTAGAGTAACGATATGAATTCTCTTTAAATGGATAAGGAAAGCTATCAATTTTATTCAATTCATTTGAACACCCTTTATAATAGATTAATAAGAATTTTGCTAGACTACAGTTTGATTTTAATTAATTATAGGAATTTTCTGTTTTTTATGTCAATAGTTTGCCGTTATTATTGTGCAAATTAATAGTAAAAATTTCCATAAAAAAAATACTTATTTTATTCAATAAGTATTTTCAGTGTGTAGACAAAGTCCTATTAATCTGATTTTCAGACTGATTGAAAACGCTTCTCTTTCAAGGCGCGAAGCCTGGTAAGGAGTAGAGTTACCATTAGACGGTAATGAGCACCGCAAGCAGGCGAAGCAACGAAGAAAGCGAGCGTTTAGCGGCATCAGAAAAATTAATTATTCAATTTCACCTGTCCAAGCAAGCATACCACCAGTCATGTTGATAACATTGAATCCATGACTTTCTAAAAATTCTACAGCTCGGCTACTTCTTCCTCCAGCATGGCATACGACAATATACTCATTACTTTTATTTAAATCAGCCATTTTAAACTCAACTAAGCCTAGTGGAATATGAATTGCACCAGGTATCTTACCATTAGCTACTTCATCCGCTTCACGAACATCAATTATATTAACACTATTTCCATCCTTTATTAATGTTTCAAGTTTTTCAGCTGTTATTTCTTTCATCAGTATTTCTCTCCTTTTATGACCAGGCACCCATACCGCCTTTAACATTTGTTAAATTTGAATAACCCATTTTTTTAAGTACTTTACATGCTTTCATACTTCTTATTCCACTTTGACAAATAACAATTGTTTCTTTTTCTTTTGAAAGCTCGTTTGCATTCTGTTTCAATAAATGAAGTGGAATGTTTTTAAATTGTTTAATATGTCTACCTTTATACTCTCCAGGAGTTCGTACATCTATAAATTGCTTATCTTTACTTTTCAATTCATTTTTTAATTCTTCAGTAGAAATTTGCTTTACGCCTCTAACTGGTAAAAAATTTTGTATTAGTAAAAAGGCAATTAAAACGATGATTAGGATATTTAAGTATTCCATTAAAGTCACACTTTCTTTTACTATTAGCTTACAAAGCTAATAGTATTTTTTTAAAATCTTCTAAATTTTAATTTTAAATTTTTTTATCTACTTTTTACAAGTAAGTTAACAGCTTCTTTAACTAACTCTTCGGCATTTTCACCTTTTTCTTCAGCTAATCTTACGCACTCAACAAGATTCGAGCTGACGATTACACCGATTGTTCGATCCATTGCCGATCTTACTGCAGAAAGTTGTGTTATTACATCTTTACATTCTTTATCTTCTTCCATCATTTTAAGAATTCCTCTAAGTTGACCTTCGATTCTTTTTACTCTATTTTTTACTTTATCATCGTAAACCATAAAAATTCTTCCTTTCAAAATAATCTTTTGTTTTATTAGCTTAAGTGAACTATATACCCAGATAGGTATGAAGTCAAATAGTTAGCTCTTACTCTCAGAAAAAAGTTGACTGT
Source organism: Gottfriedia luciferensis (assembly GCF_002156865.1). Lineage (GTDB taxonomy): Bacteria > Bacillota > Bacilli > Bacillales > Bacillaceae_G > Gottfriedia > Gottfriedia luciferensis. The sequence goes on along the minus strand of NZ_NCTA01000006.1, from coordinate 34,203 downwards.
TGATTTCCACTACAGGATGCAAGCTTAAAAGCTGGAACAAGGAAATGCAGGATTAAAGGGAAAGTGAAAGGAAAAGATATTAAAAGACTTAGAGTATTTTTATTATTTCCTATCTGCTTTTCCTGCTTTTCCTGCTTTCCCTGCCTTTAACATAGGAGTCGAGCTTCCTTTCGTTCCAATCACTTTCTTCATAATAAAGTGTTTTCTTAAATACAACTTGAATTACCGTTTATTAGTCCCTAAGGATTCTTCTAACCCTAAAATTTCTAATCTAAAAAGGCAGGTTCAAAGAGATGGATATGATATTTAAAGACTTTTAGAATATAAGTCATTCCTGTCCTATTTGCATTCTTTGCACCCAATTTCTCCATCCCCCTAAAAATATCAAATCCATTTATGGACTTCATTTAGTAAATAAGCAAATAAAAAGCAAAGCCTGATTCAAGAGAATGAATCGGACTTTGCTTTTTTACATATTTGTTACAAGAAAAGGTATCGTGACTACGGCTAATAACATTAGTAACCAATTGTATTTTTTTATGTGCATTTCAGATTTAATTGGTTCTTCTACTTTTTGTTCTTCATTTGTATTCATTTTTATTTCCTTCTTTCAATTTTAAGTATTTTTAATTAAAATAAATACTTTAATTCTTAAATTTGCTATTAGTTTCTACAATTTATAAACTAACAAAGAAAGATGAAAAATAAATGAAAATGTGGTTTTTATTTTTATTTTCTTGAAATTTAAAAAAAGAGTTAAAAGATCCTTTCAGTTTGTAGACAAAGTCTTATTTATCTGATATTCAGACTGTTTGAAAACGCTTGGCGGGCAGTCTGAAAGGAGTTAGTTTCTTAATGAACGACTCTTACTCTATTAAATGGATAGAATACCCCTTCTACTTTTCCGATGATTTCAGATTTTTTGATAAAACCTAATCCGTTTCTACTATCCATACTATTTAATCGATTATCTCCCATAACTAAGTATGAATTGTTAGGTACTTTTACTTGGTTAAATTGTAGGTATTCTTTATATTCAGTTCTTAAGCTTGCGTTAAGATAGTTTTCGTCGATTGATTTACCGTTAATATGTAAAACACCATTTGTTATATTAACTTGATCATTAGGCATACCAATTATTCTTTTAACATAGTACTTTGGATCATTTTGTTTTTTTATAATAACGACTTCACCTCTATTTATCGAAGTTATATGAAATGAAGCTTTGTTTACGAATAAGTAATCATGATTATGTAAAGTTGGTTGCATGGAGGCACCTTCAACAATAAAGGGTGAAAAAATAAAAAGCTTAATAATAAATGCAATCGTGAAAGAATACGCGATTAATTTAATCGTTTGCCATGAACTATCCTTTTTTTTAGTCTTCAAGTGTATATCCCCTTTAAATTTGTTTTATCCACATTTTAACATAAATATTGTTTGAATATTCCTTACAAATCTTTAATAAAGAAAAAATAGCAAAGCTAAAGTTGAGCTTTGCTATTTCATGATAAAAAAAAGAAAACGACAATCATTTTTCTTTGATGTTTATCATGCTCTTTTTCTATATTAGATTTGTTTTTGAGCGCTTTCAACCGCTTGCTCTCTTAAGCGAAATTTTTGTATTTTGCCTGATGCAGTCATCGGGTAGGCATCCACAAATTCAATGTAACGAGGAATTTTATGTTTCGAGATTTTCCCTTTACAGTAGTTGCGAATATCCTCTGGGCTTGTTGAAACATCATCTTTTAAAATGATCCAAGCCATTACTTCTTCACCATAAACAGAATCTGGAACGCCGACCACTTGTACATCTAATACGTCTGGATGTGTATATAAAAACTCTTCGATCTCACGTGGGTAAATATTTTCACCACCACGAATGATCATATCTTTCAGACGACCAGTAACTTTACAGTAGCCATTTTCATCCATGATGGCTAAATCACCAGTATGTAACCATCCTTCTTCATCAATTGCTGCACGTGTTGCTTCTTCATTTTTGTAATACCCTTTCATTACGTGATATCCTCTTGTACAAAGCTCACCTTGGACTCCACGCGGTACCTCAATAGATGTACCTGGTTCAACGATTTTTACTTCAACGTTCGGTAAAGCTTTACCTACAGATTCAACCCGTAATTCGATTGGATCATCCGTACGCGTTTGGGTAATAACTGGTGAAGACTCAGTTTGTCCATATGCAATTGTGATTTGATCAATTCCCATTTTTTCTATGACAGCTTTCATAACTTCAATCGGACAGTTTGAACCGGCCATAATTCCTGTACGTAAAGTTGATAAATTATATGTAGAAAAATCTGGTTCATTTAATTCGGCAATAAACATTGTTGGAACGCCATGTAATCCAGTACATTTTTCATCTTGTACTGTTTGAAGAACACGTTTCGGATTAAAGTCTTGTACTGGTACCATTGTAGCCCCAACAGTTACACAAGCCATCGTACCTAATACACATCCAAAACAATGGAAGAAAGGAACAGGGATACATAATCGATCCTCTTTAGTTAACTTCATACAATTCGCTATATTAAATCCATTATTTACAATGTTCGAATGGGTTAACATTACCCCTTTAGGGAACCCAGTAGTCCCTGATGTATATTGCATATTAATAACATCGTATGGGCTCATTGAATCAATTCGGTAATTTAACTCCTCATCAGAAACATGTTTTGCCATAGCAATAAGCTCATTCCATGAAAATGTTCCAGGATATTTTTTCTCACCAAGAACAATGACATTACGTAAAAAAGGTAATCTACTACTTTGAAGTTCTCCTGGAATGGAATCCTTTAATTCTGGTACGATTTCATACAGCATTTCTATATACGACGAATCTTTATGTTGATCCATTAATATAATCGTTGTTGAATCGGATTGTTTTAGCAAATATTCTAGTTCAGTTGTACGATAATTCGTATTGACCGTTACAAGAACAGCTCCCATTTTACCAGTAGCAAACTGTGCCGTCAGCCATTCAGGAGTATTTGATGACCAAACTGCAATATGATCACCTTTTTGAATGCGAAGACTCATTAATCCTTTTGCGATTTCCCTACAATGTTGTTCAAATTGCTCATAATTCATCCTTAACCCTCTATCAGCATAGACAACAGCTTCATGTTCAGGATGTAATTTAGCCTTTTCTTCTAAAAGTTTTCCTATCGTTACATTTAGTAAATTTGTCATCATATCCTCCTTAATTGATTTCCATTGGAAAAAATGTCTATTATTAACGGAACACAATTAAGAATATTCTATATTTTTAATCTTTTTCCTTTTAAAATATTTAGAGCAGGAATAAGGAAAGGCAGGATTTAGGAAAAAAACGAAAAGATTTAAGAGACTTTTGCGAATTTTCAATGCCCTGTAAGTAAATTTTGTACCATATGCTTCCCCTGCCTTTACTACTTCTCCCTGCACTTTCCTGCTCTTCCTGCCCCTAAAATTTTATCGATTGTAGCATTTCAATCAAATTTGGAGTGATTCCTTCTGATCCCTCTTTGTTTTCAAAATGAATTGTGAATCGAACGAGTTTCCCATCAACTTTTTTTACAACAATATTTTGTTGAATTTTTTTGTTATGTGCGTGAAGAAAAAAGTATGCATTTTTATAAAGAGGTAATCCTTGATTCGTAGGATATTCTGTTACTTTACCTGTAGATAACAAGTAATTTATTGAGTTCTTTTTAACATCACTTATTTTAGAATTTGCATCTAATATTTCAATCCGTGCAAAATAATTTCCATTCTTTTTATATTGAAGTATATATCTTCCAGGCTCCTCATGATCAAATGTATACCCAGCTTTGGGCTTCAGGCGAACATTTACTTTGAAAGGGTCATAACTTGCATCTTTACTGATATAGATTAATTTTCCTGCATAGATTACATCTGAATGTAATTGATTTATTTTTTTCAGTTCAGCTACAGTTGTATGAAATTTTTTTGCAATTGAATACAATGTATCCCCTTTTTTTATTTTATAAGATACAGTTTCGGCATTTACAGATTGTGAAAAAGCGAGCATAGTAGTAATACCCAAAGTTAATCCAACTGTTTTCAATAAACTTCTCCTCATTTGAACCCCCTGATTTTTCTATTTAGCGGATCATCATAAACCATCCACATTTTTAGATATATTCTTAAACTTCTACTTTTTTACCTTTTTTTAATGAATTTGTAAAAAAAGTGAAATAATTTCTCTTTAAAAAGAATGTCTGAATAGCATATCCAGGTAAAATATAAAAATAATTTCGTTTAACATCCCTGTCTTTCCTGCTTTTCCTCTCTTTCCTGCCCTTAACTTCAGATGCAAAAACAAAAAAAAGAAGAAGCTAGTGCTTCTTCTTTTTTACTTACATTGCGATACTATTATCATTTTTTGCTTCTGGCTTAAATACACCTTCCCATTTAGCAATTACGACTGCTGCTAATGAGTTTCCAACAACATTTACTGCAGTTCTTGCCATATCTAAAATACGGTCAATTCCAGCAATAAATGCTAAACCTTCAACTGGAATACCTGCTGTTCCTAAAGTTGCTAATAATACTACAAATGATACTCCAGGTACACCTGCGATACCTTTTGAAGTTACCATTAATACTAACATTAGAGAAATCTGTGCAGTTATTGATAAATGGATACCATACATTTGTGCAATAAAGATTGCCGCTAATGCTTGGTATAATGTTGATCCATCAAGATTAAATGAATAGCCAGTTGGAATTACGAATGAAGAAATTGACTTAGGTACTCCAAACTTTTCAACTTTTTCCATAATTCTTGGTAAAACCGTTTCAGAGCTTGCTGTAGAGTAAGCTAAAATCAATTCATCTTTAATTAATTTAATGAATTTAAAAATATTAACTCCAACCATTTTTGCAACTAAACCTAGAACAACTACGATAAAGAATGCCATCGTAATATAAACGGTAATGACTAATTTCCCTAAAGGAATTAATGATTCTAGTCCAAATTTTGAAACTGTAACGCCGATTAATGCAAATACTCCAAATGGAGCAAATTTCATAATTTGATTCGTAATATAAAACATTGTATCAGCTGTTCCTTGGAAAAATGCTAATACTGGCTTACCTCTTTCACCTATTGCTGCAATTCCTAGACCAAATAACACTGAGAAAAAGATAATTGCTAACATATTTCCTTCAACGAATGCTGAAAATATATTTGGAGGCACGATGTTTACAAATGTATCTGCAAAACCATGACTCTTAACTTCTTTAGCTGTTTCAACATAAGTGTTAATATCAGTTTTATGCAGAATACTCATATCAACACCAGAACCTGGTTTAAATATATTCGCTACAAGTAGTCCAATTAAAATAGCAATGGTAGTAATAATCTCAAAGTAAAGAATTGTTTTTCCGCCTAAGCGTCCAAGTTTTTTAGTATCACCAACACTAGCAACACCTACGATAATACTTGAAACAACAATCGGTATAACGATCATTTTTATTAATCGTAAAAAGATATCTCCAATTGGTTGTAGATAGTCTGCAACTTTTGGATTTCCATAAAAAATCGCGCCAACGATGATCCCGATAACAAGACCAATTAAAATTTGCCATGCTAAGCCAATTTTTTTCATATTAAAAGTCCCCCTAAAAAGTAGATTTTTGAAGTAGAATCCAAATAAATAACAAAACCATTTAAATGTTGAGATTAAATGGTCTTTTGAAAACTACATAGCTTCATATGTTGTCGATGGAACTTTCATCATTTACCCATCATTAAAAAATTATTTTTTGAATGTATTCAGAATTTACACTCAAAAAAAGATACAAAAAACAGTATATCAGAATTCTATTTGATTTCAATATGATACTGTTTTCCAAATGTCTGGTAATGTACTCTACAATTTTACTAGAAAACTAATAAATTTACAAATTCCTCTCATCTTTTTTTAATTATTTTTTAATTTTTATCTGTATTTATGGCTCATTTTGCCAAACAATTAAGTAAATAGAATCATTTTTCCAAGAAAGTAATAACCCCTTTATTTCCCTATCATAACAGTAAAAAAATATACTATTTTAATCAGTCTTTTGTTTACGAAACAGTTTGTTTTGTTTATGATATAAATTGTATAATTTGGTAATTATTTTTTTATATTAATTTATGAAAATGCTTTCAAATAAAAAAAAGCCTTTTACAGAAACTTTTTTAAAGTCATTTTACATAATTTGTATAATCAATCGTGATTATTACTAAAATAAGTTAGTAATTTAAGTTTAAGAAGTGAGGTATATTCATTGAAAACTAAAGTTAACCCGAAAGCAGTAATTGTCATTTTTGGAGCTACAGGAGATCTTGCAAAAAGAAAGCTATTTATTTCAATTTATAGATTGTTTTTAAGTCAAAAAATTGATGAAGGTTTTGCGGTTGTAGGAGTAGGAAGAAGACCTTGGTCAAATCATGAATTTCGTGAAACTGTAAAAAAATCAATCCAGTCTATTGGTTCCAATCCAGACGAAATTGAAAGTTTCTTATCACATTTTTATTATCATCAATTTGAAGTTTTGGAATCATCTTCATACATAGAATTAGGTAATTTATTAACGAACTTAGATGGTCACTATTCAATACCTGGTAATCGAATCTTCTTCCTAGCAATGGCTCCAGAATTTTTTGGTACAATCGCGAAACAATTAAAGGCAAATGGATTAGCTGATACAAACGGTTGGAGCAGAATCGTAATCGAAAAACCATTTGGACATGACTTACCAAGTGCAATTGAATTAAATGATGAAATTCGAGAAGCTTTTTCGGAAGACCAAATATACCGTATTGACCATTACTTAGGCAAAGAGATGGTTCAAAATATAGAAGTAATTCGATTTGCAAATGCAATGTTTGAACCACTGTGGAATAATCGATTTATCTCTAATATACAAATTACATCTAGTGAAGTACTTGGGGTAGAAGATCGCGGAAAATACTATGAGAATTCTGGTGCATTAAAAGATATGGTGCAAAATCATATGCTTCAAATGGCAGCCTTACTTGCAATGGAACCTCCTATAAAATTAACGACTGAGGAGATTCGAAGTGAAAAAGTAAAAGTATTTAAAGCCCTTCGAAAAATCGACGAATCCGAAGTAAAAGACTATTTTGTTCGTGGACAATATGACGCAGGTGTGATTGATAGTAAAGATGTACCTGCATATCGAAATGAAAATAATGTCGATCCCGTTTCTGAAACTGAAACATTTGTTGCAGGAAAACTTTATATAGATAATTTTAGATGGGCTGGTGTTCCATTCTATATTCGTACAGGAAAAAGAATGGCTACAAAGTCTACAAAGATTATCGTTCAATTTTCAGATATTCCAATGAACTTGTACTATGATACGAAAGAACAAATGTCACCAAATTTATTAATTATCCATATTCAGCCTGATGAAGGAATTACATTACAATTAAATGCGAAACGATCTGGTCCAGAAGGAAATGCGAAACCAATTCAATTAACGTTTAATAATAATTGCGTTGACTGTATAAATACACCTGAAGCGTATGAGCGATTAATTCATGATTGTATGTTAGGAGACGGGACAAACTTTACACACTGGGATGAAGTTAAATATTCTTGGAGTTTTGTTGATGTCATTTCTAAATCATGGAAAAATAATTTAGCGCCTCTTACAACATATCAATCTGGCTCAATGGGTCCAATTGAAGCTGATACATTATTAGAAGTTGATGGGCATAAATGGTGGCCAGTCACAGATCGACTGAATGAAAATAAAGATCATTTTTAAAAAGAAAACCCCTCTTGTTTTAAACAAGAGGGGTTTTCTTTTTAAGCCCACTGAGTATGGAACTTTCCTTCTTTATCAATTCGTTCATATGTGTGTGCACCGAAATAATCTCTTTGTGCTTGTATTAAATTCGCTGGAAGTGTTTCCGTACGATAGCTATCGTAATATGCTAGTGCTGCTGAAAAACATGGTATAGGTACACCAGCTTCAATTGCCACTACGCTAATTTTACGTAAAGCACCTTGATAACTTTCAACTATTTCTTTGAAATATGGATCAAGTAATAAGTTTGAAAGGTTTGCATCAAGATCATAAGCTTCTTTAATTTTTTGTAAGAAAGCTGCGCGAATAATACATCCTCCACGGAAAATCATTGCGATATCTCCGTATTTTAAATCCCAATTATATTCGTCTGATGCCGCACGTAGTTGAGCAAAACCTTGCGCATATGAACAAATTTTACTCATATACAACGCTTTTCGAACATCTTCTATTAATTGCTCTCTATTTCCATTGTATGTACTAGTTGATGGACCAGATAACATTTTACTTGCTTTTACTCTTTCATCTTTCATTGCAGAAATGAAACGTGCAAATACCGACTCTGTAATGATTGATAAAGGAACTCCTAAATCTAATGTACTTTGACTTGTCCATTTACCAGTACCTTTTTGACCTGCTTTATCTAAAATAACATCAACTAGCGGCTTACCTGTTTCATCATCAACTTTTGTAAAAATATCGGCTGTTATTTCAATTAAATAGCTATCTAACTCGCCTTTATTCCATTCATTAAAAACATGATGCAATTCTTCAGCACTTAACCCAAGCACATTCTTTAGTAAAAAATAAGCTTCTGAGATTAATTGCATATCACCATATTCTATTCCATTGTGCACCATTTTTACATAGTGACCAGCTCCATCAGGACCGATATATGTTGTACATGGCTCATTATTGACTTTAGCGGAAATAGCTTCGAAAATAGGCTTAACTAATTCAAAAGCTTCCTTTTGACCACCAGGCATAATAGAAGGTCCTTTTAACGCGCCCTCTTCTCCACCTGAAACACCTGTACCAATAAAGTGTATGCCGCTATCAGATAATTTTTTATTTCTTCTTTGTGTATCTTTATAATATGTATTTCCACCATCAATTAATATATCCCCTTTATCTAAATGAGGAAGTAACAGATCAATTGTAGAATCAGTTGGAGCACCTGCTTTTACCATAATTAATATTTTGCGAGGTTTTTCTAGGGAATTTACAAATTCCTCAATTGAAAAAGTTCCAACTACATTTTTACCATTTGATTCTTTTAAAAATTCTTCTGTTTTTTCAACTGATCGGTTATATACAGCTATCGAGAAACCACGGCTTTCAATATTTAAAGCTAAGTTTTTCCCCATAACTGCTAAACCAATAACGCCTATTTGTTGTTTAGCCAATTCAATTAGTCCCTTCTAATTAAAATTTGCAAGAGTAAGTAAATAAAATTGTTATTAATTACCTATATTTAATATGTGCTTTGAATCGTTTTGCTATCCTGATTACTACGCTAAATTCAACGATTCAAGCAAATACCTTGCACACCATAAACTTAAGGTCAATAATGATATTATCATATCAGAAGCTTTGATAAAATCTTATCCTCTAATGTTCATAAAAATTTAAAAATTGAAAAGAAGTGAAATTATGCTTGCCCAATTAATCGACAAATATAAGTGGATTCAAATTCTACTTACATTGATTATTGCCACTATAGGAGGTGTAATCTTTCAATTCATTAAATTACCAATTCCTTGGCTACTTGGACCAATGTTCTTTGTTCTAATATTTTCAAAAATGAAAGGTATAAAACTATTATGGCCAAGTAAAATTCGTGATACAGCGATGATTATAATTGGTTACACGATTGGTCTTTCTTTTACTGCTTCAACTTTTATTCAAATTGGTCATCAATTACCATCAATGATTTTGATGACGTTCCTACTCATCGTTTTCACAATTATTATTTCAATCATCATTTCTAAAGTATTCAAATTACATTATCCAACTGTGTTATTAGGGAGCATTCCTGGGGGCTTAAGCCAGATGATTACACTTGCTGAAGAAATAAAAGACGTTGATTTTACGATTGTTACATTCTTACAAATTTCAAGATTAATGATGATTATATTTTTCATTCCTTTATTAATCTTTAGTCCATTTTTCGATGTACATAAAAATTCGATTTTGGAACCGATACTACATTCAGCAGCTAGCTGGAGTGGTTTATTCCCAAATATCTTTATTTTTGCAATAGCTTGTACTTTACTTGGTATTTTAGGAAAGAAAATAAATTTTCCAACAGCATTACTATTAGGACCAATGATTGCAACGATCATTCTAAATTTATCAGGTCTTCATGGTCCACCACTTCCTACGATTATCTTAAATTGTTCACAGTTGATGATGGGTAGCTATATTGGGCTATTATTGAAACCAGAAAACTTAACGAACAAATTCAAAATAATCCTAATCTCAATTTTAAGTGGACTAATTTTATTATCTTTTTCACTTTTATCAAGCATATTTTTAACACACCTACATGCAATTAATAAGATAACCGCATTGCTAAGTTTAGCTCCGGGCGGAATGGATCAAATGGCACTAATCGCTAAAGAAGTAAATGCAGACATCACTGTTATCATGTGCTACCAACTATTTAGGACATTATTTATTTTTATTTTAGTTCCATATTTCTTGAGATTTATTTTTAAAGAAAAAGGCACTGTTAAAAAAGAAGGTTGATTTCTTTTCCAGGATGCCCTAAAGAGCAGGAACAAGGAAAGGCAGGATCAAGGAGAAAACAAAAGAGATTAAAAGAATTTAGAGAATGTTATTCATTTCCTTTCAGAATTCCTACCAATCTGTTTTTCCCTGCTTTACCTGCTCTTCCTGCTTTTATCACCATTTAGCAATAAAAGAGCCTAAAAAAATGGTCAACCAGTCATTTAACTGGATGACCATATAAAACTAACTCATTAGTTAGTTTAAATAATATCTATCACCTTGTTATCATTTAACCTGAAGCTCTATTATCTGTATTCTTACCTCCATTTGATGGAAATGTATCATGTTTTACACTTTCTGACTCTTGAAGTTGTTTGTCCGAAAGTTTCTCGTGTGTTGGACTTTTACCGAAAGCTAAAACGTTGAAAACAGCGACTAATCCTATAAGACAAATAGCACCTCCAGCAATCCATATCACGTTCTTATTCACCCTCTTGTAATAGTTTGTTTAATCAACTAACTCTATTAATTACAATCACTGACTTAAATGTGCTCTTATTATCTTTCCTATATCCATATTTTACCATTAAATAATATTTTAGGATACAATGGTCGCTACTCTTATTGGTGAAACTGCTAGTCAGTTCAAAAAAAGAGACTTTTTAGTGATTCGTGATTTTCAACTAATGCATAATTTCGTTCTATCAGTTTTTATAATTGATTGACTAGGTTCAGCAATTCTCCCAAATCATCAATTGTATATTCGATTTCATTTGATTCACTCCAAAATGGATCTTTTTTCCATACAGCGTTCATACCAACATTTAGAGCACCTATTACGTCATTTTCTGGATGGTCACCTACATATAAACTTTCTTCTGGAGTTACGCCTAATTTCTCTAATGCCCTTAAAAATATTTCAGGTTGTGGCTTTTTAATCCCTTCTTGTTCCGAAATTAATATGGTATCTATGTATTTATGGATTCCTAAAGCTTGGAGGTTTAAAGATTGAAATTTAGTAAATCCGTTCGTAATCATACCTAATCGTATTCCTTTATTTTTAAGTTCTTTTAGTATATATTCCATATTTTTAAAAGGTATACAACTAGATTGAAATGAATAAATATAATCTTCTAGTAGCTGTTCCCATGTTAAATTAGAAATCGAGTATTCTTGAATTAATTGTTGATATACCTTATCTTTCCATACATATCCCTTATTATCTAATTCAATGAATCGTTCGGTAAATCGCTGTTCAGGTATATGTTTTAATTCTCTAATGAATTTCTTATACTGATTTTTAATAAATAGCTTTAAGGAGCGTTCTCGATCTAATAAAGTTCCATCTAAATCAAAAATAACAGCTTTAATCACATCACTTCATCCTTTTTCAATAATACGATCATAAAAAAGTTTAAACTCAGCTCCTAACAAATAAAAGGAGCACATTTCTAGCATCTATTAAAAATCTTCTAACCTAGCATTTAGTCAAAAAAAGAATGGCAGAAGTAAATAACGTAATACATTAGTCGTATTTACTTATTTTAGCTCTTTTAATAGTTTAATAATTTCTTCATTTTGCTTTGAAACTTTTCGCAAAGCTTCTGAAAAATACCATATTAAATAACAAACGATTGCAATTAAAAATAGTATAGGTATTAGCAAAATTAAACTCCCCCAAACACATTTCAAATGTTGAAACCAAATTTCCTATCTTCCATATTTTACCATACATTTCAAGATCTTTTATAAATTCATATCTAAATAAATTAATTTTTTCATAGTTTAAATGAACTAACTGTCTATACTACATATCCCTTCCTCTTATCATATTTATTAAATTACTACTATTTTATATTCAGAATATCTTTTTCTAATCCTGTTTAAATTTTCTTCATAATAAAAAGGACTGTTAATACAGCCCCAATTGCTCTTTAACTATTATATTTATGTTCCGATTTGTTTATCTTAATTCGTTCTAATTAAAATAAACCTTTAATATTTCGGTTTTATTTTGAATACGACAATTTTAGAGTAATTGTTATACCCTTCACTCCATGTTAAGGTAAACGATAACTGATTTTTTTTGTTTGAGAAAACACTACCTTCATAATCATAACTTCCAAAGGTTTTAAGTGGTGTATGAGGTTTTACGTTATCATATTCTAATTTTGATTGATCATAATTTAAAACAACTAAGTGGGGTACAGTTTTTTCTCCCAAATAGGTAATTGACGTATCATAAACCCATTTTTTATGATTTAACCTTGGTATGACTTTAATATCCCAATTCCATATTTCCTTTGTTTGTTTAATAACTACTTTCTTAGGTTGAACCGTTTCATTTGAAGTATTGATTGATGTGCACGCCGTCATTAGTAAAAACATCGATAAAAATAATAAGAAGAAGTATCGTTTATTCATATATCCTCCTGAAATCAAAAGTCTATGTGGTGGACTTCCCGTAAAAATTGTATACATTAAAATCAGTCATAGGTGCATCAATCAATCCAACATTTCGCCCAATCGTAATTATTTGCCCTCTATGATAGGTACTGTGGTTCACTATTTGAAGAATGAATTCAAATCTAGGATGAGTTTCATTAAACCATGGAGTTTCCACAGAGCAATTTAATTTAATTGAACTCTCTGTAAGGGTGCTAACATATAAGGCAAATTCTTCGGAGTTTTCCAAAATCATACTAAATACTTCTTCGATTGTCTCATTAGATTGCTCACTGAACCGTGCTATGTCTGGCCGTGATTCCTGCTTTATAACTTCTAACCAAAATCTTTCAGTAAGAGAAAGATGCTTAAGTGTTAATTTAATACTTGGAAAACTTGATGATACTTCTTGTTCTATTTTTTCAGGAGGCTTTGTTTTCAGCCACTCTACTAACTTAGTATTTGCCCAGTAATTGTAGTTCGCATAGTCTTTCATAAGCGATGCTAAGTTCATTTCTTTTGATGCTTGTTGCTTTTCTTCCATAGCTAAAGGCTCCTTCATTACAATATTTTTTTCCTATCTTGATGTTGCTGTAACTTACTTCTCCATTTATATCGAATAATGCAAGTTTTTATGAAATATTTTCCAATATAAATAGAGAAATAATAGATCCTTTGCTAATAAACTAAAAACTGTCCTTTTAGAAGGACAACACTATTTTTAACTACAAGCGCTCTTTTAATAGATTTTTACCGCTGTTATTCTGAAACAGAATACTAAATATACTTCCACCTTTTGGATTTGCTTTATATTCCAACTTAGCACCTAATAAATTCGCACTATCATTAGCGATTGCTAATCCAAGTCCCACACCTTTTTTGTCAGAACGTTCTTTATTACCACGATAGAATTGATCAAATATAAAGGGTATGTCCTCTTCTGAAATACCAGAGCCATTATCTTTCACACAAATATAATTATCATTTACAATAATTCCAATCATTGAGTTACTATACTTTATCGAGTTATCAATAAAAATATATAGAATTTGTTCTATTAATTCTCTGTTACTGAAAGCTGTTCCCTTACCTTCAATTTCAATTTGCCTATTACTAATAACCTCGAATTTCTTTGCTACACCTTTTGCTAATAAATCCAACTGAATTGTATCATTCGTGATACTACGTTTTTTTAAACTCGTTAAAAGCAACATAGGCTCAATTAAACCGTACTTCATACGACTTGTCTCTTCAATTATATGTTCAATACTTTCTTTAGCAATTTCTGGATTTTCTAATCCCCATCGCTCCAATAGTTTTCCGTATCCTTCGATAATTGTAATGGGTGTTTTTAATTCGTGTGAAACATTAATGACAAAAGATTCTTGTCTTTTTATCATATCTTTAATTTTATGAATCATCTGATTGAATGCCATTACAATTTGACCTAACTCATCTCGTTTATGTTTCAATCCTATTTCTTTTAAATCCTCACTTTCCGTAATCTCGTTCATGGTATTGATAATTACTTTAACTGGTTTAAATAAAAAATGAACGAATGAATAAATGCAGATTGTTCCAAGAGTAATAATGCTAATTGTAACTTCTATTAATACTTTTTGAAGATGGCTTAACATTTCATTGAGTTCACGATTATAAAATTTAAATGCTACAAAGTAATCATTCGTTTTATCGCTTATAGACATTCCAAAGGATGTTATAAATGGTCCTAAATATCTGCTATAATTTTGACCATTTATAGCGTTATTCATTTTTTCTTCCTCACCTGGTCTACCACCATGAAATTCTTTTTTATATAAAACTTTATTTTTTTTATAAACAGTCATATACCCTTCGTTAAAAAATAGTCCTGCGCTCACATTTCCTTTATCCCAATCTTCTAAAGGAATATCACTCATTATCACTTTAAAATTATTTTTCATTTCGACATAACTTTTTTCAGTTGCATAATTATAGGTCGTTAAATAAATTGCTATACTACTAGCTACTGTACAAAGAATTAAAATACAACTAAATAAAAATACTAACTTCGTTTTCATGTTCATCACATCAGTCCTTCCATTGGTACCCAATACCTCGGATTGTCGCTAATCGATTTGGTTGTAACTTCTTTCTTAAATAACCGACATACACATCCACAATTTTTATCTCACCTTCAAAATCAAAACCCCAAACTGCATTTAGAATTTGTTCTCTTGAAAGGACTGAGTTTCGATTACGTAAAAAATAACTTAGTAATGAATACTCCTTTTCTGTTAGTGCTATATCCTTTCCATTTTTCATAACCGATTTTTCTTTAAAATTTATAAATAATTCGCCCATTTGTTCTACATTATTCCATTTTCTATTTCTCAATAAAACTCTTATTCTGGCAAGCAATTCTTCTACAACAAAAGGTTTTGTTACATAATCATTTGCACCACGGTCTAACCCTTTAATTTTATCTTGAATCTGTCCTTTAGCAGATAATATTAAAACAGGTAGCTCTGAATCATATTTTCGAATTTCTTGAATAACTTCCATTCCATCTAATTTAGGCATCATAATATCTAACAAAACTAAGTCAAAGTCATGTTTATGCAAAATACGTAACGCACTAACCCCATCATAAACACAGTCTACTTCATAAGCAGCATGGTTTAATTCTAGCTCTAATAATCGAGCAATCTTTAAATCATCTTCTACGACAAGAATCCTAATCCCCATTTCATTCTCACTCCTTACAAATAATTGTACAAAAACTTTGTAAGAATTTGGTAAGAATAGGTTAAGATTATCAAATTTATACAATAAAACTAAAAAAAGTTGCCGAAGCAACCCTTATTGAATAGCTAACAAAATCTATTCGTTTTATTTTACAATATTGGTAAGATGGGTTAGCACAAAAAAAGACCGGCATTGCTGAAGACCATTTTATGTAACTAAAGCTTGAGTTAGTTGAATTAGGAGAATTATTTAATTCATATA
Source organism: Gottfriedia luciferensis (assembly GCF_002156865.1). Taxonomy (GTDB): domain Bacteria; phylum Bacillota; class Bacilli; order Bacillales; family Bacillaceae_G; genus Gottfriedia; species Gottfriedia luciferensis. The sequence goes on along the minus strand of NZ_NCTA01000006.1, from coordinate 18,186 downwards.
TAAACACTTTGTTTTTACCCACATTCATTATGCATTTGTATCGAGCATTGCTGGAATATTAATTTCCTTTACACAAGACGCTTTCGATAGGTTCATTACGCATTTAACTAGTGAAACAATATCCTGAAGGGGAATTTGTGTGCCATTGTATGTTGTCAAAACTTTCTCAATCCCTTCTTCATAAGCTATTTGCGTTGCAATTTCGCCAGGATTAATGCAGGTTACACTAATTCCATATTTTTTCACATGTTCTCTTAATGAATTTCCAATACCTCTTAGCCCAAATTTAGAAGCCACAAAGGAAATTTGGGTAATTTGATTATTTTCTAGTCCTGCTGTAGATCCAATTAAGATAATCTTTCCGTTATCGGATTTTTTAAGATTCAATAATAACTTTTGTATGCAAGTAATTACTGAGGTTACGTTTATTTGGATTATTTTTGCAATTTCTTCTGGATCATCATTCTCAAAATCATATCCTTCTCGAAACCCTTTACTCTCCCAAATGCCAACATTATAGATTAAACCGTCTAATCTAACGCCATCTAAGGCATTCGAAATCCGATTGCTCGCATCAGATTTCGATAAGTCAGCTTCTATCCAATATCTATTGATCCCATCTTTAATATTCAAACTCTTAGGATAACTTCTGGAAACAATCCATACATGATCACCTTTATCTGGCAACCCTTTGGCGAATGCCTGACCCAGTCCTTTGCTACCTCCGAAAATAATAAAGTTTTTCACTAAAGTCACTTCCTTGTATTTAAATAGTCTCTTCTATTAAAAGAAGTCCTTTTCACCTTATCTATTAAACTATATTGATATAAGTTATAAAAAATATGGACTACTGGAATAGTCCATGACTGTTTAACTAACACATGCGTTGGAATTAATGATCTGAATCTATGATTTTCCTACTCATTTACATATTATAAATTAATAAATAGATTGGAGTATAAACAATAAGTGTAAATGTAATAACAATAATAACAATTAACTCAGTTCTTACTTCCTTACCTTTAATCAATAGTTTAATAAGATCAATAACACTTAAAATAAAGAATAGACAAATAAAAGGCATTAAATAGATACCTATAAAACTAAAAATAACTTCCATTATCCCACACCCCAATAAGTTCTTACTATCATGCGACTTTAAAAATTCTAAACCTTCATCTATAACTCTCTTTTATTTATTCATTCTTGATAGTTCATATTCCTTGTTTAGTTTTTAATAAGTTTCCCATTAATCCTCAAATGTCAAAAATTTGAATTACTTTATTAAAAAAAGAAAAACAGCAAAAAACTCAGATTAAATAGAATTGGCAATTAAAAGCAAAATTAAAGGCCTGTATCTTCAATTACTCAGTAATTTCGATACAGGCACTTTTTTATCTACAATTTATTTTTATCCTAATTAAACCTATCCATTAGTTACTATTTATAAAGTATAACGGAATGAGTAACAAAACTTATCGTATTCCATTTTTTCCTCATAGAATCGATGAGCGTCAACTCTGTGAAGAGCTGATTCTAATGTTACATATGAACATTCTTTCTCGCGAGCGTAGCGATGGATGTATGACATTAATTCTTCACCATATCCTTTTGATCTTTCTGTGTCTTTCGTTACCAAATCGTATACGAAAAGAAATTTATTATTATAAAAATTTGTTAAAATATTGATCCCTGCAACTGCAACAATCTCCTCATTTACTTCCAAACTAATCAAACGATATCCTTCTTTATACATTTGATTAGTCTGTTCTACAAATTTTTCTAATGTTAAGTGTGTTCTCAATTGATTTAAAACGTTAAAAGCTTTTACTAATTCATCTTTTGATTTCAAATGCTTAATACTTGATAATTGATGCATAATATCCCCCTTGATAAGCTCTGATTATTTTATAATTTATAGATTTGAAGACTATCTAATTTATTCAATTAAAAAAGCATTACTTCCTGCTTACTGAAGTAATGCTTGCATTTTTAGTTACACTAAGATTTTTAATGTAATCATCAAATTTACGATAGGTTTTTCCTTTTAGTTTAAAATAGTCATTTTATAAAATATTTGAGCACCTAAATTAATATAGGAGCTGTTTGATCGTCATCAGCTCCTATATGGTATACAACTAACGCTGAATGCAAGTTTAATTAAATAGATTAGTTTAGTTTTCGTTTTTCATAAGTTCATCAAGAATACTATACATAGCTATTATTACGTATACTGATTGTTTGACTTCAAGTTTTGTAGAATCATGCTTTTATTTATTTCTTAAAACAAATGAACGTTTTCCTTTTTACATGCTTCTCGCATTTCATCAGGCCATACAGAAGATTGAACTTCACCAATATGCGCTTTACGTAAGAAGTACATGCACATCCTAGATTGACCAATACCACCACCAATTGTTAGTGGAAGAACTTCTTCTAAAATACCTTTATGAAAATCATACTCGCGTTTAAAATCTTCACCTGACTTTGTTAACTGTTCATCAAGTGACTTACTATCAACTCGGATACCCATAGAAGATAATTCAAATGAAGATTGTAAGATTGGATGCCAGAATAAGATATCTCCGTTTAATTTCCAATCGTCATAGTCAGCTGCGCGTCCATCATGTTTATCACCAGAACGAAGTGCATCACCAATTCCAATAATAAAAACTGCACCGTGCTCTTTTGCAATCGCATGCTCACGATCTTTTGGTGTTAACTCTGGGTATTTGTCTTCTAACTCTTGTGACGTGATAAATACGATATCTTCTGGTAAATACTTCCCAAGATACGGATATTTTTCAAATAAATGATTTTCTAATTCTTTGAAGATACCATAAATTGTTCGCACTGTTTCTTGTAAATAATCGATTGTACGCCATTCGTTTTGAATAATTTTTTCCCAATCCCATTGGTCAACATAAATTGAATGCGTTGCATCAAGCTCCTCATCACGTCGAATTGCGTTCATGTTTGTATATAAACCTTCACCAGCTTCATAACCATATTCATGCAGTGCAAATCGTTTCCATTTCGCTAGTGAGTGAACAATTTCTAACTCTTCTCCTGAATGAAGCATATCAAATTCAATTGGGCGTTCTACCCCGTTTAAGTGATCGTTTAGACCTGATTTTTTCGTTACGAATAATGGTGCAGAAACGCGGAACAAACCAAGACGATCCGCTAATTGATCCTCAAAAAATGTTTTAACTTCCTTAATTGCGATTTGTGTCTCTCTTACTGTCATTAATGATTGATACATGCCTATTTCCCCCTAAAATGTTTGGATGTAGTAGATTGAAGCCAACAAAAAAAGCCCTTCTTTCCCAAAAAACTGGGACGAAAGGCTTTGGTTCCGCGGTACCACCCAAATTAGCAACAGAGGTTGCTCACTTATTCAGTACGGAGTTTAGAGAGATCTCGATACTGTTCTTCTTGTAACGTAGAAGTTCACGGCTAAGTCTACTTTCCTTTAAAGGATTTCGGTCAGCGACTCCAGGAGGTTCTTCATAATAGGCTTCGTATCAGGCTCACACCACCCCTGACTCGCTTTGTCTACGTCCTACTACTACTCGTCCTTTCACAGTCGTTTTATTGTCACATCTCTGAAACATTTTATTAATCATTATTTTATATGGAAAATTTAGAAAGTCAACACTTTTTTAATTTTTTATATTATTCTTAATAAAGATTACTATTCCTCATAGAAATTGACCTGATTGAGTGTTTATCGTTTCCTTTTTATTGTTTAAATCCATTTTGGGCGGTGTTTCAAATAAATATTCAAGATATGGTTTGGAGTTATCAATCTTTATTTAACCCTTGTATAATTATGCTTACGTCTAAACGTAACATTCATTTTTTTACTATCCCGCCAAATACAAAATTAAAAGCAGCCTATGGCTGCTTTAATTTAATTATTAGAAACCCATAATCTTTATGATAAAGTTTCTTTAATTGCTTTTTGAACTTAAAAGTTCCACCATCTATCACAACGACCACCGAAATTATCACGTCTATCATCGTCACAACGATCAACCGCACGACAGAATTCCTCTTTATCAATCGTGATTTTCGCATTAAATGTAAAATCTCTATTTCTTCTTCTGTTTCGATCGTTATTTCTTTCGTTAAATCTTTCATTATTTCTTTCGTTATTACAGTTGCAACTCATTCTATCCACACCTTTTATTTTGTTTGTTCTCAACATCTTATGTTTGGACAAGCAAAAAGAAATGGACAAGTGTTTGTTTTTAATGAATAGTTTATGCAATTCTGTTTATTTAATGTAGAGCAAAATAACATAAATGGATATTCTTAAAAGTGTTAGAATTCCCCAACAAACACCATTTAGAACACATTTACTCGTAAGGGGTTATTATCATAATTTAACTGTTGTATCAAACTGATGCAGACAAATCATTGTTTCTTCATTTGTACAGACACTTATTATGAATTCTCCTACTTGAATCGTACAAATTGAATTAACCGCAAATGAATTGATATATGCAATATCCTCATCAAGCCCAGTACCCTTATATTTCAAATACGCTTCTTTTTTTGTCCAGACATGTGAAAAAGGTGTCCCGTTTAAAAGATGAGCTTTTTCTTCTTTATGAAGCACCCATCCATATAAAGAATGATCGTAGTCAAGAATAGTTTGTTCGATATCTACTCCAATTCGACCATTTTTACTGACAGCAAGTACCCATGCTCCTTTTGTGTGAGACCAATTAATCGAGCGAACATCATTCCTAAGGTATGGTTTCCCTTTATCATCTCTCTCAATTTCGACATCTCCAAGTACATATTTTACAAGCTGGTAAGACAACTTTGATTGGAACCCATTTCCGTATTTTATTAACCACTTTTCCTCGCGTTCAGTTAAATTCGGAAGCTCTACTAGGTCGAGGAACGGTATCCAATCAGTAAAAATATATAAATCAGTCATATTCTTATACTAGTATTTTTTCTTTTACATTAGGTAGATACTCTACCTTTACAGCATAGGATAACATTTTTTGCATATAATCATAGTCTATTTCCGGAACATCATTAAACAATAAGACCTCCATTGTTTTTCGGCTATCAAAAATCACTTCCGAATCTTTTACACCATCACCATCTAATTGGGATACAGCTAATTGATTTGCTTCAGAAGAAGGATCTAAGGATAGTAAAATTTCTTCATATTCAGCAAGTGGCAAGAGCTCAACATGATACCCCACATCATTTATTAAATGAATCATATCACGGTAATGAATAGGTTTTGGATGCGTTACATGATATACGCGTTGAGAGTGAGTTGTTGTTAATACAGATTTCGTAACGACTTCGCTTGCCAAATCAACCGGCGTAAAGTCAACCATCCAGTTTACAATTGGTGCTTTTCCAAGTAATATCATTAGTTTGATACTTCTATAAAAGGCATTTCGATCAATGTTTGACTGGAATACTCCGTCATTTTTTCTTCCAGTTAAATTACCCATTCGGTAAATAAATATATTTTTGCCTTCCTTTTCTTTACTTAATACAAATCTTTCCGCTTCTAGTTTTGTGTCGGTATATACATTATTTAATGATAAATTATTGGAAATGGTTGCAGAACCTTCTAACTCATGCCATTTATTTTCTCCTACTAAATCTTCTATAACCCCGACTGTTGAAATGTGATGAAATGCAATCTCTGGATTATAATTTACTAATTCAAAGACATGTTTCGTTCCATCTACATTTATTTTTCCAAACCCTTCTCGATCACCAAAATGACGCACATCTGCAGCGCTATGTATAATTGCATCTGTTTTAAAAGCGAGTTCGCTGAAGGTTTTTTCATCAAGTCCGAAATGTCTTTTTGTGATATCCCCTTCCAATACTTCTACGCGACTAGTTAACTCTACTGAAAAATACGTACGATAAACTTTCGATAAACGCTCTCTAGCATTTTTCCCTCTTACGATAACTGTTGTATGGACGAATTCATCAGTTAATTGTTTTAATAAATGACTGCCTAAAAATCCAGTTGCCCCAGTTAATACGACATGATTTACTTCTTTTAATTCATTAGGAACTTCTATTTTCGGATACTCTTCACAACGAGTAAATACGATTTCCTTTAAGGTGCTTTCTTTTATACTATTCATTGCTTTATTCGCTAATTTTTCAACCGTTTTCAATTCAAAAAAGTCACTGATTCTTAAATGTTTGTATGTTTTTTTTAAAAGAGCAAGGACTGCAATTATTTTTAACGAATGTCCTCCAACTTCAAAAAAGCTATCTGTTACTCCGATGCCTTCAATATTTAATACTTCTTTCCAAGCATTCAAAATAGTCTCTTCTACTTCATTTCGTGGATTAACTATATCAGTTCCTAAAAATACGTTATCAGCTTCTATTAAGCTTAATTTCTTTCTATCTACCTTACCCGTAGGTGCAAATGGGATTGAAGGAATTTGTTTTATTTTAGATGGAATCATATAACTTGTTAAATTCTTTTTCAATTCATTAATGATAAACGATCCATTTAGTTCTTGATTGGATGTATAAAAAGCTTTTAATAACTTGTCTCCATCTGATTCTTCAACAACAACGATCCCATCATCAATTCCTTTAATTTGCGACAAACGGTTTTCAATTTCTGCAATTTCAATACGGTGGCCACGGATTTTTACTTGAGTATCTTTTCGGTCAACAAACTCCAAGTTTCCATCTTCCAATTCTTTTACTAGATCACCGGATTTGTATACCATACCTTCAAAGTCATCACTGAAAGGATTTTTAATAAAAACTTCATTTGTTTTTTCAAGGTTATTTAAATAACCTACAGATATCCCTTTAGAAGCAATCCACAATTCTCCAGTTTCACCAGGAATACATCGTTCACCGTTTTCGTTAACGACATATAATTTAGTTCCTTTGGTTTCTTTTCCAATTGGAACACTATACACAGTTTCATCAATTACATCAGGTGTTCGATAGAATGAAGCAGCAACAGTTGTTTCGGTCGGACCATATAAGTTGTATAATACGGTTTCTGTTCCAAATTGCTTTTTAAAGTTTCTCACAACTTCACCAGTTAATAATTCACCAGCTACTCCTATTGAACGTACTTTCCCAATACTAGTTAATCCATTTTGTTTTGCATACTTTGATAATTGATTAAAAAATATAGTTGGTAATGCAGTTATGACCGTTATATTTTCTCTATCCACAGTTTGAATAAAATGTTCTGAAGACATTCTATCTTCATCATCAATGAGATATAGTGTAGATCCATTAAATAGTGATACAAATGTTTCATACACTGAAGCATCAAAACTGAAAGTTGCAAATTGTAATAATGTATCGTTTGGATTAATATTATATTCTGTTTGAATCCACTCAGATAAATTTAATACTCCGACATGTCTTAATAATGTTCCTTTTGGATTTCCAGTCGTACCAGATGTATAAATTACATAGGCTAAATCATTTTCATTAATGTCTATTTTAAACTCTTCACCTTCATTATCTAATTGATCGATTAAAACCGTTTTAGATTTAACATTTAACTTACAGGTTTCTTCATACAGTTCTGAATTAGTTAATAAAAATGGAGATTTAGTATCATTGATAATATACCTATTTCTATCTTCAGGATGAGTTGGATCTAGCGCTACATAGGCACCTCCAGCTTTTAAAATACCTAAAATCGAAACGATCGTATCAACACTTCGTTTTAAAAAAATACTAACAAATTCACCCTTCTTAATACCATTTCTTCTCAATTCACTTGCTACACGAGTTGATTCTTGGTCTAATTCCATATAAGTTAATTCACGATTTTTATCTTTTATTGCCACATTCATTGGAAAGTTTTCTACTACAATTTTAAATTCATTTACTATATTATTCATTTCTTGTTCCTCCATTAAAACAGAAACCTCCCAAGGGAGGCCTTATTTATACTGTGAATTGATCACTTAATTCTGCTAATATCTTAGAGGTTTTATTTAAATTGGTTGCCATTTCTTTAATTGATTTAAATGAAGCTTCTTGTTCTTGAATATTTTCTACGATCGTATCGTACCCATTCGTAATATTTTCAGTATTACTTGATATTTCTACAATTGAAGCTGTAGATTCTTCAATACCTGCTGAAATCTGTTGAGATGAATTAGATACAGCTTGTAATTTATCTGCAACTTCTTGAATCGATAGATAAATTTTCCCAAATACTTCAGAAGTAGTTTCAGTAACTTGAATACCTTCATTTACATCATCTTTAATGATTTCCATTGATCCAAAAACTTTTTCTACTTGATTTTTTACGTTATCAATTACTTTTTTAATGCTATCTACTGAATCTGAAGATTGCTCTGATAGTTTTTTAACTTCATTTGCGACTACAGCAAATCCTTTTCCATGTTCACCTACTCTCGCAGCTTCAATTGATGCATTTAAAGCTAATAAATTTGTTTCATGTGCGATATTTGTGATTACTTGTAAAATATTCGATATCTCATCAGAAGCATCTACTAATTCTTTAATTGAGATTCTAGAATTATCTACATTCCTATTAATCCGTTTCATTTGTTCTACAACTTTATCAGTTGATTGTTTTCCTTCTTCAGAAAGATCATTTACGTTTTCAGAAAGCTTATACACTTCATTTGTAGAATCGGCAATACTAGTAATTTCCTGTGAGATATGTTCCATTGATACAGCAGATTCCCTTATTGATAAAGTTTGTGATTTTAATAATTCTTGAACACCTTCTACTGAAGAGCTAATATTACTAGAAGCTTCATAACTAGCTTCAAATGATGCATATAAACCATCAGCATCTTCATCAACTTCTCTAGAGGTTTTTCGAATACTCGTTACCATTCCTTTTAAAATATTTATCATGGAGTTGAATTTTTTATTAACCTGACCAATTTCATCTCCACGTACTACTAAGTTAATGTTTAAGTTCCCCTGACTAGCCTCATCAATTCCACTCATTAAATTCGTTAATGGCTTTAATGAATTTTTCAACAATAAATATTGAAAAAATATTAATAGGATAAGAATAATTAATAAAGCTATACTCGTTTTAATCAACAGTTCATTTTGACCTTTAGCTACGTTTTTAGCATCTACATCTACACCAAAGTAAGCATATACTTCTCCATTACTATTTGTAATTGGATATAAAACAGTAATCCAAGTTCCTAGCTTATCTTTATAGATCGTTGTAAACTGTAATTTTTTTTCATTTTTCAACTTCTTAATCGCATCTACTATTACAGGAGGTTGTTCATACATATCCCCTACTTTTAAACCATTTTTTTGTAATGCTTGCCATATTGATGTCGGATATGAAACTAACGAAGTTTCATTTCCTTTCTTACCACTTAGTTCAGTTCCAAAAATATATCCTTGAGAAATATTTGGATTATACTCTATTAATTTATCAAATAACATTGTTAATTCTTTATGCTCAGGAGTCGTTATATCTTCCAACTTGGAAGCTTTTTCAATTGTATTAAAGTCCATTTTTTTTATCCAAGATGAAGAAATTTCTTTTGATTGACTTTTTAATTGATCTGTTAATAATTTCCCTTGAATAAAATAACTAATCCCAATGAGTAATATTCCAATTAAAACTACTCCAGATATTGAGAATATCATATTTTTTGTGAATAACTTCATGTTCTTAAACACACTATTGTCCTCCTCACCAGGGAGTTTGTCCTAATATCATGGTGTTACCTTCATACCTATGAATGAGATAAAAACACATAATGTAACTTCCTGATGATAATCATCCATTTCGAACGAAAAAGGGAACCTGACTTATTGATAAACTTGCCTGATTTTTCATTTTTTTACAATTTATCCCAAATTATACCAATTTTCGATAAATTCTGCCATGCTCCATTTGAACCAAAAAAAACTTATGCCATTTCTTAAAAATTAGAAATATCATAATTTATTATTATATTTTTACAATAATTTTAGTACTTATGTCATATACATTTTTTATTAAAGATATTGTTATATGGTACAAGTAGTTGGAGTGATAGTGTAGGAGTCTGACAAAATATTACCTATTGTCTGATGATCGTAAGTAGTATTGTTTATTTAATTATTAGAAAGAAAAAGGATTCAAGCAGATCTTACTTTTAAATATGAAGATGTACATTAAAATAAGAGTGAATACGTAAAAAAAAGATGTGATCGACAGTCTAGTCAATCACATCTTTTTTACGTATTCTGGAGGATATTTTTATTCAATTATCCTATGCGTTAGTTGAAAATTTGTTTTTTAATAAACATTAAAATTATTATTTATACGAAGTTTAATAACAATTGTATGAGTAAGTTGAATTCTTTTTCTCTATCCATTTGGAAACTAGATTTGATACTTTTGTTGGTTCATCCCATTGAATCATATGGTTGGTATCTTCAATAGCAATGACACTTAAATCCTTAATAGTATGATTTAACTGTGAAATTCCAATATCTCTCGCTGTATTCAAACTGATTGGTAAAGTTGAATGAATTAACATTACTGGTACATTAATAAATGGATATGTTTGTGAGAATGGTTCTTTAAAGAATGATTTAATAATCGCTAAAACTGTAAACTTTGAAGTAACTAGTTCAAACTGGTCTTCATTCTTTTTAATAAAAATTGAAGCTACATACTGTTCAATCTCGCTACTCCATCTTTTTGTATAATTTTTATATTCCTGAATTACTTCATCCCAATTGTAATACATTGAATTATCCATGTATTCATTCCAACCTGTAAATGCTTTTTTAAATGTCATATCGCTTTGATTTTCTGGAAAGGTAAATCCGCCATCTAATAATACTAATCCCAGTACATTATTGGGCTTCATTTTTGTGAAATGGAGTACGATATCAGCCCCCCAAGAATGCCCCATTAGATAAAATGGTTTATTTAATACTTGTTGAAAAACTTTGTCATACCATTTTGATAAATTAGAAAATAAGTAATCATCTTCGTGATCAAATGCTGTTGTTTTCCCATGTCCTGGATTATCGAACACGATCAAATGAAATTTATTTTCTAGAATTTTTGCTATTTCTGCAAAACTATAAATTGCATTTCCGACAAGGCCATGGATACAAACAACAGTTGGATTTTCTTTATTTCCATATTCATAATAACTAACTTTTTTATTGTCAATATTTAATATTACATTCTTCAATTTTCGAGTCTCCCAATATTTTAATATTTATAAAGACTTCCTCTTTTTATCAATCTATTTAACCAACAAGTCCTTTATATTTTAATCCGATCATTTTATTTGCGTTAGCTGATTAAGTTTTCAAGAATATTAGCTACACCATCTTCGTCGTTAGAAGTTGTAATCTTTTTCGCGATGCCTTTTAATTCGTCTATCGCATTGTCCATAGCAATTGGAATTCCACATAGCTTAAATAAACCTAAGTCGTTAAAATCATCACCGAAGACCATTGTTTTTTCTAAAGTAATTTCTAATCTTTTTGCAAGGTTTGCTAATGCGGATTCCTTTGAAACCCCTAATCCCATTATTTGTGTAAGTTGGTTCGAATCAGTCGTAATAATATTAACTTTATCACTGAATCTATTAGTAAAAGCCTCAATATTCTTTAAGTGTGACACAAGTATTTTCGTAGGGCTTTTTAATTTTATTTTTAATAGTTCAATAATTTCAGGTTTCTCAGTAACCTGAATAAATGAGCGATAATCAATATTTTGATAGCTGTACCAAGTATCATTAACTTCAATTGAAAATAAGTGTTGTGGTTCGTTGATCATTAAGTATTCAATAATTTGATTATTTAGTTTCGAATCAATCGAATAATGCTCGTTAATTTGTAATTCGCTATTTATAATTAATGCACCGTTATAATAAACAAAAATTGCTATTTCTTGAATTTCTTTTGGTAGTAAATATTTAATTGTTCTTGGTGGTCGAGCTGTTGCTATTATAATTGGTATGCCAGCTTTATGTATGGATCTTATTGCTTCTAAATTTCTTTTACTTACCTCCTTATTAGAGTTTAGTAAAGTACCATCTAAATCCAATACGACTGCATCTATTTCCTTTCTAACCTTTAAAACTCCCATAGTTGTCCCCTTGTTTTATTCATTAAATATCCAAGTTGTTTTTCTAAACTGTTTTTAATTACTATTCTTTTGCTAACAGATTTAATGTGTAACTTAATCATGAATAGTTGCATAAAATAATGATTCCTTTATACAGAAATACCTCTATTTATCATACATCTGATAAACTATTCAAGCGAAGATGTGATTACAGTACGTGTATTATCCTTTAATAATGAATAAGGCTAAAAAACTACCGATTAATATGATTAACCCACTAAATAAGCCAGTAATAAAACGATTATCCCAATGAATAAAATGATCTAATATTGTACTTGCAATTGCATATAAGATAGCTATAAAAAATAGATGAGAAATACTCATTTTTCTATTTATCTTTAACATAGGGTGAGTTCCATCCTCTCAAGAACTAAGCAATAAAGACCACCTTGGGCAGTCATGTTTTTAGTCATTAAAATCACTCTCATATGGATTTGTATATAAGTCTATTTCTATCGTTGCTCCAATCCTTGAACAAAAATTAATGACTTCTTGATCGTAACCTATTGCAGGGCAATATCCATTTTCTATAATTGGAACTTGCATTAGAATAAACTGACAATCATATTTCTTTTTTATTGTTACTAATTCATTGATTTTGTTTAATAAAGGTGCGATTAATTCTTTGGCCTGTTTATTAGCATATAATGTCTCAACATAATCTGTCCCTAATTGCCAACATGTATAGGTTCTAAAACGTTTTTTTGTTGAGATTGTTTTAGAATTGTTTGTTCTATTAATCTCTTCACCTTTTAGAAATGACTTAGTTGGGCTAATACCTAATATTTCAGTTACATATTCGATCGAAAAGTAATCGCCTCTTATCTCAAAATAAGTCATTACATTTGTTTGATCCATAATTCACCTCATGATGCTCAATTCTAGCATTCAAATCATTTATTTTATAGGATAGATGATTTTTCCCTCTTTATTTTTACAAACAAATTCAATATTTCCAGTAAAATTTTTGAGGATATGATCGATTGGGATTTTTTTATAGATGAAATAGACATCTTGTTTTGGAACTTCTAGAATTGTAGTGTAATCAGAATATGCATTAACGCCATTCTTCCAAGTAAATGCCCTTAATTCTATCGTATCAATATCCTTATTTTCATTATTACCCATTATTACTTGATATCTTCCTTTGTTCGTTTTAAACGTTTCAACTTCGGCGGGATCTAATCTCCCCCTCCAGGAAGAGCCTTTAATTTGATACTTACCATTTGGACCTTTAACCAAACGCGTTCTACCATAAAGTCCATTATATTTAGCAAATGCTAAAGCGATATTACTGTCTTCTAATGTAACTACTCTCAAAGCTTGTACTTTTACTAATTCACTTCTACGTCCATGAAAGTAATTGATATTGTATTCGATTTTTTTACTTAAGTTATTAGAATAAATATTTACCGAAAATTTATGATTTCGATAGATATTTATTGCAAACCATAAAAGCAAAATAATAATAAGTAACCAGATTATTTTTTTATTTTTCAAAGTTAATCCTCCTTAAAATAGGAAGAATATTAATTCCTATCCTAATATGACTATTCTTCTTCTAACTACTTATTCCTTTTACCTTTTTGGTTCTAACTACCAAGTACGTTACATCAACTTCATATGATTCAGCTTTGGATTCTGATGCTTAACTTTTAGCTTGTATAAAATAGTAGATACAATGCAACAAACTATTCCAACAATAAGTGCACTAAATGATCTAACTGAATTTTCAGTTGTAAAAGAAGTTGTTTACTAGACTATTTTTTAAGTCTGTTTTCGTAAAAAAGTTGATTTAAGCTTCTCTAAATCCAAATATAGCCATTAATAACACTGGGACAATAGTCACTCCTATTACGAAAAGAAATACTATTATGATTCCAACATATTTTAAGAAGCCTTTTTCATTAGACCTTATTCCCAAGATTCCAAAAATGATACTTGTTAACATAGTAGCAATTCCTGTAAAGAAAAATATTCCTATGCCGACTTTTTGCAAAAATGTTGGGTTCTCAGAAATAGAATAACTCACTATAAACAATACAATTCCTACAATGCTCAAAGTCGTTGACCATAACCCTTTTTTCAACGAAGACACTGTAACTCCCCCTCAACCTACAAATAGAACTTTCAGTAAAAATAATGTTTATCGCATGCGCTAATAGAGTTTAGGTGTCAATTAAACAATTTGATAATTAAAGGGATTACGATATAAGCAACTAATGGACCAACTAAGCCAAAACCAAGAAAAAGTGCAACAAACTTACCAACAGTCGATAAACCTTTTTTTCGTTCATTGTTAAGACTTTCAAGTTTATCATTTAACGCTTTTAATTCTTTTAGAATTTCTTTATTGATCTCTTCAGACATATCATAATCTCCTTTAAATCTTAGTTTATAACTTTAGTATAAAAGAAATTGGAAAATTTTGTATTTTTTTTTTTGCAGGCAAGTTTCTTATTAGACCAGAGTTGGCTTAAAAACCGACAATATTGTCGATCATGTTATTTAACTAATACTGAGCTTTAGTTAAACGAGATTATTACAAAATGGCCTCCCATTCAAATATAGAATAAAATAGACTCAGAGTTTACTACTCTACTTCAAATAAAAAGACGTTCAATTTGAACGCCTTATTTAAACCATAGTTTACTATTAATTTCATCTAATTTTTTTTGATTATTTTTCACCTTACTTACTGAGTTTTTCCGAATCTTTTCTAATTCGTGTTTAACATCAAAGTACTTATCTACAGTCGCAGAATACTTATCGTCAAAATCATTGTAATAGCCCATACTCTCATTCCAATGGTATAAGTCATCAGATTTCATAAATCTCAGTAAATCGCTTGTTGTGTCTTTTAATGAAGTAATAGCTTCTACTCGGCGAGAGGAAGCTAGCTTTAAATCTTCAAATAAGTCTTTAATTTGTTCATTCGATGTTTTTGCCTCGTAATTTTGAATTATATGATCAGCGGCTACTTCGACGTTGTAGTTATCTAATGTAGCTGTATTAAGTAAAGTAGCGTAGTTATGGTCAATTAAGTTTTTTTTATCATATTCATTGAATTTATTAGATGATTCGTCGCCTTTTTTCGTTAATGCAACAACTTCAGGATCATCGTTTACATTTTCAAAATCACTAATTGATATCACATCATTCATTAATTTAGAGTTCGATTGACGTAACTCCTTCGCATCTTGATTTAATGTATATTGTACGTACCCAAACCAACTGCCACTTATTAATGTTAATAAAACTACAGCCCCTGCGACAATAAACGTTAATTTACTTTTCTTTGTTGCATCAATACTTAATCCTTCATTCACTTCTTTTCCCCCTTAAATACATACACAAATGTATATATTCGTTAAAAAAACTTATATTCCTTTATACCTATAAAAAAGACGCAGTAAAATATGGTCTTGCTTCTGATAAGTAGACGAATCTAAATATGATTAACTAAATAACGATTTTTAACCTGTATATCCAGATTAGAAATTTATTATTTGAAAGTCAATTAACTGAGAGAAGAATAGGTAACAGGAATGACACCTATCCTTTTTTGTATTTTAAGTACCTACATTTTTAGGAAAACATATTGAACTATACCATTAAATTTGTTTAACACTAACCATTACTAATTTTGTAAATACATCCAAAAAAATTGAGTCACCTCCGTGACTCATAAATTTCAATTAGTCAAATATAATTTTTATTTAGTTTTAACTGTCCTGTTGCTTAAACGATTTTGAATAAAAAATGCAACTGTAGCAGAAAACAGTGCAATCATTATTGTAGGCAGTAATGAACTTTTTACAAAAACAACTTCAGATGACAATTGATCAACATTATTCCATAAAGATAAAGTAGTCGGATTTTGTTGATAAAAAACAGTTTGCAACATACCTGAAAAAACATTAAAAACACCAAATAATAAAATAAAGCTAAAAACAAACAATAGATACTTTTTCATTTTGTTTTCTCCTTTAGTTTGATTATGTATTTACTAAGAAGATTTATCTGTTGTAACACATATAATTTTACCATAATTTTCCTTTTTTAAGAAAATATGATTAATCCCTGTATTAATGCAACTAATGCATTTGTTTGTTCAACGAGAAATGCGACTAGATCGTGCTTAATATAGATTTGATTTTCTTCAATAGAAACTGTTTTTCAGACTCTTCTATACTTTCGACCAGCCTTGCAGCCATTATTGGTAAAAACCATCTATTTATACTTTCTGATGACGAATTAGTTACTTTTATGTATGAATTTAAATAAAATCTCGCAAACACTTTTCTTACTGTTTGGATTATTAATTTTGTCAATTTTGGCATACCATTTGGGAGGGATGCATACCGTAAGATGATTAGAGTTCTTGCAACATCACCGCATGGATTACCTGATGTTCCAGTCATCCAGTCGAGTACAATCGGTTTTCTTTTCATCAGGGATATATTATCTGGATGATAATCACCATGACAAACTTTATTATCCGCCGGTAAATACTTTAAATAATTTACTATCAATTCTTTTTCTTCTTTATTTAATAAGCTAGTTCCTTTGATGTTCTGAGAAAGATATTCTTTTTGTGGAGCTAACTCATCATTACTCATTTGATGAAATGAAGCTTGTATTTCAGCAAAAATGTAGGCATTTTTTTTTAATAATAGTGGATTGGAGGATAAAACTTGTGTAAAGTTTTGACCAAATATTTTTTCATAAATGATACCCCATTTATTATTCACCTCTAAAATACTATCTACATTAGGGGAAGGAATACCCAGTTGATTTATTATCTTGCTTGTTTCATATTCTTTTTTTATATGTTTAAAAGGAATTGATTCATAAAATAGTTTCATAACTTTTTGATCTACATGATCTAACTCATATACTTCTGCTGTATTTCCTCGTCCAATTTTTTTACCTAATAACATAAATTTACTACCCACTTTTCTAATTTTTGGCATTTTCAGTAGTTTTTCGTCATTATCATATTTCCAAATATAAAGAAAATTAATTATTAGTACTCTGATAAAATTGAAATTCCACATAAGATTTTTTTAAACCGTCTAAGGGTAACTCGCTATTCAATCTGGCCACGATCTCTTTCGCACTTTCATTGATCGTTTGGGTAGAAGTATTAACTACTATATCGTATGTTTCATTTTTATGTACAAATGTGAGCTGTGATATTGCTTGTCCGATGTTGCGGTCACCTCTTGACTCTTCTCTCTGTTTAAGGTCTTCCTTTTGACAATGAACACCCACAAGTAAGATTGGATAAGAGTTCAGAATATCATAAAAATTTTGTAATGTTGTATGGTCATGCAGAATCTGATCAAGTATTAAATTAACACCCCTATCTGAAAACATTGCAACATTTTTATAATAAAAATAATCAGTTTCAATAGGAATTAACCTCTGATTTTCTCTATCCTCCATCTTTTCAATAACTAAATCATATTCATCAATGCTAAAAGCAAAAAAGTTTGGTAGTAACTTAGTTAACTCTTTAGCTAAAGTTGATTTTCCTGAACTCGAAACACCGTTTAGTACAACGATCATACCTTTTTCCATCTTTTTCTCCTTTTATAAAAATATTTAATAAGAATTTTACTTATTTACAAATTGTTATAATAGTATGTTTTATATCCTACATTTAATTTTAGCAGTATAAACATAAAATTTGTACAATTCTGGAAACTATTATTTCATAAGTTAAATGAAGAAAAGAAGAAATCAAAAAAGAGAGAAACTCATGATAAAGAGTTTCCCTTAAAATAAGGTGATACTGGTAAAAAAGAGACAACTTTACAATCTGATTGGGCATTCCTTATAAATAAATTTAGTTACTAGTGAACTTCTATCCAAATCTTATTTAAGATTACAACTACATAAAAAAAAGAAATAGATAAAATCTATTTCTCACGCTGTTGAAAAATAATCTCAAATAACTACCAAATTTTCGTAAAAGAAGTTGAGTGATGTTCATTTCCACTACAGTATGCTCGCTTTCCATGGGGCGA
>NZ_NCTA01000069.1 GCF_002156865.1 Gottfriedia luciferensis | reverse complement strand
ATTGATTGGAGTGGAAGGTGGGAGACTCCTATGGGAGTAGCGGGAAGGGTGAGACCCCGCAGGCTTGCCGAGGAGGCTCAGCTCACGCCCCATGGAAAGCGAGCATCCTGGAACGGAAATCAACATTTTTTAACAGAAACTAGTTTTATTAGACCATTTAGCATACAAAAAAGGGTATTAAGAGGCTTTTCTAGAATTTGTGAGATGTAATAGTAATTTAATGGGGGATAAAATATGAATAGATTGAAATGGAATACTCCAGAGGATTTAAAATCTTTACTTTCTGAACTTGTTAGCTGGAAAAGCGTAACTTTAACTGAAGGAGAACGTCAATTTCCAATTAATTTATATGAAAAGATGAGAGAACTTGAGTATTTCCAAAGTTTACCGAATCAGTTGAAGCTTCATGACTCGGATAAAGGTCGTAAATTTTTAACCGCATTATATAAAAACCCTGAGGTTAAGGATACGATTTGTCTAATAAGTCATTTTGATACAGTAAATACAGAAGAATACGGAGATCTTGAAATGATCTCAACGAAAACCGAAGAATTGACAAATGCATTCATTGAAAGAATTGAAGAGTTTTCTTTAGATGTACAGAATGATTTGAAGTCTGGAGAATATTTATTCGGTCGCGGTTCAATGGATATGAAAATGGGACTAGCAATGCATATGAGAATCATTGAAAAAGTTAGTATAGAGAAATGGCCAATTAATATTCTTTTATTAACAGTCCCAGATGAAGAGGTTAACTCAGCTGGTATGCGTGATGCAGTTTCAACATTAGTAAAGCTTCGAAAAGAATATAGTTTAAACTATAAATTATTTTTAAACGGAGAACCTGTTTTTACACAAGAACCTGGTGATCCAAAGTATTATATCTATTCGGGTACGATTGGTAAAATCATGCCGGCAGCACTATTTTATGGGAAAGAAACACATGCTGGAGAGCCACTTAGTGGTATGACATCTCCATATATTGCATCATTTTTAACGAAAAAAATGGAATGGAATGCTGAGTTTCAAGAAACATCTTTTGGTGAAAAAACACCATTACCTGTAACATTACAACAAAAGGACTTGCGTTTAGACTATTCTACACAGACACCGTTTCGTTCAGTAGCATTATACAATGTATTTTTAATGAAGAGAAATGCATCTGAAGTTTTTAATCTCTTCGAAAAAGTAGCAAATGACGCGGCTAGAGAATGTAATTTGGAATATGAAAATGTATGCAATAAGCATAATGTAAATCCGATTGGCAAAGTGAAAGTTATAAAATATAGTGATTTATTAAAATATGCAACGGATAAACTTGGTGAGGAGTATGTATTTAATCTAAAAAAGGAGGTAAATTCCCATAATGAGTGGGATGATCGAGAAAAGTCTTTTAGAATTGCAGATTATTTAATGATTCAATGCCAAGAACTAGCACCTTCTATTATTATTCTATTTGCACCACCTTATTATCCTGCTATTAACTCTACTGGAAATGAGTTAGTTGAGGAATGCATTAAACTTTCTTCTGAACTAGCAAAAAATCAATTTAATTTACCTGTAAAAAGGATTCACTATTTCAATGGAATAAGTGATTTAAGTTATGTTAATTACAGTGATTCAAATAATGGATGGGCTTCATTTGAAACAAATACGCCGGTATGGGGAGATAGTTATTCATTGCCGTTTAATCTAATGGAAACTTTAAATGCACCTGTTTTAAATATTGGTCCTTTTGGAAAGGATGCCCATAAATTAACTGAACGATTACATATGAAAAATGCATTTGAAGAAGTACCTTTTATTGTAGAAGAGGTAATCCATAAGGTGAGTAAGATGGAATGAAATAAAGAGCGAGTAGTTCTCTTGTGTAAGTTTTAATTTAGGAGAATCAAAATGTCGAATATTACTTGGTTATTTTTAGGTGTCTTATTATTTAGTATGATTGATTATTTATTATCTGTTTTTGATGTTATTGCTCCTGAAAAACAAAGATGGTCATGGTTTGCTAAAAGAAGTAGGATTCAAAAGATAGGTATCTTAAGCACTATTTTTGTAGTTTTACTGATCGTTAATTACTTAACTTATTAATGGAACTAACGTAAGTAAAAGTTGATTGTTCGTATTTTACGAAATAGGGTTAGAGGATAATAAAGTGTTTTTTCTAAAAGATGAACTTTTATTCAATTCTTAGGAGCCGAAGAACGTGAGAACGGCTCCTTTTCATTGTTAAGTTAGAGAACTAATACATTAAGATTACTAGAAGTAAAAATCAACCTACATATTTGTGCAAGAAATGTCGGGCAGTAAAATGCTTTTTCCTATAGATTAAGAAAGAAAGGAGAGAGAAAATGGATTGGCTAGAGAGAATGAATAATGCTTTAGAATATATTGAGAAAAATCTAGAATCGGATATCAATTATCGAAATATTGCACAAGTAGCTTATTGCTCTGAATTTCATTTTTCAAGGATATTTTCATCAATTTCGGGAATATCACTTTCAGAATATATTAGACGTAGAAGGTTAACAGTTGCTGCTTTTGAGATCCAGAACAGCGATGCTCGAATAATTGATGTTGCAATGAAGTACGGATACGGTTCTGCTGATTCTTTTTCTCGTGCATTTCAAAAAATACATGGAATTAAACCTTCGGATGCTCGTAATAATGGTGTTCAATTAAAAGCCTTTCCAAAAATTTCTTTTCAAATTTCGATTAAAGGAGATTCAGAAATGGAATACAGAATTGAGAATCTAGATTTTGATTTAAAAGTTGTTGGTAAAGGTCAACTTGTTAAAACTAGTAGAGCATTTAAAACAATTCCTACTCTTTGGAATAGCGCTAAAAAAGATGGTTATATGCAAAATCTAATTGACATGTCATGGGAAGAACCGAAATGCATACTAGAAAGTCTGCTAGGGGTTTGTGGAAAAGAAGCAGCAATTATGGATGAAGAATTTAACTATTTTATGGGCGTACGCTATAATGGTGAAATCCCAAACGGAATGGAAACTTTAACGATTACTCATAGAACGTGGGCAGTTTTTCCAAATATAGTAGAAGCGTGGAAACGTTTATATTCAGAATGGGTACCAACATCTAAATACGAACTTGCTGATATTCCATGTATTGAATGCTATTACCCTCCAAAGCATAAACCGAGACATGAACTATGGGTTCCAGTCGTACCTAAAATTTAGAAACAAAGAAAATAAATTATTTAGCTAATGCATACATTTAGTTGATTGTACAAAACTATTCACCTTAAAAGAGTGGAGTCCAATAACTTATTTAATAGTATTTAAGATAAATACTCTGATCATGTTAATTTTGGTATTTTACAAAACACATTTTTGAAAAAGTGATTAGATCCATTAAAAAAATCGACTTTTTAAGTCGATTTTTTTTCACATGTTGAAAAATAATTTTGCTTTCCATGAGGCGAAACCTAAGCCTCCTCGGTAAGCCTACGGGGTCTTTAGCCATTCCGCATTTCTCATAGGAGTCGAGTACTCTTTCGTTCATCAGCAATTTCAGCATTAATATTCTATTTCTTCAAAGTCCTTTGCTTGCGGAAGCGGTTGGTTGTTTTTTTGACTTTCATTTGCATTGTTCATTTCATCTTCTCTACGTTCTCTGATCATGTTATTTTGCTTTTCTCGTTCTTTCAATTTTAAAACTCCTTTCATTTCAGCTTAAATTTAATTTGTACAGTCTTTTGAAGTTCTACTCAAAAAAAGGAAAATGGTTATCTTTATCCTCTCAATGAATAGACAAAGTTCAGTAAATCAGATTTTCAGGTTTCTGACTCTGAATTCATGCCTAACTGGTGAAAAGATTTGATTGTACATTAATTGCCACTCGTCTTGATTTTTGATATGAGTAATGCATATGCTATGGTTTTTTATTACTTTTAATTGATGATCTGATAATGTAATTCGGCCATCTGTTGTTAATAGATTGACAATTTTATTTTGAGTAAAAATAGTTTCTTTACTTGTTTGATAATACATAAATTGTTCATGAAATTGATGGAGTTGCTTAGGATCTATTGAAATGTATAGTAAGTCCTTCCAAGATTTATCGAATTTTTGAAGAATAAAAGTCGTTTTGTCTATTTCTAACATGCGATAAGAGCCATTCCGATCAGAGTATTCATAGTTATTCTTTAACAAAATTGGTTCGATGAAACCACCACCAACTCCGACATCTGCCAAATAATGTTGATAATCAATCGTAACTAAAATTGCTAAGTGTGAGAATTCTGGGTTCCAGCATAGCTTTTCGTCATTCCAAAATTTTGCTGAAATATAGGAGACGTTAAAGCCAGTTTCTTGCAAGACAGTAAAGAGTAATGAATTTGTTTCATAACAAATACCACCGCGTTTACTATTCGCTATTTTTTTCATAATTTGAGAAGGATTCATACTGAGGGGGATTTTAGCGATTATATCAAGATTTTCAAATGGAATAGAAAGTAAATGATGTTTATGAATTTTTTTTAGTAAGGTCAATGAAACAGCATCTGGTTTCGTTATACCGATATGTTTAAAATATGAATCAGCCAGCATGATATCCTCCTTTTTGAAAGGTTAGTTTTAATTAAATAATATTGAGTATACAACGAGTTTTTACTAAAAGGTAAATAGAAAGAAAAATAATTTTAAATTTTCTAAATTCATAGTTGACACATAGGAATAGTCTGTTTATTATTAAGCTAATATAAAAATCTAAATGGCTGATTGGAAGACCAAAGGCCCTTAACTATTTTTTCTAGTTAAGGGTCTTTTTGTATTTGTGCCTTAAAGGGGAGATCACAATGTGTTGAAATTTCAGGGAAATGCAAATAGAAAATCCGCAATAATGGAATCGAGAGGAGCAGATTAATTGAGTGCAAAAAAATGGATTATTAGTTCGGTAGTTGCTGTGTTAGCAGTTACAGGCGTTTTATATGTGACTTTAAAAGACGATAAAGCAGAAAAAGCTAGTACTGATGAGTCAAAGAATATTGAATTGCTCAACGTTTCATATGATCCGACACGTGAATTATATGAAAACTACAATAAAGCATTCAGTAAGTATTGGAAAAAGGAACATAACCAAACTGTAACGATTAAACAATCACACGACGGTTCTGGGAAACAGGCTAGAGCTGTAATCGATGGTTTAGATGCTGATGTAGTTACTCTGGCACTTGGTTATGATATTGATTCAATCAACGAAAAGGCCCAGCTATTATCACCTAATTGGCAAAAAGAATTTCCTGATCATTCAACTCCATATACATCCACAATTGTATTTTTAGTTAGAAAAGATAATCCGAAAAATATTAAGGATTGGGATGATTTAACGAAAAAAGGAGTTCAAGTCATTACCCCAAATCCAAAAACCTCTGGAGGGGCGAGATGGAATTATTTAGCTGCATGGGGGTATGCAGATAAAAAATATAATGGCGATGAGAAAAAAGTGAAGGCATTCATGAAGAAATTGTATAAAAATGTTCCTGTTTTAGATACGGGGGCTCGTGGTTCTACTACTACATTTGTTGAAAAAGGAATTGGTGACGTATTAATTGCATGGGAGAACGAAGCATTACTTTCAGAGAAGCAATTTGGTGAAGGGAAATATCAAATTGTTTATCCATCAATCAGTATATTAGCTGAGCCACCAGTTGCTATTGTTGATAAAAATGTAAAGGAACATAAAACAGAGGAAGTGGCAAAGGCTTACCTTTCTTATCTTTATAGTAAAGAGGGACAGGAAATTATTGCTGAAAATTACTATCGTCCAAGAGATAAAGAGATCCTTGCAGAGTACAGCAAACAATATCCTACTTTACCATTATTAACGATCGATAAAGATTTTGGTGGCTGGGATAAAGCGCAATCGAAGCACTTTAATGACGGAGGAGTATTTGACCAAATCTATCAATAACGAACTATTTGAAAGCAAAATAATAAAGGAGACATTGGAAACTAAGTAGCTACTAGAATTGAGCTGCAGCCAAGTCTTCTTTATTTGATTTTTGATTCTTAGGAGGTTTGACATAAGTGTTTAAAAAAAGAAAGAGAATCCTACCCGGATTTGGTTTAACATTTGGATTTTCCATTTTATATATTAGTTTTTTTATTTTTTTACCAATCTCGATGTTATTTTTACATTCATTTGATATTGGGTGGTCAAAATTTTTAAAAATCGTTACAGAACAACGAGTATTAATGTCTTATAAAATCAGTTTTGGAACGGCTTTTATCGCTGCAATCATAAACGCTGTCTTTGGATTATTAGTGGCTTGGGTACTTGTGCGGTATCGATTTCCTGGGAAGAGAATAGTGGATGCTTTTATCGATTTACCATTTGCACTACCGACTGCAGTGGCAGGGATTACTTTAACAACCTTGTATTCACCTGATGGTTGGATTGGAAGGTTTTTCTCTTTCAAGATTGCTTATACACCACTAGGGATCATTGTTGCACTTACGTTTATTGGGTTGCCATTTGTAGTAAGAATGGTCCAACCAGTGCTAGAAAATTTTCAAAAAGACGTTGAGGAAGCTGCAGCAAGTTTAGGAGCAAATCGGTTTCAAATTTTTTGGAAGGTAATTTTTCCAAGTATATTACCTGCTTTATTGACTGGTTTTTCGTTAGCGTTTGCAAGATCCTTAGGTGAATATGGTTCTGTCGTGTTTATTTCGGGGAATATGCCAATGAAAACGGAGATTACCCCTTTGTTAATTATGACAAAATTAGAACAGTATGATTACGCAGGTGCTACTGCTTTAGCAGTTGTTTTGTTAGTTATCTCTTTCCTCCTCTTATTCATTATTAGTATTTTTCAAAGATACGCCAATCGTGCTTTTAACATCCAAGGGGGTAAGAGTTAATGACGGAAAGCGAAATAATTATCGAGAGAAATGTCTCATTGAGTGCCCAGAAAAAAATGAATTCAAGTGGGAAAATAGTTCAAATCATATTAATCGGTATCGTCATTCTTTTTTTATTGTTATTTCTATTTCTTCCATTAGTTTCTATCTTTATAAAAGCATTCCAAGATGGAGTGGCAGTTTATTTAGAAACAATTGTGAATGAAGAAACGTTAGTTGCAATTAAATTGACATTTATTGTGACGATTATTACGCTACCACTTAATGCAATTTTTGGATTATCAATTGCGTGGGCTACAACTAAATTTCATTTTAAAGGAAGGAATTTATTATTAACGTTAATCGAATTACCTTTTGCGGTTTCGCCTGTTGTAGCAGGTTTCCTATTTGTACTTTTATTTAGTCCGAATCATGGTATTTTCGGAGGATGGTTAAGAGAGCATAATTTGAAAATTATTTTTTCGACTCCTGGAATTGTATTAGCAACAATATTTGTCACACTTCCATTTGTGGCCAAGGAACTTATCGCTGTAATGCAGGCAACAGGTAGTGCGGAAGAGGAGGCTGCTCTAACATTAGGTGCGAATGGTTGGCATATTTTTTGGAAGGTGACACTACCGAAAATTAAATGGGGCCTTTTATACGGCTTAATCTTATGTAATGCAAGAGCAGTTGGAGAATTTGGGGCTGTTTCAGTTGTTTCTGGTCATATTCGTGGGGAAACAATTACAATGCCACTTCATATCGAAAATTTATATAATGAATATCATTTTCCACAAGCATATACAGTCGCTTCACTGATGTCTATTTTTGCGATTCTGACATTAATTATAAAGAATATTATTGAATGGAAAGTTCAAAGG
Organism: Gottfriedia luciferensis; assembly: GCF_002156865.1. Taxonomy (GTDB): domain Bacteria; phylum Bacillota; class Bacilli; order Bacillales; family Bacillaceae_G; genus Gottfriedia; species Gottfriedia luciferensis. The sequence continues at coordinate 4,228 of NZ_NCTA01000069.1, read as the reverse complement.
GGAGCGAAACAATAGGAGAGGATCATATGTCAATTAAAGTATCAAATGTAATAAAAAATTATGATAAAGAAGCTGCTCTAAAAGGGATTGAATTAAACATAAAAAAAGGGGAATTAGTTGCTTTACTTGGACCATCTGGTTCAGGAAAAACAACACTTCTTCGAATCATTGCGGGTTTAGAAAATCCAGATGATGGTGAAATATTCTTTGAAGAGCAAGATGTTGCCAATTTAGAAGTGAAGGAAAGAAATGTTGGTTTTGTATTTCAACATTATGCTTTATTTCAAAACATGACGGTCTTTGATAATATCGCCTTTGGTTTAACAGTTAGACCTAGAGCTACTCGACCAACTAAAAATAAAATAAATGAGAAGGTTACAGAATTACTAAGATTAGTGAAATTAGAGAGCTTTGCAAATCGTTTCCCGTCACAATTATCGGGTGGACAAAGACAGCGGGTTGCGCTTGCTAGAGCATTGGCTGTAGAACCAAATGTATTGCTTTTAGATGAACCATTTGGGGCGTTAGACGCAAAAGTTCGAAAGGATTTAAGAAGATGGTTAAGGAAACTTCATGATGAGATTCAAATAACAAGTATTTTTGTGACACATGATCAAGAGGAAGCACTTGAAGTTGCAGATCGAGTTGTAATTATGAATCAAGGAACAATCGAACAAATTGGAACACCTGAAGAAGTGTATCACTCGCCTGCAAGTCCGTTTGTATATGATTTTCTAGGAAAAGTAAATTTATTTCATGGTCGGATAAATAAAGGAAATCTAATCAGCGGGGGATTAGAAATACCATTACCTGAACTAGAAGAAAAAGACCATAAAGAAGTTACAGGATATGTACGACCTCACCAAATAACGATTGAAAAATTTGAAACAAATCAAACATCAATTAGTGCGATCGTGACACATATTCACGCAGTAGGTCCAATCGTTTACGTGGAAGTGTTACGTGAAGACACAAATGAATATGTTGAAATCGAACTCATGAATGACTTGTTTTACGAACTTGATATTCAATTAGGAGAGCGGGTATTCGTTCGTCCAAATGAATTAAAGGTTTTTATACCACAGGATTATTCTATATGAGAGAGGCAGGGAGAGCAGGAAAGGCAGGAAAGGCAGGAAAGGCAGGAAAGGCAGGAAAGGCAGGAAAGGCAGGAAAGGCAGGAAAGGCAGGAAAGGCAGGAAGAGCAGGTCATAGGAAAAACATAAAAAAGGTTAAGGATCAAATAATCCTTAACCTTTTTTCGTTTATTGGATAAATTGGAGAAATAGCCTTTGAACTTTCCTAAAGCCTTACCCTGCTTTTCCTAAATCCTGCCTTTAACTTCCTGCCTTTAACCTTTTGCTGCTTCTAGTTCTGCAAGTTTTTCTTTTGCAATGATATCAATTTCACGTTTTAGTTCTTCAACCATTGTTTCTTCTGGTACTTTACGAACAATCTCTCCGTGACGGAATAGTAAGCCTTCACCACGAGCTCCAGCAATTCCGATGTCTGCTTCACGTGCTTCTCCAGGACCGTTAACTGCACAACCTAGAACTGCTACTTTAATTGGTACTTTTAATGTAGAGATATATTCTTCAACATCATTAGCGATACTAATTAAGTCAATTTCGATACGTCCACATGTAGGACATGAGATTAATGTTGCTGCATTTGATGATAAACCAAAAGATTTTAGTAATTCTCTTGCAACTTTTACTTCTTCAACTGGGTCTGCGCTTAATGAAATACGCATTGTATTACCGATACCCTTGCTGATGATTGCACCTAATCCAGCGGCACTTTTAACTGTTCCAGCAAAAAGAGTTCCTGATTCAGTAATCCCTAAATGTAGAGGATAGTTAAAAGCTTTTGATGCTTTTTCATATGCTTCGATTGCAAGGTTAACGTCAGATGCTTTCATTGAAACGATGATGTCATGGAAGTCTAAATCTTCAAGGATTTTAATATGATGTAAAGCACTTTCTACCATTCCATCAGCAGTTGGGTAACCGTATTTTTCTAAAATTCTTTTTTCTAATGAACCAGCATTAACACCGATACGAATTGGAATTCCTTTTGCTTTCGCAGCATTTACGACTGCTTCAACCTTTTCTTTACGTCCGATATTACCTGGGTTAATTCTTATTTTATCGATTCCACCTTCGATTGCTTTTAATGCTAATTTATAATCAAAGTGAATATCAGCAACTAGAGGAATATTAATTTGTTTTTTTATGTCAGCGATCGCATTTGCAGCTCTTTCGTCTGGTACAGCAACTCGAACAATCTGGCATCCAGCTTCTTCTAGTCGTTTAATTTCTGCAACTGTTGCTTCAACGTCGTGTGTTTTTGTTGTCGTCATACTTTGGATTGAAATTTCATTCGCACCACCAACAACTACATTTCCAACTTTAACTGCACGTGTTTTACTTCTATGTGTAATTTCGTTCACGAGTAACTCGCTCCTTCAAAACTTATTTCAATTTGTTTATATCTACATTATCATATTTTCTTCATGATTACTCATTTTATCAACTGGTTCAAAAGAAATATATCACAAAATTTACTTTTGTGAAGAGTAAATTGGGAATTTATATGATTTCCCAGCTTGAATTTTAGTCGGTGAAAGTCCACTGTTTAAATTACTAAAATCCTTAGTAATTTGGCTAATTGGTTGGCTATAATCAGGATTTAAACTTTCGATAATTCCTAAAACAGTGTCGCCATTCTTTACTTGAACTTTCTCATATTTTGGAAGAGAATTCGATTTTTTTTCAGAATTTGAAGCTTTTGCAACTGTTGCAATATGTTTAGTGGGAATCGTCCCAACATTAAGATCAAAGAATATTATGTATGCCAATAATAAAGCTCCAAACAAAAAAGCTATTTTTTTCATATTTATCACTCCTTTTGTAGAACTATATGCTTGTCCATTTTAATTATTCCATAAAAAAGGAGGGGAAAATAAAAAAAGAAGTGTAAAGACACACTTCTTTGATCGTTATTTTTTTGAAGGTAAATTTTTTATTGTTAGTAAATACATAACTGCTGTGATCACAATAAATATCATTGTTTGGAATGGTATGTTTATTTTTAATAATCCAAGTATTAGATAGATAACTGTAGGTAATGTTAAGCTATACGAAACCATAGCAAATCGTTGTCTGTATGGTAAATGCTTAGTTGACTTAAATATAGCTGTCAAAAACGCTAATAAAGTAGCTACAATAAATATGAAAATACAAGATCCTAAATAAAATAGGAAGAATAATGCAATTAAAAAGACTGGAAGACCTTGAGAAACATTATTAATAAAATTTGAAACGTGATTTTTACTAATTACTTTCGTTTTTAATGATGGGTAAGGATAATCTTGCTCGCCATTATCATTTTTTATGATTACTCTATTTTTTAACACGACAACTGCATATTTGTCGTCCTTTATTTTTGAAGGAATTACAGTTTCATTCGGATAAAAAGCATATTTATAGCCGCCAACAATTCTTTCGAATGGTGTATTATCGTTAATCTTTAATGTTCCTTTATTTAAAGTAATGGAATCGATATTTTCACGTAGTAAATCTGATACATTATTTACTTGTAGCTTCACAGCTTTTTCGAATGAAAAGAAACCTGGAAGAGTATATAAAATTGCTAGTAGGAAAAGAAAAAAGATAGTTTTACCGATTTTTTGGAGTCTATATCTTGAAATTGTTTTTGGAGAGTATAAACTAAACCAAAACTGTTTGAATATATTCATAAACTCATCCTTTCTTATTAATGTTATTTCACTTTCCGAATTTTATTATGTAACTTTTAAAGTGTTTTGTATATTATAATCTCTTTTTTGAAATCGGTTATTAAAGTTTCATTAGAATATAGACGAAATGGAATAAAACATTTTTTAAGTTTTAAGAATCAAAGAAACAGAAAAGGAGAGAGGATTATCTAATAAAAACCTAGTTAAAATTTAATTTTGAAAAAAATGTAAAAAAAAATTGAAAATGCATTGACGTTTAATTTTAAATATGATAAATTAAATATTGTCTTAAGGACGAAAGAAATTATTCCGCAGTAGCTCAGTGGTAGAGCACTCGGCTGTTAACCGAGTGGTCGTAGGTTCGAACCCTACCTGCGGAGCCATTATAATTTCGGCGGTGTAGCTCAGCTGGCTAGAGCGTACGGTTCATACCCGTGAGGTCGTGGGTTCGACTCCCTCCGCCGCTAC
>NZ_NCTA01000068.1 GCF_002156865.1 Gottfriedia luciferensis | reverse complement strand
CTTATTCAACTAGCACTTGTTCTTCCCTAACAACAGAGCTTTACGACCCGAAGGCCTTCATCGCTCACGCGGCGTTGCTCCGTCAGACTTTCGTCCATTGCGGAAGATTCCCTACTGCTGCCTCCCGTAGGAGTCTGGGCCGTGTCTCAGTCCCAGTGTGGCCGATCACCCTCTCAGGTCGGCTACGCATCGTCGCCTTGGTGAGCCGTTACCTCACCAACTAGCTAATGCGCCGCGGGCCCATCTATAAGTGATAGCCGAAGCCATCTTTCAATAAAGGAACAGGAGTTCCTTTATGTCATCCGGTATTAGCTCCGGTTTCCCGAAGTTATCCCAGTCTTATAGGTAGGTTGCCCACGTGTTACTCACCCGTCCGCCGCTAACTAATTGGAGCAAGCTCCAATTAGTCCGCTCGACTTGCATGTATTAGGCACGCCGCCAGCGTTCGTCCTGAGCCAGGATCAAACTCTCCATAAAAGTTAAGTTTAAATCTTGTATTGCTCAAAAAACTAATAATTGACGTTTACTTCATGTTTTGTTTAGTTTTCAAAGTTCACTTGTTTATCGCTCAGAAGCGACTTTTTAATATTAACATTCTTGTAAAAGCTTGTCAACATTTCGTTTAAATCTTTTTTCGAAGCCGTTATCTCTCGGCGACATAGAATAATATATCATCCTTAAAAGATATGGTCAACACTTTTTACAACTTTTTTTGAAAAAGTTTTATTAATGGTTCCTGTTGTTCCTTAACAAGAAACTTTATTAATTTTTAGGCACTATACTCATATGAAAATGAAACCCCATTTCATCGAGTAAAAATTAAGCTGCAGTGTATTATACAGAACCCTCTAGTCTTATTTTAAAAATGACAGTTTCAAATTGTATTCAAAACACAACAGATCATTTCAGTACTGTTTTTTCCTGCTTCTGATCATTTTGAGTGAATTTAATCATTCGTTCTGTTTTGTTAATCTCGAAGAATAACCGAATAAGAAAAGCTCAACTGAATTGTAACTCTTCTTAATTAATTAGCTTTTTCAAAGATTAACCTCATTTATAAAACGATATATTAATAAAGAAAGTAAAAAATTAACTCATAGCTAAAGTTTGAATCGATTTATTTGTTAGCACTAACATTTCCCATTCTTTTTATGCTATATTTACAATGAATGGGGTGGACAAAAATGGCAAAAAAGAAAAGTAGTAAAATTAACAATATAAGAACGTTTGCACTTTCATTATTATTTATTGGCTTCATTATTATGTACGGTGGTGTTTTTTTCAGAGAGCATAAAATTGTTATGACACTATTTATGCTTGTAGGATTTTTAGCAATTATTGGTAGTACCGTTGTTTACTTCTGGATTGGAATGCTTTCTACTAAGACTGTTCAGGTAGTTTGTCCTAATTGTAATAAGACAACAAAAATGCTTGGAAAAGTAGATATTTGCATGTATTGTAACGAACCACTTACATTAGATCCTTCATTAGAAGGTAAAGAATTTGATGAGAAATATAATAGCAAACGTAACGCTAAGCAATAACAAAAAAAGCACATTACAATTAGTAATGTGCTTTTTATGATAGATTTTTTTCTTTACATTTAGGACAAATACCGTATACTTCCATTCTATGGTTGGTCACTTCAAATCCCGTTTCCTTCTCAACATAAAGATTAATTCCTTCTAATCCATCATAATGAAAATCATTCATTTCACCGCATTTTTCACAAATGATATGATAATGATCAGTTGTTATAAAATCAAAACGACTAGAAGAATCACCGAAGTTTAATTCTTTAACCATTCCTACTTCACGTAATACTCTGAGATTATTGTAAACTGTTGCCACACTCATATTTGGAAATTTTCCCTCAAGTGCTTTATAGATTTCATCAGCAGTTGGATGTGTTCCACTATCTATTAAATATTCTATAATTGCATGCCTCTGAGGTGTAATACGTACGCCGCTATTCTTTAAATGTAAAATTGCATCTTGAATATTTTCTTTATGCAACGCCGCTCTCCCCGTTTCTAAAAAATTAGTTCCAAAATTACTTACTTATTATTAGTTTATTCAACCGTAAGAATATTTGTCAACTTTTTGAGAATTTCTTAAAAAAATTAGCTAATTCATTTAATATACTTTTAAACAAAAAAATAGTGCGAGAAATCTCTCGCACTTAAATATGCTATCATCTGAGGAGGTATGCCCTATACTTCAATATATTCCTAAATACTTTATAGGTATAGACGAAAAGCTCGATTATTTAGATAAAAGATTACTCTATGCTAAATTTATTTAGTTAAATAACAGTATTAAGCGCCTCATTCAAATAATAAGTATGTACACTTTAAACTATTGACTAATTACACTAAATACATCTTCAACGTGATTCTTCACTCGCACTTTTTGCCATACTTTTTCGATACAACCTTCTTCATCAATTAAAAATGTTGTACGCTCTATTCCCATATATTCCTTACCAAAATTCTTTTTTAACTTCCAAACATCATACAACTTTGCAACTTCTGTCGTTTCATCAGATAGTAATAAGAATGGTAAATCATATTTTTCTATAAATTTTTTATGACTTTTTATTGGATCTGGGCTAATTCCTAAAATAACCGTTCCACTATTCACAAACCTTTCGTATGAATCTCTAAAATCACAAGCCTCTGTAGTACATCCAGGTGTCATATCCTTTGGATAAAAATATATAACTACTTTTTTCCCTTTAAAATCCGATAACGATACATCTTCCCCATTATTTGCGGGCAATGTAAAATCTGGTGCTTTAACTCCAATTTCGACTGTCATACTATATCTCCTTCATTATAAATATTTACGTTTTACTTTAATCAGTTTGTAGACAAAGTACAATCATTTTAGCAAGCATTTTTTACCGTTCTTCTTTAAAAACTTGTAAAACAAATGCGGCTGGCATCGTATAGCCAATAAGTGCCTCAATCATAGCTACCCATCTACCTATACCAACTGGCACAATATCACCATATCCTACTGATAATAATGTAATTGCACTAAAATAAAGGCATAACCCCATTATATGGTAATTTGTTCCTTCGATAGGCATAGTATGCTCAATTAATATTGGTCGTGGACCATGTTCCAAAATAAAATATACTGCACTGAATCCAATCAGCACCGTTCCATATATTAAAAACAAAATAATGTAATTATTAATTGAAATAAGTCCCTTACTTACCTTTGTCGTAGAGGAAGTCCATAAATACACTAAACTATAGAGTATCGCAAATATAGCAATAAAAAAGAAAAAAGCAGTTCCCATTTCAATCACCTCATTTCAATTTATGAAACAAGCTATTGAAATAGAATACATGCTTAATTCCCTGCACCTTTATATTTTTTTACCCCTTGATTCCAAATTAAAACAGATAATACAAACACAATTAACCCCATAACAGGTGTAAAAAATGAATATACATACCATTCACTTCTACGTAAAAAATATGCCGCTGGATAAACACCAACAAAAGCAAAAGGTAAAATCCATGTTAATACAAACCGAATGATTGGGTGATATATATTAATTGGATAGCGTCCATAATTCCCTATATTATACATTAGTGGCATGATAGACGTTCTTGCATCTGACCAAAATCCTATACTAGCTAACGAAATAAAGATTCCGGCATAAACAAGCATTCCACCTACAGCCATTAATAAAAATAAAATTGGGTCATACCAAGTTAACGTTAAACCTAATTTAGCACCTGCATAAATCATAATGAACAAGCCAGTTATCGCTCCAAGCAATGATTCTAACTCCATTTTTTCTAATACTACTTGAAAAAGGCTATGGATTGGACGAGTTAAAATCCGATCAAACTCACCTTTTACAATATAACGATCATTAAAGTCCCATATATTAAAAAATGATCCAAATAAAGCAAAAGGAACTAAAAAGAAACCATAAATAAATACAATTTCATCTCTACTCCATCCTTTTATAAGTGAAGTGTGATTAAAAACTAATAAAATAAAGATTAAATTAACGGCTTGAGCCATTAGATCAGATAAAAATGACAAAAAGAAATTTGCTCTATAATGAAATTTAGTTTTTAAATACTGACCTGAATACTGAAGAAAAATATTAATATAAAACATTCATTAACCTCCTTGTATAACAAGATGCTTTTTAGCTTTATACCAAATAAGCGTAATAGGGATACATAAAATGACAATCCAAATAATTTGAAAAAGTAGTCCGTTTAAAATCATTTCTCCCTTAATGCCTTTTGCAAAAATCATACTCGGTATATAACTAATCCCTTGAAAAGGTAAGTACTTCATAACATCTTGTGCCCATACAGGGAAAAAGGTTATCGGAATTGTCAATCCAGAAAATAGATCAATAATAACACGCTTTGCTTGTATAAATCCCATATTATTTTGAAGAAAAAATGCCATTAATCCAGTTAATAAATTTAATTGAGTATTAATTGCAAAACTGAAAACTGAAGCAATTAAAAACAAACCTAAAGTAGTAAGGTTAAAAGAAATATCTAATCGGAAAATTAGAGCTACTAATATAAATCCTGGGATTGAAAAGAAAAAGAATCTAAATATCCCTTCTCCCAAACCTTGCATCACTTTTGTAAGCAAATAATTGTATGGTCTAATAAGCTCAATCGCTACCTTACCTTCTACAATTTCTTCTGCTATTTCACGATCAAGATTATTAAAATAAAAGGCTCTTGCCATCCAAGCAATCGCAACATAAGTCGTCATTTGGTTTACTGAAACACCTTGAATCGAGCCTTGATGTCCATAAATTGCTTTCCATAAGAAGAAATACGCCCCTATATTAATCGTATAAATGATAATCCCTGTATAATAATTAGTACGATAAGCTAACATCATTAAAAAACGGATACGAATAATTTCAAGATACTTACTCATTACTTATACCCTCTTGATAGATGTTACGAATAATTTCCTCAGTCGATATTTCTAACATCTTCATATCTTTTACAGGATTTGATTGAACTACTTTTGCAATTATCATTGATATTAGCGTTTCATCATTTGGTAATGTTACATTCCAAACATTTTCTCCTTCTTCTTCCTTCCACTTCACATCAGTTCGTCCGATTAATTCATTTAATTCGTTCTGATTTACAGGTTTAATAAATTGGAATTGAATTTCCTTCTCTTCTCCCCACTGACCTTTTAATTGTTCAAGTTTGCCATCATAGATAATTTTCCCTTCATCTAACATAACAACTCGATCACATAAAGCTTCAATATCTGAAATATCATGAGTCGTTAACAAAATCGTCGTACCGTATTTTTGATTTAATTCTTTTAAGAACTCACGAATTTTCAATTTTACTAATACATCTAACCCTATTGTTGGCTCATCTAAAAATAATAAAGGTGGATTATGGATTAGTGCAGCTGCTAATTCACATCTCATTCTTTGGCCTAAAGATAATTTTCTAACTGGTTGATCTAATAATGGTTCGATATCTAAAGTTTTAATAATATAGCCCATATGCTCTTCATATTGCTTATCCGGAATTTGATAAACTTTTTTAAGTAAACGAAATGATTCTTGTACAGCAATATCCCACCATAATTGAGATCTTTGGCCAAAAACAACGCCAATTGATTTTACAAATCTCTCACGTTCTTTTTGAGGGTGGAATCCATTAACTGTTACTTCTCCTGAAGTAGGAGTTAAAATCCCTGTCAACATTTTAATTGTCGTTGACTTACCTGCCCCATTCTCACCGATGTAGGCCATCATCTCTCCCTTTTTAACTGAAAAACTTATATGATTAACAGCTGTTTTTGTTTTATAGTTTCTTGTAAATAAGTCTCTAAATGCACCTTTTACACCAGAGCGACTTAAGAAAGTTTTAAATTCTTTGTGTAAATTTTGTACTTCAATTATGTTTTCCATAAAACTGCCTCCATTTTTTATTCCGTCGCTTAGTTTATTTGAAATAGGGACTAAGTACAATAAAAAAGTACTGAAAAGTATTTTCCAATTTTTTCGGTCGGGTTATATGAAAAATATAGATTCTACAAAATGTTCAAATTTCTTTTCAACTTGTAAAGGCTTACATTTACCACACTCTAAAATTTCGTGCTAGAATGTAATTTAAACACATAAATAATGTAAAGATGTCGGTTAATTTCTTTCATTTTTAAATATTAATGGGAGGTACTCCATGAATAATCAAAAATCAATTGAAATACATAATGAAGCTTTAGAACATATAGTAGGCGGAGTTAACAGTCCTTCAAGATCGTTTAAAGCAGTAGGCGGCGGGGCTCCTGTCACAATGAAACGAGCAAAAGGCGCATACTTTTGGGATGTTGATGGTAATCAATACATTGATTACTTAGCAGCATATGGTCCAATTATTACAGGTCACGCTCACCCACATATTACAGCAGCTATTACAAAGGCAGCTGAAAACGGTGTATTATACGGTGCTCCTCATGAGCTTGAAGTAAAATTTGCAAAAATGCTAAAAGAAGCTATCCCTAGTATGGATAAAGTAAGATTTACAAATTCAGGTACAGAGTCTGTAATGACAACGATCCGTGTAGCAAGAGCTTACACTGGTCGTACAAAAATCGTTAAATTTGCGGGTTGTTACCACGGACATTCAGATTTAGTACTTGTAGCTGCTGGCTCAGGTCCATCTACACTTGGTACTCCTGATTCTGCTGGAGTTCCTCAAAGCATCGCCAACGAAGTTATTACCGTTCCGTTTAATGATATTGAAGCATATGCTGAGACAATGGAAAAATGGGGAAATGAAGTAGCAGGCGTTCTAGTTGAACCAATCGTTGGAAACTTCGGCATTGTAGAACCAAAAGAAGGCTTCCTAGAAGCTGTAAATGAAATTACTCATGAGCACGGCGCTTTAGTGATTTACGATGAGGTTATTACTGCCTTCCGATTTATGTACGGTGGAGCACAAAATTTATTAGGGATCGAACCTGATTTAACAGCCTTAGGTAAAATTATTGGAGGCGGTCTACCAATTGGTGCATATGGCGGTAAAAGAGAAATTATGGAAACAGTTGCTCCTCTAGGACCTGCTTATCAAGCGGGAACAATGGCAGGAAATCCGGCATCAATTGCTGCTGGGATTGCATGTCTAGAAGTATTAAAACAAGATGGTGTTTATGAAGAGTTAGATCGTTTAGGTGCACTTCTTGAGGAAGGTATCCAAGAAAAAGCAAATGAACACAACATCCATATAAAAATTAACCGATTAAAAGGTGCATTAACTGTCTATTTCAATGTAGATGAAGTAACGAACTATGAAGAAGCGAAACAATCTGATGGAGAAGTTTTCGGGAGATTTTTCAAACTCTTATTAGAAGAAGGAATCAATTTAGCACCTTCAAAATATGAAGCTTGGTTTTTAACAACCGCTCATACAGAGCAAGATGTTATCCAAACAATTACAGCAGTTGGAAATGCATTCCAAAAATTAGCTACGATTAAACAATGATATATGCGAGGTCACTAATTGAAGTGGCCTCTATTTATACATATCTAATTCTGAATAATCAAAATTATCTATTTTAATCAGGAGGTAGTTAAATGAAAAAACAAGTAAAAACAGATTGGTCACCAAGTTTATTTAAAGATTATTCCAACCACGAACATGACGCATGTGGAATTGTTGCATTTATCAATCGTTCTTTAACTCAAACAAGAGAAACAGTTGATATCGCTGCTGAAAGTCTTAGAAAAATGAACCACCGAGCTGGATTTACAAACGGAGAAGGCGATGGTGTTGGTATACAAACTGATATTCCAAGCTTACTTTGGCAAGAAAAACTTGCAAGTGTAGGTATAAGTCCAGAAATAGTCTCTCACCCTTCATTTACCGTAGGTCATTTCTTTATAGATCAAGAATCACAAAATCAAATACAAGATTTACTCCAATTATTTGAAGAAAATGGATATGAAACGCTATACCATAGTTGTCATCAAACTAATTCTTCAGCACTTGGTCCAATCGCTCAAGCAGTAGAACCTGGATTCTTGCAAGTGGCATTACTTCCTATTAAAAATCGTCAAAACACTTCAATTTTTGATTTAACAAATCTAATTCATGAACAAACAAATGTAACAGTTATCTCTCTCAGTCAATCCACTTGTGTTTATAAAGTAATGGGGACAATCGACACTTTATTGTCATACTATTCCGATTTAAAACACCCTAATTTTCAATCAGCGGTTGTAGTTGGTCATAATCGTTATTCAACAAATACATCTTCATCATTTTCTAGAGTTCAGCCATTTAGCATCTTAGCACATAATGGTGAAATTAATACAATTGAACAATTAAGAATAGAAGCAAAACAAATTGGTGCAAACATCAAAACTGGTAATAGTGATTCACAAGATGTAAACATTACACTTGAGACGCTAATCCATAAACATGGTTATTCATTAAAAGAAGCGATGGAATTATTATTTCCACCTGTACCTGCAGAATTCGAAACAGATCGGGAAATAGCGTCAATTTATCAAACAATAAGAAGTGCATTTGGTCCATACTGTCAAGGTCCGGCTGGAGTTCTAACTAGAGAAGGAAATGAGTTTGTTGCAAGTCTAGATGCTTTAGGCTTACGCCCAGTTTGGCTACTCGAAACAAATGATTATTTTGTTTTCTCTTCTGAACAAGGGATCATATCACCAGATTTATTCATATCTGAACCACACGCACTTTCTCCAGGTGAAAAAATCGGTATTAATTTATTAAAAGACGGTGTTCAACTATTATCTCACCGAGAAATAACGCATTTTGTTACGACTAAATTAGATGAAAAATTATCTATTAATCTCGCAAATAAACATTCAATCTTCAATTCAAATGATGTTGTCGAACACTCTCCACCTTCAATCAATCCATTTGAATATGGTGCGTTTGGGTGGCAGAAAGAGCAAATACAACTAGTTGAACAAATGGCCGAAAAAGGTGCTGAGCCTATCCGTTCATTAGGACATGATGCTCCACTCGCTTGTTTAGATGAAGCTAGAAAAAACCTTTCTGATTACATGAAAGAAACAGTTGCAGTTGTGACTAACCCTGCAATTGATAGAGATCGAGAAACAGAGCATTTCTCTACCTCTATTGTTTTAGGTAAAAGACCATCCCTCAATAACCAGAAATCTGGGATTGTTCTAGAACTTCCATCTCCAATAGTTGGTGACGGTTTTGTAGGTAAAACATTAAAATCAACTAGAAAACAATTTACGTATGAAGAAGTAGAAAATTTGTATCAATTAGAAAATAAGCTTTTAACAATTCATAGTACATTTTCGAATCTACCTTTAGAAGAAACATTATCACAATATAAATTTGAGGTAATTGAAGCAGTTCAAAATGGTGCAGAATGTATCATTATTACAGATGAAAATGCCCATAAAAATAATCAATATTGGATTGACCCAGCACTTATTACTGCTACCATTCATAACGGACTTGTAAGTGCGAAATTAAGAAGAAACTGTTCGATTCTTTTAAAAACAGCAGCAGTTCGTAATCTTCATGATTTAATGATCATGAAAGGGTTAGGAGCTGATGCAATTAATCCTTATTTCCTTTTTGGTACAGTTTCGGAATTAGAAGCACCAGAAAAAATTGTAAGTTTATATGATGTTTTAAATAAAGGGATTGAAAAAGTTATATCAACAATCGGTATGCATGAATTACGTGGATACGCAAAAATGTTTAGTAGTATTGGGTTACACGAAGATGTTGCGTCTGCATTAGGAATCATAAATTTCTTTGGTGACAAAGAAGTTTCAGGATTTAAATTATTAGAAGCTGATGCGAAAAAACGAAGTGAAGATTACATTGCGAATAACTCGGCAATGCCAAAATCATTCCATGTTTTCCCTCGAATTTGGAAAGCAATTGGTGAAACTGCCCAAACTGGAAATTATGAAACATATCGTCAAAAATTAAATCAAATTGAAGAAGAGCGCCCAACAGCAGTGCGACATGCCCTTTCTTTAGTGGAAAGTAGTTTACCTATTGATTCAACACAAGTTTCACTAGAAATTGGAAATCATTCATTACCGTTTATTATTAGCTCAATGTCTTTCGGATCACAAAATGAAGTTGCTTTTAGAGCATATGCTGAAGGGGCTAATCGTCTAAATATGATTAGTTTAAATGGTGAAGGTGGAGAAATCCAAGATATGATTGGGAAATATCTAAACACACGTGGACAACAGGTTGCGTCTGGTCGATTCGGTGTAAACGCCAACTTACTCCACTCTTCTAATTTGATTGAAATTAAAATCGGTCAAGGTGCAAAACCTGGTGAAGGTGGTCACTTACCTGCATCTAAGGTTACAAAAAAAATTGCTGAAACAAGAAATGCTACACTTGGCTCAGACTTAATTTCACCTTCAAATAACCATGATATTTATTCAATTGAAGATTTAGCTCAAATGATTAGTGAAATTAAAGCAGTCAATCCAAATGCAAAAGTAGCCGTTAAAGTCCCAGTCGTTCCAAATATCGGTACAATTGCTGTAGGAATCGCCAAAGCAGGTGCGAATTATATTAATATTAGTGGATTCGACGGAGGTACTGGTGCCGCACGTGTTCACGCAATTCAAAATGTAGGTCTACCAGTTGAAATAGGTGTTCGTGCAGCTCATAATGCACTTTTAGAATCTGGATTACGTAACTCTGTAGAAATTTGGGCAGATGGCGGAATGAAAAGTGTAAATGACGTAGTAAAAATGATGATACTAGGAGCAAATCGAATTGGATTTGGAACGTTATCAATGATTGCAATCGGTTGTACTACATGTCGAGGTTGTCATTTAGATACGTGTCACGTTGGGATAGCAACTCAAATTGAATCAGAAGTAGAAGCTGTTCGTCACGGATTGCGTAAATTCACACCTAGACAGCTTGAAACTGCAGTCACAAATTTAGTTCAATTCTTTACTGCCTTTAAAATGGAATTACAAGAAATTGTTGGATCATTAGGCGTTAAAAATGCTCAAGATTTAGTCGGTAAAACTGAATTCTTAAAACAAACAAGATTTTTAGATGTTATAAATTTAAGTCATTTACTATCGAGAGATAAAATTGAGACTAAAGAGTATGTACTTTCAGATGGCGAATCAACTAAAGTACTCCAAAGTAGTGATATTGGCGTTTATGCCAAAGTTGATAATGAATATCGTCACGCAGGAAGCTTGTTGATTCATGACTTAATAGTGAAAAAACAAGCGAACAAGGTTGCATCCCCTGTTGAAATAAGCTTTGAAGACCAATCTATTCCTGGAAATGGTTTAGGAACTTATACAGTTGAAGATTATACTGTTTACGTTCAAGGTGGAGCACAAGATGGAGTTGCGAAAACCGCTTTCGGAGGAACTATTTTTATTAGTAAGGCTAGAGGTGCGAACGGAAAATATTTCGGAGGTTCAGTTGGAAAATGCTTTGCATACGGTGCACAAAAAGGACAATTTTTCATCCAAGGTAATGCTGACTCACGCGCTGGTATTCGACTATCAGGAGCAGATGTAGTAATAGGCGGTCGAAATCTATCAAAACAACCAGTTGCACAGAAAACAAAACTTGGACCAAATGCAAATATCAATGGATTTGCATTTGAATATATGACTGGCGGTCGAGCTATCGTACTTGGAGACCCAGGTCCATGGATGTGTGCTGGAATGACTGGTGGAGTCATATATGTTCGAAACGCTCCAGAACTGGGTCTTACGAAAGAAGCATACAAAAACAGAATGGCCAAAGGTGCAAGTGTAAGCATTATTCCGATTGATGAAACAGGAAAGAACGATGTAACTGACCTACTAGAGAAATACAAATCACTATTAACACAGCACAATCAACAAGATGAAGCAAAATTTGTTCAAACTTTATTAGCAAATATAGAACAAAACTTCTTCCAAATTAAACCTAAAAAAGATCAAGCTGACCCTTCAGTTTCAACTGAATAATAATTATTAAGTAAAAAGAAGCGAAAATTAATTCGCTTCTTTTTTTTCTTTGTCTAAAGTCCTTTAATGTCTTTTCCTTCTCTTTAATCCTGCCGTTCCTTGTTCCTGCTCTTAAG
>NZ_NCTA01000067.1 GCF_002156865.1 Gottfriedia luciferensis | reverse complement strand
AACTTATTGTTCAATAAAAGTATTCATAAAAAAAACGATTTAAATATTCTTTGCTTAGAACAACCGATTAATCAGTTTAAACGACGAATTCAATAAAGCATCGCCTTTTAAGAATTGAATTCATTTTACTAAAAATTAGTATTTTATAGTTTAAACCTATAAAAAGATGATCTAAGTAATGATTTGAGTTTGACAGAGTTATAAATATTGCTCAAAACATATTAATAGAACATCAAAAAATATTAACTTTATCATCAATAAAGTTCACTTAATAACCTTTTTTTATATTGACAGATATATATTTCAACACTCTGTAAAAAACAGTGTAATTCAATTAGAATTACACTGTTTTTTTAAAATCCATTGGAGTCATTTTAAAAGAATTGCAATATTTCTTGCAGTTCGTTCAATATTTTCAAATGCATTTTCCAGCACTTTTTCAATTGGTACAATTGAAGGGATTGTTGGAAAAATCGCATCTATACCATGATTTGATAACTCTTCGATACCGTCTCCAATGCTTCCACAAATCGCGATAACTTTTGCATCGGGTGGCGCACATTTAGCTGCTCCTACTGGTGCTTTGCCAAATGCAGTTTGCCCATCCATTCTGCCCTCTCCAACTATAACAATGTCTGCGTCTTTACAAACCTCTTTTACGTTTAGTTGCTCAAGAACAAGTTCAATTCCTTTTTTTATAGTAGCATTTGCAAACAGCATGAGCCCCGCACCCATACCACCACCTGCACCACTACCCGGTATTTCAGACACCGATTTATCAAGAAAACGTTCTGCGATAGAATAAAAGCTTCTCATTGCTTGATCTACTTCTGCTAATCTATCAGTGGAAAGCCCCTTTTGTGGACCGAATAGATAGGTTGATCCATTTGTTCCAGTCAGAGGGTTAATCACATCAGCAGCAATTGTTATGTTTACTTTATCAAGTAATGGAGATTTATTTTTATCACTCATCGAAACTACTTTTAGTAATGCTTCACCATTACTTTCAATTGCATTTCCGTTTTCATCAAAGAATTGATAGCCAAGTGCAGTAGCCATTCCAATTCCACCATCATTCGTTGAACTTCCTCCAACTCCTATAATTAGTTCAGAGACTCCCTGTTCAATAGCGTAAATAATTAATTCACCAACTCCAAACGATGTCGTTTGTAATGGATTGCGCCTTTCAAGTGATACAAGATGCAAACCGCATGCCTCAGCCATTTCGATAAATGCTGTTTTATGATCTTTAGAAAATGCAATTTTAGCTTGAACTGTTTCGTATAGAGGGCCAGTTACTTCAATACTTTCAACCTTCCCACCATTTGAAGCAATTAATGCTTGAAGCGTACCTTCCCCTCCGTCTGCTAAAGGTATTAAATGATATTCAGCATTCGGAAAAACCGAATAGAAACCTTTATAAATGGCTTTGGCTACTTCAGATGCACTTAAACTTTCTTTAAAGGAATCAGGTAAGATTACAACCTTCATTCGTTATCCTCCTTAAACTGATACGGAAATAAATATCTGTTAAGGAAATTCTAATTCTCACAAATTGTTAAATCAAGAAAACAATTTTTCTTGTTTTTCCACTAACTCAATCTCAAATCCTAAATCTTCCAACATTGCATGGTCACTATTTGTTTCTTGTCCCTCTGTTGTTAAATAGTCACCAATAAAGATACTATTAGCTGCGTATAGTCCAAGAGGTTGAAGGCTTCGAAGATTTACTTCACGTCCCCCAGATATTCTTATTTCCTTAGTTGGATTAATAAATCTAAATAAAGCTAGTACTTTTAAACAATAGCGAGGATTTAGTTCGTTTACTCCTTCTAGTTTGGTCCCTTTAATAGCATGGAGAAAGTTTACTGGTATTGAATCTGCATCCAACTTACGTAAAGAACGCGCTAATGAAATGACATCTTCTTTTGTTTCCTTCATACCGATAATTGCCCCAGAACATGGTGAAATCCCTGATTGTTTAATTTTTTCGACGGTATCTACGCGATCCTGATATGTATGTGTTGTTGTAATATAACTATGATGCTCTTCCGAAGTATTTAAATTATGATTATATCGATCGACACCTGCTTCTTTCAGTTCACTTGCTTGATTTTCTTTAATCAGTCCTAGGCAGGCACAAACTTTTAAACCATATAATTCTTTAATTTCCTTAACTGCTTCAGTTACCACATTTACGTCTCGGTTCGTTGGTCCACGTCCACTTGCTACAATACAATATGTACCAGCTTTTAATTCATAAGCACGCTTTGCACCATCTACTATTTCTTCTTTAGATAAAAAAGGATACTTTTCAATTGGAGCGCTAGATATTGAAGACTGAGAACAATAGCCACAATCCTCAGGACAATACCCACTCTTAGCATTTATTATCATATTCAGTTTAACTTTTTTACCATAATAATGTTTTCTTATAACAAATGCCCCTTGTAAAAGTGAAAGTAAATTATCATCATCACATAACAAAATATTCATTGCTTCCTCGTCTGATATTTCCTTACCTAAAATTACTTCTTGTGCTAATTTAGTCCAATTCATCTTACACTCACCATCCCATTTATTTTTTTTCCATTAATTCCTGCATTTCAAATAACTCTTTATCCGTGAAGAAATCCTTCTGTTTTGGAATCATTCCAAGAATCTCATGCCCAGTTAATTTTCCAATCATGACTAGATTATCTTTTTCCATTTCACTTAAATTTGATGGTACGTTGTTAATAATCAATCCTTTGACATCAATGTTATGTGACTTTAAGTATTCCGTCGTTAATAGTGTGTGATTGATTGTACCTAACTTTAAAGTAGTAACAATCATTACAGGTAAGTTTAATAGTTTAATTAAATCAATAGTGCCAAAATTTTCTTTAATAGGAACCGCAATTCCTCCAGCACCTTCTACTAAAATAACATCGTGTTTCTCTTCCAATTGCTTATATTTTTCTAATATGACATGCTCATCAATAAATACATTTTCTAGTTTACTAGCCAAATGTGGTGATACCGGAGTTTTAAGTGTGTATGTATTGTAGTAACTAAAATCTTCTGAGAGCTTTAATTTTTCCTTATAAAACGCTACATCTTCTCCTATCATTTGATCGTTTAGATTAACTGTGCCACTTTGAACTGGTTTATAAGGAACTGCGTCTATTCCTTTTCGTTGCAAACAGGCTATTAATTGAGTAGTTACATAGGTTTTTCCAATATTCGTATCGATACCTGTAATAAAATATCCTTTTCCCATCTTATGCTGCCACCTTCTTTCCTTCGACTCTTGCTTTCGCAAAATGAGCATATAAACGTACTGCCAAGACTCCTCCGAAAATGGCTAACAATAAATCTTGACCAATACTATATACCATCCCCATCATCAGAACTGCTTTTAATGAAATAGGGCTATCTAACCATGTATTTAAAGAAATATAAACATAAGTAATTCCCAAAATATAAACAATCACTAAACCAATCACATTAGCAAAAATAAAGTGTTTAAGCTTTGGTTCCTTTGTTTTTTCAATTATGTATCCTATAACAAATGCTGCAACGATAAACCCTATTAGATAACCAAACGTAGGCTTTAAAATATATTCTGGCCCTCCACCTGAAGCAAAAACAGGTATCCCAATTAAGCCAATTCCAACATATAACAATTGACTCATCATCCCTCTTTTACTTCCTAAAAGACAACCAGCTAAAAATACAAACAATACTTGAAGTGTAAAAGGAATCACTGGTAATGGAATCTTTATAAAAGCTCCAATTGAAGTAAGTGATGCAAATAATGCTATTACTGTTAATGACAAAGTTTTGTTTTGCAAATGAATCCCCCTATTAATTTATGAATTTGACAAACTAACAAAATTAAATTAACATGCAAATTAAATATATGTCAACCTAACTTTAGTTTTTGGTTAACATATAATTTAAGGGGGATAACATATATGGAATACGAAATCTATCAAGAATTATCTTCAAAAAATAAGCAGTATCTTTGGCATCCATTTACTCAGATGAAAGATTACATAAACGAAGATCCGCTGATTATTTCACACGGAAAAGATCGAAAATTATATGATGTTTTAGGAAATGAATATTATGATGGAGTATCTTCTATTTGGTTAAACGTCCACGGCCATAATATTCCAGAATTAAACGAAGCGATTAATGAGCAATTACAAAAAGTAGCCCATTCTACACTTTTAGGAATGGCCAATGTACCTTCCATTCTTTTAGCCGAAAAACTAGTGGAAATTTCTCCAAAAGGCTTAGAAAAAGTATTCTATTCAGATTCAGGGGCTACATCTGTTGAAATCGCGATTAAAATGGCATATCAGTATTGGCGTAATATCGGAAAATATGAAAAAAATACTTTTGTAACAATGAAGGAAGCATATCACGGCGATACAATTGGGGCTGTATCAGTAGGAGCGATCGATTTATATCACCAGGCGTATGATGAGTTGCTTTTTCCAAGTATAAAAGTTTCTTATCCTCATCTTTACCGTTCAAAATACGAAGGAACTGAACAGGAAATGATCGCAGCCTATATAAAAGAGGTTGAAGGTTTATTTATCGAAAAAGCAAACTCAATCGCTGCATTAATCATTGAACCAATTGTTCAAGGTGCTAGCGGAATTATTGTCATGCCAAATGGATATTTAAAAGCGATCCATGAGTTATGTATAAAATATGATGTATTATTAATCGCTGACGAAGTTGCAACCGGATTCGGTCGAACAGGGAAAATGTTTGCTTGCGAAAAAGAAGATGTGACACCAGATATTTTAACTTGTGGAAAAGGATTAACTGGTGGATATTTACCGGTAGCAGCGACATTAACAACAAACCGAATTTATGAAGCTTTTTTAGGTTCTTATGAAGAGCAGAAAACCTTTTTCCACGGCCATAGTTATACTGGTAATCCGCTTGGTTGTGCTGTTGCATTAGCGAATCTAGAATTATTTAATACTACTCACTTATTACAGCATGTTGAAACGATTGCTGCCTATATTCAAAATAAGTTAGTAAAATTTAACGATTTAAAACACGTTGGAGACATTCGTCAGAGTGGATTGATGATTGGGATCGAACTTGTCCAATCAAAAATATCCAAAGAAGCTTTTCATTGGAATGAACGAATCGGAGTTAAAGTAACAAAAAGAGCAAAAGAACTTGGGCTTTTGACTCGCCCACTTGGAAATGTCATTGTCTTTATGCCTCCATTAGCTTCTACAGAATTGGAGATAAAAGAAATGTTAGATATCCTCTACAATGCCATTTCTGATATTACAGAACCTTGTTAATTAGTAAAACGAGCTAAATGAAAAAAGGAACCATGAATTGTCCAAATGGATTATTCATGGTTCCTTTAATTGAATTACGAGCTTTTTAAGTTTTTAAGATTTTTGGATTCTTCTTAATGTCATTGATAGCATGAAGGCAGCAACGATCGCTATAATCCCATTAATAAAAAATGAAACAGACGCTCCAAATTGTTGCCATAACCATCCTGTAAGCAAAGAAGCTGGAAACAAACCAATTCCAGAAATCATTGCATAAAAACCAAGTGCCGTTCCTTTTGAACTAGAACCTGCTATTTCTACGACTAGAGCTTTCTCGACACCTTTTGTTAAAGCTGAATATAGGCCATATAAAATAAAAAGAGTAATGAAACCAATGAATGAGTGAACTTCTGCAAAGCCGATATAAACAACTCCATATAAAGCATATCCTGTTGTTAAAATTCCTCTGCGTCCGAATTTATCAGAAAAAGCGCCTGATACATAAGAAAGTGAAGAGGCAGTAAGGTGGAAAATTAAAAACATTAATAAAACATTCTGATTCGACACGCCAAGATTTGAGGCCCTTAACAACAAAAAAGAATTGGATGAATTAACGATTGTAAACATTAATACAATCAGTAGTAATTTCTTAATATCGGAATCTAAAAGCTTCCAACTAAAATGAACGTTCTTTGACTCGTTACGACTACTTCCCTCTGGCTGTTTTTTTCGTTCTTTTACACAAAATAATATAAGCCATCCAATCGATACTGGAATTAACGAATACAAAAATACATCCTTAATATTTTTACTACCTTCCATTTGCATAATGACGATCGCTGCCCCAATTCCCAGAGAAGCTCCAAACATATCCATCATTTGGTGGATTCCAAATGCTCTTCCTTGTTTATTTTTCCCACCTGATTCCGAAATTAAAGCATCCCTTGGAGCCGTTCTGATACCTTTTCCTGTTCGGTCAACAAGCTTCCAAAAGAAAACTCCTATCCAAGTACTCGAAAAAATTAGGACAAGCCTCCCTATTCCTGATAACCCATAACCAAAAATCGCCATTCTTTTTCTATTTTTCAGGCGATCTGATTGAATACCTGAATATAATTTCAGCACACTTGACAAGCTTTCTGACAAGCCATCAATTATCCCGATTATCATTGGGCCTGAAGATGAAAGTAAGATCGGTATAAGTGGTGTAACCATATAGGAACCCATGTCAGTAAAAAAGCTAACTAGGCTTAAAATCCAAACATTTTTGGCCTTCATAATCAGCCTCCCAAAATGATGTGTAAGGAAAGTCTATTCGCTACAAACTTATGATACTTTCGCCTCTTTCATATTCATTTTTAAAAGTGATACAAAACGGAACATTTCTAATGAAAATATGACTCCACTTAACCAAACTGAACTAATTACAAATCCAGCAGCAATATCACTTGGTAATAAATGATGCAGATACACACTACTTATTGAATAGCCCAAAATAACTAAAACAAACATGAAGAACATCACGATTGTAAATAAATAATTTTTATTGTGACGAATTAACATAACAAAAAAATAACCTAAAATTGACAAAATCAACATCGATTTTTCATTTGGAAAGTTTTGACTGACATTCGTTCCAAGCATGTAATTAAACATCCAAGGGATCATGATTGAGAGAATAAAAATTCCAATCAAAGTAGATAGAAAAAATATCAGTTCAATCCATTTATTTTTATTGTTTACAAATATCACGAGAACTGTGATTAGTGAGATTGTCCCTAACACTTTCCAAGATGACAAGGAATAAATAAAATTCATACTTGCATGCCAATGTGGATTAAATAAATTAAAAACAATCGTTTTAAATACGTTATTGAATTTAACAAATTCATTTGCAATTTTGTCCTGAATTAATCCGACCATTAAGATAAAAAACGTAACAAATAATACTAGGCAAGTTAAGATGATTAGTTTAATTTTTATGAAGCTCTTAAACCTCTTAAAACCTGATTCAAAAATTAAAATTAGTGACTCTTTAATTGCTTCCTTATTAGCTTTTATTACAAAGAATACAAGAACTAAGAAACCAAATAGAATACTTGCTAATAGTAACCATTTTTTAATTTCTTGTTGATATAGATCCCATTTAGGTCCCATTACTTGTCCTAACCAAATAAACGTTCCAACCCAAAGAAATACTCCAATATAAGAAAATATAGCAAAAGATCGAAATGGTAGTTTAATGATTCCAGATATAATGCTCGCGAAATGTCTGACTCCTGGAATAAAGAAAGAAATTATTAATAATACCTTTCCATACTTCCCATACCATTTAGACATTTTCTCTATCTTATCTGGTCCCATATGGATATAGTGACCATATTTACGAAAAAAAGGTACACCTAGCTTATATCCGAACCAAAATGATATCGTTGCCCCTAGTATACCGCCCAATCCAGCGGAAATAATGGAAAGAACAATATTCATCTTTCCTTGAAAGCATAAAACTCCAACATAACTCATTAATGCTTCATTTGGAATTGGGACAATAATCAATTCCAGCATCAATGATAAAAAAAGAATGATATAGCCATATTGATTTAATAATTGCATGATTTCATTCATATTAAGACCTCAATTTACTATAACCTAATAATATTTATTACTTTATTAAACCTTACCAAATAGAATAAATAACTCTTATTCTGTCTAACATTTTCAACAATTTTAATACTAATTAACCCATTGTGCAAACAAAAGCAATAATCTTTTTGTGACGAGCCATAAAAAAAAGAAAAACCATTTCAGGTTTCTCTGTATTACATTCTATGAAACTTAACCATTATTTAAAACTTGATCATTAATCATGCCAGATGTATTGAGTTACCTATAAATTATGTAATTAAAGCTTTTTAAATCGAATTGGGCTTACCATTAAAAATGCTAAGATTAAGGTAATCCAAGCATTACTATATGAAAACATCCCCATCCCTGCTAGTGGTAATCCAGCCGCTGGAATAGGCAAGCCTTTAAAATACCCAATTGTCGGCTTTACACTAAACTTTGCTAATCTTAATGCCCCCATTGTTGGAAAAAGGATAAATGCTAAAGAAGTTAAAACGGAAGGAGCGGAGATTGAATGGAATAAAAGTGCAGGTGCCACACCGAAACTAACAATATCAGCTAAGGAATCTAATTCTACTCCAAATTCACTGTTCACCTTTAATTTTCTCGCAACCCTACCATCAAGAAGATCAAAAACAGCCGATACGAAAATAAAAATAGCGGCAACTACCATAAACCCACTCATATTAAATGTAATTGAAAGAACACCACATAATAAATTGCCGATTGTTAGTAAATTAGGTATCGCTTTAGCTAATTGATTGAACAAGATATCCCCACCTGACTTTATCAATTCATATCATTACAATAGTATCTTCTTTCTATTCTTTCGTTATTCTTAAAATCGTTATTGTGATTGATTAAAACTCTATTGATTACTTTGGAAAACGGTCATTGTGTACTAATTTTGTATAAACCATCTCATACTTTTGTTATAATCATAATGATTGAATTTTCATTCAAAAGTAGGTGCTACATAATGTATTTATACTTAGATACAAAAATACTTGTTACTTTGCTCTGCATGGGCTTCTTATTTACATTAATCATTACTAGTGCTTATGCACTTAATCATAAAAAGGATTTAACATTTAAAACTTTCTTTATAGCAAAATGCTTTCAGAGTTTAGGATTGTTTTGTATGGTTTTTCGTGGAGAAATTCCCGATTTTCTATCAATTTTTTTGACAAATTCATTATTAATTATGGGAACAGCCTTCGAAGTTATAGCGTTGTTTAATCTTCAAACTACTCTTTCCGCTAAAACCAAGAAGTTCTATTTTTTTTTGACTCTATTCATTTTGACCGGTCTATATTTTATTTTTATGTTTTATAGCAAAGAAAACATACGTATTGCCTATTACTCCATTGTTACTGCTATCATCTTATTCCCGATTTATAAGATGGTTTTTGATAAAACCTCTACCATTCTTATGAAAATCATAGGTAGTTTCTATCTTCTTGTAATTGCGGCTTCATTAGTCAGAGGTGTGACTGCTTTACTTTCACATACCATTTCAACAAGTTTCTATACTCCCGGAGCTTACCAATTGATTTCTCTACTGACAATTTACCTTATTATAAATTTAGGTAATATTGGATTCATTTTGTTAATGAAGGAAAAAGTAGACTTCCAGTTAATCCATTTAGCTAGTTATGATGATTTAACTGGTACGTTGAATCGGAGAGCTTTTACAGAATATGCAGAGCAATCGCTCACTAATTATGCGAAGAAGGGACAAGCTGTATCCTATATGCTTTTTGACGTGGACAATTTTAAAACAATCAATGACACCTATGGGCATCTAGTTGGTGACAAAGTTCTCCAAGACCTCACAACGAGAATTAAACTTCATTTAGGCAAAGATGATTTGTTTGTACGTTATGGAGGAGATGAATTTGGTATTCTGTTTCCTGGAAAAAATGAAGCTGAATCAAATGAAATTGCTAAGCAAATTAATCAACTGTTTAATGAAGCGTCTAAAAATAAATTACCCGTTACATATACAATTAGTATTGGTGTTCTTACATTTTTCCCAGATCAGAATACGCAATTAGAAAATATCTATTCTACTTGCGACATGGCCCTTTACAAGGCTAAAACCAACGGACGAAACGGCATTTTCAGGAGCCAAACAGAAAAATTCCAATCGATTTCATAGTTAAAACTTTATGGTGTGATTTTGCTTTTTTATGTGGCCCTGTTTTAAGAGCAGGAGCAAGGAAAGGCAGGAAAAAGGATTTCCCTAACGAACTTTTGTCCTGCTTTCCCTGCCCCCTATCTAATTGACGCTCCGTTTACTTTACGAATAAATTTCCCTTGTTTTAATACTACAATCTTATCCCATGAACCATTCATCGGTAATGTGATTTTTCCTCTGTAAATCCCTTTCGAAATCTTATTAAGTTTCACATCAACTTTGTGATTCATACTTTTCATTTTCAAGATAATTTCTACAGAATCCACATTAACTTTAGCATTTTTATTATTTGTTAAATTCACTTCATAATTATGTTCAAAGTTTTTAGTCGTTGATTGATCTGAAAGTGACACTACAATACTATCTAAATATTTATTAGAACTTTGTACTTCTGTTTTTCCACATCCAGCTAAAATAACACTTACTAAAACGATCGATACGATTACCCTTTTTACTATAAATGTCATAAGACACCTCTTTTTTTCTTCTCATTTTTTATTAGAATTCAAAATAAAATGCTAAGTACAGTAAGGAATACTTAGCATCAATTATTTTTACTGTAATTCAGGACGACGAACCTTATTCTTTATAAATTTCACAGTAAATTCGATCATTCCAATAACAAAGATTGATATTCCTACTAACGGCATTAGTAACCCACAGACTACAGAAATTAATAAAACACCTAGATAGAATTTGTTTCCTTCAGTAGCTTTTGGAATACCACTTTTGCCTTTTACACGGCGTTTCCACCACATTGTGATTCCACTAAATACAATCAAAATAAGTGATAAACATGCAATAAGAGCAATCACTAAATTTGCCACGCCAAAATATCTACCTTCATGTAAAGCAATTCCAGTCTCAATCATTTTATCGAATGGACTGTAATCGTTCCAACGATAGTCTAGTAATATTTTCCCACTGTACTGGTCAAGATCCATCGTTACATAGTTTTTAACACTTCCAGCTGCCCAACCATAAGTTGAAATTAAGTAAACACCTTTCTCTCCCTCTGGCATCGTAATTGTATAGCCAGGGTAAATATTCGCTATTTCAGCTATTTTTATAACATTTTCAATTGGTAACATTCCATTATTACTGTAAACAGATTTTGGAACAGGCATATTTTCAGCTGCCCAAGGTGTTTTGGCTACATCCTTGTTTATTTTATTTGATTGTATCGTTCCATCCCATAAATGCTCTGGAGCATTTGAAAGCTTTGCTTTTGCAACAAATGTATTTAATCGTTCGCCAAAAGAACTAGCCCACGGTAGTCCGGTTAATACAAGTAATAACAAGATAATTGTCATCCAAAAACCTGTACTAGCATGTAAATCTCTCCAAAACACTCGTGATCCTTTTCTCATTCGAATACGCAGAATACTTAAAAATGATTGCTTATTACGTGGGAAGTATAAATAGTATCCTGTAATTAATAAAATAATTACCCATGATGCTGATAACTCAACAAGATTATCTCCCAATTTTCCTGCCATTATCTCACCGTGGAGTTTTACAATGATTTCCATGAAACGTTTATCATTTTGCAGTTCACCAAGAACCTTACCTGAGTATGGATTTACAAAAACTGTGTAACTAACATCGCCTTTTGCAATTCCAACCTCTGTTGCACGTTTTAGATCCTTAACGTCTGTAAAAGAAGTAATCGCGTCATTTGGATAACGATCTTTTACAGCTTTTAACTGTAAGCTTGGCGTAATTTCTTTACTTCCTTCTTTTACATAATACAAATCTCGATCTAACATCGGCTCCACATAAGGTCTAAATAAATAAATTGAGCCCGTTATCGCCAACAAAATTAGAATCGGTGCAAAAATCATTCCTCCATAAAAATGCCATCTCCAAATCGTTTGATATAGAGATGTCTTTTTCGAAGAAACTTGTTCAGTTTGGACTGAATGGTATTGTGTGTTTATCTCCATTAAATTTTACCCCTTAAGTAACTTATATCTTCTTGAGAAAGTATAAATTTCAATTGTGATAAATTAATGAAATTTTAATGAAGAAATCGTGTTAGTTTGATAATTTTGAAAACAAATTAATGAAATTACCATAAATAAAATAAGAGCTGATAATTCAGCTCCAAGTGTGTAGACAAAGTCCTATTTATCTGATT
>NZ_NCTA01000066.1 GCF_002156865.1 Gottfriedia luciferensis | reverse complement strand
AGTAAAAATTAAGGATTCTATTCCATAATTCAGATAATCATTTCAAAGGAGTGAAATTCAATATGGAAAATTTGGAATCAAATGAAACGAATTTTGTAGAAAAAAATCAAAATACGAATTTAAAAACTCGTTCTACAACAGGCGCATTTTCCCCTAAAGTACTTTCAATTTTATTAATCATAAATTTAGTGATTGGTGTATTTACATTAATCGGAGTTGGCTATTTGAGTTTTAAAACGAATAATCGTGGTGAAATAATGAGAAATTTCCGTAACGGTGGATTTAACCCACCTAATGGAGGGATATTTAATCAACAACAACAACCTTCATCAGGTAGCAATAATTAGGGGGACAGAAAATGAAAAAGTGGATAATTGGAATTTTACTATTTGTCATATGTATTGGTGCTGGTGGTTATTTTTACTTAAAACCAAGCGCGCAGGAAACAACAAGTTTTACTAGAACTGGTGTCGCACAGAAAGGTACTTTAGAAGTTAATGTTAGTGGATCAGGTTCAATTGAAGCGATTAATAGTAAGGACTTATTGTCAGAGACAAACGCTGAAGTAGATGAAGTTTTAGTATCAGTAAATCAAAAAGTAAAAAAAGGTGACGAATTGGTTAGTTTTACGGACGGAAGCGATTCAATCGTAGCTCCTTTTTCTGGCACAATTACTTCGCTTTCTGTAGCAGCAGGAAATCGTGTTAATCAAGGAACGGTCGTTGCACATATTACTGATTATAATAACTTACAAACGACAATTGGTGTTGATGAACTAGATATTTCAAAGGTAAAAGTTGGCCAAACTGTAAATATTGATGTAAGTGCGTTCCCTGGTACGAAATACACAGGAAAAGTAAGCGATGTTGCTAGGGAAGGTGAAGTTACAAATGGTGTGTCTACTTTTAATGTGAATGTTAAATTAAACAACATTACTAATTTAAAGGTTGGTATGACGACAGAATCCTCTATTCTAGTCCAAAAGAAAGAAAATGTAGTATATGTTCCAGTTGAGGCGATCAATACAAGAAATAATGTTAAGTATGTCATCGTAAATTCTTCATCTTCTAATTCAGATAAGAGCACAACGAATACTGTTGAAGTAAAAACAGGTTTAACAAATGAAAATTATGTTGAAATTACTTCAGGGATTGAAGCAGGTCAGGAAGTAGTACTACCTCAAATCCAATCTTCCAATTCTAATCGATTCGGACAAGGCGGCTTCCAATTTGGAGGCGGTGGTAATTTTTCAGGCAGAGAAATGGGTGGAGAACGAATGATGATTCGAAATGGTAATGGTGGTGGCAATAAATGATCGGAAAACCTGATTTGATACATATTTCTAAAATGAACCATTATTACGAATTTGGTGGAGAAACATTGCATGTGTTAAACAATGTTTCAATTACAATTAACAAAGGTGATTTCGTTGCAATTGTAGGTCCATCAGGATCTGGTAAATCGACATTTATGAACATGATTGGATGTTTGGATCAACCTAACACTGGTAGTTATTTGTTTGATGGACAGGTGATTGAAGAAATGAACGACAGAGAATTAGCCGTAATTAGAAATCAAAAAATAGGGTTTATTTTTCAAAACTTTAATCTTTTATCAAAATTAAGTGCACTGGAAAATGTTGAGTTGCCATTAAGCTATCGTGGACTTTCTCAAAAAGACAGAAGAAACATGGCAATCGAAGTGTTAAAACAGGTTGGATTGGAGGAGCGTATGTATCATCTTCCTAGCCAATTATCGGGTGGCCAGCAACAAAGAGTTGCGATTGCGAGAGCTTTAGCAGGTAGACCTGATATTTTATTAGCAGATGAACCGACTGGGGCGCTTGATCAAAAAACTGGCCGAGAAATATTAGATTTAATGAAAAAGCTTCATGAAGAGGGACATACCATTATTCTAATTACTCACGATAATCATATTGCAAAAGAAGCTTCAAGAATCGTTAGAATCGAAGACGGTTGCCTTAACGAGGAAGGAGGTATGCCACTTGGGAATGTCTCAATTAATCAAAATGGCAGTAAAAAGTATAGTTAGCAATAAATTAAGAGCATTTTTAACAATGCTTGGGATGATAATTGGTGTATCTTCCGTGATCATCCTAGTATCGATAAGCCAAGGGTCGAGTAAACAAATCTCTGATCAAATAGGGCAATTAGGTACGAATTTATTAACGGTCAATTTCTATAATACAGATCAATCTAAGTTTAAAGAGAATGATTTGAGTACGATAAAAAAACTTTCAGGTGTGAAAGAAGTTGCTCCCGTTGTATCCGGAAGAGTCACTGTTAAAAATGGGAAAACAAGCTCTGAAGTTTCATTAACTGGAACAACTAGTTCATATAAAGATGTTCGAAATTTAAAGATTAGTTCTGGTCGCTTTTTTACGGATTTTGATAATGATGAACGTTTAAAGACAGCGATTTTAGGTTCTGAAACTGCCACAACTTTATTTGGTTTATCGAATCCAGTAGGTGAAAAGATTCAAGTTAATGGAACATCATATAAAGTTATAGGAGTTTTGGCTTCAAGTGGTAGTTCTTTAGGTCAAAGCGGTGATAATACGGTGTTACTTCCGATGAAGGTAGCACAGAGATTACTTCAGAATACTACAATTGGCTCAATATACATTCAAGCTGAAAACGAAAATATTGTTAATTTTGCAAAGGCGAATGTAGAGAGCACATTGTCAGTAATATTCGGAGAAAGTCAAGACGATTTCAGCGTAACAAATCAGCAAGATGTCATTAATACGGTAAGCTCGGTTTCAAATACAATGTCCATTATGCTTGGAGGAATTGCATGTATTTCTTTAATCGTAGGAGGCATT
This sequence comes from Gottfriedia luciferensis, assembly GCF_002156865.1. Lineage (GTDB taxonomy): Bacteria > Bacillota > Bacilli > Bacillales > Bacillaceae_G > Gottfriedia > Gottfriedia luciferensis. Next base: position 9,673 of record NZ_NCTA01000066.1, on the reverse strand, counting down.
GGGATTATGAATATTATGTTAGTATCCGTTTCTGAACGAACAAAAGAAATCGGAATACGTAAAGCAATCGGAGCACAAAAGACGGATATATTATTACAATTTTTAATTGAATCAATCGTGCTAAGCTCATTTGGTGGTATGATAGGTGTAGGTTTAGGAGTAAGTGCGGCAAAACTGTATTCAATGATTTCAAGTACATCCATCGCATTCTCTTTACCAGTAATCTTATTATCATTTACATTTTCACTATTAGTTGGAGTAATTTTCGGGGTATTCCCTGCTTATAAAGCTTCAAATATGAGACCAATTCAAGCTTTGCGATTTGAATAATAGAAAAGGAGCGTTGCTATAAAAAGGAACGCTTCTTTTTAGTGGATGTAACGGAGGCAGGGAAATGAGGATTTTAGTTGTAGAAGATCACGAAGAAGTTTTAAATTCAATTGTTGAATTACTATCAAAAGATTTTACAGTAGATAAAGCATTAGAAGGTGAAGAAGGATATTTCTTGGCAATGCAAAATATATACGATGTAATTATTTTAGATGTCATGTTACCAGAAAAAAATGGATTCGAAATTGTAAAAGATTTAAGACATGAGGGAATACATACACCAGTATTATTTCTAACAGCTAAAGATTCACTTGAAGATCGTGTTGAAGGCTTAAACTTAGGTGCAGACGACTATTTAGTAAAACCATTTCAAAGTCCTGAATTACTCGCTAGAATTTATGCTCTACTTAGAAGAAGTGGTAATTTATCAATCGATAGTTCATTAAAATACAAGGGAATCATTTTAAAAGGAAAAGAGCACCCGGTTGAAGTAAATAATGAACAAATCCATTTAACGATTAAGCAATATGAATTATTAGAATACTTTATTCAAAACCAAGGGAAAATTTTAATGAAAGAACAAATTTTTGATCGAGTTTGGGGATTTGATTCTGATACAACCGTTGCGATTGTTGAAGTATATGTCCACCAACTAAGAAAAAAATTGGAACCTTTCAATTATGGTACTATGATAAAAACCGTTAGAGGAATTGGCTATATTATGAAAGATGATTAGGTGGAAAATATGTTTAAGAAAACAAAAATCCGATTAACGATTATTAATTCAGTAGTGTTCAGCCTTCTTATTGGCATCCTTTCACTAATCATATACTCTTACACAAATACACGATTATATAAGGACGTTGATCAATCGTTATTATGGAATATCGAACGGATACAAAATAGCGATAATCCAACTCGTTTACCCCTGTCAAATCGAGATCCCCGAGTAGTAATGATTATGTGGGATGAAGATAAAAAGGTAGTAAATCCAATGCCAGGAGTGAATGCAATTATTTTACAAGATGAAATAAAATTTCCTAAAAAAATGAATGAATTATATAATGAACGAATTGGAAATATGAATTATCGTACGATATCGATTCAGGGTGATACTGCTCGAGGGAAAATTACATTACAAATCTTACGAAATATTGATTCTGAAAAGGACTTATTAGATACATTACTAATTATTTTAATCATGGGATGGATAGTTGGAAGTGCGTTATCGATTGCTGCTGGCTTTATATTAGCAGGTCGTGCACTTGTACCGATTAAAAATGCCTGGCAAAAACAACAAGAATTTGTATCTGATGCTTCCCATGAAATACGTACACCATTAACTGTTATTCAATCACGCTTAGAATTATTGCTTAGAGAGCCTAATGCAAGGATTGAAGAGAAAGCGCAAGACTTTTCAATCTTATTAAAAGAAAATAGACGTCTTTCAAAACTAGTTGCTAGTTTATTAACTTTGGCAAGGTCGGATTCTGGTCAGTTACAATTAAATAAAAAGGTATTTTCATTAAATGAAATGCTAGAAGAAATCATATCGCATTTTACAGATATTGTGTCATTACAAAATAAAGACATCGCATTGACGATAAAAGATACATATCTCTATTTTGGGGATCAAGAAAGAATTCATCAGTTACTTGTCATATTAATTGATAACGCACTTAAATTTACAAATGAAAAAGATTCCATCTATATTAGCTGCGAAAAAGTGAAGAATAGTTTTCTTATCAAAGTTAAAGATAGTGGAATTGGAGTAAATGGAGAAAATATTGCTCGTATCTTTGATCGATTTTATCAAGAAGACGTATCGCGTACAGCCAAGAGCGGAATTGGACTAGGGTTATCAATTGCAAAATGGATTGTCGAGGAGCACCAAGGGAAAATAAAAGTACAAAGTAAAAAAGGGGAAGGCACAACCTTTGAAATTAGTTTGCCAATACTCTCATCTTAATTTGTAATATATCGTTATTTCTTAGGAAATAATGTCGGAAATAGATTTTGTTTAAAATGAAAATCTCTCTGGATTGTGAAATTAATCAATCCAGAGATTTTTTTTATTTGGCTTAGTTAATGTTAATTGTTGTGAAAAGACTAGGCTGAAGCTTCTATTAAACTGAAAAATAATTTAATAGATAGATAGGACTTTGGCTACATACTGAGGCTCACTAGGAAGTGAACCTTTTTATTATTTCTTAAAATGCTTTGTTCTTAAGGGTTACAAAATTATTGAAATATGATTATCAGACTGATTGAAAACGCTTGTCTTTCGAGGCGCGAAGCCTGGCGAGGAGTGGAGTTACCTTAGACGGTAATGAGCACCGCAGGTAGGCGAAGCAACGAAGAAAGCGAGTGTTTGTCAACAGTCTGAGGCTCACTTCTTAGTGAGCCTTTTTTTAACGTCCTTTTGAAACAAATTTATTGTCTGTTATCCAAAATCTCCAAGGATAGTCTCGCGCTTCTCCGGTATTTTCAATACCAATCCTTGGACCGCGGCTAATGTCCTTGGGCTCTATTCCTTCTGTAATATATACCGGTGGTTCCCAAATTGGTTTGCCATAAGAAGACATCGTGATGTTTAATGCTTTCGTAAGCTTTCCAGGTCCATTTGTTAGATTAGAAATAGGTTGATTTTTTCTAAATTCGACCATTTTTTCGATCCCATCCAAAGGTTCTAGTGCCCGAATTAAAATTGCATGTGGTGAATTGACTTCTCCACCAACAACATTGATTAAAGTATGTGTGTGCATTTGATAAGTGTAGATTAAACCGGGTTCATGGAACAAAATCTCAGTTCGCTTTGTCCGACGGTTTTGAAAACTATGTGCAGCTCGGTCACCGGGACCTATATAAGCTTCTGTTTCTACAATAATTCCAGAAACTTCCATTCCGTCGATAATATGGACTAATTTAGTCCCTAAAAGATCCTTTGCTAATTGTAAAGTCGGTTTTAAAAAAAACTCTTTGTTAATTGTCGATTTCATAAAAATCCCCTCAAGATTTGTTTTATAAAGTATGAATATAGAACTTTTGTCGGAAGGATGAGTATATTTTCCTATTCCAAAAATTAAAATCCACTTAAAAATAGATTAAAAATATTAACCGGAACATTAGAAATTATTCATAATTGCTCATTGTACTACACTCAATAAGCTTGTACTATTAAATTATTGTTAGAAGATTCTGAAAAGGAGTGTAGATTTATGGCAAAACCATCGTATTGGAAAGTTTTATCAAGTGTTTCACTTGTTACTGCATTAAGTATGTCAATTCTCACATCTGGTATTACGACTAAGGCAGCAATTCCTACAGAAAGCGAAAGTAAGCAATTAGTCGAAAGTCCTTCTTTAGATTTAAACGTAGTTGATGAAACAAGATTAGAAAAAGCTTTAACTGAAAGAGGAATTATTAAATCAACTGATAGTCCTGAAGAAGTAAAAGAGAAAATAAGGGAATATATTACACAAAAACAAGGTAATAAATTAAATGGTTCCGATGTACATAACTCTGAAATTGCTGAAAAGCAGAGAGATACTTTAGAAAAACGCAAAGAACAACTTTTAAAACAATTAAATAAGGGCCATGAAAACTATAAAAAAGGTAAACCAAATGGTGTTGTAAAAGTCGATTCTGCAAAACAAGCAAAATATGACGGAACAACTCGTGAAGATAATGTATTAGTTATCTTAGCGGAATTTGCTGATTTTAAACATAATAATGTTGATAAAGTTGATGGATATCTGTATACATCTGATTTTAATAAAAAACATTATGAGGACATGTTATTTGGAAAAGAGGACTTTACGTTAGAAGACGGTTCAAAAATTAAAACATTTAAGCAATTTTATGAAGAACAATCAGGTGGCAGTTATACTGTTAATGGTACAGTTACTAACTGGGTAACAGTACCAGGAAAAGCTGCAGATTATGGCGATGATAATCCTGCTGGAGGCCATGATAACAAAAATCCACTTGGTCCAAGAGATTTTATTAAGGATGCTGTAAAAGCTGCAATTAGTTCAGGTGTTAACTTAGCCGATTTTGATAAATTAGATATTTATGATATCGATGGCGATGGAAATACAAATGAACCAGACGGTCTAGTCGATCACTTAATGGTAATTCATGCTGGAACTGGACAAGAAGCAGGTGGAGGTAGATTAGGTGATAATGCAATCTGGTCACATCGTTGGACATTAAATGGAGTGACTGCATTTGCTGGTACTCAAGCATCAGTTCCATATTGGTCTGGTGGAAAAATGGCAGTATATGATTATACAGTTGAGCCTGAAGATGGTGCTACTGGCGTATTTGCTCATGAATTTGGTCATGATTTAGGATTACCAGATGAATATGATACTCAATATACTGGTAATGGTGAGCCAATTGCTTCTTGGTCAATTATGAGTGGTGGTAGTTGGAATGGTAAAGTTGCTGGTACAACTCCATCAAGTTTTTCACCACAAAATAAAGAATTCTTCCAAAAAACAATGGGAGGAAACTGGGCTAACATTACTGAAGTAGATTACAAAGATATTGATGAAAAAGGTATTGCTACATTTATTGATCAAAGTGTTACAAAATCAGAAAATCCTGGTGTTGTAAAAGTAAATTTACCTAAAAAAGAAGTGAAAAGTAAAATCCAACCTCAATTCGGTGCTAAGTATTACTACAGTACAAAAGGTGATAATCTACACACTTTCATGACTTCACCAGTGCTTGATTTAACAAATGCTACAACTGCAAACTTTGCTATAAAAGCAAATTATGAAGTTGAATCGAATTATGATTATGTTTATGTAAACGTATTGGATCAAAATGGAACGAAACTTGGAACAATTGATACTATTGGGGATGAAAACACTGGTAGTGGATTCGAATCTTCAAAAGGTCAATGGGTAGACAAGTCATATGATTTATCTGCTTATAATGGTAAAAAAGTAAAAGTTCAATTTGAATATGTTACTGATGGAGGTTTAGCTCCTGAAGGATTTGCATTTGACGAAGTAAAAGTAACAGTAAATGGTTCAGCAATACTAACTGATGGTGCTGAGGGAACTCCTACATTTACTTTAGATAAAGCAGTTGTATCGAACGGAACTGACTTTAAAGATCATTACTACTACTTAGAGTGGAGAAACTACGCTGGTGCTGATAAATCACTAGAATTCGCTCGCGGTGTTAAATATAATACTGGTTTAGTAGTTTGGTATGGTGATGAAAGCTTTACAGATAACTGGGTAGGGGTTCACCCTGGTGAAGGATTCTTAGGAGTAGTTGATGCACATCCAGCTCCAATGGTTGGAGATTTAAATGGTAAACCATCTGTTGCTCAAAGTACTCGTTATCAAGTTGCAGACGCTGCTTTCAGTTATGACAAATCAGCTGAGTTCTATATCAATTCACCTTCTCGTGGAATCTTTGATTACAGAGGTTTACCAGGTGTAACAACATTTGATGATTCTCAAAAATACTTCGATGGTTCAGGTTTGATTCCGGATGCAGGAAGAAAAGTTCCTAACTACGGTCTGAAATTCCAAGTAATTGGAGAAGCAAAAGATAATTCTGCTGGAGCTGTTTGGATTCATAAATAATAAAATGAAAGAATACGAGCTTGAAATACTTTCAAGCTCGTATTCTTTTTTTGTATGTAATGAAAAGAAAAATTCGTGGTTTTTATGAACAAAATGGTTTTAATGGACTTTACGTCCTTTACGTTCACAAAAACCTTTTTCAGAATTATTAAACTATAATACATTTATTAGAAAGCGTTTACAAAAGGGGAGGAAATAGAAATGAAATTTAAAAAAACTAGTTTTATCTTATTAACTTCTATGCTAGCTATGAGTCTAGCAGCGTGTAATGGTAGCAAAGTGACAACAGGAAATAAATCTTCGTACCCAAATAAAGCGATTTCGGTTGTAGCACCGTCTGGAGCAGGTGGAGGATGGGATTTAACAGCTAGATCCTTCACAAAAATATTGAGTGAAACAAAACTTGTTACTGAACCTATGACAGTAGAAAATAAACCAGGTGGTGGTGGTACCGTATTTATGGCTGAGTACGCTACTCAAGATAAAGCTAATAATGACAAGTTATTTGTAAATTCTCCACCAATTATTATTAACAATTTGAAAAAGGAAGGAAATAGCCCATACGGCTATAAAAATAGTACTCCTTTAGCACAATTAACAAAAGATTATGGTGCGATTGTAGTAAAAGCAGATTCAAAATATAAAGATTTAAAATCACTGTTAGAAGATATTAAAAAGAATCCTAAGAAAATAACATTGGCTGGAGGATCTGCACCTGGATCAATGGATCACTTAATCGGAATTTTACCAGCTTATAAATACGGAATTGATCCTACTAAGATTAAGTACGTTTCATATGATGGAGGCTCTGAAGCAATAACTGCTCTACTTGGTAATAATGCTGATGTGATTTCAACTGATATTTCTAGTACGCTTGAATTTGTTAAATCGGGTAAAGTAAAAGTTTTAGCTGTGACTTCACCAGAAAGATTACAGGGAGAATTACTTTCTCAATTTCCAACTGCAAAAGAGCAAGGCGTTGATGCAGAATTCATCATTTGGCGAGGAGTATTTGGACCTGAAAAAATGTCTAAGGATGCTTACAGTTATTGGGAAAAAACAATTTCTAAATTAGTTGAAACTGACGATTGGAAGCAAGAAGTAGAAAAACAAGGGTGGCAACCAGAGTATAAAAATGGTAAAGAATTTAAAGCTTTCTTAGCTGAACAAGAAACACAAGTTCAAGATTTATTGAAAGCATTAGGTATGAGTAAATAAAAAATATGAATAGCAGACTGATTGAAAACGCTTGTCTTTCGAGGCACAAAGTTATATTGACGGTAATGAGCACCGCAAGCGGGCGTTTGTCTACAGTCTGAACGGAGTAATCTACTCCTTCTTTTCTTTACTAAACATAAAGGGATGATTAAAATGAATAAAAAATTTGACCGAATTGCAGCAATCATTTTTTTACTTACAGGTATTACTTTTATAATTGAGAGCCGTAATATTGCTGCTACCGCTTATGGCAGTGTAGTAGGCCCAAATGTTTTTCCATTTATACTTGGGTGTGTTCTATCCTTGTTAAGTTGTCGTTTGTTTTATGAAACTTTTTCGTATCAAGAAAATAAATCAGAACCTATTCAATATCATTATAAGAAGTTTTTTATCGTGTTAATTTCTGCAATTCTTTATGCACTTTTACTAGAAAAGATTGGTTTTGTAATCAGTTCATTTTTATTTCTTATTGTTTGTTTTCAAACGATGGAACGTGGAAACTGGATTAAATCAATTTCGATCTCATTAGGCTATTCATTCATCATTTATTTTATTTTTGTTACTGTTTTAAAAGGTACGCTACCTGGTTGGTCAATTTAGTTTTAACGCAAGAGAGGGGAGAATCGTAAGTGAGTACTTTTCAATATTTAATGCAGGGATTCGAAACTGCATTCACATGGTATAATTTGCTGTTTGCATTTGCGGGAGTCTTAATAGGAACTGCAGTAGGGGTCTTACCAGGTATCGGTCCAATGAGCGGAGTTGCACTTTTAATTCCAGTTACTGCCTCGGTAACCGGGTTTTTAGGTCCTGAACAAGCTGCGGGAAGTGCCATTATTTTATTAGCAGGTGTATATTATGGAGCAATGTATGGTGGTTCAACTACATCGATTCTATTAAATACCCCGGGAGAATCATCTTCAGTTGTAACGACATTGGATGGCTACCAGATGGCAAAAAAAGGTAGAGCAGGTAGTGCATTATCAATTGCTGCAATCGGATCATTTGTTGCTGGGATCTTTACTTTAATAGCTCTTATAGTATTGGCAAAGCCATTATCTGCCTTGGCAATCAAGTTTGGACCAGCAGAGTATTTTTCGTTAATGCTACTTGGATTATGTGCTGTTAGCGGTTTAGCTGGAAAGTCAGTTACGAAAGCATTAATCATGACAATCTTCGGATTATTACTAGCAACAATTGGAATTGATTCTGTGTCTGGAGTTTCTCGTTTTACATATGATATTCCTTGGCTTTATCAAGGCTTAGAGTTTTTAACAGTCGCGGTTGGATTATTTGCACTTGGAGAAGTATTTAAAACAATTATTGAAAATGAAATTGAAGATGGCGAAATGGCAAAGATTAATAATTTACTTCCATCGAAGGAAGAATTAAAAGAAAGTGCGGCACCGATCGCTAGGGGATCAGTACTGGGATTTTTCGTAGGCTTATTACCAGGAGCAGGTGCAATTTTAGCATCATTTTTTGCTTATATTTTAGAGAAGAAAATTAGTAAAACACCAGAAAAATTTGGAACAGGTGCAATTGCTGGTGTTGCCTCACCCGAATCAGCTAATAATGCTGCATCAGGAGGAGCAATGATTCCATTATTAACTTTAGGAATTCCAAGTTCTGGGACTACTGCAATCTTAATGGGTGCTTTAATGATGTATAATATCCAGCCCGGTCCACTTTTATTTGATGAACATCCAGATGTAGCGTGGGGATTAATTGCCAGTATGTTTATCGGAAACGTAATGCTAATTATCTTAAACATGCCGCTAGTAAAAATATTTGCAAAAATAATTCAAACACCAAAGAAATATTTATTACCTTTAATTGTAGCCATTTCAATATTTGGTGTCTATGCAGTACAAGTATCTGTAAACGATTTACTATTATTAATTGGATGCGGAATTTTTGGATATTTCCTTTCAAAAAATGATTTTCCGATTGCTCCGTTAGTATTAGGAATTGTACTAGGTCCAATGATTGAAAATAATTTAAGAAGAGCTTTAACTGTATCAAATGGTGATTATAGTATTTTCTTTACTCATCCTATTTCATTGGTTTTCCTAATCATTGGTGCACTTTGGATTATTATTCCAATACTCATTAAATTAAAAGGTAAAGAAGTTATTATTAATGTAGAAGCATAAAATATTCTAACAAAACTCCTTTAACAAAAGGAGTTTTCAAAGTGTTGAAATGTATAACGTCAATATGAAAAAATCATAAAGTAAACATTATTGATGATCTATTAATAAATAGAAATGTTAATATGTTTTGAGAAATATCTATAACTCCATCAAACTTAAATCTTTACTTAGATCTTTTTCATAAATATTAAATACTAATTTTTAGAAAAAAGAGTTATTCAAATCTTAAAAGACGATCTTTTTTCGAATTTGTCGTTAATACTGATTAAGTTTAAATCGTTTTTTAACGAATACTTTTTTGAAGAATAAGTTGATTGGAACGAAAGGATGCTCGACTCCTATGGGAAATGCGGAAAGGCT
>NZ_NCTA01000065.1 GCF_002156865.1 Gottfriedia luciferensis | reverse complement strand
TCCACTCGTAATACAAGAAATCATTGTGAAATGGCCTAATTTTTTTGCAGTTTCAATCATTTCGACCATTAATGCTTTAGCAAGTCCTTTGCGACGATGTTCAGGATGAATATAAACCGATAACTCTACAGTATTTTTATATGCGTCTTTTTCTTTAAATTGTGTAAGTGAACAATATCCAGTTACCACACCATTTTCTTTGGAAACAATGACAGGATATCGTTCAGAATGATTTTGAAACCATACTAACATTTCATCTTCTGTTTTAATTTCCGTGTCAAAAGTAGCAGTCGTGTTAAGAATCGCATCATTATAAATCATAACTATTTCTTTTACATCTTCTTTCGTTGCAAATGTTATCTCCATCATTCTTCCCCTTCTCAACTTTACTTCTATAATCATTTTACAATATACAAAACAATTCTCGTAAGTTTTTATTGATTTCCTCAAAGTAATTTCTCCACTTTTATTCCTTTTCTGCTTTCCTGCCTTTCCCGCCTTTCCCGCCTTCCTGCCCTTCCTACCTTTCCTGCTCTTCCTGCCCTTTAGTACTTGCACAGGGTAAACGTTTAATACATATACTGCGTTAGTCAGAATGATAGGAGGTATAAACGTGAGTGAACAAGATAAAAACAACACTCAAGATGAAAAGCAAACACTTTCATCTATTGATTTTCAACATTATTTAAAAAAGGTGGATGGATTAATTGATCAATCCCCGATACGAAATATTTTCGATGAAATCGATAAATTCTTCCATAAACATGGTGTTTTTTCTTCAATTGGAGTAGAGATTATTGAAAACGGTGCTGACTTAATTATTCAAGCAAGTATGCCAGGAGTTAATAAAGAACAAATATATATGGACCTTGAAGGAACGAACTTAACTATCGGCTTAAAAACTGATGACACTACTGAAGTACTAGACGATCAATCAAACTATTCGTTCAAAAAATATTCCTATAGCCAATCCCAAAGGATTGTAAAACTACCATTCCCAATCAACGCAGCAACTGCTTCAGCAACTTACGAAAACGGGTTACTTGTCATTAAAGGGACAAAATTACCAGAATACCAAAAACAAATCTTTTTAGATTGAAATGTGGAGCAAGTTTGCTCAGCTCTGAAGGGAATATTTCCAATAATCTGAAGAAGTGGTGATTTTTCCACTTCGAAGATTATTGGAATATTACCGAAGAGCTAACTTGCGGAACTAGACAGACTGAAAAGTGGAAGCGACTGTTTAGACCCGACAAGCATAAGACGAAGGCCGATGAAGGTTGGCTTTTTAACCTTTGTTGGACTTTGGCTTATGACCTCGAGGGGCTAGGAGCTGGAACTAGACAGACTGAAATGTGGAAGCGACTGGGTTGATATTTTAGCCTAAAAATAAAAAAACTGAGATTCTTTATCGAAACTCAGTTTTTTATTACATAATATTAGCTTTACTTTTATTCCAATTAACTCTCTTTTTCTTTAACTCTGATTATTATTTGTCTGTTAATATTTTGATATCAGATAAAATTTCATCAAATGGTACGTTACTTACGCCACTGTATTCTTTAACAATTTTTCCTTTTTGATCAATTAAATAAAAACGCGTACCATGTATGACTTGTGAATTGTTTTCTGGTTTTTTTACGATTGTTTTAAAATTTTCTGATGCAAACTTTTCAATATGGTTCTGAGAATATCCTGTTAAGAAATTCCAATTATTGAAATTCACATTAAATTTATTTGCAAAATTAGTTAACAATTGTGGAGTATCAACTTCTGGGTCGATACTAAATGAGATAAAATCCACATTCAATTTCTTTTCTGCCGCCTTTTGTTGAAGTTTTGCCATATTTGCTGTCATTGGCGGACATACTGTTTCACAACTCGTAAAAATAAAATCAGCAAGCCAAACTTTCCCTTTTAAATTCTTTGTTCCAAAAGATTTACCTTCTTGATTAGTGTATGTAAATTTTTCTAAATCCCAATTTAAAGGATTATCAATTTTATTGCCACAACCACTTAATAATGAAAGACATAAGATCATTATTATTGCTATGAATACAGTATTTTTCTTCATTTTTATCCCCCTAAGTTGCATTATACTTGTCCATTGTATCAAAACAGAATGTACCTTTCTAATAATTTAAATCTAAAAAACATATCAATTTAAAATTTTTCAAATAATATTTTCATAATTAAAAGTTAAACTAAACATATTGATTAAAAATCTTCGAAAGGTTGAGTGGTAATGCCAAAGAAAAAATTTAATAACTTAGATACGAGTTATCAAAAAACTTTTAAAGATTTTATCAAATGCGGAATTGAAAGAGGTAAAAAAAGAAAGGATTACAGTAATGTAATTCAACAATGCTCTCATAAACAAACATCTTTTTTAAAAACTAACCGCCATGAAACAACAATTACTTGGATTGGACATTCTACATTTTTAATTCAAATGAATGGAGTCAATATATTAACGGATCCAGTTTATGCTAATCAAATGGCTTTTAAAAAAAGATTGACACAGCCAGGCTTATCTTTATCTGACCTCCCATCGATCGACATAATTTGTATTTCACATGGTCATTATGATCATCTCGATTTCAATACAATACGTAGTTTTTCAAAAGACACATTATTTATTTTACCAATTGGACTGAAGCAAAAGTTTACAATTAGAGGATTTAAAAATGTCCATGAAATGAACTGGTGGGAATCAAAAGATTTTTCCGGGGTAAATATATCATTTGTACCTGCTCAACATTGGACGAAAAGAACACCCTTTGACCGCAATAAATCACATTGGGGTGGATTTGTTTTTAAATCATCCAAAGATTGTTTGTATCATGTTGGTGACAGTGCATATTTTTCTGGTTTTAAAGAAATCGGTAAAAAATTTCAAATTGATACTGCATTAATCCCTATTGGTGCATATGAACCAGAATGGTTTATGAAATACAACCATATGTCACCTGAAGAAGCTGTTCAAGCATTTTTGGATTTAAATGCAAAGTTATTTATCCCAATGCATTATGGTACATTTAAACTTGCAGATGATACTCCATTTGAAGCCTTAGAACGTTTATGTTCAGAATGGCAAAGAAAAAAATTAAACACTAAGAAGCTTAAAATTGCTTTACTAGGTGAAACGATTCACCATTCAATGATTGTAACAAAAAAAGAAGAAGCCTTTTACTAAGCTTCTTCTTTCAGACTGCCCGCTAAACGCTCGCTTTCTTCGTTGCTTCGCCTGCTGAGCGGTTCTCATTACCGTATAAAAGTAACTCCGCTCCTCGCCAAACTTCGTCTCGAAAGACAAGCGTTTTCAATGTGTCTGATAATCAGATAGGACTTTGTCTAACCTGATCTTTATTTATTCGGCATAAAAAACAAATCCTATTGCGCCTTTTCCTGTGTGTGTACTGATTACAGGGGTCGTATAGTAGGTTTTATTGATTTCAATGTTTGTTAGCTGTTGAATTGAATTTTTAATCGTGTCCGCAAGTTCAGGAGCATCTGCATGTGCAATTCCTACACCTTTTATTGTTTTTCCGTTTGTATCTTGTTCAAAATACTTTGTAAGTGTTTTTACAACTTGCGTATGACTTCGAGCTTTTCCAACTGGAGAATAGACCCCTCCTTCTAGAGAAGCAATCGGTTTAATATTTAGTAGTGATCCGATAAAAGCCTTACCTTTACCAATTCTTCCACCTTTAACTAAATTTTCAAGTGTATCTACCATTATATATAAATACGTATTATTTTTAATTTCAGTAATGCGTGTGACAATTTCTTCAACAGTCGAACCTTCGTCAGCCATTTTTGCTGCCTCGAGTACTTGGAATGCCATAGCTCTTGTTATAAAAGCAGAATCAATTACTGTTACATCCCCATCTACCATACTAGATGCTGCACAAGCAGTTGAATAAGTACCACTTAATCCACTAGATAAATGGATTGAGATAACTTTACTACCATCTGCAGTTAATTTTTCATACAATTCGACAAAAGTTCCTACTGCTGGCTGAGATGTCTTTGGTAACTCAACTGATTTTTGCATTTCATCTATAAATTGCTTTGGTGAAATATCGACACCGTCTAAATACGTTTCACCATTTATTTGGATCGATAAAGGAATGATTGTTATATTTAAATTTTCAATATCTTCTTTTAATAAGTCGGCTGTTGAGTCAGTTACAATCTTAATGTTTGCCATTGTTTCACATCTCTCTTTTCTATATTTCTAAAGGACTTTCTACAAAAATAAACATTTTTTGCAAGTAATTTAATTATATCATTTTTAAATACAGTTAACAGTAAATATTAAATTCCCATTAAATTTCAAAAAAAATTCATAAACAGTATTGACATAATTTTTTAATCTAAAGGAATGAATTATAATATTCGTTATCAATTTTGACAAAATAAAAAACTCGGTGTTACACCGAGTTCTTTATCTATTTATTTGTTGTTTTTTTCGTCTTTATCTTCTAAAAGATCATTTGTAAGGCCTTGAGTAGAACGCTTGAATTCTCTAAGAGTGTCCCCAAATGCCCTTCCGATTTCAGGTAATTTTTTTGGTCCAAATATAATTAAAGCTAAAATTAGAATTAATATTAAACCTGGAAAGCCTATATTAGCCATTATTTTCCCCCAACTTCCATCCACTATTAATAAGTAAGTACTAAATTTTCCTTATATAGTAATATTGTCAAAAATTTGTCCATTCGTCAAATATTTTCAATGAATTTTTAAAAAATTAATTTCGTTGAACTGGTAGTTTACATAATAAAATTATTCGTTTTTTTTTAAAATGAGATAAAACTTATAAAATCTGATCCTTGAATTGATTATATTCTTTTTTACTACTTGGAACGATTAATGAACCTGTACTAATTTTTTCCCTAAAATCTTTTACTTTCATTAAAATTTTGTTATCTACGTTGCCATTTGCCATAATTAATTTAATTCCGTCCTCATTTAAACCGTATATAAGTGTTTTTCCTCCATGAAATTGATTACTTTTCACTTGTCTAGCTAGGTCATAAACCGCTTCATCTACTTCTTTTACAATAGAGAAAAGTGTTACATTTTCAGGTAACCCTTGCTTATATTGATTGCGATCAACTCCTATTACCCAAACATCACCTTGATTTGAATGTTTAATTTTTTTAGCTGTATTAAACACACCTTTCGCAGTTAATCCAGTAACAGGTAAAATAATATCTACATTTTGATGATAAAAATCTTCTGCAATTTCAGCACCTTTTTTTGGATCACTAAACGTTTTTGAATATTTAGTGAGTACTTCTATATCTTTATTAATCGATTTAACCCCTGAAATAAATCCATATTTATATCGATTGATTATTTCATTGTTGGCCCCGCCAATAAATCCTACCTTATTTGTTTTTGTTTTCATAGCTGCAATCACACCAGCTAGAAAACTTCCGTCTTGTTCTGAGAAATTTACACTAATCACATTTGGTTGATCAACGCTAGAATCAATCACACCAAAATTTACGTTCTTATATTTTTCTGCAACCGAATTCATTGCATTCGATAAATTACTACCAATTCCAATAATTAAAGTATAATTTGCTTTAGCCATTTTAGTGATTTTTTTTTTGAATTTTTTACTACTTGTTGTTTCTATATACTTATAAGCTTTATTTCTTTTTAGATTCTCTTCATTTGCAAATTTAGTAATACCTTTCATTGCAACACTGTTTAAATAACTATCATTTTTTCCATTCGAATTTGAAACAATTCCGATCATAAATGAATCTTTAGAATTTTGTTTATCACTACAAGCCGTTAACACGACTGCAATGATCGAGATTAAGATTAATGCAGTCCTTTTAATGTACAAATTTTCCACCTCATTAGAATGCAATTATTTTTAGTATGATTTTAGAATTATGCTTTTATGCGAAAAAAAATTAGTAGGTTAGTAATTAGACGGTATTGTCTAATTTTTAACCTACTAATAAAAAGATTTCCTTATTCGAATGATCCTTTTATTAAGATCTGTTTATCTAACATCATAATTTTCCCTTTAGAAATTACTGTTTCGATTTCTAACGTATTTTTATTTAGAAAAACTAAATCCGCATCAAAACGATTCTTAATTTGTCCCTTATTATGTAATTTTAAAATTTTGGCTGGATTTCTTGTAATTACACTAATTGCATTCTCAATCGAAATATTTTCATTTATTATTGCATCTTTTACTTCAGCATAAAGACTGTTAACATTCCCAACCTTCATTCCAATTAATTCACCATTTTCATTAAAATCAGGAAGGCTACCTTGAGCATCAGATGTAAATGTGATTTGTTTAATGTCTACTCCTGCATCAAGCATTCTTTTTAAACCTACGCTACACTTTACCTCACCTTTATCAATGAAATGTGGAATTGTACTCGTTGTAAAATCTACATATCCACCCTTCTTTGCATATCTAATTCCCGACTCAAACAAATAACCATTACGATTAATATGCGTTGGATAAAATTGAGTGATTGGTAACTCAGTTTCTTCCACAATCTCTTCAATCATAGATAACATTTTTTGACCATCACCTATATGTACGTTAACAATTCCTGCTTTACCAGAAAGCAAGCCGCCATTACGTGCCTGTGCTGCAATTCTAGCTAATTCGTCTTTAGTAGGTTGGGATGATCGATGGTCTGAAATTGCAATTTCACCCACTCCAATAATTTTGTCAATTAAAATAATATCTTCTTCAATTTTAGTAAGAACCGTTTTGACTGGAGTTTGGTATGAGCCAGTATAAACAAATGATGTTATCCCTTCTTCTTCAAGAGCTCTGCATTTGGCAATTAAGCTAGTCATTGTCCTTGTTGTTCCATCTGTACCTAGTACACCTATGACTGTAGTAATTCCACCTTTGACACAGTCAGAAAGCAACAATTCAGGGGTTCTTGTTTTAAAACCACCCTCACCACCACCGCCAATTAGATGAACATGGGAATCAATAAAGCCAGGCACAATATAGTAGTTTGATGCATCCAATATTTGTATAGGCACAGAAGAAGATTGAAAGTCAATTTCTTTATCAACATATTCAATTTTTTCATTTGAAATTAAAATATCATTCTTTCCGAGTGCTTCTGGAGCGAAAACTTCTCCATTTTTTATTAGTAACATAACTACCTCCGATTTTTTAAATAAGATAATTTCAGATTATCATATAAAACTAAAAAAATAATCAGCCCTGAGGCATCGTTATTCCTTGAGGATCTAAGTGATTGCTAAGTAAAACAACCTCATCACTTTTCTCATAAAACGTAGTCAAACATCAAGTCTAAAATATACATACAGCTTAAATTTTTTTGTAAACATGAAAATAGTATTATTGTTCATAATACTCACATGGATAAAAATGATTTGATTTATTCTAGGAGGCTTTTATGAGTAGAACTATGAAAGAAGAATTAGCAAATGCTATTACTCACGGGATTGGTGCATTAATGAGTATTCCTGCGCTATTTTATTTAATTTATAGAGCTATTAATAATGGAACACCTTGGCATCTGATATCATTTACAATCTATGGCTCAACAATGTTTATACTATATCTTTGTTCGACATTACTTCATAGTGTTCGGAATCCAAAACTCGTAAGACTTTTTACGATATTGGATCATTCAGCAATCTATTTATTAATAGCAGGTACTTATACACCATTTTTACTAGTAACTTTAAGAGGAACATTTGGCTGGTCATTATTAACGATCATATGGTGCTTAGCGATTTCTGGAGTAATCTTTAAATTCATTTACGTTAATCGATTTGAGTTATTTTCAACGATTGTTTATTTAATTATGGGTTGGCTTATGATCATTGCAATAAAACCAATTTATAATGGTTTATCTGGTTTTGGTTTTTTCTATTTATTACTTGGTGGTTTATTCTACTCTGTTGGCACAATATTTTTCCTAAAGAAAAGACTTCCATACAGTCATGCAATTTGGCATTTATTTGTATTATTAGGAAGTGCCTCAATGTATATTTGTGTGATAAAGTTAGTAAATTAAAAAGAATTTTTCTTACTTATTTATGTATTTAGCTAGTGTATGTAAACATTAACCTAGATAAAGAATCGGAGGTATATTCGTGCATGAAACCAACACTGCATTGTTAATAGTAGATATTCAAGCTGGTTCATTTCGGAAGGCAGAACCATTATTTAAAGGAGATGAACTATTAAAGAATGTCCGATTACTAATTTCAAATGCTCGTTTGACCGAGACCCCAATCGTTTACATGAAGTATAATGATGGACCAGGAAAGCCTCTAGAGAAAGGAACTTCAGGATGGGAAATTCATTCATCAATTACTCCATCAGCAAAAGACATCATTATTGAAAAAGATTATCCTGATTCTTTTCATATGACAAATCTTCATCAAGAATTGGTTGCAAGAAAAATAAAGCGAATCGTCATTACCGGTATTCGATCCGATGTTTGTGTAGATGCAACATGCCGTCGTGCTTATAGTCTTGGATATGAAGTTATCCTTGTTAAAGATGGACATAGTACATACAATTCCAAAATATTACCTGCATCTCAGATTATAGATCACCACAATGACATACTAGGTCAATGGTTTAGTGTTATAAAAAAGGCAGATGAAATTGAGTTTTAAGTAACTGGAATGTAAATTCAAAATCGTTAAAAAATATCCAGAAAAAACCTTCTATAAGGTTCTTTAACAATTAAATTTCTACTAAATTTGTGTGCCCATTTAATTCTCAATATCTACTTAAAATTTCGCTGTTTTCTCTTCATATAATGCAATACTTCTTACTTTTGTTATTTAATATGTATCGTCGTTCTAATAACAGTTGAAGTTATTTATTGAATCTACGTATGCATCCTCTTTTAATTCCCCATCCTTATCTATTTTTTTAAACATTATTCAACTTTCCTGTCATTTAGTTTTTAAGAAAATCAACAATTTACTTTACCTGAGCCTAAAAAAAGCGCTCATTTTTTTCAAAATGGCGCTTCTTTTTTATGATTCAATAATTTCTTTTACATAATTCGTTAGTTCTTTAGCATCTGTAATACCTATTTGTTCTGGATAAACTGGTGGAAATACTTTTAGGGTTACATTCGCAGGTTTAATTCGATTACCATTTGCCTCTAAAATATTATATGTACCTTCTATTTTTAAAGGGATGACCGGAACACCTGATTTTGTCGCTAAATGAAGACTTCCAGATTTAAACTCACCTAATTTACTAGATTTACTTCTTGTCCCCTCTGGGAAAATAACTAATGAATGACCGTTTTTAAGTTTATCAACTCCATCTTTAATAGCTTTTAAAGATTGTCTTCGATCGCTTCTGTCCATAAATACGCAATGCATTTGTTCCATCCAATCTGGTACAATTGGCAGCTTTGTAATTTCAATTTTTGCAATAAATCCAATTGGCTTATTTAAATAACCTAATAATAATGGAATATCAAAATTACTTTGATGATTACTTACAAATAAGACAGATTGATCTCTCGGAATATTTTCTAATCCTTCAACTTTTACAGTACTACCTGTACATCCGATCATCATTTTTCCGAAGTAGTCTGGAAAAACATGCATTTTTCGATCTCTTTCAGGTACAGGTAAATCTTTTGGTAATTTTTTTACTGATGATAATTTTAGCTTTGCTTCAATTACACCAATAACAATGCGTGTTGCAGCATATATTGTGCGAAACATATTAATCCTCCGATAATTGAGTATGTTAATTATTATACAAAATGCCCAACCTCTTGAAAAGTATTATTCATTATGTTTGTTTAATCTGTCATTTATAAGGCTATGTTAAAAAAAGTTTTATTTTTTGTATCTAATCAACAATTTACAAGAACAGAACCTTAATAAAAAAAAGAATCGACTATTATAAGCCGATTCTTTTATTTTGTGAATCTTTAGTTCGAAACTTTTGCACCACTGAATTCTGCAGCTAGTACTTTCGCTTTTTCGATCGCGTTTGCTTTAATGTCTTGTGCTTTATCAGGCATTGCCGCCATACCTTCTACAAATAATGTTGTCACATCAGTTACACCAACGAAGTTTAAAATGCTTGTTAAGTATGGGCTTGAGAAGTTAATTCCAGCAGCTGGACCTTCAGAGTATACGCCACCACTAGCTTGAATGTGTAAAGCTTTTTTATTTTCAAGTAATCCTACAGGACCGTTTTCAGTATATTTGAATGTTTTACCAGCAATTGAAATATTATCAATAAAGTTTTTTACTACTGATGGGAAACTAAAGTTCCAAAATGGTGTAACAAACACGTATTCATCAGCTTCTGTGAAAATTTCTAAGTTGCGACCCATTGCAGCTAAAGTAGCTTGTTGATCTGCACTTAATTCTTCAAAAGAAGTACCGTTAGCTAATTTACCCCATGCATCGAATACATTACCATCTAACATAGGTACGTTTTCTTTAAATAGGTCAAAATGAATTACTTCATTTTCCGGATTAACTTTTTTGTATTCATTAATAAATGCTTCCCCTACAGAAAGACCAAATGAATTTTCAATCGCATTTGGATTTGCAGTAATATAAAGTAATTTTGTCATCTTAAAATCTTCCTCTCAGTTTCAATTATCTTTAATTCGAGATATATTATAGAAAATTAAGGGATAACCAAATCCCTTATCTTCATAATAATATCTCAAATTAAAGATGTCAATTCTTTTTTTCATAAACTAAATATTTATATTTTATTTTTGATTTCTCATCAATCTGTAAATCTGAAACAGATTTAATTTTCCAATCTTCTTTTGAAAAAGCCGGAAAAAAAGTATCTCCCTCAAACTCATGCTCAATTTCCGTTATATAGAGCGTATCTAAATAGGGAAATGTTAAATGAAAGATTTCTGCACCACCAATAATAAATAGATCTTTATTTTGATTTTCTTCTAAATAACTTACTACATCGTTTATGACAGTTACACCTTCAGGCTGGTAATCTTTCTGTCTTGTCACTACAATATTTTCTCGATTAGGTAGGGGTCTACCAATTGAGTCAAAAGTTTTTCTTCCCATTATGATGGCATGCCCAGTCGTAACCTTTTTAAAATAAGCTAGTTCATCTGGTAAGTACCAAGGCATTTCATTATTTAATCCAATCACATTATTTTCAGACATTGCAACCATTGCAGCGATCATACACTTACAACCCCTTTAATTGCAGGATGACTTTCATAGTCTTCTAATGTAAAATCATCAAATGTAAAATCAAAAATGTTCTTGATTTCCGGATTTAACTTCATTGTCGGTAAATTATGAGGTTCTCTCGATAATTGCAAATTAATTTGCTCTAAATGATTTGTGTAAATATGTGCATCGCCAAATGTATGAACAAAATCACCTAATTCTAATTCACATACTTGTGCAATCATCATAGTTAAAAGTGCATATGAAGCAATATTAAATGGAACGCCTAAAAAAATGTCGGCGCTTCTTTGATAAAGCTGACAAGATAGTTTTCCATCGTTCACATAAAACTGGAAAAAACAATGACAAGGTGCCAATGCCATTTGATCAATTTCTCCAACATTCCAAGCTGATACAATTAATCTACGTGAATCTGGATTCGTTTTTATTTGATTGATTACATCAGTAATCTGATCAATTGTAGAACCATCTGGCGCTTTCCAAGATCTCCATTGATGACCATATACAGGGCCTAAGTCACCATTTTCATCAGCCCATTCATTCCAAATACGAACGCCATTTTCTTGTAAATAGCGAATATTCGTATCACCTTTTAAAAACCATAACAATTCATGAATGATTGATTTTAAATGTACTTTCTTAGTCGTTACTAAAGGAAAGCCTTCTTTTAAATTAAATCGCATTTGATAACCAAATGTACTAATTGTTCCAGTACCCGTTCGGTCTGTTTTTGTCATACCGTTTTCTAAAACATGTTTACATAAATCTAAATATTGCTTCATAAAGGCCTCCTAATTAAATACCGTTTTGGACAGATAATTTATCGATGTACTATTGTATCTTAAGAATCTTCTTTACTGCTTTCAATATAGCCAAAATGAAATTCCGCTGATTTACGTATTAATTGCTTAAATCCGTATTTTTTAAATCTTTCACTTCGAAAATGATCCTTTATAACAACTCTCTTCTTTGCAACTCGCTTTGCTTCGTTCATAACTTCATCCGAAAGATCATCATATGATGCTAAATTTTTTAAAGCTGCAATTCCTGTAGAAGCTTCGATATTTTTTTCAAACATTGGATCGAAATAGACAATATCAAATGCTTGATCTGGCAGTGATCTTAAATAGTTTTTATAATCAATATTTACTACTTCTATATTGTTAATTATATCAGACCAGTTTTTAATATTTTGTTTGTTGGTTTTTAAACCGCTTGAAGTTAAATAAGCAATAATACGATTTTTCTCTAACCCTACAACTTTACCTTGGTCTCCTACTACATAGCTTGCAACTATACTATCCGATGCCATTCCGAGGGTACAATCTAGTAGAGAATCTCCTCTATTTAATAAGCAAGCATCACAAAATGGATCATGCTCACCTTTCATTAGCCGCCTTATTCTAAATACGGAGGAATTCGGATGGAAAAAATAAGGAATTACTTTGTCATTTTCATACCATTCTAATCTATTTTTCCCTAGTATTAGTATCGGTTGTTTCCATTTGGCATACAGTTCTTCAATGCTAAGTTCTTTTCGGAGTATTAGTTTTCCATCTAAATCTAAAGCAATTTTTTCAGCTTCCTCTTTTATATTCCAATCTGGTCTTAAGCAAGTCGTAATAATCATGTTTCTCCTTAAATTAAGAAAAAAGAGGAAATATCCTCTTTTCAGTGTGTAGACAAAGTTCTATTTATCTGATTTTCAGACTGATTGAAAACGCTTGTCTTTCGAGGCGCGAAGCCTGGCGAGGAGCGGAGTTACC
>NZ_NCTA01000064.1 GCF_002156865.1 Gottfriedia luciferensis | reverse complement strand
AGACCCCGCAGGCTTGCCGAGGAGGCTCAGGTTTCGCCCCATGGAAAGCGAGCATACTGTAGTGGAAATGAACGTCACTCAACTTCCTTTACGAAAATTTGGTCATTATTTGACAAGGTTATTTTTCAACAACGTAAAAAAAGTGCTTAATTATAAGCACTTTTTATTTTTGGTATAAAATTATCTTTTTAAAAATCTTCCTTGAACTTTGTTTCGTTTACGGTCTCTAAATAAAACAAAGCTTCCAACTAAATAAAAACCAACACCTAAAGAGACGATTCCAATTAGTAATTGTAAAGGAAGATTAGGTATGCCAAATGAATGGATTAGAAAAACAGTATCACGTAGTAATTTAATTCCGATAACTGCTAAAGCTATTGGTATAACAATCACAACGAATGCTAACATACGTGTAAAAGATTCTTTCATGATTATTTATTCCTCCGATAATTAGTAACAATATATAGTAAAACGTAATATTCTCTGTCTTCATAATCTTATACAAAAAAAGTGTTGTCAAGATTAATAAAACGTTAGAAATAGACGAATTAACAAGTTTCTATATATAATTATCTAATGTGTTTAATAATTTGTTGAAATTAGTAGGTGAACTAAGATGAAACAAAACGTAATAATCGTCGGAATGGGAACAGGAGGAACCGCAGTATTAAGGTTTCTGTCGCATTCTGATTTGTTTAATGTTGTTGCAGTAGTAGATATGATTAAAGAAGCGAAAGGATTAGAACTTGCTAAAAGTTTACATATTCCAATTTTAAAAGATTGGAAATCAAATTTAACTGACGAAATTGATGTAGTATTCAACACCACTGGAGATGAATCTTTACATCAAGAAATAGTTAATTGTAAAGCAAATCATACATTGGTAATTCCGGGGACGGTTGCAAAAATGATTGCCGAACTTGTGAAAGAGAAGGAATCTCTTTTTCATTTAATTAGTAATAAAAAAAGGCAGCAAGAATTAATTTTGGATAATACTCATGATGGAATGATTGTTGTTGATAAATGGGGGAAAATTCTTTTATTTAATCGTTCTGCTGAGAGGATGTTACAAATTGATCGAAAAGAAGCAATTGGTAGGTATATTTTAGATGTTGTACCTACAAGTAAATTGCCTCGAGTTTTACAAACGAAAAAGAAGGAAATTAACCAAGAACATATTTTAATTAACGGTAGCAAAATTTTTACAACACGTATTCCAATCTTTCGAGAAGATGGAGAACTTGAAGGGGCTATTTCTGTCTTTAAAGATGATACAGAAGTATTAGATTTAGCGGAAGAAGTTACGAATTTAAAAGAAGTCCATAGCATGCTTGAAGCTGTTATTCAAAGCTCAGATGAGGCCATATCGGTAGTAGATGAGAAAGGGAATGGAATCATCATCAATCCTGCGTATACAAGATTAACAGGTCTAACAAAGGAACAAGTAATTGGTAAAATTGCGACAACAGATATTGCTGAAGGAGAAAGTGTTCATTTAAAAGTTCTAAAGACAAAACAGGCTGTCCGCGGTGAACGAATGAAGGTTGGAAAGCAAAATCGAGATGTATTAGTGAATGTTGCTCCTGTAATTGTGGATGGAGAATTAAAAGGAAGTGTTGGTGTAATACATGACGTTTCTGAAATTTCTCAACTTACAAATGAACTTCATAGAGCCCGCCAAATTATTAGAACCTTAGAGGCAAAATATTCATTCGAGGATATTGCAGGTGATTCTGAAGGTATTCATTTGGCGATCATGCAGGCGAAATTAGCGGCAAGTACGCCAGCAACTGTTTTACTTCGTGGAGAATCTGGAACTGGTAAAGAATTATTTGCTCATGCAATCCATAATGAAAGCGATCGCAAATATAATAAATTCGTTAGAGTAAATTGTGCTGC
This sequence comes from Gottfriedia luciferensis, assembly GCF_002156865.1. Taxonomy (GTDB): domain Bacteria; phylum Bacillota; class Bacilli; order Bacillales; family Bacillaceae_G; genus Gottfriedia; species Gottfriedia luciferensis. The sequence continues at coordinate 23,265 of NZ_NCTA01000064.1, read as the reverse complement.
AATCTCAGAGTCGTTATTGGAAAGTGAACTGTTTGGTTATGAAGAAGGTGCTTTTTCAGGTGCAAAACGCGGTGGAAGTAGAGGTCTATTTGAAGAAGCGAACAATGGTAGTATTTTCTTAGATGAAATTGGAGAATTATCACCTGCGATGCAAGCCAAACTATTAAGGGTCCTACAAGAAAAAGAAATTAGACGAGTTGGTGGGACAAAAGCTATTCCAATTAATGTACGTGTAATCGCAGCAACAAATGTACATTTAGAAGAAGCGATTATTGAAGGGAAGTTCCGTGAAGATTTGTATTATCGTTTAAATAAACTTCCGATTATCATTCCTGCATTAAAAGATCGTATAGAAGATATTTTACCAATTGGCGAAAGATTATTGGCGAAAATAAATCAGGACTATGGGCGAAATGTTGAAGGGATTTCACCATCAGCATTAAATAAATTAAAAAGTTATCATTGGCCAGGTAATGTTAGGGAGCTGGAAAATGTATTAGGACGAGCTGTTATTTTTATGAAATTTAATGAGTTGCAGATTCTTCCTGAACATTTATCTGCTATTGTACAGACAAAACAAGAGCAACCTGTTGATCAAAAAGAAATTAGAATAGAAGAAATAAGCTCCCTTGATGAGATGGTCGTAAATTATGAAGGTGAAATAATTGAAAAAATATTACAGAAGAATAATGGGAATAAAACGAAATCAGCAAAAGAGCTAGGTATTTCCGTTAGAAATTTATATTATAAATTGGAAAAGTACCACTCTGCAAAAAATAGCACGCAATAATTTGCGTGCTATGAATATTTCTGCATACAATTACTGTTATTTTTCTAAATATTGTTGTAGAATAGATTTATTGGTGTTACTAGCACCTGGTACTAATCTGTTGGTAATGTAAGGCTTTTCAACTATTTTTAAAATAGTTAGTTCCTTTTTGAAAAGTTGGCACGCGAATTGCTATATATAGTGCAGGGGGATGAAAGGAAGGGCTTTCAATGAATTTAACAGATATAATGATACGTGCGAAAAGTCATGCTGTTCAAACTGTAGCTGTTGCAGTAGCTGAAGATTTTGAAGTAAAAGAAGCTGTTGCGTTAGCATTGGATAATGACTTAGCAAATTTTTTACTTTTCGGAAATGAGCAAGCGATCTACGAATTGTATGAAGATTTATTAAAAAATAATAAATTTGCAGAACGATTAAAAATTGTTCATTCAAATACAAATCAAGAAGCTGCTAAAAATGCAGTTGTAGCTGTTCGCTCTGGAGAAGCTTCAATTGTCATGAAAGGTAATCTTTCGTCTTCAGTTCTTCTAAAAGAAGTATTGAATAAAGAATATGGTTTACGAGATAAAGGCGTTTTATCTCATGTAGCGATATTTGATGTACCAGGTAGAGAAAATGCAGTAATCGTTACTGACGCGGCGATGAATATTGCCCCAACTTTAGAACAAAAGGTAAAAATTATTGAAAATAGTGTTGATATTGCAAGGAAAGTAGGAATCGAAACCCCTAAGGTTGCTGTATTGGCAGCTGTTGAAGTAGTAAATCCTGCAATGCAAGCAACACTAGATGCAGCATCACTAACTGTCATGAATACAAGAGGGCAAATCAAAAATTGTATCGTTGATGGACCATTAGCGCTAGATAATGCCATTTCTATTGAAGCAGCTGAACATAAAGGTTTAACTGGCGAAGTTGCTGGTCGAGCTGATATTTTATTAGTTCCTACAATAGAAACTGGAAATATTTTATATAAATCTTTAGTCTTTATGGCTAACTCAGAAGTGGCTGCATTAATTGCTGGAGCTAAGGCACCTATTGTTTTAACATCGCGTTCAGACTCTGCAATGACAAAATTATATTCATTAGCATTAGCTATATGCAATTCTAAAAACTAAACTTACACATTTAAGGGAGCTGTTAGTACATGGAAATTTTCAAATACTTAGAAACTTATGATTATGAGCAAGTAGTTTTTTGTCAAGATAAAGCATCAGGATTAAAAGCGATTATCGCGATTCATGATACAACTTTAGGTCCAGCATTAGGTGGCACAAGAATGTGGACTTATGAAAATGAAGAAGCTGCAATTGAAGATGCACTTCGTTTAGCTAAAGGTATGACTTATAAAAATGCTGCTGCTGGCTTAAACCTAGGTGGAGGAAAAACTGTAATTATCGGTGATCCACGTAAAGATAAAAATGAAGCAATGTTCCGTGCATTTGGACGTTATATTCAAGGCTTAAACGGACGTTACATTACTGCTGAAGACGTAGGTACTACTGTTGCGGATATGGACTTAATCCATGAAGAAACTGATTATGTAACAGGTATTTCACCTTCATTTGGTTCTTCAGGTAACCCATCACCAGTAACTGCATTTGGTGTTTATCGTGGTATGAAAGCTGCTGCAAAAGAAGCTTTTGGAACAGATAGCTTAGAAGGTAAAGTAATTGCAGTACAAGGTGTTGGTAATGTTGCATTTAACTTATGTAGATATTTACATGAAGAAGGTGCTCAATTAATCGTAACTGATATCAACAAAGAGTCAGTTCAACGTGCTGTTGAAGAATTCGGTGCAACTGCTGTTGACCCAGATGATATCTATAGTGTTGAATGTGATATTTATGCTCCATGTGCTTTAGGTGCAATTATCAATGATAAAACGATTCCACAAATAAAAGCGAAAGTAATTGCTGGAGCTGCAAATAACCAATTAAAAGAAACTCGTCACGGTGATTTAATTCACGAATTAGGTATTGTTTATGCTCCTGACTATGTAATTAATGCTGGTGGAGTAATCAACGTAGCTGACGAATTATACGGATATAACCGTGAACGTGCAATGAAAAAAGTTGAAGGTGTTTATGATAACATTGCTAAAGTTATCGAAATTTCTAAACGTGATGGTATTCCAACATATTTAGCAGCAGACCGTTTAGCAGAAGAGCGTATTGCTACAATGGCAAAGTCTCGTAGCCAGTTCTTATCAAATGGTCACAGCATTATTAGCAGACGATAATCATTCATAAAATAGACTTTAAAATTTATTCCTTTATTTTTTAGATGGAAAGAAAGAGTGAAGTGATATGTAGCTCTTTCTTTCTACTTATAAAGGTAAGGTAAACTTTAATGAAGGGAGAGTGTTGACAATGCATCGTATATTAGTGATTAATCCTGGCAGCACATCCACAAAGGTTGGTGTATTTGATGATGAAAAACCAATTTTTGAACAAACAATACGCCATGATGATGAAGAATTAAATAAATATAAGACAATTATTGATCAATATGAGTTTAGAAAAAATGTTATTTTAGAGGTGTTACACAAAGAAGGAATTAACATTTCTAAATTAAGTGCTGTTTGTGGTCGAGGTGGTCTTTTAAGACCAATCGAAGGTGGTACTTATGCTGTAAATGATATCATGCTTGAAGATTTAAAAATTGGCTATAGTGGTCAGCATGCTTCAAATCTTGGTGGTATCATTGCAAATGAGATTGCACAAGGTTTAAATATTCCAGCATTTATTGTTGATCCAGTAGTTGTTGATGAATTAGAGCCAGTAGCAAGAATTAGCGGTCAATCACTTATGGAAAGAAGAAGTGTTTTTCATGCGTTAAACCAAAAGGCAGTTGCTCGCAAAGTATCAAAACAGTTAGAACAGCCATATAACGAATTAAATCTTATTATCGCCCATATGGGTGGTGGTGTGAGTGTTGGTGCTCATAAAAAAGGTCGTGTAATCGACGTAAATAACGGTTTAGATGGTGAAGGACCATTTAGTCCAGAGCGTGCAGGAACGGTTCCAATCGGTGATTTAATAAAACTTTGTTTCTCTGGTGATTACTATATTAATGAAGTTCAAAAAATGATGGTTGGTCAAGGTGGATTAGTTAGCTATCTTGGTACTGCTGATGCAATTAAAGTAGAAAATATGATTGAAGACGGTGACCAAAAAGCTGCGTTAGTATATGAAGCAATGGCTTATCAAGTTGCAAAGGAAATCGGTAGTGCAGCGGCAGTTTTAGAAGGCAATATCGATGCAATTATCTTAACTGGTGGAATCGCTTATAGTGATTTTATCGTTAATGAAATTACGAAACGAGTAAAATGGATGTCACGTGTGATTGTATTACCAGGTGAAAATGAACTTCAAGCTTTATGTGAAGGTGCTTTACGTGTACTTCGTGAAGAAGAAGAAGCAAAAATCTATCCTGGAGATTATGCAGTTAAAACTTTAGTATAAATGTGAGGAGAATTTCATCATGGCAACAGAATATGATTTAGTCGTACTTGGTGGCGGTACAGGTGGTTATGTAGCTGCTATTCGCGCTTCTCAATTAGGTTTAAAAGTAGCAGTAGTAGAAAAAAATAAACTTGGTGGAACTTGCTTACATGCAGGATGTATTCCAAGTAAAGCATTACTACGTAGTGCTGAAGTTTTTTCAACTGCTAAAAAAAGTGAAGAGTTTGGTGTTGAAACATCAGGCGTAACATTAAATTTTAGTAAAGTACAACAAAGAAAAGAAAATATCGTTGCTGGTCTTCATAAAGGTGTAGAACACTTAATGAAACAAGGTAAAATTGATGTTTACAATGGTTTAGGACGTATTTTAGGACCTTCAATCTTCTCTCCAATGCCTGGAACAATTTCTGTAGAAATGAACGATGGTAGCGAGAATGAAATGTTAATCCCTAAAAACGTATTAGTCGCAACTGGTTCAAGACCAAAGTCTTTACCTGGTTTAACTATTGATGGTGAACATGTAATGTCATCTGATGAGGCGTTAAAAATGGAGTCTCTTCCTAAGTCAATTATTATCGTCGGTGGCGGTGTAATCGGAATTGAGTGGGCTTCAATGTTAGCAGATTTTGGTGTTGAGGTTACAGTAATCGAGTATAGTAAAACAATTTTACCTTTAGAAGATGAAGAAATTTCTAAAGAAATGACTAGATTATTAAAGAAAAAAGGAATTAAATTAGTTACAGATGCAAAAGTTTTAGCTGAAACGTTAGTAATCGATAACGGTGTAACAATTAAGGCTTTATACAAAGATGAAGAAAAATCATTTACAGCTGAGAAAATGCTAGTATCTGTAGGTCGTCAAGCAAATGTTGAAGGAATCGGCATAGAGAATACTGACATCGTTGTAGAAAATGGTTTTATTCAAACAAATTCTAATTACCAAACAAAAGAATCTCATATTTATGCAATTGGTGATGTAATTGGTGGTTTACAATTAGCCCATGTTGCATCAAGAGAAGGTACAATTGCTGTTGAGCATATTGCTGGTAATAATCCACTTCCATTAGATCCAACGATGGTTAGTAAATGTGTTTACAGTAATCCAGAAGTTGCATCAGTTGGCCTAACTGAGCGTGAAGCAAAAGAAAAAGGTTATAAAGTTAAAAAAGGAAAGTTCTCTTTCCGTGCAATTGGTAAAGCTTTAGTTTACGGTGAGCATGATGGATTCGTAAAAATTATTGTTGATGAAGAAACAAATGATCTATTAGGTGTCCACATGATTGGACCTCATGTTACTGATATGATCTCAGAAGCAGGATTAGCACGAGTATTAGATGCAACTGCATGGGAAATTTCTCATACAATTCATCCGCATCCTTCATTATCAGAAGCAATTGGAGAAGCAGCACTTGCTGTAGAAGGATTAGCAATTCATTCTTAATCTAACTTAATGAAATGTAGAGAGTAGGGTCTCTACATTTCATCTCAAAATATGATTTAAAACGCTTCCACAACTTGTGTGGTAAAAGGGGGACAAAATTAATGGAAAAGGTTACAACTTCAAACCGTCATGAACAGCTTGGTTTATCAAATGATGACGTTCTAAGTATGTATGAAACAATGCTTTTAGCACGTCGTATCGATGAGCGTATGTGGTTATTAAATCGTGCTGGTAAAATTCCGTTCGTTATTTCTTGTCAAGGTCAAGAAGCAGCTCAAGTAGGAGCAGCATATGCATTAGATAATTCAAAAGACTATGTATTACCATATTACCGAGATATGGGTGTAGTTTTACAATTTGGAATGACAGCAAGAGAATTAATGTTATCTGGTTTTGCAAAAGCAGAAGATCCAAACTCTGGTGGTCGTCAAATGCCAGGTCACTTTGGTCAAAAGAAAAATCGTATCGTAACAGGTTCTTCTCCAGTTACAACACAAGTACCTCATGCTGTAGGTGTAGCTTTAGCTGGAAAAATGGAAGGTAAGGATCTAGTATCATGGGTTTCGTTTGGTGAGGGTTCTTCTAACCAAGGTGATTTCCATGAAGGAGCTAACTTTGCTGGTGTACATAAGTTACCAGTAATTTTCATGTGTGAAAATAATAAATATGCTATCTCAGTACCAATCGAGAAACAATTAGCATGTGAAAAAGTATCAGACCGTGCAATTGGTTATGGAATGCCTGGTTTTACTGTTGATGGAAATGATCCATTAGAAGTTTACCGTGTAACGAAAGAAGCAGCTGACCGTGCTCGTCGTGGAGAAGGTCCTACATTAATTGAAGCAGTTTCTTACCGATTAACAGCTCACTCAAGTGATGATGATGATCGTATTTATCGTTCTCGTGAAGAAGTAGAAGAAGCAAAAAGTAAAGATTGCTTATTTACATTCGCTAAATACCTTCACGAAGTTGGTGTCTTAACAGAAGAAATAGAAAAAGAGATGGATACAAAAATTCGTGCGATTGTTGATGAAGCAACTGACTACGCAGAAAACGCTCCATATGCAGCAGCTGAGCATGCATTGAAGTTTGTTTACGAAGAATAAGAGGGGGTAGGACAATATGGCAGTAATTTCTTATATAGATGCAGTAACTTTAGCGTTAAAAGAGGAAATGGAACGCGATCCTAAGGTTTTTGTATTAGGGGAAGACGTTGGACTAAAAGGTGGAGTATTCAAAGCGACTCATGGTCTTTATGATCAATTTGGTGAGGATCGTGTGTTAGATACGCCACTTGCTGAATCTGCAATTGCAGGTGTTGGTATTGGTGCAGCAATGTACGGACTTAGACCAGTAGCTGAAATGCAATTTGCTGATTTTATTATGCCTGCAGTAAACCAAATTATTTCTGAGGCATCAAGAATCCGTTATCGTTCAAACAATGATTGGACTTGTCCTATTACAATTCGTGCTCCTTATGGAGGCGGTGTACATGGTGCACTTTACCACTCTCAATCTGTTGAGAAGGTATTTGCAGGTCAACCAGGATTAAAAATTGTAATGCCTTCTACTCCGTATGATGTTAAAGGTTTATTAAAAGCAGCAATTCGTGACAATGACCCAGTAATTTTCTTTGAGCATAAACGTGCTTATCGTTTAATTAAAGGTGAAGTACCTGAAACTGATTACGTTCTTCCAATTGGAAAAGCTGATGTAAAACGTGAAGGTGAAGATATCACAATTATTACTTACGGATTATGTGTACATTTTGCTCTTCAAGCAGCTGAAAAATTAGCTCAAGATGGCATTTCTGCACATGTATTAGATTTACGTACAATTTATCCATTAGATAAAGAATCAATTATAGAAGCTGCTTCTAAAACAGGAAAAGTTTTATTAGTAACTGAAGATAATAAAGAAGGAAGCGTAATGAGTGAAGTTGCAGCAATTATCGCTGAAAATTGCTTATTTGAATTAGACGCTCCAATCGCTCGTTTAGCTGGCCCTGATGTTCCAGCAATGCCTTATTCTCCAACAATGGAAAAATTCTTTATGGTAAATCCAGATAAAGTCGAAAAAGCGGCTAGAGAACTTGCAGCATTTTAACGGCACTGTTTGAAAAAGGGGGACATAATGATGATCGAAAATATTAAAATGCCTCAATTAGGTGAAAGTGTAACTGAAGGTACAATTAGTACTTGGTTAGTAAAAGTAGGAGACCGTGTAAATAAATACGATCCATTAGCAGAAGTTATGACAGATAAAGTAAATGCAGAAGTACCTTCATCTTTTACAGGTGTAATTAAAGAATTAATTGCAAATGAAGGTGAAACTTTAGCTGTAGGTGAAATTATTTGTACGATTGAAGTAGAAGGTGCTTCTGAAGAAGTAGCTGCTACTTCAGTTGAAGAAACAAAACCGGCTGAAAAAGCAGTACCTGCTCCGGCACAAGCTGCGGCTCCAGTTGCTGCTGCACCTGTTCAAACAATCTCTAAAACAGATGAGTCAGGTAAAGTACGTTTTTCACCAGCGGTATTACGTTTAGCGCAAGAAAATAATCTTGATTTATCACTAATTCCTGGTACAGGAAACAACGGTCGTGTAACGCGTAAAGACGTTTTAAATGCGATTGCAAATGGTGTTCCACAAACAGCGCCAGTACCGGTTGCTGTAGAAACTACTTCTCAACCAGTTGTAGCGCAAACTGCACCTGCTGTTGAAGTAACGAAAGCACCTACTGCAGCACCAGCACCTGTTGTTCCTACATCAGTTGGTGATATTGAAATTCCTGTTACAGGTGTACGTAAAGCAATTGCTGCAAATATGCTACGTAGTAAGCATGAAGCTCCACACGCTTGGATGATGATCGAAGTAGATGTTACAAACTTAGTTAATTACCGTAATAGCATAAAAGATTCATTCAAGAAAAAAGAAGGCTTCTCTTTAACATTCTTCGCATTCTTTGTTAAAGCAGTAGCTCAAGCACTTAAAGAATACCCGATGATTAATTCAATGTGGGCTGGCGACAAAATTATCCAAAAGAAAGATATTAACTTATCAATCGCTGTAGCAACTGATGATGCATTATTTGTACCAGTTATCAAAAATGCTGATGAAAAAACAATCAAAGGTATTGCACGTGAAATTACTGAATTAGCTACAAAAGTTCGTACTGGAAAATTAAAATCAGACGAAATGCAAGGTGGAACGTTTACAGTTAACAATACTGGTTCATTTGGTAGCGTACAAAGTGCTGGTATTATTAACTACCCACAAGCTGCAATTTTACAAATTGAAAGCATTGTAAAACGTCCAGCTGTTGTAAACGGAATGATTGGTGTTCGTGATATGGTTAACTTATGTTTATCTCTTGATCACCGAGTACTTGATGGTTTCATTTGTGGTAAATTCTTAGGAAGAGTAAAAGAAATCCTAGAAAACACAACAAAAGAAAATACAAACGTATATTAATATTCGAAATGGCCTTACTCCAAAATGGAGTAAGGCTATTTTTTATTTGATGGAATATAATGAATAAATAGTTTATTCTAAAATTATAAAAAAGGAGTGAGACGACAATGCTTGTTGAAAAAAACGGATATTACATATCAACAAATAAGGATTTATTAGATAGGAATGTTATTTTTAGTTTTTTAGATAAAGAATCATACTGGGCAAACGACATCCCATACGAATATGTAGATCGATTCATTAACGGTTCATTCTGTTTTGGCGTTTTCAAAGGTAATCCTACCGAAACTGAACCAAACCAAGTTGGCTTCGCAAGAGTGGTTTCTGATGGTGTTACATTTGCCTATTTAGCAGATGTATTTATACTCCCTGAACATCGCCAACTTGGCTTATCAAAATGGTTGATGGATGAAATAATGAATGATCGAGAACTATCAACAGTTCGAGTATTTATGCTCGGAACAAAGGACGCCCACTCGTTATATCGTAAATATGGCTTTGAAGTAATAGATAACAGTAAAAATCGATTTATGGCTATCTTAAAAGACAATCTGTATAGAGAGATGAAGAACAAGTTATAAATGAAGAATGAAGGGATAGGTATGTAGAATTTGACCTAAACCCTTCTTTTTTAGTTCTTTACCTAGCTTGCTCTATAAACCCATGAAATTAACTTTCATTATAATAAGCAATATATATGATTATCTATTTCTTTACCTGCCCTTTACAAAATGTAACATTTGTTAGATAATTTTTAAATATGTGACATCTTAGAAATAGGGGGGGATAAGATGTTTAAAAATTTGTCAGGGGTACATCCAGTTGCTTGGAATATTGTAATTGGAACATTATTCGTTCGATTCGCTAGTACCGTAAGTATGCCATTTTTAGCGATTTATTTAACGTCTGTAAAACATATTTCACCGGCGATGGTAGGCGTAATGTTAACAGTATCTTCTTTTTTAGGGGTGTTTTTTAGTTTTATAGGGGGATCTCTTTCTGATCGAATTGGAAGGAAAACAATATTATTATGTAGTATTTTTCTATGGTCAATTACATTAATTGGCTTTGGTTTAGGAGATACATTTGCATGGTTTTTTGTTTTAAATTCTATTTTGAATATTTGCTCTTCATTTTTTGAACCATCTTCAAGAGCATTACTTTCTGATTTAACAGATGAAAAATCAAAGCTTTTAGTTTTTAATTTACGTTATGCTGCGATTAATGTAGGGGTTGCAGTTGGTCCATTAGTTGGACTATATTTAGGTAGTTCTCGCAGTACATTGCCATTTGTGTTATCCGGAATAGTTTACTTTTTTTATGGCATAACTTTATTTTATATGCTATCAAAATACAAAATTGGTGAAGGTAATCAAACTCAAAACAATAAAGTTTCCATGAAGGAATCATTTTCTGTTTTACGTAAAGATATTATTTTTGCTTTAACAATTGTGACGATTTGTATATACGGACTTGGCTATTCTCAAAGCTTTTCAACAATGTCTCAATATTTTGCAAATGCTCCACAATTCCATGATGGTGTAAAAATGTATGCATATTTAACAACTATTAATGCGGTTACGGTTGTTATACTACAATTCCCAATTGTAAGTAGAATGAAGAATTTTTCACCAACAGTTTCAATGATGATTGGAAATATTATCGTTAGTTTAGCTGTTGCTGGATTCGGTTTATTTACAAACTTTTATTTGTTAGCAATTGTTATGATCGTCTTAACGATCGGAGAAATATTTGCTTTTACTTTTACAGATGTATTTGTCGATCAGTTAGCGCCAGAAGATTTAAAAGGTACTTATTTTGGTGCAATGGGATTCTCGAAATTAGGATTTGTATTCGGTCCTGCCTTAGGAGGAAGTTTATTAGCTTACTTCGGTTATGAAAAGGGAGGGCATGCATTTGTTATAATAAGTGCAATCGCATTTTTAAGTTTTCCAATGATGTTTTTTGTAAATCGGCTCTTTCAAAAAAGAAAAGAAGTCGAACAGCAAACGGATACAAAATTAACAGTTAATTCATAAAAAGAACGCTTATAGCGTTCTTTTTTTTGAGTGTTGAAATGGGAGAGGCAGGAAAGGCAGGGAAGGGCAGGGTAGGCAGGACAGGCGGCAAAGCAGGTAGGAGGAATTAACAATAAAATACTCTAAAGTGTTTTAATATCTTTTCCTTTCAATTTCCCTTGATCCTGCATTTCCTTGTTCCTGCTCTTCCCCTTTCAGTGTATAGATTGAATACACTTAAAGTATGCTTTAGTAACCATCTTCATATATTTGTATAAACAAGCGATATGGAGGGAGAGATATGGACAAACTTCTATATAATCAGCTTAAATTACTAAGTTGGGACTGTATAATCTTGGAAGGTGCTAGTGAACAAGAGGAAGAATTAATGAGAGACGTTTTATTTACGTTACATTCAAACGGATTAAAAAATAAAATAGATGCAAATGTACTCTTTGTTGCTGGTGGTGAAGAAAAGATTAATCATTTTGAGAAAAAGAATCCTTATCTAAAAATAATTCGTGTTGTTGAAGAATTGAACAAAGACTACCGGTATGCCATTACTAAATTAGCTCATTTATCAAATATTATTGACGATTTAGTGAATGAATAAAGTAAGAATGAAATAAAAATTAATGATTCTATTTAAGAAATAATGAATGCAGCAAGTTCAAAAGCTTGAACAAGTTGCCAATCTATTGGTAAGATGAAAAAAAGCATGTAAGGAGTAGATGAAATGAATATGAATTTTAATTTTTTTATGAATGATGTTGTCCATACTGCCCGCCAAGAAATCGTTGCAGCTGGTTATACAGAATTAAAAACACCTGATGAAGTAGAGCAAGCGTTAGAAAAGAAAGGAACAACGTTAGTAATGGTAAACTCAGTTTGCGGTTGCGCTGGTGGTATTGCCCGTCCTGCTGCTGCTCACTCAGTTCATTATGATGCTAGACCAGACCAGTTAGTAACTGTTTTTGCAGGTCAAGATAAAGAAGCAACGGCTAAAGCTCGTGAATATTTCACTGGAAAAGCTCCTTCTTCTCCGTCATTTGCATTATTAAAAGATGGTGAACTCGTTGCAATGGTTGAACGTCACGAAATTGAAGGGCATGAACCAATGCAAGTTATTCAAAAACTACAAAATTACTTTGAGCAATACTGCGAACAAATTTAACATTTAGAAGATCAAACTGAATAAAAAAGTACAAAAATTTATGAAGAGATTTCCATAAAATTTTGTACTTTTTTGTACATTAAGAAAGTGTAAATTGACAGCAGTGTAGAAAACTCTACGTAGTTGCGATTTTTAAGATAAAGTATAAGTTCAATAAATTCTCTTTTTTCGACTAAAGGCTCGCCAATCGGCGAGTTTTCTTTTTGTAGATATTAATGTTATGTAAACTGAAGTGAAAATTTATTCAGTTAATAATTTTATTTAAAAAATAGAATAATAAAAAAAACGAAAATGCTGCTAACGAACATGTGAAAATTAGTAACCACAATGCATCTTTATATGCTGATTCATCATTTTTTACTCGAAAAGCGAATGATTCTAATCTATATTTTTTTAATTTCCGATATTGATTTAGATCAATAATATTTGATTGATCCACAACGCATCTCTCCTTTTCTATCGAATGTTAATTAAATTTTAAAATATTCTAAATAATTAGTAAAGTTGTTTCGCGTGACAAATTGTTAACAAAATATGCCATAATTAATAGAAACAGTTAGTAGATTGTTCGAAAGGTTTGTGAGATTCGTGAAATATACTTTATGCTTTATTAAACGAAATGATGAATTATTAATGTTAAATCGATTAAAAGCTCCTACGATGGGGATATGGAATGGTGTAGGTGGAAAAATAGAGGAGCATGAGTCTATTAAAGAATCGGTGCAGAGAGAAATTAAAGAAGAAACAGGAATTAGTATTGAGTTAGATCAAATAGTATATAGAGGAAAAGTGACATGGCACGAAGATGAAGAGTGTTTCGGGGGGATGCATGTATTTCTCACAGAAGTTTCCCGAGACTTACATTATGAAACTCCTATTAAAATAAATGAAGGAATTTTAGACTGGAAAAAGATTGATTGGGTATTAGATGATCGAAATCAAGGAGTAGGAGAGTGTATTCCATATTTTCTTCCTATACTTTTAAATGACGAGCGAAATCATCACTTTTCTTTTTATTATAAGGGGAAATCAGTAGTTGACGTAAGAATAAATGAAGAGGTTTTAATATCATAAAATAATTTATAAATGAATATTGTAATCATTTAAATGAAAATACCATTCGTAAAATGGTATTTTTTTTCTGAATAATCATGAAAACGCTTCATTTAAAGATTGATTTATGGAATTTGGTAAGATGCATCTAGTGGTTTGCGAGATTTGTCGAAAATTTTTAAAGTGATTGAATTGATATGAAAAATATAAGAATATACAACTATGTGTATAAATATATAAAAATAATGAATTTAGATGAAAAATATTTTCATATATTATCCTTGTAAAACTGGGGTTTATTGAAAGAATAGAGAAATAACCTAAAAAAATACTATTGCATATTTATTAGTATGTGTTAAAATTCATTTTATAAAATAATTATTCATTCGAAAAAAAAGGTTGTTTAATAGATTTCGAATAATGATAATAAGAATAATAAGTTAGAATTTTTTAAAAATTATAAAAATGGGGGAAAATAAAATGAAAAAAATAATCGGAGTATTAGCTGCATCTGTCTTAACAATTGGAATGTTATCTGCTTGTAACAAGTCGGATAAAAAAACTTTAATCTTAGGAACAAGTGCAGATTATAAGCCTTACGAATTTATAGATACTAAAAATGATAAGATTGTCGGTTTCGATGTTGATTTAGCTAATGCATTAGGTAAGAAAACTGGTTATAAGATCCAAGTAAAAGATATCGATTTTGGTTCATTAATTACTGCAATGAATGCAGATAAAGTAGATTTTATTATGGCTGGTATGAAAAAGACACCTGCTCGTGCTAAAAATGCAGATTTCACTAAACCATATTTCACAGATCAAAATGAAGTAGTTGTAAATAAAGATTCAAATATTAAGAGTATTGCAGATTTAAAAGGTAAAACAATCGGTGTACAAGCTGGTTCAATTCAAGAAACAAAAGCGATTGAAGTTTCTAAAACAGCTGGATTTAAAGTAGAAAACCGTAACCGAATTCCTGAAATGGTTGAAGAATTAAAAGCTGGTCGTTTTGATGCAGTTATTATCGAACAATCTGTTGCAAGTGGTTATTTAAATAAATTAACTGAAATGCAAGGAATATTAATGAAAGATTTCTTTGAACAATCTGGTTCAGCAGTTGCACTTCCAAAAGGTAGTAAATTAACTCCAAAATTTGATAAAGCATTAGCTGAATTAAAGGCTGATGGAACTGTTGATAAATTAATTAAAAAATGGTTTGGAGATTTAAAGTAATAAGGGACGGTTCAAAGCATACTGGATTTTGAGAATAGAAAAAGATGAACAGAATTCATCACATAAACGATAACAGCTGATTTTTCGTAGTCATAAGGGGAGGAAATATTGATGGAGAGAGATTGGAGTCATTTATTAGAAAAAATGCCATTACGTTTAGCACCAAGCATGGCAAAAGATCATCCGAACTTACCGGTTGTTAAAGAAGAAGGATGCTATTACTACGGGGTAGATGGTAAAAAATATTTAGACTATACTTCTGGAATTGCTACTACAAATGTTGGTCATCGTCATCCTAAAGTAGTACAAGCAATTAAAGATGGCGCTGATTCTTTAGCTCATGGTCCTTCTGGTGTTATTGTATATGAATCAATATTAAAGTTAGCTGATGAATTAGCTGAAATACTTCCTGGTAACTTAGATACTTTCTTTTTTGGTAATAGTGGGACAGAAGCAATTGAAGGTGCTATTAAACTAGCAAAACATGTTACTAAACGTCCGTATGTTGTTTCATTTATTGGTTGTTTCCATGGCCGTTCTATGGGGGCACTAAGTGTAACTACATCAAAAAGTAAGTATCGAAAATTCTTACAACCAACAGGTTCTTATCAAATTCCTTATGCAAATGTTTCTGAATGCCCTGATGGTTATGATGAAGAACAATATGTAGTAGAGAAATTAGAAAAAGATTTCAAACGTTTATTCAATCATCAAGTCACTCCAGAAGAGGTAGCTGCAGTGATTGTAGAACCTGTACTTGGAGAAGGAGGATATATTGTCCCTCCTAAAGCTTGGTTAAAGAAGATTCGTGAAATCTGTAATCAAAATAATATTTTATTAATTTTTGATGAAGTACAAACAGGCTTTGGGCGAACTGGAAATTGGTTTGCAGCACAAACATTTGATGTTACACCTGATATTATGGCGATTGCGAAAGGAATTGCTAATGGCATTCCATTAAGTGCGACTGTAGCATCGAATGAACTAATGAAACAGTGGCCACTTGGTAGTCATGGAACAACATTTGGTGGAAACCCAATAGCTTGTTCAGCAGCTTTAGCAGTACTAGAGATTATAAAAGAAGAAAAATTATTAGAGAATACAAGAGTGGTTGGAGCATATGCAGTTGAAAAACTGAATGAATTAAAAGCCAAACATCCAGTAATTGGAAGTATTCGTTCAATCGGTTTAATGATCGGTATTGAAATTATTAACCCAGCTACGAAAGAACCAAGTGGTGATGGATTATTTAAAATTCTTGACCTAGCTTTAGAAAAAGGTGTTTTATTCTATTTCTGTGGTAACAACAGTGAGGTAATTAGAATGATTCCACCTTTAACAGTAACGAAAAGTCAAATCGATGATGGATTAGCGATCTTAGATGAAGCATTAACAGAATATGAACAATCCATTGGGTATGAATTATTTGAAACAAAGGGCATTGGTTTCTAAACCAGTGCTCTTTAACTAAAAAGAATTTGTCGAATAAAATTTGCAATTTAAAAGTCAATAGAAAAGGAGTACTACAATATGAATTTAGACTTTTCTCAAATTGTCCCTTCAATTCCATATATATTAGCCGGATTAAAATTAACACTACTTGTAGTTTTCTGTTCAATTTTATTAGGTATTGTTTTAGCAATTTTACTTGCATTAATGAAAATTAGCCGCGCAAAATGGCTAGTTGTAATAGCTGATTTTTATACGTCAATTTTTCGTGGAACACCGATGGTTTTACAATTAATGATCATTTATTATGGTCTACCACAATTAATTGGATTCGATATCGAGAAGTTTCCAGCAGCGGTTTTAGCTTTTGGATTAAATTCAGGAGCTTATGTATCAGAGATTATTCGTGCAGGTATACTGGCTGTTGATAAAGGTCAACAAGAAGCTGCATCCGCATTAGGAATCCCTTATCGTAAAATGATGTCAAAAATTATTTTACCTCAAGCATTTAAAAATATATTACCAGCATTGATGAATGAATTTATTACTTTAACGAAAGAATCAGCGATGGTAACTGTAATAGGTGCATCTGACTTAATGAGGAGAGCATTTTTAGTAGGTGGAGAGACTTACTCATTTATGGAGCCACTTATTTTTGTAGGTGCAATCTATTATATTATCATTATGCTATTGTCACTTCTAGGTAAGGCTGTTGAAAGGAGATTACGTACAAATGATTAAAATTACTGATTTAAATAAGAGCTTCGGGAATGTTCATGTATTAAAAGGAATAACAACTACGATTGAGCAAGGGTCTGTAGTAGCTGTAATTGGTCCATCTGGTTCTGGTAAATCTACATTTTTACGTTGCATCAATTTATTAGAATCTCCATCAGCGGGAACTATTTGGATGGACGAAATCGAAATTACAAACCCAAAAAATAATATTATGAAAATACGTGAAGATGTGGGAATGGTATTCCAGCATTTTCACCTTTTCCCGCATATGACAGTTCTTGAGAATATTACGTATGCACCGATAAATGTAAAAGGTATGAGTAAAAGCAAAGCCGAAGATAATGCAAAAAAACTTTTGGAAAAAGTAGGTCTTCTTGAAAAAGCAAACGTATACCCACCTAAGCTTTCAGGCGGTCAAAAACAACGTGTTGCAATTGCAAGAGCGCTTGCGATGGAACCTAAAATTATGCTTTTTGATGAACCGACGTCAGCGCTTGATCCAGAGATGGTAAAAGAAGTACTAGAGGTAATGAAATCATTAGCTCATACTGGAATGACGATGGTCATCGTTACACATGAAATGGGATTTGCAAAAGAAGTTGCTGATCGAATTTTATTCTTAGACGAAGGAAAACTAGTTGAGGATTCAACTCCAATCGAGCTTTTCACTAGACCAAAGTCTGATCGTGCAAAGCTATTTCTTGAGAAAGTTTTGTAAGTCAATCAATAAAGTAGTATAGCTAAACTAAAACAAGTAATTTTAAAATAATGGAATGTAAAAATCCTACTTTTTCAACGAGAAAGTAGGATTTTTTGTTGGTTAAAATCGAAAAAATTATCCGTGCGAAAACTTTAAAAGAAATACATTATTCTTCACTTTGTTTTAATTTTAATGGTTTCGTCGAGATAATACTTTCAATATTTTTACTCATAAGCTTATTACTTTTACGGTTTTCAATTCTAGCTTTTGCAATTTCAGCTAGCTCTTTTTCTTCCTCTGTTTCAAGTATGATGGATGGTACAGGTACTGTTTTATTTTCTTTCATCCCAACAAAAGTTAAAAATGAAGTAGCAGCAACACGGCGCTCTCCTGTAATTAGATTTTCTGCAATTGCCTTTACGAAAATTACCATTGATGACTTTCCTGTAACGACTACAAATGATTCATATGAAATACAGTCTTCTTCTGTTACTGGGTGTAAGAAGTCAACGTGATCAATGGAAGCAGTAACACATTTTAATCGAGCGTGCCTAGATGCAGTGATTGAGGCTGTCATATCCATGTCAGCAAGAATTTTTCCACCGAATAAAGTTCGGTGATTGTTTAAATCAGTAGGAAAAACCCGAATAGTTAATGTTGAACGTGATTCATGGCAGTATTTTGAACTCATAACTTCACACCTTTTTTTAGAATAATGATATTTTTACCAATCTATTTATAAATAAGTCTAAATATGTAGGTAATTAATGAATGAATTTGAAGGTGAAATTTTCAATCATTACAATAAAGTTTTTTAGAGAATCAATTTTATAGAAAAGTAAAACATTAATATAAGGTGATATTATGTATAGAATTGGTTCGCGAGTTGTTAAAACAGCGTTTGGAAGTGCGCTTGCAATTTTTATTGCACAGTCGATTGGGGTAAATTTTTATTCTTCAGCGGGAATCATAGCAATTTTATGTATTCAACCAACAAGAAGACGTTCTTTAGAAACTGCTATTAGAAGATTTTTAGCTTGCATACTCAATATCATATTTTGTTTGTTTTTCTTTTATTTATTTGGATATACAGCTGTGGCAATCGGATTATTACTGTTATTTTTTATTCCAAGCTTAGTTATGTTTAAAATTCAAGAAGGTGTAATTTCTAGCTCTGTTATTATGCTTCATTTATATAATTTAGAAAAAATAACAGTTCCAATTATATTAAATGAGATCATTGTCATCGTGATTGGAATAGGAGTTGCTTTGTTATGTAATTTATATATGCCAAGTTTAGATGACCAAATCAAAAGTTTTAAAGTTAAAATTGATTCTAAATTCTGTTTTATATTTGAGAAAATTTCTATTTATCTAAAAGAGCCATCTAATAAATGTTTTTTGGAGGAATATGAAGAAACAGTCATTTTACTTCAAAAAGCAAAAAACACATCAAAATTAGAAATAGATAATCATTATTTTAAATTAAGGAATGATGAGGATTATGAATATTTCTTATTGAGGGAAAGGCAGCTTGAAGTAATCTATCGTATTATCAAAACGGTATGTAACATTAAAGTGAGCAATGAGCAGTCTCATATTTTATCAAAATTTTTTAATGATCTTAGCTATTCGATTAATCCTAAAATAAGTGGAACTATCTGTCTTCATCAGTTAGAAGAAATCTATCAAATGTTTCGTTCTATGCCATTACCTCAAACAGCTGATGATTTTGAAACGAGGGCTGCAGTTTTAACAATTATTCATGAGATGGAAAGCTTTTTGATTATGAAATCCAAGTTTAAGGGAAAATACTTTAAGGTTGATTGAGAGGAGTAGGTTTAATTGCTTAAACTAGTTCTGTCATTATTTTTAGTAATCAGTCCTCTTTGGCCTCTTGGGCAAAACCCAAGGGTTGGAGAACCTTTCATTATTATAAATAAGAAAATAAATTATTTAGCGTACATAGACGATGGGAAAATACAAAAAGTTTTTAGAGTTGCAACCGGTAAAACAGCTGATTTGACTCCTGAGGGGACATTTAATATTACATACAAAGCGAGATTACCTTATTGGAGGAAAAAGAATATACCTGGCGGGGATCCAAGAAATCCATTAGGCTCTAGGTGGATTGGTTTTGATGCATTGAATACAGATGGCTCCATTTACGGTATCCATGGCAATAATAACCCTTCAACGATTGGGAAATATATTTCAAATGGATGTGTAAGAATGTATACAAGTGATGTTAATGAATTATTTGACAAAATTCCATTTGGAACAAAAGTTTTCATCACTTCGTCAGCAAGTTCATTTGAACAACTAGCACGCGAAAATGGTGCGATAAAATGATAAAGAGGATTCATCTTTAAGAAAACAAATTTCTTTTGGATGAATCCTCTTTTGACGTTTTGATCGATATTTTAGACTTTTTATATGAGACAAGAATGTCTTCCGTTTATAAAAGAGATGCGATACCTGCAAGTAATGTAGTAGCAAGCATTGAAATTAACATAATCACTACGACTATTTTTTGTGTTTTTTTTCTCATGTGATTACCACCTTAATTTAAAATTACATTTACTTAGCGAATTATTAACAAGTCATGTCCTATTTTAGCATATGTATGTTAGAAAAGCATTGATCAATCCGAAAATGATTAGGCATATCTTGTACGTATAGGGGATTGTTTGATCAGGGCGTAAAGGTTGCATTTTATCATAGCTAATAAGGTAAAGATTGAGCGGCTTAAACCAATTAATAAAATGAATCCAGTTTATAAATAGATTGAAAAAAGGGGGAACACGAGTGAGCAAATACGATGATCTTTATCGATTATATGAAATAAAGTCTGAAATAGAGCAAGGTGGTGGATTTGAGCGAATTGAAAAACAACACGAACGAGGAAAGTATACGGCGAGAGAAAGAATTGAAATATTATTAGATGAAGACAGTTTCGTTGAACTATTTAGCTTCGTACAGCATCGTTGTACAGATTTTGGGATGGATGAACAATCTGGTGCATGTGACGGTGTTGTAACTGGTTATGGAAAAATCGATGGACGTACTGTTTTTGTATTTTCACAAGACTTTACAGTGTTTGGTGGAGCGTTAGGAGAAATGCATGCAAAAAAAATCAGCCAGCTAATGGATATGGCAGTACAATGCAAAGCTCCAATAATTGGTTTAAATGATTCAGGGGGAGCTAGGATTCAAGAGGGCGTGCTTTCATTGGACGGATACGGTCATGTTTTTTATCGTAATACAATCTATTCAGGAGTAGTACCACAAATTTCAGTTATAATGGGCCCGTGTGCAGGAGGAGCTGTCTATTCGCCAGCAATTACTGATTTCGTCATAATGGTAAATGGAAGTAGTCAAATGTTTATCACTGGTCCAAAAGTAATTGAAAGCGTAACTGGTGAGAAAATTTCATCCGAGGATTTAGGTGGAGCCAAAGTGCATAATGAAATTAGTGGAAATGCACATTTTCAAGCTGCTTCAGAAGAGGAAGCGCTAAATATCGTTAGAAATTTACTCGACTATTTACCTTCACATTGGGAAGGAAAATCACCTCCTAAGATGAAAAATGATAAAAATACAGAGGAAGTATTAGAATTAATACCTGAGGATAGTAGCCGTCCATACGATGTTAAAAAAATAGTAGATATGATTGTCGATGACGGTTCTTTTTTAGAAGTCCAAAAAGAATTTGCTAAAAATTTAGTTGTTGGGTTTGCTAGGTTAAATGGAGATGTGATTGGATTAGTATGTAATCAACCTAAATTTATGGCAGGGGGATTAGATTTACATTCTGCTGATAAAGGAGCAAGGTTTATCCGTTTTTGTGATAGTTTTAATATACCAATCATTACTTTTGTTGATGTCACGGGATTTTTCCCTGGTGTAAAACAAGAACATGGAGGTATAATAAGGCATGGTGCTAAGCTTTTATACGCATATTCTGAAGCAACAGTCCCAAAAGTTACAGTAATCACGAGGAAAGCATTTGGTGGTGCTTATGTTGCTTTAAATAGTAAATCAATCGGAGCTGATTTAGTATTTGCATGGCCAAACGCTGAAATCGCTGTCATGGGTGCTGCAGGTGCTGTTAATATACTCTATGGAAAAGAAATTAATCAAAGTGATCATCCAGATCAATTGAGAACAAATTGGATGGACCAATATAAAGAGAAATTTTCCAATCCTTATGTTGCTGCAAAATATGGTTTAGTAGATGATGTCATCGATCCTAGAATGACAAGAAATAAGCTTATTCAATCATTAGATGTATTAAAAAACAAAAATGAAAAGCGCCCAGCTAAAAAACATGGTAATATACCTTTGTAGACATTTTTTTACATATACAATATGGAGGCATAACACAATGATTAATGAACAACGTATAGTCGATGAATTTTTAGAATTAGTACAAGTAGACTCTGAAACTAAGTTTGAAGCTGAGATTGCTAAAGTTTTAAAACAAAAATTAGAAGCTCTTGGAATGACAGTTTTTGAAGACGACACAATGGGCGTGACTGGTCATGGTGCTGGAAATATTGTTGCTACAATTCCTGCAACGAAAGAAGGAGTAGACGGTATTTTCTTCTCATGTCATATGGATACAGTAACACCAGGTAAAGGGATTAAACCTTCAATTACTGATGGTTATATCGTAACTGATGGAACGACAATTCTTGGAGCAGATGACAAAGCTGGTATCGCAGCATTTTTAGAAGCTGTTAAAATTATTAAAGAAAAAAATATTGAACATGGTGAAATCCAATTCATTATTTCAGTTGGTGAAGAATCTGGATTACATGGTGCAAAAGCAATGGATCCAAAATTAATTACTACTAAATTTGGATATGCATTAGATAGTGATGAGGAAGTAGGTAACATTATTGTTGCTGCTCCAACGCAAGCTAAAGTAATTGCTACAATCTATGGTAAAACTGCACATGCTGGTGTTGCTCCTGAAAAAGGTGTATCAGCTATTACAATTGCATCTAAAGCAATTGCAAGAATGCCATTAGGTCGAATTGATGAAGAAACTACTGCAAATATCGGTCGTTTCGAAGGTGGTAGCGCAACAAATATCGTATGCGATCAAGTGAACATTTTAGCTGAGGCTCGTTCATTAATCGGTGAAAAAATGGAAGCTCAAGTAGCTAAAATGAAAGCAGCTTTTGAAGAAGCAGCTTCTGAAATGGGTGGACGTGCTGAAGTTGAAGTGCAAATCATGTACCCTGGATTTAAATTTGGCGATGGCGACCATGTAGTTGAAGTTGCAAAACGTGCAGCTGAAAAAATTGGTCGTACACCAGCATTAAAACAAAGTGGCGGTGGATCTGATGCCAACGTATTCGCAGGACACGGTTTCCCAATCGTAAACTTAGCAATTGGATATGAAGAAATCCACACTACAAATGAAAGAATGCCAATTAAAGAATTAGTTAAAACTGCTGAAATGGTAATCGCAATTGTAGAAGAAGTTGCAAAATAATAAATAAAAATAAACGAGACACTTAAAATGTCTCGTTTTTTTTATTGTTAAAATTTAAAGTTAGGATCCACTAATTAACAGTTATTATTCTATTTAGAATGAGTTATGTATAAATGCACAAAGAGAATTTACTTGATGAAAAGGCTTTTTATAGAATATTTAAAGACATAGATTGGAGTGGAAGGTGCGAAACTCCTATGGGAGTAGCGGGAAGGGTGAGACCCC
>NZ_NCTA01000063.1 GCF_002156865.1 Gottfriedia luciferensis | reverse complement strand
GCAATCTGCTAATTACACGTTATTAGGTCTTATAGGTGTAATCATGTTCCAATTAATCATTTGGGGACTAATCGGAAGTGGATTAGTATATGCCTTCTTTACACTTTTTGCTAAGTTTAAAACCTCAATGCCATTTTAATAATGAGATCGATTTATTAAAAAGTAGCACTATATAAGTGCTACTTTTTTAGTTGTTGAAAAATAATCTGTGAAAATAATCTTGTCAAATGATAACTAAATTTACGTAAAGGATGTTGAGTGATGTTCATTTCCACTACTGGATTCTCGCTTTCCATGGGGCGAAACCTGAGCCTCCTCGGCAAGCCTGCGGGGTCACAGCCTTTCCGCATTTCGCATCCTTTCGTTCCAATCAACTTATTCATCAAAAAATCTCAGTAATGATTTGAGTTTGAAAGATTATATGTTTATCATCAATAAGGTCTTAATCGTGCCCTTCCTGTTTTCTCTGCTCTACATGTCGCATGTTTGATGGCAAACCACAAAGAGGAATAGTTGATAGATTAGTATTTAAGAACATAACAAAAAGGTAGCACTTAAGTGCTACCTTTTTGTTTATCATTTTTTACTTAATTTAGTTGGCTATTCACGACAATACTTTGCCAAATCAACTGTGTTGGTGGAACGGAATAATTTTTTGGAATTGGAATCCTTTGTTTGTTATTACCAATCCATGTACCAATTGTATAATTTGAAGTTAATCCCATGAACCATAGATTTGTATTATCGTTCGTTGTACCAGTTTTTCCGCCTATATAATTTAATGGCATATAGATATGTCTAGCAGTACCATCCTTTACAACAGAGTTTAACATGCTTCTCATTGTTTCATTCGTTGAGATATTATAAACACGAACTGATTTTGGTTGATTTTCATATAAAACAGTACCATCTCTCAAAGTAATTTTTTGTATCGCACTGTTTTCATAAAATACGCCATTGTTTCCAAAGGTAGAGTAAGCATTTGTCATTTCCAATGGTGACATACCGTAATTAAATCCTCCAAGTGCACGCCCTAGTTCGATACGGTCCTCAGAAGTTATACTAGCAAACCCAAACTTATCTATATATGAATAGCCTACACGTGGTGTAAGTTGCTCATATAGTCGAATTGCAGCTGTATTGTAAGAGTTTTGCATAGCAGTACGTAAAGTGACATCACCGTATTCTTTCTTACTATCATTTTTAGGACAATATGTGCCCTTACAATAATTATCTGCGTTTACCTTTGTATCAGGAGTTGCACCAAATGTTTCAATATAAGGTGCATAAACTAGTAATGGTTTAATTGTAGAACCCGGTTGTCTAAATGTTTGAAACGCACGATTTAGATTATGAGGTTCATAGTTTCGACCACCAGAGATTGCCACAATTTCATGAGTATCATTTTTAACGACAACTGCTGCGCCTTGTGTATTTGTTGAAATCGTACCTCTATTTACTGCACGGACAGTAGCTGCCTGTATTGTAGGGTTTAAACTTGTATAAATTTTTAAACCTTGGTTTTGTAAATAAGTTACTCTTTCTCCAGGAGTCTTTAATTTCTTTAAATCATTTTGTTGTGCATCTGATAGTTTAGCAGTATTAAATTTTCCTTTTTTACCAGAAAAAATCTTTTTCAATTCAGATTCAACAAGATAAGAATAATAATCAGGATACTCTTGTACTTTATTA
This sequence comes from Gottfriedia luciferensis, assembly GCF_002156865.1. Lineage (GTDB taxonomy): Bacteria > Bacillota > Bacilli > Bacillales > Bacillaceae_G > Gottfriedia > Gottfriedia luciferensis. The sequence continues at coordinate 12,625 of NZ_NCTA01000063.1, read as the reverse complement.
TTCTTTTTAAGTGTAATTTTTTCTTTCATAGCAGTTTGATATTGTTGTTCTGTAATTTTACCCTGACTTTTTAAAATACCTAGAATTCTTTCTTGGCGTTTTTTAGTATTGTTAAAATTTCTTAATGGGTCATATAAAGTTGGGTTGTTTGGAATTGAACAGACAAACGCTGCTTGCGCAATACTCAAATCTTTTGCTGATTTGCTGAAGTATGCTTTACTTGCTGCCTCAATTCCATAATTGCGATTTGCAAAATAAATTGTATTGATGTACATTTCTAATATTTCATCTTTAGAATACTGTTTTTCTAATTGAAGTGAAATTTGGATCTCTTTTATTTTGCGCTCCATCGTACGTGCTTGAGTTAAATATAGATTTCGTGCAAGTTGCTGTGTAATTGTACTAGCTCCTTGTTCTATTCCACTATTTGAAACATTCACCATAAATGCCCTAGCTACACCAAATAAATCAATACCTTTATGTGAATAAAAATATCGATCTTCAGTTGAAATAAAAATATCTTTTACAAGTTGAGGAATTTCATTACTTTTTAAATTGATCCGATTGTCACCGGAAGCAGGAATATAAAAAGGGTTGTTTTTTCGATCATAAAAAACACTGTTTTGTGATAGTGAAACAACTGGGAGTTCTTCAACTTTCTTTTTGGGAATACTTTTTGAGACCTCGTAGGCCATCATGGCTTTCTCAGATGTGAAATAAAAGGCAAGAAAGCTTATTATAATAATTATAAATCCAATAATTTTTTTCATAATAGCCCTCAATATACTTAGATTTTTTATTTCGTTTAAGAATTAATTGAACGAACGTATATTATTTTAACACGATTTTTCATAATGATGGGCATCTTATGTTATTTTTTACACAAATCGGTTGTATTAATAAAATAAGTGGAAATGTTGAAAATGGGTAATTTGTCTTACTTGAATAATACTGAATCATATAAGACAATAGGTAAAAATCAGAAAATTTATTTTTCTGGAGGTGAGGAAATGAAAGAGCAGCTCCTATTTATTGATTTTGAATTTACTATGCCAGATGGAAAATCAAAAGGGATTAAATTTTTTCCGGAAATCATTGAAGTTGGTTTTGTAAGCGTCATTAATGAGGAGATTAATCAGACTTATTCCTCTTTTGTTAAACCAATTCAGTTTCCTACGTTATCCTCAAGATGTAAAAGGTTCCTAAATATTTCTCAAGAGAATGTTGATAATGGAATACAACTAAAGGAACTCGCAAAAATATTAGAAGAGTCGACAAGAAACTATCGAACAACAATCATTACGTGGGGCAATATGGATATGAGAGTGCTTAAGCATAATTGTGAAGCCGCGAATTTATCGTTTCCAATAAATGGAGAGGTAAGAGATTTATGTCTTGAATATAAAACTTTCTTTGGTAACCAAAATCAAACAGGACTTTGGAATGCAATGAAAGAGTATGGGAAAGATGGTACAGGTAATCACCATAAAGCACTAGACGATGCTTTAACAACATACCATATTTTTAAATTGGTAGAAAAAGATAAACAGTATATGAAAAAGCCAGCTCCTGCTACATTAGGTGACTTAATTGATTTTTCACTACTAAAGAAAAGAATATCATCATATTAAAAACCAATTGATCTTAATTCAATTGGTTTTTATTTTTTCTATTACTATTTTGCTTTGATTATTAAGGAATAATTTGTATAATTGGCAAAGGGAGTGATTGAGCTATGATGGAATTTTTATATTTTCCAGAAGACAAAACAGAGTATATTCCTGCAGTTATTTCATTAATTTGCTTTATGATTGCTGCTTTTGTTACTTTTTATTTAATTAAAAGAGCATCAACAAAAGAAGAAAAGCGTTTAGCAGAATTAATGGAAACGAAAGAAAAAAAGGCGTTACGTGAATAAAAAGATTCGAAATGGGGACTTACTAAGGAAGGTCTCTTTTTTTTGGATTACGATATCACATTTTCATCACATCTTTATGATATGTTATACACGTTAGAATTTTAGGAGGCAATACATATGAAAAAGATTTTGAGCTTATTAATAGTGTGTATTATGATTACTACGGGTTGTTCAAATGTGAAGAAGAAAGAACCAGTAGTTGAAAAACCAGTTGATGTAACGATCCTTCTTCCTAATACTGGAATCAACGCAAATAAAGAAGTTACACTTCGCGCTGAAGTTAGTCAAAATAATAAAGCCGTGTCTGATGCGGATGAGGTTCAGTTTGAGATTGGGAAAACAGGTGAAGATAGCATGGCAATGCTTGATGCCAAAAATGGTGTAGATGGAATCTATTCTGCAAAATATACATTTACCCAACCTGGTGATTATTATGTAGTTGCTCATGTAACTGCTAGAGATCAGCATACAATGCCTAAAAAAGATATTAAAGTTTCAAATCCTACTGCGAATAACAGCGTAAGTCAGACAAGTGAGCATGAATCACACAGTGATGATCATCATAGTGATGTTATGATTCATTTAATGGGAACTGAGAAAATTAATGTAAATAAAGGAAAGCTTTTCACAATTCATCTTATGACAAATGATGGGAAAGCTCTTGAAAAAGCAAATGTGAGAATTGAAACTTGGAAAGAAGAACATGGAAAGCATGATTACACAGATGCAAAAGAAGTTGCTCCAGGTGAATATGAAGTTAAATATACTTTTAAAGAAAAAGGAACAAATACTGTAAAGGTTCATGTAGAAAAAGGGAAATTACATGATCATACTGAAAAAGAAGTTACAGTTAACTAAATAAAAAACAGAGGCTATCCTAACGTATTTCAATAAAAAGGGTAGCTTCTTTTTTAGAAAATATTTATGGAGGTGATCACATTGAAGAAAATTACTTTAGTCCTTACGATTCTTTTGTGTTTTTTCTGTACTAGCTGTATCCCCAAAAAAATGTCACGTATTAATGATTCTGAAAATGTACTCATCTCGGTAAATAAAAAAGTGGGAAGTTTAACGTTCCTTAGTCAAAAAGATTTACATAAAATAACAGATTGGGATTTAAATAGAGATGTAAGTGGAGCAGTATTAATGAACAATGGGAAAGAAATTGCTGTATACCATCCGTCAGTACCAGAAATCGATGTTTACAAGTTTTCAACAGGCGAAAAGATTAATAGCTGGGAAGTAGGTACTGGTATTACGAATATGATTTCTTTGAAGAATAATAAGATGATTGCTGTAACGAATGGAAAGAAAGATTCAATTACTTTTTTTAATCACAATGGTAAAGTTCTCAAAAATATAAAATTAGGTAAAAATCCAATTTCAATGGTCGAGGATACGATCCATCATAAATTATTTGTCAGTTTGTTTAATGAACGGAAAGTAGTCGGAATTAACTTGAAAAATTTTAAGATCGATCAATCGATTGAAGTACCGATTACATCAATGGGATTAATCTTAAATCGTAACGCTTCAGAACTTTTTGTTGGTGGACACGGAAATGGTGAAGCAGAGAATGAAGACGTCAAAGTCTATTCAACTACAAATGGAGATTTTAAAAGATCACTCCATACGCCTCTAATGCCTATTTCGTTTTTTCGAAATGAAGATGGTTTGTTTACAATTGCTCACGGTACAAACCAAATCTATCAGTTAAATCCTGACCAAGTAACACAAACGAAATCGATTGAAATTGGATCAAACCCATATACAGCTATCGGATCTAAGCATACTGCATATGCAGCAAGTTATGACTTAAATAAGTTATATCAAATTGATACTCGAACAATGAAGGTTGAGAAAGAGGTAGCAGTTGGCAGAGGGCCATTTCAATTATTGCTAAGAGAGGGTACCCGACATGAGTGAAAGAAAGATATTAATCGTTGATGATGAACAAGAAATCTGCCAATTGGTAGGAATGTATTTAGAAAATAGTGGATATAGTTGGGACCAAGCAAATAATGGCGAAGAGGCTCTATCTAAATTTAGTCAATCAAACTATGATTTATTAATCTTGGACATTATGATGCCTGTAATGGATGGGTGGACACTTTGTAAAAAGATTAGAGAAACTTCAAATGTACCCGTGATTTTCTTAACTGCAAAAGGAGAAGAATGGGATAAAGTAAATGGGTTAAAAATGGGAGCGGATGATTACATTGTGAAGCCATTTAGCCCGGGTGAATTAATAGCAAGAGTTGATGCTGTCTTAAGAAGAGTAAAAAATATGGGTGAGGACTCTTCAGTTCTACAAATAGGTCATATTAAAATAAATGAGAAATCTAGAAATGTGTTTGTATCTGACAAGCCATTATCACTAACGCTAAAGGAATATGATCTGCTTTTATTCTTTTGTAAGCATCAAGACTATGTGTTCAGTAGAGAGCAAATTTTGGAAAAAGTTTGGGGATATGACTACTTTGGAACAGCAAGAACGGTTGATACACATATCAAAACATTACGAATCAAACTTGGACAGGATGCGGATTATATTTCTACTGTGTGGGGTGTAGGATATAAGTTTGGGATGAACGGATGAAGAAGTTAATAAACTCACTTTCATTTTTACAAAAGCTTTGGTTAACAATCTGTTTAATGGTAATTTGTACAACAATCTTTTTCTTTTTAATGTTTCAGTTTGCGTATAAGCAATTATATGTTTCATACGTCCGTTCAACTTTAATTCAAGAAGGTAAAAGTTTAGTAAAACACTATCATAAGACGGATAATGTTAATAACTTTGCACAGTTTGTTTCAAAATTTGATTCGGTATCCAATGCTAATGTTTTATTTGTCAGTAATCCGAGAGATTTAAGTGCGTGTATACCTTATAATGTAAGTCATCAATCTTTCATAACAGAGGATGATCGAGAAACGTTATTAAAAGGAAAAGTCATAACAAAGACGGGATTTGAAAAACGTTTTAAACATCAAATAATAGGTGTTGTAGTCCCAGTAGTTAAGAAAGAAAAACTTGAAGGGATCATTTACTTACATCTACCGTTAAGGAGCGTAACTGAGCTAATCCAACAATCAAAATGGATTTTCATGATTAGCACATTGTTATTTGCATTCGTTATCCTTTTAATCGGTAGAAGCATAATAAAACAAATGATTAAACCATTATCTAGAATGGAACAAATATCCTATAATATGGCAAATGGTGATTATACAGAACGAATAAAGTATAGTAGTGGTGATGAAGTTGGTAAATTAGCAATTGCCTTTAATTCGATGTCTGATTCACTACAAAGAGAAGATGAAAATAGAAAAGAGTTTTTAGCAAACGTTTCTCATGAACTAAGAACACCGCTAAGTTATGTAAAAGGTTATAGTGAAGCAATTTTAGACGGAGTTATTAAAGAAGACCAACAACTAAAATATGTTGGCATTATTCAAAAAGAGGCAAGTAGAATGCAACGATTAGTTAGAGATCTACTTGACCTTGCAACTTTAGATGGACAGCAATTTCCTTTAAATAAAGAACCAAACGTAATTTCTCAGCTAATTGAAGATTCAATCGAAACTTATTCACAGGTCCTCATCGAACGGAATATTAAAATTCAGAAGAATTTAGATGAATCAATCATTGCAAATGTTGACCCAGACCGTTTTCAACAAGTTATTCACAATTTACTTGATAATGCAATTCGGTACACACCATCAGGCAAGACAATTTATATTGATTTATTTGAAGATAAACTTGTAACTTTGGAAATTTTGGACGAAGGTAAGGGAATCCCGGTAAACGAAATACCTCATTTAGTAGAAAGATTTTATCGAGTCGATAAAGCTAGATCCAGAAAAGAGGGAGGAACTGGCTTAGGACTTGCAATCGTTAAACAGATTATTGACCAGCACAACGGCAAAATTAAATTTATGAATGGTGAGGGAAAAGGACTAAAAGTTTCCATCACTTTACCAAACTTCGAAATATAAAGAGGTTCGTTGAGAGAATATTTAAGATAAATTGTCAACAGTCTGAAAGTTAGATATATGGTACCTGTTTACACGCTGGGAGTCTCTCCAAATAAGGAGAGACTCTTTTTTTGTGATGTAGAGTTAGGTCAATTCAAATAAAATTTGATATTCGGTCATAAATATGCTCAGGAATTTCCTCGGGGATTAAGTGTCCGGCCTCAGGATAAGTAACTAATATTGATTCTTTTAAATCTTGATGTAATCTCTCTCCAACTGATAATGGGACTACTTTATCTTTTTCCCCCCAGATTAAAAGGATAGGAGCTGATATTTTTTGTAAATCAGTTGGACTTAAGTCACCTTCTCGATCACGGATCATCTTTGTTAAAGCCCTAAAGATTTCATCTTTTAAAAAAGGTTCCTTGTATCCGTTTATCATTTCCTCGTCGATTAATTTTTGATTATGAACTACTGAAATTAATGAATTCATAATACCTTGTCTTGCCAAATGTCTTTTTACGTAAAGATAGAAAAATGGAAAATAAGAAGAAAAGATAAGATGTGGATTTGCTCTTCCTAAATAACCAGAACTACAAAGTAGAATTACTTTTTGAACTAGCTCTGGTTTTTTCTTCGTTACGTATAAAGCGATTTGTCCCCCCATTGAATGACCAACTAAATAAATATTTTTTAAATCTAAATGACCTATTAGTGAAATAACTACATTTGCAAAATTATCATATGAGTATTTAAAATTTAAATGTTTCCCGCTTTTACCAAATGGCGGTAAATCAATTACAAGAACAATATGATCCTTTGCGATAAATGGGATCAGTCTTCGAAAACTAAAGCAAGATGACAAAAAACCGTGAATTAATACAAATACTTTTGTATCTTGCTTGTTGATATTATGAAATCCGTAAAGTTCGTAATAGATATCAAGTCCAGAAACTTTATAAGTTGACTGTATTGTTTCAGAATGATTTATCATCCTAAACTCTCCTTTAAGTTTTTGGATTATTATGTCCATACTTATTGATTACATTCTTGAATACAAACGTCTTTCTATTAAATTGATTGAGGGGTATCATTAAATACTTTTAAATTGTATGTTTTTCGTCAATTCTATTTATTATAAGAAATAATTTGAAAATAATTGAAATAGCCCAACCATTGAAGTGACTATAATACATTAAAGGGTTTTCAAAAAAGGTGCGCCTAAGGTAATACTATGCAAACTTTAAAAGTTGGTCTGTGTATGCTAAAATTTAATTAGAGGAATTGAACGAAAATTAGGAGTGTTTTGAATGGCACAAAACTACAATATTGGTAAAGTTTACACTGGTAAAGTAACAGGGATTCAAACGTATGGTGCCTTTATTTCACTTGATCACCAAACACAAGGACTAGTACATATTTCCGAAATTATTAATGGATACGTTCGAGACATTCGAGATTATATATCAGTAGGCCAATTAGTAAATGTACGTGTACTGTCTATTGATGAGATGACAGGAAAAATAAGTTTATCTTTAAAAGGAGCAAGTATCGATCAAGGATTTAATGGTGAAGACAATTTAAAACATGCGGCTAGGCTATTAAGAGAACTTAAACCAGATGGATTTAACACTCTTCATAAAAAATTAAATGAATGGCTTCATGTTGAGATGAAGAAAGAGAATATGACAAATTAAAAAGGAAGGGTATTCCCTTCCTTTTTAATTTGAAAATTTTATTTATATTTATCTCACTTCATTTGTTTCAGGATGTGTACCTAGCTCTTCTGAAGGTTTAAATAATAAGCCAAGGTTTATTAAACCTGAAATACCAACGATACCATAAATAATTCGAGCAAAAGCAGAATCTGCACCACCAAAAATCGCTGCTACTAAATCGAATTGAAAGAATCCAATTAAACCCCAGTTTATAGCTCCAATAATTGTAAAAATAAGTGCAATACGTTGTAATGTACTCATATCGGTTTTACCTCCTTTATAATACCTTCAAAAATAGCTTGCCTCATTTCATGTAGTTTATGTATGAATCAAAAAAAACAAATAAAGATGTTTACTTACATTTTTTGTTAAAAAATTCACATGGATTTTATTGTATTTACTTGCGTTGAATAATTTAATTAGGTACATTGTAAAGGTATTACAATATTAAGGAGGTTTGATGTATGACTTCTCATATTAAATTTGACTATTCAAAAGCAAAAATGTTTTTTCAAGATCATGAAATATCTTATTTAAGAGATGCAGTGAAATTATTTCACCATACTATTCATGAAAAAACAGGCGCAGGTAGTGATTACCTTGGTTGGGTAGAGTTACCTAATGATTATGACAAAGAAGAGTTTTCTCGTATTCAAAAAGCAGCTGAGAAAATTAAATCAGATTCAGACGTTCTTTTAGTAATTGGAATTGGCGGATCTTATCTAGGTGCACGTGCTGCCATTGAAATGTTACAACATTCGTTTTTTAATATTGCTTCTAAAGAAGAAAGAAATGCACCTCAAGTTTTCTTCGTTGGTAATAATATTAGTTCTACATATATGCACGATTTAATCCAGGTGTTAAAGGATAAAGATTTTTCAATTAATGTTATTTCAAAATCTGGGACAACTACTGAGCCAGCAATTGCATTCCGTATCTTTAGAAAATTATTAGAAGAGAAATACGGTGTTGAAGAAGCGAAACATCGTATTTATGCTACAACTGATAAGGCTCGTGGAGCGTTAAAAACAGTTGCTGATGAAAAAGGATATGAAACATTTGTAATTCCAGACGACGTTGGCGGACGTTACTCAGTATTAACAGCAGTAGGTTTATTACCGATTGCAGCAGCAGGAATTGATATTGAGCAAATGATGAAGGGTGCGCAAGAAGCGTATAAAGAATATAACTCTTCAGAATTGGAAGATAATCAAGCTTATCAATATGCAGTTGTTCGAAATGTTTTATATAACAAAGGTAAAACAATTGAGATGCTTGTTAACTACGAACCATCTTTACAATATTTTGGAGAATGGTGGAAGCAATTATTCGGAGAGAGTGAAGGGAAAGACCAAAAAGGTATTTATCCATCTTCAGCTAACTTCTCTACAGATTTACATTCATTAGGACAATATGTTCAAGAAGGTAGACGTGATCTATTTGAAACAGTTTTATCTGTTGAAAAAGCTCGTCATGAACTTACAATTGAACTTGAGGATAATGATTCAGATGGATTAAATTATCTAGCAGGAAAAACTGTAGATTTTGTTAATAAAAAAGCTTATGAAGGTACAATATTAGCTCATGCTGATGGAGGAGTACCAAACTTAGTTGTTACATTACCAAAATTAGATGCATATACTTTCGGCTATACAGTTTATTTCTTTGAACTTGCATGTGCGATGAGCGGCTACTTACTTGGTGTAAACCCATTTGATCAACCAGGTGTTGAAGCTTATAAGAAAAACATGTTTGCTTTATTAGGCAAACCTGGATTTGAAGAATTAAAAATGCAATTAGAAGAAAGACTGAAATAATCAGGTTAAACCGTTGTTAAATTTTTAACAACGGTTTTTTGTTATCCAAAATTTCCTTAAATTTAGAAGTTATGTTTTTTCTGAAGAAGAAAATACTAATAGTAAAAAGGAGGAGAAAGAGTATGTATCCTTTAAAATCTAAACTAGAGAATCAAATTTTCCCACTTAATTCAATTGAGGGGAAATTAAAAAATCATGGTTTTGTTATTGGACCAAACTGGGATTACGATCATGGTAGTTTTGATTTATTAATGCAAGATGATGATGGATATCAATATTTAAGATTACCTTTTAATGTTACTTCAGGTTCATTAGATATGAATGGAGCGGTTATACAATTTGAGACTCCCTTTATATTGACTCATATTTATAATGAAGGACTTGATGATAATATTGGTTATGAAGGGAATGTAACTGGATCATTAAACCAGTTTCAAGAACCAATTGAAAAAGATGCAAAAGTACCTAGAAAATATCAAATAAAAGGGTTTGAAATACTCAAGCGGATTGAAGAAGAACTAATTTGAGCCAAAAAAGAGCCAAATCATATTATTTATGATTGGCTCTTTTCTTTATTCTCCGTTAATTAAGTGAAATAAGAAAATCATCTTTGGTCAGTTTAATACTTTTATCAGGTCGAATAATTGTCTGTTTATCACGGATCATTCCGATTATCATTTTATCGTTATTTAAAGCTTCTACTACAATATCAAAATAAAATTGACCGACCATTTTTTGATCCACTTCTAATATCTTAACAGTAAACGTTTCTAATTGATTTGTTAGTTTAAGAATAACATCTGAATATCCTTTATGCATAATGGATCCTGACATTACAAATGAAGTTAATAAATGAGCTTCAATAATTTCATTTGCACCAGCCCGCCTTGCATTAACGACTTGATTTTTAGTAAGAATCTCAGCTATACAATTAATTGAATGGTTGACACCTTTTGCAGCGATAATTGTTATGATTGTTTGCATATCTGCTTCATGTTCATTTTTATTTTGATCTGCTGTAATTAAAATGGTTTGAGCAAATTTTAAATTAGCTTTTTCTAGAATCGCATCACTAGATGCACTTCCTTTTACAAAGTGCACTCTGTTTAGATCAGGTGGTAAAAACTCCAAACTTTCATCGATTAATACGATTTGCGCTGAGTAGGAAGAAGCTCTCAATTGTTGAATAACGTTTTTAACCCTTTCATTCCAACCAACTATTATAATATGGTTTTTCTTCGTATATTTAAGTGTTCCTTTATAATCTGCGTCTTGGTTTCTAAATGCCTGTGCAGAAAATGAAATCATATAATAAGAACCTAATCCTGTACCGAGTAAAATTAATGCTATTGCAAAAAATCGTCCAATTGGAGATAAAGGAACGTAGTCACCGTAACCAACAGTAAATGTCGTAACGATTGACCACCACATCCCATCCCAAACAGTTGGAAAAGTAAATGGTTCTGCAAAATGGATAATGGCACCGAAAACACTAATTAATGAAATAAGGATTAATGTAACTTTAATAAGAGTATAGGATTTAAAATAAGTTGGTTCGTTACGAAATACTTTCAAGCTAATTCCTCCATCGCAATCTCGTAACACTTATTTTTACCAATAACTAATAAGTTATCACTGCTATATACTTTCTATTTCAATTCCTCGAATATTATCTATTTGTTCAATATCATAATAAATTTCTGTTGTTCTTCGTTTATTAAAAACAAGTAATTTCATTTGGATATAGTGTTCATCATTATTTAAGCCTTTTATTTTAATGTTTTTCACTGTTATATCTTGAGCAGTAATTTGATCGATTACAATTTTTATATTTTCTTTTCCCAAAACTGTCAATTTCAAACTTATATCTCTTTCTTTTAATCTTTTTGGGCCAAGCTTATTAATTAAGTAAGGAATTAATTCTACGCTAATAATAAGTAATCCTACACCAGCGAATGCTTCGACATAAAAACCTGCTCCAACAATGATCCCAATACCTGAAGCACCCCATATCATTGCAGCTGTTGTTAATCCCGCAATTGTGTCGTTACCTCTACGAAGTATTACTCCGGCACCGACAAATCCTATTCCTGATACAATCTGTGCTGGCAAACGTAATGGATCCATTGTGATATTTAGATAATCACTTCCGTGAAAGGAATAAGCTGAACTAATCGAAACAATTGTTAATAAGCAGCTCATTATTGAAATAACAAGACATGTTTTTAGACCAAGAGGTTTTCTTTTTAACTCTCTTTCTAATCCTATAACGGAACCTAACATGGCTGATATCAGTAATTTTATAAGAATATCTGGTTGTAGCTCCATTTTCTAAACCCCTTTTCTATCTAGTTTATGGCTAATTCGACATCCCGTATTACACTTCCTTTGTTTTAAACATAAATTATTTTCTTTCTAAAGCTTAATAAAACTACGTTGTTTAACTTCTAATATAAATTAACCTTTTTCTGCATGTGAACAACTTTTTTCTACTTTTTATAAAAAAATATAAAAAAAGGGTTGCTATATAATAAATGCGATGTTATATTTATATACGTCGCCAAGATGGTTCGACAAAAAAGAAGTAATAAAAAATAAAAAAAATATTGACTCGCTTTTGAAGAGATGTTAATATGAGAAAGTCGCTAATGACGCGACAAAGTGAACTTTGAAAACTAAACAAAACATGAAGTAAACGTCAATTATTAGTTTTTTGAGCAATACAAGATTTAAACTTAACTTTTATGGAGAGTTTGATCCTGGCTCAGGACGAACGCTGGCGGCGTGCCTAATACATGCAAGTCGAGCGGACTAATTGGAGCTTGCTCCAATTAGTTAGCGGCGGACGGGTGAGTAACACGTGGGCAACCTACCTATAAGACTGGGATAACTTCGGGAAACCGGAGCTAATACCGGATGACACAAAGGAACTCCTGTTCCTTTGTTGAAAGATGGCTTCGGCTATCACTTATAGATGGGCCCGCGGCGCATTAGCTAGTTGGTGAGGTAACGGCTCACCAAGGCGACGATGCGTAGCCGACCTGAGAGTGTGATCGGCCACACTGGGACTGAGACACGGCCCAGACTCCTACGGGAGGCAGCAGTAGGGAATCTTCCGCAATGGACGAAAGTCTGACGGAGCAACGCCGCGTGAGCGATGAAGGCCTTCGGGTCGTAAAGCTCTGTTGTTAGGG
>NZ_NCTA01000062.1 GCF_002156865.1 Gottfriedia luciferensis | reverse complement strand
CAGGAAAAACAGGAAAAGCAGATGGGAAATATATTAAATATAGGAATTCAATAAAATTCTCTAAAGTCTTTTAATATCTTTTCCTTTCATTTTACACTTTATCCTGCGTCTCCTTGTTCCTGCTCTTAAGCATGCATACTGCAGTGGAAATGAACATCGCTCAACTTCCTTTACGAAAGTCTAGCAATTATTTGACAAGATTATTTTTCATCAGCGTGACCTTATTCAATTGAATAAGGTTTTTTGCTATTACATAATTGATATTAATTTAAGTGTGTACTATGCTTAATCAAGCCTATTAAAGAAAAATAACGGAAAACTCATTATCAAAATAAGAAAATAGTGAACTAGATCTTATGTCATTTTAGTAATTTAAGGTGAAGGTGAAATTCATAATACTCGTACAGGATAAAAAGTAAACTTTACCCGAAATCAACAATTTTGTAACAAAGGCACACTATAAAAATTGATTATGGAAATAATGAGTAAAAAAGAAAATGAATGGATGGACTTATGAATAAAGAAATCAATTTAAAAGTTAAACAAAAATATGTAAAAGACTATAAAGCAAATTTTCCATTAATTTCAAAAGAGTCAATTTTGAATGGTAAAGACTTAATAGATGAAGGAACGATCATTAAGTTAGTGGACGAACGTAATAATTTCATTGGAAAAGGATATTATGGAAAGCAAAATAAAGGATTAGGTTGGATTCTTAGTTTTAAGGAAAATGAAAAAATCTCTCCTCAATTCTTTGAAGATAAAATAAAACAAGCAATCAATGACCGCCATCAATTCTATCATAATCCAGATACAACAGCTTTTAGAGTATTTAATGGAGAAGGCGATGGGATCGGTGGATTAACGATTGATTATTTTGATGGGTTTTATTTAATTACTTGGTATAGTGAGGGAATCTTTCAGTTTAAAGATTGGGTTATTCAAGCAATCGAAAATACCGCTAAATTTAAAGGGATTTACCAGAAAAAGCGTTTTGATACGAAAGGTCAGTACATTGAAGAAGATGACTTCGTGATGGGTGAAAGGGGGCAATTCCCAATCATTGTGAAGGAAAATGGCGTTAATTTTGCTATTTATTTAAATGATGGAGCGATGGTAGGAGTATTTTTAGATCAACGAGAGATTAGAAAACTGATTAGAGATAAATATGCTTACGAGAAATCGGTTTTAAATACTTTTTCTTATACAGGAGCATTCTCTGTCTTTGCGGCAGTTGGCGGTGCAAGTAAAACAACAAGTGTTGATTTAGCAAATCGAAGCTTAGATAAAACAAAAGAACAATTTCTAGTTAACGGAATCGATCCTACTACACAAAGTATTATAGTTGAAGATGTATTCCACTATTTTAAATACGCAGTTAAAAAGAATCTTTTATTTGATATGGTTATATTAGATCCACCAAGCTTTGCAAGATCTAAAAAACATACATTTAGCGCTGAGAAGGACTATAAGAACCTATTGAAAGAAGCGATTACGATTACAGAAAATAATGGTGTCATTGTTGCATCGACAAATTGCAGTACGTTTGGAATGAGTAAATTTAAAGGATTTATTGATACAGCATTTAAAGAATTAGGTGGACAATATAAATTAATGGAAGAATTCTCTCTTCCTACAGATTTCAAAACAACTAAACAGTTTAAAGAGGGTAACTATTTAAAGGTTGTTTTTATTCGTAAAGTTAAATAAAGAAAAGGACTGACATAAGTCAGTCCTTTTTTATTTTATTACTTTGAAGCTGCTTTTTGTTCATATAATTTGATTACTTCAATCATAACATTTGTTGCTTTAATCATGTTGTCGATTGAAATGTATTCAAACTTACCATGATAGTTTTCTCCACCAGTAAAAATATTAGGAGTAGGTAAGCCCATGTAAGATAGTTGAGAACCGTCTGTACCACCGCGAATCGGTTCAACGATCGGTTTGATATCAAGGTTGGTCATGGCTTCATATGCAATATCGACAACCTCTTTTACTGGCTCAATTTTCTCTCCCATATTATAATACTGATCTTTCATTTCTAAAGTAATGCTATTTTCACCGTGCTTTTCGTTTAAACGATTTACAATATTCGTTAACGTTTCTTTTCGATTAGCAAATTTTACTTTGTCATGATCTCTAATGATGTATTGCATTTTTGTTAGTTCCACATCACCTTCGATCGAAACTAAGTGGTAGAATCCTTCATAACCTTCAGTTGATTCAGGTGCTTCTTCTACCGGTAATGAATTGTTAATTTCCATGGCAATTTTCATAGAATTAATCATTTTTCCTTTGGCAGTACCTGGATGTACATTTTTACCTTTTACAGTAATTGCAGCGCCTGCAGCATTAAAACTTTCATACTGAAGCTCCCCAAGTGGACCACCGTCCATTGTATAGGCATATTTTGCATCAAATGCTTTTACATCAAATTTATGAGGACCTCTACCGATTTCCTCATCTGGTGTAAATGCTACTCTAATTTTGCCGTGCTTTATTTCTGGGTGTTGGATTAAATATTCCATCGCAGTCATAATTTCTGCAATCCCAGCCTTGTTATCAGCACCAAGTAATGTAGTTCCATCAGTCGTCATCAATGTATGACCTTTATATTTACTTAGCTCAGGGGAATGACTTGGAGATAAGACAATATTTAAGCCTTCATTTAATACAATGTCATTTCCATCGTAATTTTCAACTAATTGAGGATTAACATTTTTTCCAGTAAAGTCCGTAGCTGTATCTAAGTGAGCTAAGAAACCAATTGTTGGAATTTCTTTATCAGAATTAGCTGGAAGTGTAGCCATTACATAACCATTTTCATCCATTGTGACATCAACTAATCCAATTTTATTCAATTCTTCTACAAGCATGCGCCCTAATGTTAGTTGGCCAGGTGTAGAAGGGCATGTCTCGCTACTTGCGTTTGATTGTGTATCAACTTTTGCATAACTAATTAAACGATTAATTAACTCATTTTTCATATGGAAATCTCCTTTTCTACATTTCATATACTGTAAGTAATGCGCTTTCATTTTTAAATCTGATTCAGTTAATAGACTACTCCTATATTGTAGTTTGTTCTATGTTTGAAAGTAAAATATTATGCAACTCGATAAGTAGATTCTGTAGAAGCTCTATTTAAAATGCTTCTAGCAATAAGAAACTGAGCACTGTAATAGGTGATCATGATTAATTCACTACTATACTTGATAGTCTCTACAAAAAGGTCCCACGATAAGATAGAATCGGAAATAATAAATAATAGACTACCAAAAATAGCTGATTTATTACCGGTCATTATAGCTGTAAATACCATCGTTGAAATTGCTACTGAATAAGCGATAACAGGAATTACTAAGCTTTCTTGTCCATTTGCATTTAGAGAATTTACTAAATTGGAACATAGAAAATATGCATAAATTGCAATCGGGACAAGTGATAACATTCGAAAAGTTGAATATCTCCAACCTGCAATAAAACCTGCAGCATAAAACAAATGCCCAATTAAAAAGGCACTTAAACCGACGACAAACCAAATTAAGGTGCCATCACCGATCATGCAAAAAAATAGACCTAATAGGATAAGTGAACGATATTTTAACGATAAATAAGGTCTTTGTGAAAAAGCGTAATAAATAATTAACATCATTGGGATTAACTTAAAAAGAATCTTTATGCTAACAGGTTTTGAAGGAATAAAAAAGATATACAAAATACCAAACAACAAAATTAAAATAGGTAGAAATTTCTTCAAAATAAAATTACCCCTTTCTAAATATTTCCTTTTTATTAAATATTATCAGTGATAAATGAAAAGAATGCTATTAGAAATCGTTCTATGAAACAACTAAACTAAAAAAAAAGCAAACCTGAAATGGTTTGCACAGTGTGAAGACAAATTCATCAAAATATAATGTTCCACCTAAAAGATTGAAATACCGTATAAGTGAGCAATTTGCTCATTTGAATTAGAAGACTTCGCAATGATAACGGTCGTACCTACATTTACTTGATCGAAAAGCCATTGGATTTCACTATTATGCATGCGGATACAACCGGAGCTGACCCATTTTCCTACTGAGCTTTCATTACTATTTCCGTGAATTCCATATGAGCTTCCAGGAGAGCTACCAGCACTGATACCCATCCAGCGTTTTCCAAGAGGGTTATTTGGAGCTCCCCCAGGAATATTTTCCTTATACCAAGGTCTATTCTTAATTTTATTTAAGATTTTAAATTTACCGGTAGGTGTAGGAGTGGAAGCTTTTCCCGTTGCTACGCTAAAGGTTCTAACAAGTTTTCCTTTATTATAATAGGATAATTTATTTATTTTCGTATTAATAATGATCAGTTGACCACTAGATAGTGGTTGAGTGCTTTTTACTTCGGTAAATGAAGATTTGCTTTGATTTCCAGCCGCATCTTTAGATTGAACTTTCACAGTTGTAAAAGCTTTTAATTTGCTGACCTTGAAAGAATAGACACCATTTTTTGCGGCGGTTGTTTCAGAAAGATACTTATTATTAAGATATAGTTTAACGTTAGCATTTGGTTCTGTTTTTCCAGTAATGACCGTTGCATTTTCTCTGACCGTTTGAATTGTAGGTACTGATGGAGCGGTGCGATCTAATACTTTAACGGAAATCGGTTTACTAAAGTTATTTACCTTATCATTAGCAATTACTTCTAGAATAGAGTTTGCCTTTTGCTTACCTATTTTTATATTAAACTTTCCTGCAGAGTTAACGTTGCCTTGGCCCAAAAGCTTCTTATTCAAATAAACTTTTACAGTAGCATTTGGTTCAGATTTACCTTCTAAATTTTGAGATTGATCCGAAAAAGACGATAGTGAAGTAATTGAAGGTGCAATTACATCTTTAACGGATGATGAACTAGCCTTACTTTTTAGTCCAATTGATACACCAACCACACTTATTTTAGTAGACTCTTTTAAAGGCTTCGTATTGTATTTGTAGTTACTTTTTGCATCCGTTTTTACGGTGTTTACTAATTTATTATTAATATAAATTTCGACACTACTATTTGGTAAGAATGCTCCAGTAATCGAAGTTGATTTATTCGTTACCTGATTAATGATTGGAGTTGGTAAATCTACAACCATAAATTTTATTTTTTGGTCCGATATAGCTAGAGTTTGATCTCCTAATGTAATTGAACTAAGTTGATAAATACCTTTAATAAACGATTTATCAATGGTTATTTTTCCAGAATGGTAAAGTTCTGACTTATTTAGCGAGACATCTACTTTATTCGTACCGTTCGTAAATGTTAAAGAAACGTTGTCGTAATTTTTCTTTGTTGTTAACCCAATATTAATTGATTGTCCGAACGTAGCTTCAGTTGTGTTTAAATTTAGGTTGTCTATATAATTCGATAATTCACCGTCATCAAAACTTAAAGAAAAAGAAGTCGCGTTCGCTGTCGGTAAAAGGAATAAAAAAACCCCTAGAAGTACAGATAAGATCTTTTTAGTCATAGTCCCTCTCCTTATAAATGGCATTTATTACTAAATTTGCCGTTTGTTTAGTGAAATCCTTTGTTTTCTTTTAGTTAAAATACGTCAAATTTTGCATGCTAGGGAATAATAATAATGAAATGAGTAGAAAAAGAGAGTTTGTTCTAAGGGTTATTCTATACCTGCATTCTTTAGTTCCTTTTCCTCTGTAATTGGGCTTCCCGACTTTCCTTATCACTGCCCTAATGTTACATTTAGAAGAATAGAAATATGTTAATAAGCTAAGGAGTTCAATATGAGTAAAACTGTAGTGTTAGCAGAAAAACCTTCAGTAGCAAGGGATATAGCGAAGGTGTTAGATTGTCATCAAAAAGGTAATGGATATTTAGAAGGTAAGAAATATATTGTAACTTGGGCACTGGGGCATCTTGTGACATTAGCTGATCCAGAAGGTTATGATAATAAGTATAAATCATGGAATTTAGAAGATTTGCCAATGATTCCAGACAAATTAAAGCTTGTTGTTATTAAAAAAACTAACAAGCAATTTCAAGCTGTAAAAGCACAATTAGTAAGAAAAGATGTTTCTGAGATTGTCATTGCAACCGATGCAGGACGAGAAGGGGAACTAGTTGCTAGATGGATCCTCCAATTAGCAAAAGTAAACAAACCGATTAAAAGATTGTGGATTTCTTCAGCGACTGATAAAGCAGTAAAAAAGGGGTTCGAAAACTTACGTAGTGGAAAGGAATACGAAAATCTTTATCATTCTGCAGTAGCCAGAGCAGAGGCAGATTGGATTGTAGGAATTAATGCAACGCGCGCTCTTACTTGTAAACATAATGCGCAATTATCGTGTGGTAGAGTACAAACACCTACACTTTCTATGATCTTTGAGCGTGAAAAAGAAATAAAATCGTTTAAACAACAAACTTTTTATGGATTACAAGTCATTGCAAATAATGTTACGTATACTTGGCAAAATCGTAAAACGAATGACCCAAAAATAAAAACGACTGAAGAATTACAAAAAGTTATTACTTCAGTAAGAGGAAAACAACTTACCGTTAAAGAAGTTTCGACAACGGAAAAAAAATCTTTTGCTCCTCAGTTGTACGATTTAACCGAACTTCAAAGAGAAGCTAATAAAAGATTCAATTTTTCTCCTAAAGAAACGTTATCAATTATGCAAAAACTGTATGAGCATCACAAGGTTGTAACTTATCCACGAACAGATTCTAGATACTTATCGTCCGACTTAGTTGATACATTAAAAGAACGTTTACTAGCATGTAATATAAAACCGTATGGAAAAATTATTATGAAGTTAACAAGTCAACCAATTAAAGTGAATAAGTCATTCGTAGATGATAATAAGGTTTCTGATCACCACGCGATTATACCAACTGAGCAAGCACCTATCATGAGCGAGCTCTCTTCAAAAGAATATAAAATATATGATTTAATTGTAAGAAGATTTTTAGCCGTATTATTACCTCCATTCGAATTTGAACAAGAAAAAGTAATCGCTGAAATTGAGGGTCAAACTTTTATTGCAAAGGGGAAAAGAGTGAAATCCCTAGGATGGAAAGAAGTTTTTCAAGATGAAGAAGAAGCTGATAGTAAAGACGATCAAAAATTACCAGCTATAAAAGAAAACGAAAGTATTGAAGTATCAAGAATAATTGAAACAAAAGGACATACAAAACCACCTGCATTTTTTAATGAGGCAACACTATTAAGTGCAATGGAAAATCCAGTACAGTTTATGTCTGGAAATAGTATTGATTTAAAGAAGACAATTGGTGAAACGGGTGGATTAGGAACAGTAGCAACAAGAGCAGATATTATTGAAAAACTTTACAGTAGCTTTTTAATTGAGAAAAAGGGCAAAGATATTTTCATCACAAATAAAGGTAAGCAATTATTAAATCTTGTCCCAGAAGCTTTAAAATCACCAGCTTTGACGGCTGAATGGGAGCAGAAGCTTCAAGCTATTTCTAAAGGAACTTTGTCTAAAGCTAAATTTATGAATGAGATGATTAACTTCTCTTCAGAAGCTGTTAGTGAAATTAAACAAACGGAACAAAAATTTAAGCATGATAATATGAGTAGCACGAAATGTCCAGATTGTGGAAAGCTAATGCTAGAGGTAAATGGTAAACGTGGAAAAATGTTAGTTTGTCAGGATAGAGAGTGTGGTCATCGTAAAACAATCTCACAGTCGACAAATGCAAGATGTCCAAATTGCCACAAACGCTTAGAGCTTAGAGGAGAAGGTGAAGGTCAAACTTTTGCATGCTCATGTGGGCATAGAGAAAAACTTTCAACTTTTAAAGAAAGACGAACAAAAGAAAAAAATAGTAAGGTTTCAAAACGAGACGTTCAAAAATATTTAAAACAACAAAGCAATAAAGATGATGAACCATTTAATAATCCTTTCGCAGAAGCTTTAGCTAAGCTTAAGAAATAGATAATAAACAAAAGAAACCAGGCGTATGAGATCAATCAACGGCTGGTTTCTTTCGTTCATTTGCATATTCATTTACGATTTCATTAAAATGATTATCAAAATAATTTTCCAATTCTCGTTTTAATTTTTTAGATAAAACGGGGCTTTTTCCTGAAGTAGAGATTGATACAACTAAATCTCCTCTACGTACTACGGCAGGTGTGTAGAAATCACTATTTTTTTGGTCACTGACATCATTAAACCATTGAAAATCGGTTGTACATTCTCCAATGAATTTGTTTATATATTGATTATCGGTTGCTGCGACCACAATATGGGCATCTAAAATATCATCTTTTTCAAAGTGTTTTTTAATCCACAGAATAGAAGGAATCTTTTTTAACTCATCATGTAATTGAGGGCTGATAATCGTAATGGAAGCACCACTATTTAAAAATGATTTCGCTTTTCGTAATGCAATATTTCCCCCACCAATAATGATTACTTTTTTATTTTGAAGAGAGAATAATAATGGAACCATTTCAGTCATTTAATCGCTCCTTAAATAGTAATTGTCCTAACGATCATTTTTCATATTATTTTATCATAAGACGTTATTAGACAAGTGTTGTTATTTGAAAAAATCTACTTTTGTTATTATCATAAAGAAGCTTAAATAAAGGCAAATAACATTTGATCAATTAAGCAAAAAATTGCGAAAATCATAGATTTCATTTCTTTTGTAATAGAAATAATACAATTAGATTAACATTTCACTAAAAATTCATTTATTCCTAAGTAATAATGTATTTTTTCTGTTAGGATAATTAGTATTATTTTTTATGAAAAGATAAAAATAATATTGGAATCTATATTTTAAAGAAAAGGTGAGTTTTATGTTTAACAAATTAAAAAAAATGTTCGGTCTAGATGAAAATGAACAACAAACTAGTACTCAATCATCTGCTCCAACAAAGGAATCAGTAAAAGAAGTTGCTATTAAAGCACCTTTAACAGGTGAAATCCATCCTCTTTCTGAAGTTCCAGATCCAGTTTTTGCAGAAAAAATGATGGGTGACGGATTCGCGATTACTCCTTCTGAAGGTGTTGTTGTTTCTCCTTTTGACGGTGAAATTGTTCAAGTATTCCATACAAAGCACGCAATTGGAATTCGTTCAAAAGAAGGCGTTGAAATCTTAATCCACGTTGGACTTGAAACAGTAAAACTAAACGGTGAAGGTTTCGATGCTCACGTAACAGAAGGACAAAATGTTAATGCAGGCGATCATCTATTAACATTTAATATCGACTACATAAAAGAAAATGCAAAAAGCACAATTACTCCAGTAATTTTTACAAACGGAGCAGACGTGTTAGAAAATATCAAAGTAACTGCAACTGGTACAGTTCAAAAAGGAACAGACGCTGCTGCTGTTACATTAAAATAAAAAAAATAGCCTTCGGGCTATTTTTTTTGTTGAAATAATATGGGGAATCTCTTTATTAGATTTATATAAAAAGAGGTTAATTTACTAAAGTATTTGTATTTTTGTTTATTTATTTTTATCTTAAAGATCTATTATTAAAAGATATATTAGTTAAAGGTTTATGTTAAACTTAAATGTTTTAAAAACAAGTTTTTTTAATGAAGATTTGATTGGAACGCAAGGTGCTCGACTCCTATGGGAAATGCGGGAAGGCTGAGACCAGGAAAGAGCAGGAAAGGCAGGGAAAGCATAACGGACAGGAATTACTTAGAAAAAATCAATAAAAAACTCTAAAGTCTTTAATATGTTTTCCTTTCTCCTTGATCCTGCCATTCCTTGAACCTGCTCTTAAGAAAGCGATCACCTGGAGTGGAAATCACTACAGGACTCTTATTTTAAAACATACAAACATAGACAGTTCTTTTAAACAGTACGTACTTTTAAATGCTGTTTGCGTTTTACATTTAAACCAATAAAGAGTGGCTTAATAATAGGCTGAGGTTCAATAATGAATTTCTTAGCAAGCATCGGTACAACTAATCCAATAATTGTATACATTAACGGACCATAATCAAAAAACTGTGATAAAACAGCATTTGCAAATATATGAATGTACATAATTGTTATGGATTCTTTCCCGAAAATCGTACAAGGCTGAATGATTTGAAGCTTTGCGAGTTTCTGACATAAAAAAAGTAGCGCAACAACCATTGTTATCGGAATTAATGCATCTAAAAATAGATGATCATATCTTAAATATTTCAGACTTAAATGATAATCTAATTTATCCATTTCGTATAAAACCATATATAAAATGCTAAGTGAAATACAGACAATTCCAAAGAAGTTAGGAATTGAAGCGATATATTTTTTTGTAAAGAAGCCTAGTCCTAAAAAGAAGATAGAAAGCAAGGCAACGTCTATATTCCAAGGTATAGAAATCTGATTAAATGAGTTCTTCCCGATGTATGGAATAACCTTAATTGTTTCAAAATGGGCTATTAAATAACAAGCAATGACGATCAGAAAACGTGTACTGTTCTTTTTAAAATATAAGCAAATTAACGCAAATAATATCTGTGTAATAAAGAGGCAAGTAACATACCAAAATACGCCATGTACCCCAGTAATAAATCTGCCACCGATTAATAAAGATTTGCCTTCATTTAATAAAGTTGAGGTACTCATTGATCCTGCGAGTAAATCAATCGCAATGTTATAAAAGCTAAATAATATTAAATACGTGCAATACGGTATTAATAATCTAAATGTTAGTTTTTTTATATAAAATTTGAGTTCATTGACCGAATTAACAGGTTTAAATAAATAACCACTAATAATAAAAAATAGGGGCATATGAAACCAGTAAATAAATGTAATAGAATTCGGACCTTCTGTAGAGTGACCATAAACGACCAAAAAAATACCGATCATTTTGGCAACATCCAACCATTTTTCTCGTTCTATTTTCATTTTATCACCTTATTTTTTTAGATTAATGTCCACCATATTGTAACCGAAGAGTATTACAAAGGGACAACATAGGGGTTACAATAAAGTAATAAAACGTAAATGTTATTACATTTATTCTATAAATTACCTATAAAGTCACGTATAGGTATAGGAAGATGGTTTATGGAAAAAAATGTAAAATTTTAATTAAAAATTATTAATAATTGGTTTTTTCGACAACTAAATTTAATCGCGCATTATATAATTAGCAAGTTGATTAAAAATACAATTTTTTAAATATTCATTTAAATAGTTGGGGTGAAATAAGTGGATTCGATTATTGAAGTTTCAAATCTAAAAAAACGATACGGTAATTTCTATGCTGTAAATGGCATTAGTTTTGAAGTGGTAAAAGGCGAGGTTTTTGGCTTACTAGGTCCAAATGGAGCGGGAAAATCAACAACAATGGAAATGCTTGTAGGTCTAAGGAAACCAGATGAAGGAACAGCTACTATTGCTGGTCATATAATTGGTAAAGATTCAAATAAAATTAAACAAGAAATTGGGATTCAACTTCAATCTACATCTTTATTTGAACTATTAAAAGTAAAAGAAATTATTGAGATGTATGCTAGTTTTTACCCGAGTCATCTCCCGATTCAACCACTAATCGACGAAATGTTATTAACAGAGAAACAGAATAGTTTAGTGAAAGGTTTATCTGGTGGCCAAAAACAACGATTAGCAATTGCTTTAGCATTAATTCACGATCCTCAGATTATTTTCTTAGATGAGCCAACGACAGGACTTGACCCACAAGCTCGAAGAACGCTATGGGATATCATTTTAAAACTAAAAGAACGCGGTAAAACAGTTGTTTTATCAACACATTATATGGATGAGGCTCATGTGTTAGCCGATCGAATTGGCATTATGGATCAAGGTAAATTAATTGCGTTAGATACACCTAACAATCTAGTTAGTTCAATTTCTGCTGAAAGTGCGATTGAGTTTAAAACGAAATTACCTGAGAAAGAAGATAACTTCAGTCATCTTGACAGTGTAATGAATGTCGTTATAAACCATGATTTTGTAACATTGTACACTCGCAACCTGCAAGCATCATTAATTGCTTTACTTGAGCACACAAAAGAGATAGACATGACTATATCAGATTTATCAACAAGAACGGCAACACTTGAAGATGTATTCTTACATATGACTGGAAGGGGGTTACGTGAGGAATGAGAGCTTATTATCAATTGACTTTAGCGCAACTCCGGATTTACGTTCGTAATCGCCAGGCACTAATTTGGACATTATTATTTCCATTCTTTTTTATGATTATTTTTGGATTAATGTTTAATGATGGAAATTCAACTAGTTACTCGGTTAAATTAGTTGATTACGATAACACCCAAGCAAGTAAACAAATAACATCATACTTAAATCAGCAAAAATCACTAAAAATCCATAAAAGTACTAACGAAGCAAAGTCTAGAAAATCTTTATCAGATGGTAAAACTGATTTTGTCATTTTAATTAACAAAGGCTTCCAAGATCAAGTAACCTCTAAACAACAGACAGCGCCTGCACAAATAAAAGTACTTTATAATGAAAGTAATTCCGCACAGCTTCAAGGTGGAATTGCAACGATAACAGCAAATGTTGATATTGCGAGCAAACAAATGGCTGGATATACACCTAAAATCGTTACGGACTTTAAAGGAGTAGAGGGAATAACGCTTAAATATTTAGACTTTTTAGTACCTGGAATTATTGCAATGCAAATCATGAACAACAACATGAATGGTGTTGCAGGTCAAATCGCATCATGGAGAGAACGTGGAGTTTTACGAAGAATGCAAGGTACTACATTAAAAGCCTCAACATTTATTGCGGCACAGATTACGGCCCGACTAATATTGAATAGCTTACAAGCGATTTTAACGATTCTCATTGGTTATTTTGGGTTTGATGTAAGTATTCGAGGTTCGTTCTTACTAGTCGTATTGTTTGTTGTACTAGGTACATTAACATTTATGAGTATTGGATTTATTATTGCGAGTTTAGCAAAAAGTCCAGAAAGTGCAGGTCCAATTGCTGGGTTTATCTCGTTCCCTCTAATGTTTTTAGGAGGAGTATTCTTCCCTGTAAATAACATGCCTGAATACTTGCAGCCAATCATAAAAACCATTCCAATTACACATTTATCAACTGCAATGCGAGATATTATGAATATCGGAGCTTCATTTAATGATTTACTACCTGATTTCGGCTGGCTATGTGTTTGGATGATTGTTAGTTTCTTAATCGCAGCTCGAACATTTAGATGGGAGTAAAGGATTAAGGGCAGGGAGAGCAGGAAGAGCAGGAAGAGCAGGGGTTAGGAAAAGCTAGCTAAGACAGATACAAAACAAAGTAATAAGACTTTCGCTTTAATAATGAGGCGAAAGTCTTTTTTTTACGCGAATTTTTTAATCAAGTATTTCAACTTGTCCTTCCAATCTTGCCCTTCCTGCTCCTCCTGCCTTTCCTTAATCCTGCCCTTAAGCCCTTAAAGGAATAGTTTTTCGTTTTTTATTGCATACTATCTAAAAATTAAGATTAGGTGAGTCATAGGTGAATTCTATTTTTGAGATCTATTTTCGTGATGTGAAGCGTGTTGTAACGAACTGGGCTGCTTTGATGATTATTATTGGTTTAATCATTCTGCCCTCAATGTACGCATGGTTTAATATTAAGTCCTCATGGGATCCTTATGGAAATACAAAAGGATTAAAGATTGCAATTGTCGATGAGGACAGCGGTGCTACTGTTTTAAATAAAAAGATTAATATCGGAAATGAAGTAGTAAATTCATTGAAAGAAAATCCTTCTCTAGGTTGGAGATTTACGACTAAACAGGAGGCAAATGAAGGAGTTAAACAAGGAAAATATTATGCTAGTATTTTGATACCGAAAGATTTTTCTAAAAAGATTAGTACTGTCATAACAGATCATCCACAAAAGCCTGAACTTGTGTATCAAGTTAATGAAAAACTAAACATTATTGCTCCAAAGTATACCGAAAAAGGTGCAGCAGGTATTGCTAGTGAGATAACAAAGAAATTTGAAAAAACGGTAAGTAAAGAAGTATTGCAAGAATTTAATAAAATAGGAATCGATTTACAAGCAAACCTACCAGGAATTAAAAAGTTAGAGCAAATGATTTTTACGCTTGAGAGAGATTTACCTGATTTAAAGATTGGGGTTAACAAAGCATTAAATGATTATAACAAGGTACAAGATGTGATTCAAACCGCTAAAAAAGATCTGATGCTGATTAATGATATCGTATCAAATGGAGAAAAATTATCTGCTAGTTTAAACAATTTCTTTAACCGATTAAATCAATCCATTCAAAATTCGATTCCGTTTATAAAACAAACGATTAGTTTACTTCAAAACCAGTCATCGACTATACAAAATTTAGTATCGCAAATACAGGATCAGAACATTGGTCAAGACAAATCTCTAGATCTAACGAACGGTATAGAAAATACATTACCTACTTCAAAAAATATGGTCGCTTCCTTGATACAAGTGGTTCAATCATTTAATAAATTAGGTACTACAGTGGATTTTAGTAGTGAATTGAATGCTTTAAAAGGAATACAAACAGAACTAAATATGATTCATAATGAAAACACTCAAATTAAGCACTCGATCGAATCGGGAAACAGTATTCCAAATGACTTGCTTCAGAAAATGAATCAAAGTGCAGCGAATATTAATAACAAGATAACGAATTTAAATAGTAATTTTGATCAGAATTTTATTCCAAAGTTAAATGAAGTAACCAAAATTACCGACCAATCTATAAAAAATAGCATGACCGTACTGAATGATGTAAGAAGTAATATTCCAGTCATAAAAGACGTTTTAATGGATACTTCAAATTTGTTAGCAACTAAAAAAGGAGACTTTCAACAATTAGTTAACGATTTTCCTTTCATTGAAAGTAAAATAAAAAAATTAGCGAATGAAATTCGGAGCGCTAAAGAAAAAGGGAGTATTGAGGATTTAATTAATTTTCTAAGAACGGACATAGAAAAGGTTAGTGATTTTTATTCGAATCCAATTCTATTAAAAAAGGAGCGAATGTTTCCGATTCCAAATTATGGAACAGGCATGACACCTTTTTATACAACCTTATCATTATGGGTAGGGGCATTGCTGATGGTCTCATTATTAACAACAGAAGTACATGAAGAAAAAAATTATAGAAGTAGAGAAATTTATTTTGGAAGATTATTGACCTTTTTGACGATAGGTATTTTACAAACATTAGTAGTGATTTCCGGTAATTTTTTGATACTAGGTACATATGCAGCGAGTAAAGGGTACTTTTTCTTATTTGGACTTTTCATTAGCATTGTTTTCACGATAATTGTTTATACGTTAGTATCCGTTTTTGGTAATATTGGGAAGGGAATTGGGATTATCTTTTTAGTGCTTCAAATATCAGGCGCTGGAGGAGTTTATCCAATTCAAGTAACGCCGCCATTTTTTCAAAAAATAAATCCATTTTTACCTTTTACTTATGCACTCAGTTTGTTAAGAGAAGCAACAGGAGGAATCGTTTGGGAGACAATTCAAAAGGACTTTCCACGATTGTTACTATTTGTATTCTTAGCGATTATTGTAGGAGTAGTTTTGAAGGGACCAATTAATAAAAGAGCAAATAAAATAGTTAGTCTTTCAAAAAAGAGCAAGCTGATCCATTAGTAATGAAATGTTAGTTATTATAAAAAGATTGAACTGGATTGCTAAGTGCTATAACATAGATAAAAGTTATATTGTCATAGCTTTTAGAGAAGTAGGTGTTATGTATGAAAGTATCAGTTGTAGTTTATTGTAAGAACAATGAAGAAAGTTTAGAAAGATTTCACGTTAATTTATCAAATACAGTAAAAATGCTTAGAGAAGATTATGAAATAATTTATATAAATGATGGTAGTGAAGATAACACTCTTTTAGCCCTTCAAGTTGTTGCTAACCATAGTAGTCATATGAAATATATTTCTTTTACTCGTGGTTTTGGGAGAGAAGGCGCGATTTGCGCTGGACTAGAGCACGCTAAGGGGGATGTAGTTATTTTAATGGATGGAAGTTTTACACATCCACCGAATGTTATTTTAGAGATGATTGATGAATACAAAAAAGGTAGTAACCATGTAGTGGCTTCAAAAAAATCGGAGAATTCGGTTCTGAAGAAGGCGAAAAAAGGGATTGTTGAAAAAATCATTAAAAAATTCGTCGACCCTGATCTTTTTCAAAATGAGTCAGATTTTCGCTTGTTAAGTAGAAAAGTAGTAAATGCAATATTAAGTATGCCAGAATCAAATCGTTATTCGAAAGGTATGTTTAATTGGATAGGCTACAAAATAAAAACAATCGAATATGAAGTAACTTCGAGGGTGATTAACAAAGAGTTAGAAACGAAGAGATTGGATACAGTCAAGAAATGTATCGAATATATTCTTTGTTATAATACAAAACCGCTTAGATTATTAACGAAAATTGGATTGTTATTAATCGGAATCAGTCTCGTTATTTTTATCATGATGAGCTTTAAGGTACTATTTGTTGGAATTAGAATCCCTGGTTTATATACAATTTCAAATTTCATAATGCTATTTGGAGGCGTACAAGTCTTAATGATTGGCGTATTAGGGGAATACCTAGGTAAGACCTATTATGAAACGAAAAGAAGACCTCAGTACATAGTTGAGGCTTCTAACTATGATGAAGAGTAATTTTACTAGATAAGATAAATTTGGAAATTCGACAAGATTCTTGTCGAATTTCTTTTTTCGTTACATAATAAGTAAGGATTTATATAAAATTTTACTGGAAACTTGGAGAAAGAAATGAAGACTATATTTAACGTTTTTCCAGGGTTAGTTTTTTGCCTTGTTATCGCACTTATTAGTCAAACGCTCTCAATTTACTTACCATTTGGAGCAGCTACTTTTTCAATATTAATTGGCCTTTTTATTGGGAATTCTTTTCGAATAAAGTCTAATTTCGAGGGCGGTAGGAAGTTTGCAGAGAGCAAATTATTAGAGGTCTCTATTTTTTTATTAGGATCAACAATAAGTGCTCAAATGATTAGTTTATTGGGGTTAAAAGGTGTTTTCTTAATCGTAATGCAAATGTGCCTAGTTATCATTTTTACGATTTGGTTAGGTGAAAAATTAGGATTTGGAGTGAATTTTAGCTATTTAATGGCAAGTGGAAATGCAGTTTGTGGATCATCAGCAATTGGTGCTACAGCCCCTGCTATACATGCGACTGGGGAAGAAAAGGGATTGGCCGTGACACTAGTAAACATGATGGGAACAGTATTGATGTTTGTTTTACCTGTGATTGCTTCCGTTATCTATCACTCGGAAACACTACCAACTTCAGCTTTAATAGGAAGTACATTACAATCTGTTGGACAAGTTGTTGCAAGTGGTAGCTTAGTTAATGATGAAGTAAAAAATTATGCTACTTTATTTAAATTAATACGAGTTATTTTTCTAGTCGTGGTTGTCTTCTGTTTATCTAATATAAAAAAAAGAAATGTAGCCGAGTATTCGAATGAGAAAGTTAAAATCCAATTTCCTTGGTATATAATTGGGTTTTTAATTCTTTGTGGCTTAAATAGTATTGGTAGTATCCCAAGTTGGGCTTCGAATTTATCCAATAACACTAGTCATTTATTAGAAATAATTGCACTAGCGGCCATAGGATTAAATGTAAATCTAAAAATGATCATTAAACAAGGTCGTTCACTTTCACTTTATGCCTTAAGTATCGTAGGTTTTCAAATAATCATTGCGATCGTATTTATTCAAATATTTTATTAACCGTGATTAGATAAAAGTTTTCAGATAACGACAAGATACAACAAATATTTCTCGGGAAATTCGTCAGAAAAGGTGGTATTTCATTGTTGCAATTATCGTCAGAGTGGAAAGAAAGATTAAAACTAGAATTCGAAAAACCTTATTTTAATGAATTACTACAATTTCTTCAAAAGGAATACAGTGAACGAAGTATATTCCCTGCGAAAGAACATATTTTCCAAGCATTGAATGAATGTTCATATGAAGACTGTAAAGTAGTTATACTTGGGCAAGATCCGTACCACCAGCCAGGGCAAGCTCATGGATTAAGTTTTTCTGTATTACCTGGGGTGAAAATACCGCCTTCTTTAAGAAACATCTATAAAGAATTAAAGAGTGATTTGGGTATCGAAATTCCTACGAGCGGCTATTTAATCGATTGGGCAAAACAAGGTATTTTATTATTAAATACAGTTTTAACTGTTCGTGAAGGAGAAGCAAACTCTCATAAAAATAAAGGTTGGGAAGTATTTACAAACACTGTATTATCTGAGTTAAATAAGCATGACCGCCCAATTATTTTTGTATTATGGGGTAAGCATGCACAGGCAAAAGAAGAATTGATTACTGGAAATCATCATGTCATACTAAAGGCCCATCACCCAAGTCCATTATCTGCTAGTAGAGGATTTTTTGGTAGTAAACCATTTTCACAAATTAATCAAAAACTAGAAGGGCTTCAAATGACGCCAATAGATTGGACTGTAAAATAGAAATAGGGTTATAAAGAGAAAAATACTGACTTCTATAAACTACTAAAAAGAAGGGATATCTTATAGATATCCCTTCTTTTCACGCTGTTGAAAAATAATCTTGTCAAATAATGACCAAATTTTTGTAAAGGAAGTTGAGTGATGTTCATTTCCACTACAGGATTCTCGCTTTCCATGGGGCGAAACCTGAGCCTCCTCGGCAAGCCTGCGGGGTCTTTAGCCTTTCCGCATTTCCCATAGGAGTCGAGCATCCTTTCGTTCCAATTAACTTATCCTTCAAAAAAAGTATTCATTAAAAACGATTTAAATTAAATCAGTTTAACGACAAATTCAAAAAAAGCATTGTCTTATAAGATTTGAATTCATTTTTCTAAAAATTAGTATTTAATAGTTTAAACTTATAAAAAAGATGATCTAAGTAATGATTTGAGTTTGACGGAGTTATAAATATTGCTAAAATTATTAACATTTATATTCTTTAATAGAATATCAAAAAATACTAACTTATCATCAAAAAAGTTCACTTTATGACCTTTTTTATATTGACTGTTATATATTTCAACACTCAGAAAAAAACTTGTTTGTTTAAACAAGTTTTTAAAGAAAATCATTTAACTTCTTGTAGATTGCTTAAATCTTTTATATATGACCTCATGTGGGTCATTATTTCATTATATCGCTCTTGGCCATTTTTTAAATTGACATGATTTATATTTTGTAATGACATAATTTTAAAATTGCGATTATCTTTATAATAATTGTAAGTTGGAAAAAAGCGAGGATTCGTTAACTCTATTTTTTCTTCATGGTCCATTTTTGTTTTTATAACGTCAATTGTAGCCAAACCTCCAATTAACTCATAGATTTCATCTTGAGCTGATAAAAAATTTCCTAATGAGTAAAAAACGATTGATTGATTTCCTGTTATTCCGGTTATCCAAGCCGGTGGTTGTAAAACATGCGGATGATTTCCAATAATGATTTGAACCCCCAAATCAGCCAATTGTTTGGCAAGATTCATTTGGGTTTTATTCGGAAATCGTTCATATTCAGTACCCCAATGCATTGCTACCACGACAACATCAGATATCCCTTTAGCTTTTTCAACATCTCTCCGTATTTTTGTGAGGTCGATCATGTTTACTAAATATTCTTTTCCTTTTGGAACGGGAATTCCATTTGTACCAAAAGTATAAGCAAGAAACGAAAATCGAATATTATTTTTATTCAGTACTCTGATTTGATCATGATCTGCTATCGATTTAAACGCACCTGTATAGGGCATATGAATTGAGTCCCAATGGGATAAAGCACTTTGTATTATTTTTTCACCCCGATCAAGAGCATGATTGTTTGCTAGCGTTACAAAATCTACTCCAGCCCCTTTTAATGCATCTCCAACTTCATACGGACTATTAAAGGTAGGGTAAGTAGATAATCCATACACCTTACCACCAATCATCGTTTCTTGATTAGCGACAAGAATATCGGGCATTTCCATCGTTTTCCTAACTTCATCAAACATTTTATTAAAATTATAAGCACCATTTGGTAGCCTAGCATCCTCATAAACTTCATTATGTATTAAAATATCTCCAACAGCTCCTACAGTAACTTTCGATACAATCGGATTTGTTTTTTCAGGAGGTAAATTTTGTTCTTTAACCTGTTTAGGTTTATTTTCTTTTAATTTAACTTCTTTATGATTATTTTTTGTACAGGCACTCATTAAAGCTAATAAACAGATTAGTAATACAATCAATATTTTTCGCACATTTTTTCTCCCAAAATAATCGATATATCATTAATATATAAAATTAATCTATCATTATGCAAAGTTAAGTAGATTTAAGGAAATTGCAGAACTTGTATTAAAAACTCAAAATAAAGAAAACTCGCCATTTTATACTTTTTTACTGTATAACAAAACCACCCTAAATCGGGTGGCTTCATATTTACTATTATTTGGTCTATTCTTTTAAACCCTAAAGTTTTTGACCGTATCTTGTAACTCTTCTGCCATTTTACTTAATATATCAGCAGATGCTGACATTTCCTGCATAGATGAATTCTGTTGCTCTGCAGCTGCCGCTACGCCTTGTGATTGGCTTGAAGCATCCGAAGATATTTCTGATGTCAATTCAACAATTTGAATAATGTTTTGTGAGCTTGCATTAATCTCTTCAAATATCGCAGACACTTCTTGAGTTTGAGCTGAAACTTCTTCTATCATTTTTACGATTTGATTAAAGTTTTCACCAGACTCACTTACTAAATCTATTCCGTTCTTAATTTCTGTAGAACCTTCATCGATTGAAACAATAACTTTTTTCACCTCTGATTGAATAACCCCTACTAATTGAGAGATTTGTTTTGCAGCTGTTCTAGACTGTTCAGCTAATTTTTTAACCTCATCTGCAACTACTGCAAAACCTTTACCTTGTTCACCTGCACGGGCAGCTTCAATTGCCGCATTTAATGCTAACAGATTTGTTTGTTCAGAAATCTCAGTTATGATCGTAACGATTTTACCGATTTCATCGGATTTGTCACCTAAAGAGTTTACGATTGAAGAAGTATTAACTACAGTGTTATGAATCATATTCATTTGGTTTACTGTTTTTTCTAATACTTTATTTCCATTAATTGCTTTTTCTGACGTTGATAGTGAATTTTCGGCAACAGTTTGAATTGAAACAGCCGCTTGATCCATTCCTGTTGAAATTTCTTTTACAACATTGAAAGCTTCGTGACTACTTTTTTCTTGTTTTTCAGCACCCTCAGCAATATTAACAATTGAGCTTGTAATTTGCTCTGAAGCTCTGCTCGTTTCCTCTGCACTTGCAGATAATTCCTCTGAAGTTGCAGCAACTAATTGAGAGTTATTGATTACATTTTCTATTAACTCTTTTAAATTAGCAGCCATACTATTAAAATTATTAGCTAATTCTCCAATTTCATCTTTATTTTTAATCATAATTGGATCTAATGCTAAATTGCCATTTGCAACTTCTTTTACTTGAGCTGATAATCTTGTAAGCGGTTTTCGAATAAATCGGATTAATACCCAAGCAATAATTACTGTTAATAAAACTGCAGCAACTACGCTTATGATTGTCATATAGAAAACATTTAAAAATTCTTTATTACTACTATCTTTTAATTTAGCAGCTTCTTGTTTATGCATTTTAATTAATGCTTCTAAATCTGTGTGCATTTTATCAAATAACGCTGTTCCACTAAATGTTGAGAAAAGAGCGTTTTTAGTTTCTAATTTATTACTATACTCGAGGATTTCAGTATTTTTATTTACATAATCCTGCCATTCTCTATGTAAACTATTATATAGTTTTAGTTCTTTTTTTGTTTTTAATAATTTTTTATAGTTAACGAATGCTTTATCGATTAATTGATACTGTCCTTCTAGTATTAATTGATATTGTTTTTTATAGGATGGATCTTCATTTAAAATATGCTTTTGAGTCGTACTAAAAATATGTTCCGCAATGTAGTTAATTTCCCCAATCGCTTCAACCTTTGGTAATACCTCATTACTTATTTGTTTAGTGTTATTGTTTAATCTATTACTACTAGATATTGAAAAAACACTTAAAAAAACGATTATTAACATGATAACTAAAAAAGATAATGTTAATTTCCGACCGATTGACCAGTTCATCTATATTCCCCCCACTTATAAAAAACCCCATGTGTATTTACTAAAATTTTATCGGCAAATTTTCTAAAT
The DNA here is from genome assembly GCF_002156865.1 of Gottfriedia luciferensis. GTDB lineage: Bacteria > Bacillota > Bacilli > Bacillales > Bacillaceae_G > Gottfriedia > Gottfriedia luciferensis. Next base: position 10,981 of record NZ_NCTA01000062.1, on the reverse strand, counting down.
ATTTAAGATGTAATTTTAGAATAGTATTTAACTGTTAATTTAGAATTTTTAAAACCTTTTAATTAATGGAAGAAATAACCAAAACTCAATAAAAAAAGCAGAAACAAAGAGAAGGAAAAAGAGATTAAAAGACTTCAGAGAATTTTATTGATATTATATAAGATTTCCTGACCTATTCTTTCTACTACTTTCACTGTCTTACCTGACTTACCTTTTCTTAAATGCAAAAAAACAGAGTTATAATAAACTCTGTTTGCAAAATTGTATATTATTTAATCATGGTTTTTGAGATACGTTACTGTATTCTTGACTGAATGTGAATCTTCTAGTTTGACCGTTTCAAAATCTTTTACTAATTTTCCTTTGCAATTTGAACATACGGAGACTCCATCTGTTAAATTTTCACCGCATTTCGGACATGGCAGTCCAATGTTCGGAAAATGACGTTGTAAAATCTTCCCCTGCTTTACCCATTCATAAATCCATTCCTCATTTACAAGCGTAGCATTCAGAACTTGTACAATCGTCGCTGTACGATTTTCCCTTTTTCTTAAGTAATCTAAAACGATTTCTAGCCATGCATTATCTACTTTTTGACATTTTGGACATAATTTACTCTTACCGTTTTGAACAGTTAAGCTAAAACACCTTGCGCAATTTATAGGATTATTCATATACTTCTCCCCACTATATAATTCAATATTTTTAGTGCTCAGTTCATCATCATTGTTGATTTTATGAGTTTCTATCTATTTTTTTGGTGGCAATAACCGACGCCTGCCACTATTATTGCTAGCCAATAATAATGATCGAAATGGATTCACCTACTGAAATTTACAATTATGAGAATCTAGTTGAATAATTTTTATAGAAAAATTTTTGCAGTTGGATTAATTATCCATTTTTTAAAAGTCAATTAAAAATTTTACCTTGTTTAGTAAAAAATATCAAACAATTTTATTTTTTTACTAACATAATTTATCAAAAATTAAGAATTGTTGGACTTAACTCGTAAATAACCATTACAATAAAATTACACTCATTATATATTGAAATTTCAGACATTGAGGCGATCAGGATTAGAGTAATAAAATTCAAAGGAGAGTAAATATGAATATATCAGAAAAACTATTCCAGCTTAAACGAGAAATAGGTCATGTAATAATCGGTAAAGATGATGTTGTTGAAATGATTTTCATCGCTCTTATTAATAATGGACACATCTTATTGGAAAGTGTTCCTGGTACGGGAAAAACACAATTAGCAAAAAGTTTTGCGAAAACAATGAATGGTTCGTTTAAGAGAATTCAATTTACACCTGACTTGTTACCAAGTGATGTAACTGGAATCCAATTTTTCCATCCAAAAGAACAAGATTTTCAACTTCGAATCGGACCAGTCATGACGAATATTTTATTAGCTGATGAAATCAACCGTGCCACACCAAGAACTCAGGCTAGTTTACTCGAAGTAATGGAAGAACGACAAGTAACGATTGATGGAGAAACGATTTCACTACCTAACCCTTTTATCGTTATCGCTACCCAAAATCCAATTGAATCGCAGCAAGGAACTTTTGCGTTACCTGAAGCCCAAATGGATCGATTCTTTATGCAAATACAACTGGATTATCCAACATTTGAAGAAGAAAAAAGAATCATGAGATCCTATCGCACAAATCTACCATACTCTAATTTAAAGAATGTATTATCATTGGAAGAAATTACTGAAATGAAAGAACAAGTTAAAAACGTTGAAATTTCAGATGAGGTTGAAGACTATCTTTTAAATATCATTCATTTAACCCGAAATCATGAGGATATACAAATGGGAATTAGCCCACGAGGAACACTTGCACTTATGAGAGCAACACAAGGAAAGGCTTTTATTAATGATCGAAAATATGTCACTCCTCAAGATGTTAAAGATGTTGCAGTATTCATACTATCACATCGATTAGTATTAACACTTGAAGCATCACTGAAAAAAAATTCAAAACAAATTATTGAGTCGATTTTGAATCAAGTTGAAGTTCCCGTAGAAGCTGGAGCGGGTCTATAAATGATTTGGACAAAAGAAATACACGGGAAAAACTCACTTGATATACTTGTCATCATTGGGATCATTTTTCTAGTTATAAACTTTTATGTATCTTCCTATTTGTTAATGTTTTTGGGTGCATTTTTACTAATCATTTGTGGAATGAGTAGATACTATTTAAAGCGTATTGGTGATCATCTAGTATTAGACAATGATAAAACTCCAATCCGTGTTTCAGTTGGAGAACAATTCATTTTGCCGATAAAAATCTCACAGTATAATTGGTTACCGATTATTAATGCGAATATTCGAATAAAATTAGATCCGATTATTGAGGGAAAACAATTTAAGTCATTGCGTAATGATTCAAGCTTAGAATTCATCATCCCAGTTCAGTTGAAAGGAAATGAAACAATCCAACTGTCACTTCCCCTTTTAGCATCGAAAAGGGGTGTCACTAGAGTAAAAGAATTTGAGTTGAACATTTCTAATTTCTTTGGCTTAGGATATGTAAGATTGAGTTATAAACCCATCTTACAAAAAGAAATCATCATTTACCCTAATTTAATTCCGGTCCCTCAAATCGAACAGTTAATTTCTACTAATTCATATGGTAGTTTCGTTAATACAACTAGTATATTCGAAGACTTTCTAGCTCCGATTGGAACGAGAGACTATGTTTATTCCGATCCATTTCATCGAATTCACTGGAAAGCGAGTGCGAAGACTCAAGTACTTCAAACAAAAATATATGAACGAACTGCTGATTATTCTTGGACATTTATTATTAATCTACAAGATACACGCCATTCAAATTATCAAATGAGCGTAATTGAAAATATTGAATCAATTGCAAGTAATTTAGCTTTTATTGTTAAATATGCAGCAGAACATAATATTAACTATGAAATATTTCTGAATTTAAATATGGAAAATGGCGTTCCAGTCTATCATTTACCTATCGGTGGAGGGAAATCACAATTAAGTAAAACTTATGATATTCTCGCCCGTTTAAACCGTGAAAGAATGACTCAGCCAATTAATAAATTATTATATTTTGTAGAAAAACAACAACGAAAATCTCCTGTTGTAATTTTGTGTGGACCATACGGAAAACATGGTGATCGATATATTGCTCAAATGCAAAAACGCGGTCAAAGAATCTATTATCTACTTGATGATATAGAAAGTCCAAAGCTTGTTCCACTTTCGACATAATTTAATTGAAAGGATCATGATATGATTTTACGACTACTGCCAAACTATTTCTTTTCATTGGAATGCCTGTATTTATATTTAATCCTTCTATTAATTTATGAACCTACAAATCATCTTCCGTCAACATTGGCTATTATTTGCGTAATGATGATTGGCAATCTTTTTTTATATTTCTCTCTACAAAAGCAACAAATTTCTAGGGCGATTCCGTTCTTTGCTGCCATTATTTGTGGATTAGTTGGGTTTACACTTGGGCTAAGCTCATTTTCATCTATTTTATGTGGGAGTTTTATTTTTTTTCGAATTGAAGCTTTTCTTAAGGACTCTTCTTTATGGTTAGAAGAACGAAATAATTTACCAATTCTATTTTACTGTAGTAGTTTTCTACTTTTTTTTGTTGGATGGACCTCTCATTTTTTAAATATGAATTTGGTTTACGGTTTATTAATCATTTTTACAGTCTTGTATAGTTTAGGGAGATTTTTACAGCAAGCTGTCAATCTTCATTCGATTAATAATATAAAAGGCATAATTGGGACAATATCAATCGCTGTTATATTGACTGGTATCATTACATTAATTTTACCTTCTATTAAATGGGTATGTTTTAAGTTACTAAATGGTATGATTAACATAGTCGGATTTTTAGGTACACCTTTATTTAATTCGATTGATCGCATAGAGCTTAAACCAAAGCAGCTTGGTCCTAAAGATGCTTCAAATGCTAAAAATGAGATGAATCAATATGCTCCAAATAAACATTTTATTTTAGACTCTATTCCTTCTTGGGCTTGGGTTTTATTACTAATCATTGCTTTAATCATTGTTTGGCTTATCATAAGAAAACTTACAGGATTTAAAATTGAAAAACAGACTAACCAACAAAAAATAGAGACTGAGATTTCTTCGATTCCTAAGACTTTAATAAGAAAAAAACGTTTCTTTAATCAAAAAGCTCCGTCGGAACAAATTAGAAAACTCATTTTTCAACTTCAAAAATACGCATTAAAAAATAGGATGGGCAGACTACCAAACGAAACTTTAAAAGAATGGCTGCACCGAATTCAATTTACAAATGCAGATGAGTTAGTTAATGCATACGATTCTGTGAGATATGGAAATAATGAATTAAAAGAAATTGAAATGTACGAAGAGCAAGTAAGGAAGTTTAAGGAAAAGAATAATCGTAAGATCAAGGAATAAGGATTTAAGGAATAAGAAAAAAACACAAACTATCATATTGGTTTGTGTTTTTTCATTTTCAATTCAATTCTCTCAGTTCTTATATACCTTGCTCCAATTTGTATATTTTTCAATATTTTTCATGTGGGGCTCGTATCCAATTCCTGGTTTATCTGGTACTGTGATCATACCATTTTCGACAATTACTTCCGGTTCTATGATGTCCTCTGCCCAGTATAATGATGATGCTGCAGTATCTCCAGGTAAGATGAAGTTTGGTAGCGATGTAATGGCAATATTGTGTGCTCTACCAATACCTGATTCTAGCATTCCTCCACACCATAATGGAATTCCTTCTTCTTGGCATAAATCATGTATTTTTTTCGACTGTGTAATTCCACCTACACGACCTATTTTAATATTAATAATTTTACAGCTTCCTAGTTTTAACGCTTTTCTAGCGTCCTCTAATGAGTGAATACTTTCATCTAAACAAATTGGTGTATTCATTCGCGCCTGTAGATCTGCGTGATCAATAATATCGTTGTATGCAAGGGGTTGTTCGATCATCATTAAATTATAGTCATCTAATGCGATTAATTGATCCATATCAGATAATGTATAAGCTGAATTTGCATCTGCCATTAATGGGATATTCGGATATACTTTTCGTACTTTATCAATTAATTCAAGATCCCAACCTGGCTTAATTTTCAATTTGAATCGCTTGTAACCTTCTGCAAGACGGTTTTCAATAATATTAATTGTTGAGTCAATTGAATCCTGAATACCAATACTTACACCTACTTCAATTTCCTTCTTAGTTCCACCAATTGCATTTGAAAGCGACTTATTTTCTTGTTTAGCATAGATATCCCAAATAGCGCCTTCTATTGCAGATTTAGCCATGTAATTTCCTTTAATATGAGAAAAAAGCTTTTCAGAAAGTTCGTCTGGATGATGAATTTCGTTATTTAATACAATTGGAATTAAATAATCTTCAAGAATATGCCAATTCGTTTTAACTGTCTCTTCATTATATAATGGATCAATCATGGCAACAGATTCTGCCCAGCCTGAAATGCCATCATCACTAATTGCTTCAACTAAAATAAAATCTCGGTCGTATTCAGTTCCAAAGCTAGTTGTAAATGGGTGTAATAAATCCAGTTTCATATGTCGTAAAATAACTTGTTTTATTTTCATTTTCTAACTCCCCTTTATCTTTTAGACAATCGAATGTGCTATTTTTTTAGTACATAAAAATGGACTGGTAAATCAGATTGCTTGTTTTTAAGAAATCCATTAACCTGCCATCCACTTTGAAATAACTTTTTGAAAATTTCTCTAGTAGACATTCGCCATTCTCTTGCTACATCGATGTTCACTTCTCTTATTGTTCGAAAGTCTTTTGGAACTGCTACATACGTAAATTCATTCTTTAAAATTGAATTTTTAATGATTGGAATAGGTAAACCTTCGTTATTTTCTTCCCAACCTATTAGTGAACGATTAATGGCCTCACTTAATTCAATTTCTTCAAATGGGTTATGCTCTTTTTCTTTGGCAATATGCCATTCAACTAGGAAACGATCAGATGGAATTCCACTATTTAATAAATCTTCCATTTCTCCATAGCAGTTTTCGATATACGTACTACATACTCCCCCTAGTTTAGAAATATTTAAGTACCCATTTGCAGTTTCTAATGGATCATATGTCCAAGTTATTAGATCATATCCAAGTTTAAGTGCTTCTTCTTGTTGTGCAATTTTAAGCAATTTGCCAACACCTTTATTACGATACTCTTGATCGATTCCTAGCATATGTGAACAAAGATAAATAGATTGTCCATCAAATCCAGGAAAACTATATTGAAAACCAATCATTTTCCCTTCAAAATACGCTCCTAATACTAAACCACCATTCTTTGCAGCAGTAATTGTTTGATGCGTTGGAATCGAGTCCTCCATCCCCCATATTTTTGATTCTAGTAATCGAACCTCATCCATTTCTTCGATTGAATGGAGAGAACGGATTGTAATTCCATTTGTAACATCACTATGATTCATTTTGTTTAGCATTTTTCCACCTCACATTGATATCATTTATTCTTCAGATGCAATTAAAACTGTTTGAGTTAAAATTTTCGTACCATATTGTAGTGCTTCCAAATTGAATTTCATATGAGGATGATGTAACCCCGGTGTTAGCCCGCATCCTAATCCAACCATAGTAGCCGAAATGTGAGGGTACTTGCTTGTATAAAAATGAAAATCCTCACCACCATTAGAAATACATATAGGTACCACATTTTCTCTACCAATAATGTCAGCAATAGCTGTTTCAGTCATTTTCATTGCGTGATCATTCAAAATAGCTGCTGGTACAAATTCTTCCATTGACCATGAAATTTTCGCTTTAGTTTCCATCATTGTTTCTTCAAAAATTTCTTTTGCATGATCATTTAACAGATTCATGACTTCATTTGTTTGTGCTCTTACATCAAGTGAAAATTTTACTGTTTCAGGAATTGTATTTGAAGCTTCATTCTCAGTTTGAAGTTGAGTCATTTTAATTGAGTATGGAACATCAGTTTTTAAATTTAAACGCTTTAACTTATAAACAATATCTGCAGCTACTTCAATTGCATTGATCCCCTCTTTTGGCCTTGATGCGTGAGCTTGAACACCTCTGATCACTCCTTTAATTGTTTCAGCTGATCCATGAATGATAACAGGGGAAGCTTTTTGAAACGGTACTTCTATTACAGGTCTTAAGTGTACTCCAAATAATAAAATAACATCTTCTAATGCGCCATCTTCCATCATTTGTAGTGCACCTTCACCTTTTTCTTCAGCAGGTTGAAAGATAAAACGAATCGTATGTTTTGGTTTTATACCACTTTCTGCAATTGCCAATGCTGCATATAAAACCATCGTGCTATGAGCATCATGACCACAAGAGTGATTTGCTTTTACGACTCCATCGACTTCTTGAACTAGTGCATCCATATCAGCTCTCAGTGCTACTACAGTCTTCTCTATCCCTTCTATTTCAGCAATAAATCCATGATGCATTGGGAAAGTTTTTACAGCTAATCCAGCTAAAAGCAGACGTTTTTTTAAATAGGTAGCCGTTTTTTCTTCATGCCAGCTCGGTTCTGCTAGTGAATGTAAATCTTGATAAGTTTTTAAAATGTTATCCTTATTTTGATCTAGATAAATATGTGGATTCATATCATGGGCTCCTAACAATTATTTTCTACTCAATAAACACTTCGTAAGTTGAATAAATTTTTTCTAATTTTTGTTGATAGATTTGAATTCGTTTTTGATCTTTTTCAAACATACCGGCAATGACTAAATTTAGTAAACTAATTACGGATGCAATGGAATTTGAACCACTTTCTACATTTTCTTCTGTTGTTAGAACAATATCCGCAATCCTTCCAATCGGTGATAGTAATCTGTCAGTAACTGAAATTAAACGTACATCATTATCTTTCGTACATTCAGCAATAGTTAGTGTTTCTTTGGCATATCGCGGAAAAGAAAATGCCACAACAACAGATTTATCTGTTAAATTACAAAATTTTTCATAAAAATCTCCTGTCAAAGAACAGTTCACTACATTTCCTCTAATCGAACTTAATGTATTTGCAAACCAAGAAGCTGCTATTTGGGATACTCGATGTCCGACGATTAATACTTGATCAGCTTGCATTAACGCTTCGACGGCTTTTGCTATTTCCTTGATATTTGATGGTTCTAATAAGTTTCTTAAAATATTGACTTCATTTTCAATGATCTTTGAAAAAGTGCTATTTTCGTCTGCGCTAGTCATTTCTTTTTTCTCATTTAAATAATCTAATTTGTTTAAATGAAGAATTTGATTTTGCACACTTAACAGCATATCGCTAAAGCCTTCATATCCTAGTGCATATGAAAGTCGTATGACTGTTGTTTCACTTACTTCAGCTTTTTTTCCAATTTGATATGCTGTTTTAAATGCACATTCTTCTAGATGTTCAACCATATATGTAGCTACTTTTTTTTGACCTGGTGAAAGCTGTGAGAACTTTTCTTTTATTAGTAATGTAAAATTTAATCGATCCATCGTTAGGTCCTTTCAGTTATGAAGTTTTCCCTTCACTTCATAATAATATCGAAGTAAATACTTCTTATTCATTACATTATCATATCTACACGCTCATTGGTAGTAAATTTTACAGCCTAAATCCATGAGAAATAAGTTCTGTTACTTTGATGACAGAAGTAGATGAATTCTATAATGACAGATCGAATATAAATTTTGCTTTATTAGTTACTTGCACATACAATTTACCCCATTTTGAATTAACTAAAATAGGACTACTATTCAAAACTTTTGATCAGGTTAAACGGCAGAAAATAGTATACAGTAAAGTCTTAAATAAAATGACAAAGCGATTATTTGTATACTAATACTAAGGAGGGGAAAATTTGAAAGTTCTCGTAATTTGGCGTCTCTTAACAGTTGGAGGAGTAAATGCCGGCTGGAGGAATCGTTCAATTTATTTTAAAAAATTTGGTATTCAAACTGAGTTTCTATATACAACCGATCATGGCGGATTACACATAATGGAAGATGTTGCACCTGTCTATTTAACGAGGGACGAAAACGAAATAATTGGTATTATTAAAAATAATGCTTATGACACAATCATTGTAGTGGATACTGGAGCAGCGTATAAATGGCTAAGGAAAGCTAATTATAAAGGTCCAGTAATTGTAGAAGCTCGTACGCCCGAGCTAATAAAATTACAGCCTCATTTAAAAAAATTTAGAACCATTAATCCCCTTTCTATCATTGTCCCATCGAATTATCAAAAACGATTAGTTTCGATTTTGACGGATAATATCCCCATTAAAGTAATCTACAATGGTGTCGACACCACATTTTTCCATCCATTAACTTCAGAAGAAATAGCTTATTCAAATAATCCAATCCTTCCAAACGATAAAAAAATAGTTTGCTGGATTGGTAGAGTTGATAAAAGAAAAAACTGGCCAATGTTAGTAGAAGTTGCAAAATTAATAAAAAGTCAACGGTCAGATATTGAAATATGGTTAATTGGAGGAGCTCAAAGTGTGCAAAGAGAAGATTTTGCATTGAAATGGAAAGAAGAGGACCTGTCTGATATTATCAAATGGTTTCCTGTCATTCCATATCAACAGATGCCTCATGTTTATGCAAAAGTTCTTCAATCAGGGGGTTGTACTTTAGCTACAACAAAAGTAGAGTCATTCGGCAATACTTTCATTGAATCAATGGCTTGTGGTGTACCTGTAGTCGCATCCAATATTATGCCGATTTCTGAAATAGTCATCCAAGGCGAAACCGGTATGCTATTTAGAGGACATGATGTACAAGATGCTGTTAAAAACATTTATTCAATCGTTGATAATCAAAAACTTCATCAAAGACTCTCACAAAATGCAACAGAACACGTTGCACAAAATTTTGCAATTCATAAAGTGGCCGATATTTATCGAGAATATCTTCAAAAGATCGGCGAGAGTAATACAGGTGGAGTGATGCAAAATGATTGAACCAGTTTCTTATATAAAAAAACTTGAAGGTAAATCAAACGCACATTTAATTACTTTTAGTGACGGCAGAGATTATGTTGTTAAATATTTCCGCTCCGGATTCGAGAAAACTTTACCAAATGAATGGATTGCCTATTGCATTGCAAGGTTTCTAGATTTACCTGTACCCTACGCTCTGATCGTCCAAATTCCTGAGGAATTTTCAAAAGCAATTCCAGAAGTTGAACTTGATGAAATTAAAAATTCAAAATTCCAATTTGCTTCCTTATATGTACCTGAGACATTAAGCGGACACCAAGTTTCTTCTGTTTCATGTATCGTTAATCACGAAACGTTAGCAGGTATCATCTTATTTGACTATTGGCTTTGCAATGGAGATCGTACTAGAAAGAATATATTGCTATTAGAAGAAGAATTGAATAGATTTAAACTGTGGATTATTGACCATGCAGAAGCTTTTGGTTCCTACAGCTGGTTAGTTTCAGAATTAGAAACTTTGCCACAAAAAATAATGAAAAGCTCAACTCATCTATTCATGTCTCAATTTATTATGAGCGAAGAAGAGTTTAACGAACAATTGGAGATCATCCAAAGAATCCCAGTTCTCTTATTAGAAGAAATTGTAGAATTAATTCCTGACGATTGGTTAGTATCAAAAGAAGACAAAAAGGCAATTGTAGGTAGATTAGTGAATCGCAGAAAAAAAATCCTTCCCTATCTTAAACATAAATTCGTAAAATCTATTTACCGACCATTGCATCAAAAAAATGAATAGACATTTATTGAATTAAATAAAAAACGACTTTCAATTCTTTGAAAGTCGTTTTCTAGTTATTGAAAAATAATCTTGTAGCTAATTTCCAAATTTTCGTAAAGGAAGTTGAGTGATGTTAATTTCCACTACAGGTGCTCGCTTTCCATGGGGCGAAACCTGAGCCTCCTCGGCA
>NZ_NCTA01000061.1 GCF_002156865.1 Gottfriedia luciferensis | reverse complement strand
ACAAGCGTTTTCAATCAGTCTGAAAATCAGATAAATAGGACTTTATCTACAAGCTAAAAACCCCTTCTACGAGTGAAGGGGTTTTAATTTGATAATGAATATTCAATAGTTCGAAAAACTTAGTTTTTTGGATAGAGAATCTCATCAATAATTCCATATTCTTTTGCTTCTTCTGCGCTCATGAAATAGTCTCGATCTGTATCCAAGCTAACTTTTTCAACCGTCTGTCCTGTTCGATCGGCAATAATTTGATTAATATGTTCTCGTAATTTTAGTATTCGACGTGCAGAGATTTCGATTTCCGTAGCCTGACCTTTTGCGCCTCCGAGTGGCTGATGGATCATAATTTCACTGTTTGGTAGCGCATATCGCTTACCTTTCGTCCCAGCTAGTAATAGCATTGCGCCAAAAGATGCAGCCATCCCTGTACAGATCGTTCTAACATCAGGCTTAATGTATTGCATCGTATCAAAAATTGCAAATCCTGCAGAAGTCGATCCACCAGGACTATTAATATAGAGTGAAATTTCTTGATCTGGATTATCAGCAGCCAAAAATAATAATTGTGCTACCACACTGTTTGCTACATGATCATTAATTTCATCGCCAATGATAATAATCCTATCTTTTAGCAATCGCGAATAAATATCATAAGAACGCTCACCACGGTTAGATTGTTCAATTACATATGGTATTGTACTCATTTTGAAATCCTCCTTAAAGGCATGAATTGGCTATGCTGCCATACAGAGAGTGCTTGAAGGAGTTTGAGTTCGAGATTGGAATTTATTGAAAAACATTTTTGGAGTCTCAACAATACTATTTAATGAAGGTATAGCCTGAATAAGGACATTAGGGTCCTGTAATTCTAATGCTACATAAAAAAGTTCCTCAAGTTTTTCACGTTCTTCTTCATTCCAGAAATTTTCTACAGAAAGTAATTGCTCTTCATCATTTGTTTTTTCAAGTCTCTTTTTTGCGCGATGTAGGCTAGATTTAATCGCCATTTCTGTCGTTTCTAAAATGGTTGCGATCTCCTTAAATCGATATTGAAATGCTTCTCTAAGGAAAAAGATAACCGCTTGTTTTGGAGTAAAATACTTAAGTAAAAGCTCTACACTATTGATTTTGTTATCTGTTTGGTCAGTTACCGCAATTTTGGATAATTCATCATCAGAAATAATATTTTCACCATTTCTTTTCCGAATCACATCGATCCAATAATTGTATGCAATTTTATTCAATAATGCTGAGTTCAACTTTTCAGCTTCATAGTATTTGATTGCTTTTATAAAGGCTTCCTGTGCAATATCATCACCATCCCATTCATTTTGGGCAAGAAAATGACAATAGCGCTTTAATTTATGATAATACTCTTTCCAATAAAGTTCATTATAACTTTCATTTTGCTTTCCATCCTCTAAGCTGTGCAAGCTGAACTTACTAGACATTCTTGTTCACTCCTTTTTCACACTCTCTACCTAATAAACGTTTCAATTAGTTTAAAAGATACGGGGGCAAAAAGTTTTTTTATTAATGTATGTAAATTAGCTAAAAATTCTTCTAAATTAACTTCCTTTCTTATTCAAAACAATTAAGCAGATTTTCTATGAAAATAAAAAAACGTGACGTAATTGTTCACGCTCAAAAAATCCAACAATCGATTTTTTAATTTTCTAAATACGAATGAGTTATTGAAAGTAGTAACTTACAAACGGAAGGATGATTAATAAAGAAGTAGCGAAAAATACAAGGAAATTAGTGACTTTTTTAGATAACTTTACTTTCCCCTTTCCATTGTACCACCCACCAAATTGCAATTTATTTCGATAAAGAACAAACAACAGAATGATGATCGCAAGAAAAGCAATCCAACCAAATCGATCTACATTTACACCTATGGAGAAATATACTGTTTGAATAAATGCTCCTAAGATTGCTCCAATGATTCCGATTATAAGTATAATTCTTATTAATTCCAGAGTAACCCTCATGAAAATCACCTCAAATGACATATTTTTTCTTATTTAATCTTTATTAAACAAACGATTACATTTTCCTTTTTATATTTTTCTTTCAATGAATTACAAAATTGTTTAATTTAGACTAACTCTATACTATTTTTCTATATTTTATCAAATTCATCTTTAAAGGTAATTATTCCGTTAATTTTGTAGAACCTTTAGACATTCCTTGCATAAATTGATATAACTACTTGTCCCGCAGGAGGTGTTTTTATTTGAGTTTAGAAGAAACAAATCAAACACAAAATAATTCACAAACGAACATAAAAAAAGAATTAACTCCAACAAGAAAAATAGAAAAGTTATTTGAAATAAATATGTTATCCATCATTAATGAAATATTAAGTATGATAAAAATGAAATCTATACTAGTAAAATTACAAGTAAAACGGAAAATTCAAAAAGACGGAATAGAAAATAAAGAAGAAATCATGAAAGAATCCCAAAAGGAGTTAATTAAAGTTTTGTCGAATGCAATTGATGATTTCCAAGTAAAAATGACTGAGCTAAAAATCCAATTAGAAGAAATTGAAAAGAAAACAGCAAATGTAACAGAAAATGAAGATGATGTGTAACAAAACAAGTGAGAACCCTACAGTCTCACTCTTTTTTTGAATAATATATCCATCAACTAATCAAAGTGACATGTGTTTAAGTTAAATCATCTAAAAATAAGTAGCGCAGAAACCTACCTAAATTTCTCATTCTCTAAGAAAAAGCAATAAACGATTTATTAATTTATACGGTTATTTTCGCTAGAAACACAGAAAATAGTATTGAATTGTTATATTGCAAAGGAGAATTACGTATGAAGCATTGGATTACCTCTATAATTACATTATTTGTAGTTCTTTCAACAGCTTTCTCTACAGTTTTTGCCCAAGAAAATCACAAGGTTGCTATTGTGATTGATGATTTTGGTAATAATATGAAAGGTACTGAACAAATGCTCTCTTTACCAATACCGCTCACAATTGCTGTTATGCCATTTTTACCATCGACAAAAAAAGATGCTACAACCGCTCATGAAAAAGGATATGAAGTTATCATTCATTTACCAATGGAGCCAAAACGCGGTAAAGCAAGTTGGCTTGGTCCAAATGCCATCACAACTAATTTAAGCGATAAAGAAATTCGAAAACGTGTATTAGCGGCAATTGATGATGTACCATACGCAATTGGGATGAATAACCATATGGGATCAAAAGCAACTTCAGATGAGCGAGTTATGCGTATCGTATTAACTGTTTGCAAAGAACGTGGATTATTTTTCCTCGATAGTAAAACGAATTACTCAAGTATAGTATCTAAAATTGCAAATGAACTTAGTGTACCGGTTATTGAAAACAAATTATTTTTTGATGATTTATATACCCAAAATCATATAGAAAAACAAAGTAGATTATTATTAGAAAAAGTAAAAATAGAACCAAACATGATTGCGATTGGTCATGTAGGTGAACCTGGTGAAATTACTTCTACTATGATTAAAAAATACATACCAAGAATCAAACAAGAGGCAAACTTTGTGTTTTTATCTCAACTTGTTGAATCATTACCGATTCCTCTACATTAATTAAAAATACAACCTGAATATGAATACTATCCTCCACTTAATGTGGAGGATTTTTGCATTATAATTCAAATCTAATTAAATCGAATCCTCGAATTTCTCGTACAAAAAAGGCATCTATTTCAAAAACCACTTATTTGATATAATAGAGGGAATGTATTTTTACTCAGATAAACTAATTGATTATCTAATATCAATCATTAAAACATTATTTTTTTACTAGGAGACTACAAAATGAATTCGAATTTTGAAAAACCTATTATAGAATTAAGAAAACAAATTGAAGACTTAGAACAATTATCGAAAGACAACAACCTCGATCTATCTTCAGAAATAAAAAAATTACAAGAGCGTTTGTTAACGGTTGAAAAGTCAATTTATGATAATTTGTCACCTTGGGATCGTGTTCAAATCGCAAGACATAAAGATCGTCCGACAAGTCTTGAATACATCTCTCATATTTTCACAGATTTCATTGAACTACACGGTGATCGGTTATTTGGCGATGATAAAGCAATGATAGGTGGGATCGCTTCCTTTAATGGATTACCTGTTACCGTTATCGGTCAGCAAAAAGGAAGAAATACGAAAGAAAATATTGAACGAAACTTTGGAATGCCTCATCCAGAAGGTTACAGAAAAGCATTACGATTAATGAAACAAGCTGAAAAATTTAACCGTCCTATTATTACATTTATTGATACTCCAGGTGCTTATCCAGGTAAAGAATCTGAAGAACGAGGTATATCTGAAGCAATTGCTCGAAACTTACTTGAAATGGCTGGTCTGAAAGTTCCTTTAATTTCGATCGTTATTGGTGAAGGAGCAAGTGGCGGAGCACTTGGAATCAGTGTAAGTAACCACATACACATGTTAGAAAATACATGGTACTCTGTTATTTCTCCAGAAGGTGCAGCTTCAATCCTATGGAAGGATTCAAGTAAAGCCTCAAAAGCAGCTGAATCACTTAAAATAACAGGGAACGATTTAAAGGAATTAAACGTCATTGATACATTAATTCCAGAAGTAAAAGGTGGAGCACATAATGACCTTGTAACACAAGCAAAATCGATCGCACTTGCAATCGAAACATCGTTAAAAGAACTATTACTGCTGAATCCTGAAGAGCTAATTGAACACCGTTATTCAAAGTTCAGATCAATTGGCGAAGTTAACGAACTCCAGGAGACCCATCATTAATATTTATTGAAAATTTTTTATCCGCACAATACGAATGACATCTTAATAGCGCATTTTAAAGGAACTTCATTTGAAGTTCCTTTTCATTTCCTAAATATTTTCCGTTCTTTATTTCCTTCTTTTAATATGATTTGTTTACTCCATGTCCCTTCCATAGGAAGTTCTAATTTTACTTCGTATTCCCCTTTTTTAATTTTGTTCATTTCCTCTTTTACATGATGATTCATGCTTTTCATTTCCATTTTTAAATTAATCGAATCAACATCTACACTTTCACCGTTTTTATTTACTAAATTAACAATGTAAATATGAGTATGATTTTTAAAGGTTGATTGTTTTTCATGTAATGTTAATTTGATATTGTCTAAAAATGGACTTGATTGAATTTCTTCCTTTTTCCCACAACCCATACATGTTAGTGCAATACATATAATAAAAAAAGACAAGTAATGTAATTTCCTCATTTAACCACCCTCTCTTTATAAAAAACACTAATAAATACGATGTTTGGATTATAAGAAAAAGAAATTTCATTTTTAATAATTCATATATGTAACCTAATTCTACATATAATTGAACGGTTACCAATTTATTTTTCATCAAGAAATTAGCTCAGGAAGGAGTAAACTAATAATGTTAGAATGGTCTAGCATTGTTTTATATCTTCTACTTTCATCATATGTCATCATCATTTCAAATAGAAAAAAGGAAAAACTTTCTTGCACTGTTGGAAAAATGATTAGTATGACAAATGCAATGATGACAAGTGTTACAATTGGAACGATCTGTGGAATTATCTTACGAGATACAGATTTAGCCATACCAACAATTATTTCAATTTCAATTGGAATCTTTTGTGGCATATTAACGGGTAAACCTTTTTCTTTAATGGCTACATTAGAAGGAATAACTGCAGGGATTATGGGTGGTATGATGGGAGCAATGTTAGGTCTGATGCTACAACAGACGTATTTAAACATCTTAATTTATTTTCTAGATGTCATATTTGTTTTGGTGATGATTCTTTTAATTAAAGTTATTGACCAAGAAGTATACAAGTACAATAAGAATGATCAGTCTGTTAATCAATTCAACTAACAATCAGCTCAAAAATTTGTATCATTTCTACCGGAAAATATTTTGACATAAAAACACCCCGTATTTGTTAGGTGGTTTCTAACATTTACGGGGCAGTACAATGTAAAGGTAAGTTTCATGTAATATCCAAATGACTTATGTCGCAAAGTAAACTAAAATCTATTAATCTTTTTTCTTGATCAACATTTATGATTGTTAAACTTGTTCCATGAACAAATGGTAAGTCCCATAAATTTTCAAGTGGTGATTGTTTAAAATAAGCAACGATAGTCGCCAAAACAACTGCATGGGTAACAATTAATAGATTACCTTCTTCGTTCGAATTTAAGATGTTTTGTATAACATTTGCAATTCTATATCTTAATGCGATTAAACTTTCCCCACTATGTGGACTATGATCATATAAATGCGGCGAATCCCAAAGTGATGAAAATTCTTTTTTTGATCTTTCATTTATTTCAAATTTTGTTTTCCCCTCCCAATCTCCAAAGTTAATTTCTTTTAAACCATCCACTTCAATTATTGGGGTAATCAAATTATTCCTTAATAAATTAGCTGTCGTTACAGCCCTTTTACTCGAACTAGTATAAATTTTATTAAATGATACTTCAGATAGCATATTACTTAATCGTTTTGCATCCTCAATTCCTTTAGAAGTAAGTTCGGAATCTTTCGAGCCTTGTAAACGATTTTCAATATTCCACTGTGTTTCTCCATGTCTAGTTAAATAGAGTGTTAACAAATCCTTATCCTCCAACTTACTTTCTTTTCTAAAATGGCTATAAATCAGACATTCATAATTTAGAAGCTATAACCTAGGGCTCTTTTTCTTGTTTCGAAATTCTCTATTGTATGCTAGGAATATCCATCAATTCGACGCTTCCATTAAATTCGTTCTCGGGTACAAACAGAAAGTATTTGTTTAGGAGAATCATATGTCCCAATTGGGGAAGTAGAGGTTAAAAATTCTTGCTCACTTTCTTTAAAAAGCTCTCCTATTTCTCCTCTTCTCTTTTTTGCTTTTTGATGAAGCTCAGATTCTTTTATTTTTTCTTCTATCATTTCATATTGTTCTATATTTTCATACTCCCATATTGCCTCTATTTTATCTCTTGATTCATTTACCCATCTTCCAATCAGTGTTGATCCGTTTTTAATTTGATTGGGATATAAATAGGTATGAAAAAACTCATTGAACAACTCGTATTTACTTGGATCGATTTTATATGTTTTTTTTCTATAAATCATTGTCATATTCAACTCCAAACTTATTGTTGATAATTAGAAAATTGAGTTTTATTAACAAATTGACTTACTACTTCGATAAATCTTTTTTTCTCCTCTAAAAAAGGATAATGATTACTCTCATCAAAGATGACTAATTTTGAATTAGGAACATTTGTAGCAATTTCTTCTGAAAATTCTAATGGACATTGTACATCGTATTTTCCACAAATAATTAACGTTGAACAACTAATTAGCCCTAATTTCTTCGTAACATCATAGATTTGTAATTCTCGGCTAAAATAATTTAACCGAATTGCTGAGATTTTTTTATGAATTGGTAAATTAAAATATTCGTCATATAATTCTGGTTTAAGTAAAGATAATTTTGTTCGTTCAATTGAAAGATCCTCTCTTTCAGATTTGGATAGATTACTCTTTAATTTTTCCAATAGATTTTGCATTTTTTTATACTGAGGATGGTTTTTATTATAGATACAGTTATTCGAGAAAGTCGTGTAATCTCTAGCTGCAGCACCTACAATTAAATTATTGTTTAATGAATTTGAAAAATAGATACCATAAATGATTCCAAGCATTCCGCCAGTCGAATGTCCAGCAAAACTCCATGATGTATAGCCTAGTGATTTTCGAATTCCTTCTAAATCAAAAATTGTTTCTAGCATGCTTATTTCATAAGGTTCATGTGATTTTTCTGAATCCCCAGTCTCTCTTAAGTTAATTAAATATACTTTAAATAAATTCGTAAACGAGTTTGCAAAATAATCACCTGATTCATTAAACTCAGAGTAATGATGCGTTACACATAGTGGTTCTCCATACCCTTTACAAAATACCTCGAACACCCCTCGTTCCGTTTCTATTATTCTTCTCTCCCACTGCTCCATAATTAACCCCTAATTTTTCGACATACTTAGTAATTCTTTGAAAAAGAAAACAATTCCTATTACCTACACCAAAGTTCACATATTATTCAAATTTGAAAGTCTTTATCTTATAACTGTATAAAACCAAACTTCTTCTTCACCATAACTATAGCCTGCATATTGAAATCCATATTGTTTATATAGATTCATTGCTAACTTATTATCCTTATGAACTGTTAAACGGATTTCACCACAATGAGTAAATCGATTTTTAATCCATTTCACCATCTCATCTAATGCGGTTTTTCCATATCCTTTCCCCTGAAACTTTTTGTCGATTAAAAATCCATTTATCCAAAAGCTATTTGTTGTATTTTCTTCAAACGCATGCATTATAAACCCTACCATCGTATCGCCATCATAAATTGCAAATGGAATATATTCCACATTGTCACCATCTGGTTTTATATAAACTTTTGCAATCGAAACCGCTACTGAAGGTACATAACTCAATTGTTCCTTGGATACTTCAAGTTGAATGGCTTCTTCCCAATTTTCTCTTGTTACGATTTTAAGTTGAATACTCATCTCCATGACCTCTCTTTATTCTTTATTCTTTAATGTTGATGATTTTCGTTAAAGAATGCTCGCTTATTAAGAGCAGGAACAAGGAAAAACAGGATCAAGGGAAGATCTTCTATTTTTCGCCCTTAGCTTTCCATTCCTTCCTGCTTTACTTGTCTTTCCTGCCCTTCTTGCCTTCCTGCTTTACCTGTCTTTCCTGCCCTTCCTGCCTTTCCTGCCTTCTTGCCTTCCTGCTTTCCCTGTCTTTCCTGCCCTTCCTGACTTTCCTGCCTTTCTTAATCATACCATTATTTCCCAAAATTGTTTTTATTCTGAATTTATCTTTTTATCCTAATTACGGTAAATGAAATTTTTAATTCATCTACGAATATTTTTCCGACTTTTGGTAATACCAACTTTGAAAAGTATATTTTAAAGTTGGGAAATCTTCTTTATTTGAATCAGTTAAAATTTATTAAATATGAAAGGAGAAAGAGATGAAAAAAAGTATAATTGTAGCTTCGATACTATCTGCATTTTCGATTGGTTCATTAACAGGAATCAGTTTTAGTAAAGCTGAACTTGAAAGAAGCACGCAAGAGCATAATGTAATGTCTACAAATTGGTTTCAAACATCTGCTGAAAATAAAGCCTTACAAATTCAAATTTATAATCAAGCAACAAAGGAATTAGCTGAGACAATGAAAAAAAGGAAAGAAAATGAGAAATTAGTAAATAAACCATCGAAACCTGCCGCTGTTGTATTAGATATTGATGAAACGATTCTAGATAATTCCCCTGATACAGCTTGGTCTATTAAAAATAATACTTCATACCCACAAGGATGGGATAAATGGATTCGTATGGCTAAAGCAGAATTAATTCCTGGCGCTAAAGATTTCTTACTTGCAGCGAAAAAAATGAATGTTGATATTTTTTATATAACGAATCGTTCTGAAAAAACCCGAAATGATACAATTCGTAATATGAAATTGCACCATTTACCCAATGTTGATTCAAATCATTTATTTTTTAAAACTGATACTGGACAAAAAGGACCAAGACAAGATGAAATTGCCAAAACTCATGATATTGTCATGTTAGTTGGTGATAATACAAATGATCTATCCGATATTTTTTATCGAGCTGATTTAAAAACTAGAAAAGAGAATGTTGACAAGATTGCAAAAGAATTAGGTGTCAAATATATCCAGCTTCCAAATCCAATGTATGGGGATTGGGAAGATGCTATTTATCAATATAAAATGAGAAAAACTGACGATGAAAAAGCAATGGATCGATATAATTCTTTACAGCCAATGAATTGAACTTTATTAGGTTAGAAGAGTTTCCCCACTCCTCTAACCTTTCTTATTGCGTACAAAAAAGCGTATTGTCATGAACTTTCATATTTAGAAATAAAATAAGAATGAATACAATTAAAAGCCAATGGGGGCGATTAAATTGGCATATATTGAATTAGATTCTGAAACACAGCTCTATTATGAAGATTATGGTGAAGGTCAAACAATTATTTTTGTACATGGAGTTATGATGAGCAGTCGGTTCTTTCATAAACAAGTTCCTTATTTTAAGAAAGATTATCGTGTTATTACGTTAGATTTACGATCACATGGAAAATCCTCAAAAGTCCAATATGGGCATACAGTTGCACAATATGCTCGAGATTTAAAAAGTTTTATTGATAAATTAGATTTAAAGGATGTTATTTTAGTAGGCTGGTCAATGGGTGCATTTGTATTATGGGACTATGTGAACCAATTTGGAACGAAAAATATTAAAGCTTTAACAGTTGTTGATCAATCTGCTTCTGATTATATTTGGCCAGATTGGGAGTATGGTGCATTTGATTTTACGATTTTAAAAAATGTAATGCAATCAATTCAAGAAGAACAGAACAAATTTAATAGTGATTTTATATACGGAATGTTTAAAGACCATCCTAATCCAAATGATCATAAATGGATATTAGAGGAAATGAACAAGCTACCAGCAGCAATCGCAAGTACAATTGTCTTTAACCAAACAGCTGTAGATTATCGAGATACTTTTTGTAATATTGATATCCCTACATTAATTTGTTTTGGTAGTCATGGGTTTTTCCCATTAGCAGCTGGCGAATATATTCAAAACAAAATAAAAGATTCTAAGTTTGTCCCGTTTTATAATAGTAGTCATCTATTATTTTTAGAAGAAACTGAAAAGTTTAATCATGAGCTAGATGAATTTTTTAAAGGATTAAACTGATGATTATACGAAAAAGGGAAAGCATAATTAAGGAAGAACTTAAATTTCTTTCCTTAATGCTTTCCCTTCTTTTCACTTAAACCAACCTTTTTCCTTCGATTGTTTAATCGCTTCGATTCTATTTTTAACTTCTAACTTATCCAAAATCATAGAAATATAATTACGCACCGTTCCAGTTTTAAGACTTAATTCATCTGCAATTTCCTGTGTATTTTTCCCGTCGGCTACAAGTTCCAATACTTCTTTTTCACGTTCAGTTAATGGATTCTCTTCACTATAGACATCGTCCATTAATTCAGGTGCATATATTCTTTTACCTGCAATTATACTGCGAATAGAACTTGCCAATTCTTCACTTGGACTATCTTTTAATAAATATCCTTTTACACCTGCTTTAAGTGCCCTTTGAAAATAACCAGATCGAGCAAATGTTGTTAAAATAATAACTTTACAATTGTCTAATATTAATTCTTCAGCTGCCTCTAGACCAGTTTTACTTGGCATTTCAATATCCATAATACAAATATCAGGTTGTAATTTCTTTACGAGTTTTACAGCTTCTTCACCATCTGAAGCCTGACCGACGACTTCCATATCATCTTCTAAATTAAGTAATGATCCTAAGGCTCCTAAAAGCAAACGTTGGTCTTCCGCGATAACGATCCGTATCATTAAAGTTCCTCCCTATCAATTTGTTTTACATCTATTGGAACTTTCATAATTAAAGTCATACCATTTTCACAGATAACCTCTAGCGTTCCGTTAACAAATTCGAGCCGTTCTTTCATTCCGATCAGTCCATAACCAGTCGTAAACTTTTGTGTATTAGCACACCCAACACCATTATCCATGACAGAAAAGATAATTTCATTTTTCGTTTGTTTAATTGATATTTTACATAAAGTAGCGCTGCTATGTTTAACAACATTTGTTACTGCTTCTTTTAAACACATACTGACAATATTTTCAGT
The DNA here is from genome assembly GCF_002156865.1 of Gottfriedia luciferensis. Taxonomy (GTDB): domain Bacteria; phylum Bacillota; class Bacilli; order Bacillales; family Bacillaceae_G; genus Gottfriedia; species Gottfriedia luciferensis. The sequence continues at coordinate 2,571 of NZ_NCTA01000061.1, read as the reverse complement.
AAGTAAAGATACATTTGATAAAGTAAGATTATCATTACATTCAAAAGATATTTCTGCTGCATGTAGAATTTGTTTGATTCGAGTGAGCTCATCTTTAATTCGAATTCCACGCATTTGTGAAACGATTTTTCGAACTTCATTTAAAGCTGTTCTAGCAGTCTGCTGAACATCCATCAATTCGCTTTGAGCCTTCACTGGATCCTTTGTGATTAACTTCCTAGCTAAATCACTTTTCAGACCGATAAGTGACAGCTTTTGACCAAGCGTATCATGGAGATCTCGTGCTATTCTTTGTCTCTCTTCAAGTTTTACTAGGTCTGAAATTCGTTTATTTGCATCTACTAATTTTTCTTCCAATTGCCCTTTTTCATTTCGACTATAGATACTAAATGGTAACAATATGACACTAATCCAAGTAATAATGATAAATGGTAACTGCCTAATAATTAATTCTTCTTGTAGAATTATCGTGATGTTAATCGAAATTGTAGTAATCACTAAATGTAGTATATATAAAGTTAAAAAAGTAACTTTATTCTTTTTATTTCCGATCATATATGCAATGAAAAAAGCAAAATAAATATAACTAAAAAGAATATTCATTGCAGTAGATATTCCAATTAAAATGGATGACCAAAGAAAAATAGACCAACCTTTTGATATATAAGCAAAACGGTATAGAACTAAAAATAAAATTGTAAGGATAATACCTATTACGATTTTTAATGTTGAATGCGCGGAAAGAAATATAAAGTAAAACGGTGATATTCCTAAAACAGTCCATATATATGGAGATATTCCTGTACTTCTTAGGAAAATTAAATACCTTTTAAACATAAATTAACCTCTTCATTTAGTCGTAAAATGTTCATTCTCAATCAATTTTACCATAATTATGTAAAGTTAATCTGAATTTATTCAGTAAAGATCGCTACTAAAAAATCAAAAGCTCAGACAGAGTCTGAACTTTCTCGATTGACTTTATATAATGATTTAAGCTCTTTGAATCCAATAAACTGTTTATTCTCCTCATCCCATAATCGGAAATTTATAGATTTTAAACTCGTTTTCAGCGTAATTGTCGGTACATTTTGTAATGGAACCGTATTATTATGAACTTCTTCTAAATTATAATTAGGTACTCTTGGAGATAAGTGATGAACATGGTGATAACCGATATTACCTGTTAACCACTGTAATAATTTCGGCAGTTTATAAAATGAGCTTCCTTCTACTGCTGCTTTTACATAATCCCAATTTTCATCTTCTTCAAAATAAGTATCTTCAAATTGATGTTGTACATAGAAAAGCCAAATGCCAAGAACAGCAGATACGAAAAAGATTGGACCTTCGATCAATAAAAAGGTTTGCCATCCAATGTTCCAGCAAAAAAGCGCTGATACACCAACAATTAAAAGATTCGTTAAATACGTATTAAGACGTTCTTTTAGTTTTGCGTTTTTCGTATTGAATCGATTTGAAATTAACACGATATAGATTGGACCTAAACCAAACATAATTAAAGGGTTACGGTATAGACGATATTGTATTTTCGTCCAGATAGGAGCTGCTAAATATTCATCCACTGTAAGAACCCACATATCTCCGATTCCGCGTTTATCTAAATTACCACTAGTAGCATGGTGAATCGAATGACTGTGCTTCCACTGACTAAATGGAAATAAAGTGACAACTCCAGTAATCGTACCTAGAATTTTATTCGCTGTCTTGTTTTTAAAGAATGATTGGTGACAGCAATCATGAAATATAATGAAGATTCGAATTAAGAATAGTCCTGCAAGAACATCCAGAAATAATGTTAAAATAACTGATGTAGAAATACTCTTGTAAGCAAGATACCATAAAATAATAAAAGGTATAAAGGTATTTATCATTTGCCAAATACTTGCTTTTAAATTTGATTTTTCATAAGGGATTACTTGTTTACGTAAATTCTTTTGGCTTTGTTGTGACATTTAGAAATTCCTTCCATATGTTGTAACTTAGTTTTAGTATGTAATCTTAATTATATAAGTTAAAATTCCTATTGGTAGTAGCAGGCGTCACATGCCTAATATGACAAATGTCATATTTAGTAAAACGTTTTCTTTTTTTGTTTAAATTGATTTCATTACAATGTTAAAAGTTTTTATTTTCCAGCTAATTTTTATTCTTTAAAATTGAAATTTTGTTAAGAAATTAACCATTTTATCTTCTCTTTAAAAATTAAAAAAACAAAAAAAGTAATACTTAAATAGTATTACTTTTGAAACAGGAATTTGTTAAATAGTTATAAAACATTTACCATTGAAAATTAAGTTTTGTGATGTTGATTTCAACTACAGGGTTCTCGCTTTCCATGGGGCGAGACCTGAGCCTCCTCGGCACGCCTGCGGGGTCTCAGCCTTCTCGCATTTCCCATAGGAGTCGAGCACCCTTTCGTTCCAATCAACTTATTCTTCAATTAAAGTATTCTTTCAAAAACAATTTAAAAATTCTTTACAGTAAACAAATTAGTTTAAACGACAATTGCTCTAAACAGATTATCATTTATATTCATTAATTGATCAT
>NZ_NCTA01000060.1 GCF_002156865.1 Gottfriedia luciferensis | reverse complement strand
CAATTACATCTTTTTGCTCATGTCCAATATGGTTCATCGCTTCAAGTGCCATTCCACCTGTTAATGCACCATCGCCGATTATAGGAACAATAAACTCGCCCGTCTTTTTAATATCTCTAGCGATAGCCATCCCCATCGCTGCTGATAATGAAGTCGAACTATGCCCAGTCTCCCATACATCGTGTTCACTCTCAATTCGCTTTGGAAAACCACATAATCCTTTAAATTGTCTAAGTGTTGTAAAATCCTTCGCTCGACCTGTTAAAATTTTATGTACATATGATTGATGACCTACGTCCCATAAAAACTTATCTTTTGGTGAATCAAAGACTTTATGTAAAGCAATTGTTAATTCAACAACTCCTAAATTCGGAGCGATATGTCCACCAGTTTCAGAAAGCTGTTGAATTAAAAATTTACGAATTTCCTCACTTAAAACTTCTAATTCTCCGATCGATTTATTTTTTAAAAAACTTGGATTATCAATTGTCGTAAGATCCATCTTGGATCACTCACCTTCCTAGATGTTAAATCTATTTAAATAATTCATTAATATGTAAATTTATCTTTAAAATGATTTTACCATACTTGTTGTTAAACGCTAACTTTCTAAAGTAACTTACTCTTAACACCATGTATCATAATACCATTTTTATTAAAATCTGTTTAATGTTTTTTTTATTTTTTAACTCTGTAAAAAAAAGTTATTGATTTCCGTTACAGGATGCTCGCTTTCCGTGGGGCGTGAGCTGAGCCTCCTCGGCTAGCCTGCGGGGTCTCACCCTTCCCGCTACTCCCACAGGAGTCTCGCACCTTCCACTCCAATCAATATCTTTAAATAATCTATAATTTTACTTCTATAAACTATCTGTCTTTTTTAAATATAAACAATTAACATTTGCCGAGCCCTTTTTAGTTCGTTAATATAAAATCTACTAAAAGAAAAGAAAGCCGCTAGCACATGTGTGTTAACGGCCTACATTTCTGTATATTCTATTAACATCATTAGCATTGGATATAAAGTAGTTACATTATACATAAATGTATAAATCTATTCAATGGACATCGATTTTATCTTATCGTATTGAGCTTGATCTGTATTTAAAAATTGCGATTTTGAACAAAATCACAAATTGCAATTAAATAATCGTCTTTAATGCCACATACTTTAATATGGTGTTTAGCTTCAGTAATAAATGTATGAAGTTTTTCTTTTGCACCTTCAATAGAATATAACTTAACATAGGTAGTCTTATCATTTTCAATATCACTACCAACTGGTTTACCTAGAATTTCTTCATCACCGATTACATCTAAAATGTCGTCTTGTATTTGAAATGCAATGCCAAGTTTATAAGCAAATTGAGTTAAATGAGCTAACTGCTCTGCTGTCGCCTTCGAAAGAATTGCTCCCGCGATGACAGGATACATTAGCATTTTGCCAGTTTTTCTCTCATGAATAAATTGTAATTCTTCACCGCTTAGCTTTTTACTCTCGCCTTCCATATCAGCAACCTGACCAGCAACCATACCTTCTGGACCAGCTGCGATCGCAAGTTCACTTATTAGCTGTAGTTTCATTTGATCTGAAACATTCATATCATTCATTTCAGTAATTAATTTAAAGGCATAGGTTAACAAACCGTCTCCAGCTAAAACAGCAAGGTCTTCACCAAATACTTTATGATTTGTTGGTTTACCTCTTCGGAAATCATCATCATCCATACATGGTAAATCATCATGAATTAATGAATACGTATGAATCATCTCTAATGCACACGCAGGTTTTATTCCTATTAATGTATCTAATCCAAACGCATCTAAAGTAGCGAAAAGCAAAAGTGGTCTAATTCGTTTCCCTCCACCTTGTAAAGAATAGGACATTGATTCTTTTAATCTTTCGGGTGCTCTTAGTCTTTCAATCGATTGAATCATTTCTTTATTTACTAGTCTAGTGGAATACTCCATAAATTCTTTGAAAGTGTTCATACTATTCCTCCTCAACAGTAAAAGGAGTTTGTTCACCCTGTTCATTTAAAATAGAGGTCATTTGTTTTTCAACTTTCGTAAGTTTTTCCTTACATATTTGAGAAAGTTTCATTCCATCTTGAAAATATTCGATCGCTTTTTCAAGTGGTACATCACCTTGCTCTAATTTTTGTACAATCGTTTCTATTTCTTTGATTGCCTCTTCAAACGATAATTCAGTTTGTGCCATTTGATTTACTCTCCTTTTACTTCGAGTACTTCACAGTTTAATTTTCCATCCATCATTTGTAATTGGAAGCGATCTCCACTTTTAGCTTGTTTAGTAGACTTCATTAATTCATTATCACTTTTATATGCTAACGAATATCCTCTGGCCATTACTTTCAATGGACTAAGTGCATCTAATGTATGTATTATTTTTTCCATCTCAAATTGTTTTTGAGTGATGAGACGATTAAATTCTTTTTGTAAAGTCATATGTAACTGTTCATGTTTTTGTTTTTCAAGCTGAACTCTATTACTTGGATGATGAATAAGTAATGTTGAAGTTAGCTCTTTATGCTTATTTGACTTCGTTTTAATGACCTCATTTATCGTTGTTAGAAGTCGCTCTTGTATACGATCAAATTGCTCATGTTTTGGATGAAAAAGTGAATTAGGGTATCTAAAAACATATGCATCTTGAATTGCTTTTAGTTGAGATTGCTTACGTTCAATAATTGTATTGATTGCTTTATTTAGTCTCGTTTCACGTACCAAAAATTGTTCGAGAATCTCTCTTTGACTTAAAGAAACTAACTCTGCAGCTGCTGTTGGGGTTGGGGCTCGTAAATCAGCAACAAAGTCTGAAATTGTAGTATCCGTTTCATGACCAACTGCTGAAATGATTGGAACTTTAGATGAAAAAATTGCCCTTGCAACTTTTTCATCATTAAATGCCCAAAGCTCTTCTATTGATCCACCACCGCGTCCAACGATTAAAACATCAATCTCCTTCATATTATTGGCAATTTCAATTGATTTTACGACCGATGCAGGAGCACCATCACCTTGTACAAGCGTTGGTATGACAACTATTTTCCCAATTGGATACCTTCTTTGAATAGTTGTAATGATATCTCTAACTGCCGCTCCAGTTGGGGAAGTAGCAACCCCTATTACACTAGGAAAAGAAGGAATCTTTTTCTTGAATTTCTGATCAAAGAGTCCTTCTTCTAATAATTTCTTCTTCAATTGTTCATAAGCTACAAAGAGACCGCCTACGCCATCAGGCTGCATGTCTCTTATGTAGATTTGATAGCTACCAGAGCTAGGGTATACATTTATTTCACCTTGTACGATTACTTGCATACCATCAGTTGGTTGAAATGCAATATTAGCATTATAGGATTGAAACATGACCGCCGCAATTCTAGCACCATCATCTTTTAAGGTAAAATAATAATGTCCACTAGATGAATGACGTTTAAAATTTGAGATTTCTCCACGGAGAAGAATATTTTGTAAATTTCGATCCGCTTGAAATTTTGCTTTTAAATACTTGGTTAATGCGGTAACAGTAACTGGTAGCTTTTCCGTCATGCCTTACCCTTCTTTCATTATTGCAAAGCAATATGATTAAAGTTTAACACTCAAATTTAATTTATTTTCAATTTGAGAAGCTGCTTTTAACGTATTATGAAGTAACATCGTTATTGTCATAGGTCCTACTCCACCAGGAACTGGAGTTATATGACCTGCAACTTCTTTTACTCCTTCAAAATCTACGTCTCCACATAATTTGCCATTTTCATCTCTATTCATGCCAACGTCAATGACAATCGCACCATCTTTAACATAATCAGCTGTGATTAATTTTGCAACACCTATTGCAACAATTAATATATCAGCCTGCTTTGTAATATTTTTTAAGTTAGTTGTACGAGAATGAGTGTAAGTAACAGTTGCACTTTCGTTTAAGAATAATTGGCCAACTGGCTTCCCTACAATATTACTACGTCCAATGACAACCACATGTTTCCCACTTATCGAAACATTTGTATTTTCTATTAATTTTAATATACCAAAAGGAGTACAAGGTAGTAATGAATCTTGATTTGTCATCATACGTCCAATATTTATTGGATGAAATCCATCAACATCTTTTAATGGAGAAATTGTTTCAATCACTTTCTTATCAGAAATATGATCTGGTAATGGTAATTGAACTAAAATTCCATGAATTGATTGATCATTGTTTAATCTGTTCACAACTGATAATAATTCATCTTCTGAAACAGTCTCAGGTAATTCAATTACTTCAGAATACATTCCAAGTTCATTACATGCTTTATGCTTTGAATTCACATAAGTTCTTGAAGCAGAGTTATTCCCAACTAAAACAACTGCTAAACCTGGTGTAACGCCTTGGTTTCTTAATTCTGAAACACCAATTTTTAATTCCTCACGAATAGATCCTGAAATTTCTTTTCCATTAATTAATGTTGCTACCATACTAGTTTCCCCCTATGCATATAAACATTTTATCTATTTAGAATTTTGATAATACCGCATTGATAAATTTACTAGAATCATCATCTCCGTAAATTTTAGCAATTTCAATCGCTTCATTGATCGTTACACTTTTTGGAACATCTTCTAAATAATTGATTTCCACTAAAGCGATTCTTAAGATATTGCGATCAACGTTTCCTAAACGATCAATCGTCCAGCTTTCGATATTTGAAGCTAATTGTTCATCAATCACTAATTTGTGACTAACAAAATTTGATATGATTGCATCTAAGAATGCATCTTCTTTTTCTTCAGCTTCTTCTAATACATGCTTTAATGCATCTGAAGCATTCGCTTCACTTAAATCCATTTGGAATAATGTTTGTAATGCAAGTTCCCTTGCTTTTCTACGTTTCATCAAAATAATAAACTCCTTTAAGCTTAATTCATCATTCGTTGCATAGGTAATAACGAATTATTTTATATAGTAACACGTTATTTTACCATTTTTTTTTACAACTTCCAACGACTGTATGGATTAACTCCAATTTTTATTATTATTAACGTTTCTAAGCAAACTCCATACTTTTAAAGTATTTTCTACATTTTAACCTAAAATCCAATAAAATAACAGGATAATGTTTGTGTTTTATAAAGTTTTTTTCCATTTTTTATAAAACAAATAAATATTATAGAGTAAAACACGAACATTAGACTTTCTCTTTTCTTGATGAAGTAAGTTAATTTAAAAAAATTACTCAGATAAAATGAGTAATTTTTTTAAGCTGTTGAAAAATAATCTTGTCAAGTAATGACCAAACTTTCGTAAAGGAAGTTTAGTGATGTTCATTTCCACTGCAGTATGCATGCTTAAGAGCAGGAACAAGGAAATGCAGGATCAAGGGGAAAATGAAAGGAAAAAGATATTAAAAGACTTTAGAGTATTTTATTGAATTCTTATATATAATATATTTCCTATCTGCCTTTCATGCTTTTCCTGCTTTTCCTGCCAACTTAAATTGATAGACTTTCATTGTGAGCACGCCACTCGTGTTCTAATATACTAAATATATATGTGTCCCTCCAGCCGTCTCTTAATAATAAATCTTCGCGCATTTTTCCTTCTAGTGTTAAGCCGCACTTTTCTAACACTTTTGCTGAAGCGATATTCCTAACATCACATGTTGCATAAATTCGATGAAGATTAAATTGTGTAAATCCAAATCTAATTAGTTCTTTAGCAACTTCGCTTGCATATCCTTTCCCCCAATAATCCGGATGAATTACATAACCGATTTCACCTATTCGATTTTGCACATCTCGAATATTAAACTCAATTGAGCCAATCAATTCATTCGATTCTTTTTCAATGATTGCAAATGCAAATCGTGTCCTATTATTCGTTTTTTGATCAACTAGGATTTGTTTAATAAAATCCTTCGTTACGTCTTCCGTATTCGGACCCCACGGTTGATACTTGCAAACATCAATTTGAGATGCATATTTATGAACCTCTTTCCAGTCACTCTCTACAATTTCTCTTAGGTTTACTCTTTTTGTGTTCAAGTTTATATCCATTGCCATCACCTATCTTTTTTTCATATATCTAAATTTTAACACATTTCAAAAATTATATTTTAAGAAAGAGAAATAAAGAAAACTCACCGATTGGCGAGCTCTCTGGCGAAGAAAAAGGCTTAGTTACTATAAAAAAGAGAGCCTCTTTTATAGAGACTCTCTTTACAATATTAAAGCTCAATTGGAGCTTCTTGCTCAGTTTTTGTATCGAATTGTACGCCTACAACATGAACATTTACTTCAGATAACTCAAGACCTGTCATCGTTAATAAAGCTTGACGAATATTGTCTTGTACATTACCCGCTACAGTCGGGATTGATTTACCAAATTTAACTAGAATATATACATCAATTGTAATTCGTTCGTCAGATAAATCAACTCGAACACCTTTACCATGATATTTCTTACCAATGATCTCAGAAATACCAGATGCAAGGTTACCACGCATACTTGAAACACCTTCAACCTCAGCTGCTGCAATACCAGCAATCACCTCGATTACTTCAGGTGCAATTTCAACTCGACCTAAAGTCGCAGTACCCATTTCTAACATTTGATTATCATTCATGCAGATCCCTCCACTTTATCCTTTAACAAGCGCATGCTCCTCAAGGAATTTAGTATTATACTTCCCTTTTACGAAGATTTCATTTTGCAATAAATTTAAATGGAATGGAATTGTTGTAAAAATTCCTTCTACCACAAATTCTTCAAGTGCTCTTATCATTATAGCAATTGCTTCTTCTCTTGTCTTGCCATGAACGATAACTTTCGCAATCATTGAATCATAATATGGCGGAATTGTGTATCCGCTATACACAGCAGAATCAACACGAACATTTGGTCCACCAGGAGGTAAGTAAGTAATAATCTTACCAGGTGATGGCATAAAGTTTTTATCTGGATTTTCAGCATTAATACGACACTCAATCGACCATCCATTTAAAGATACATCTGCTTGAGTAATTTTTAATGGATGACCTTTTGCAATTAATAACTGTTGCTTAATTAGATCAATTCCAGAAATATATTCAGTAACAGGATGTTCTACTTGGATACGAGTGTTCATTTCCATAAAGAAGAAGTTTTTCGTGTGTGGCTCATAAATGAACTCAACTGTTCCAGCGCCCCAATAATTTACTGCTTCTGCAGCACGAACAGCTGCCATACCCATTTTTAGACGAGTTTCTTCGTCTAAAACTGGAGATGGAGCTTCTTCTACTAATTTTTGAAGGCGGCGTTGTATCGTACAATCGCGTTCTCCAAGATGAATTGTATTTCCATGCTCATCTGCTAAAACTTGTATTTCTACATGTCTAAAATCTGTAATATATCTTTCAAGATATACACCTGGATTACCAAAAGCAGTTTGAGCTTCTTGTTGAGTAATCTGAATACCTTTTTCTAGTTCAGCTTCATCTTTTGCTACACGGATTCCTTTACCGCCACCACCAGCTGTCGCTTTGATAATAACTGGGTATCCAATTTCTGCAGCAATTTTTTTACCTTCTTCAATACTTTGAATGATACCTTGTGAACCAGGTACAACAGGAACGCCTGCTTCCTTCATTGTTTCACGAGCAACGTCTTTTGTTCCCATTTTAGAAATAGAATCCGCTGTTGGTCCAATGAATTTCACATTACATTCTGTACATAATTCTGCAAAACTAGCATTTTCTGATAAGAAACCATAACCAGGATGGATTCCGTCACATCCAGTTAATTTCGCAATGCTAATAATGTTTGTCATATTTAAATAACTATCTTTTGATAACTTTGGTCCTACACAATAAGCTTCATCAGCCATTTGAACATGAAGTGCCTCTTTATCTCCTTCAGAGTAAATAGCAACTGTTTCAATATTAAGTTCTTTACATGCTCGAATAATACGAATGGCGATTTCGCCTCGATTCGCAATTAAAACTTTTTTCATTTCTTCACCTTCTCTAGTAAAGTACGATCAATTTTGTAGAAAGATTACGCCTTTACTAAAAATAAAGGTTGTCCGTATTCTACTAATTGACCATTTTTAGCAAGTATTTCAACGATTTCACCGTCAATTTCAGCTTCAATTTCATTAAACAGCTTCATTGCTTCTACGATACAAACAATTGAATCACTCTTAATGCGGTCACCTACTGATACATATTCTTTCGCATCAGGTGATGGAGATGCATAGAATGTACCTACCATCGGAGAAGTAATCTTATGTAAGTTACTTGTATCTTCTTTTTCAACAACTGGTGCAGCAACTTCTTGTGCTACTGGTTTTTCTAATGTAGCAACTGGTGCAGCTGCAACAACTGGAGCTAATTCTTGGTGCACAACAGGAGCAGCCTGTGTTACAACTGTTTGTCCACCCTTTTTAATTTTAACGATAGCACCATTATCTTCAAATTCGAATTCATTTATTGTTGATTGATCGATTAACTTTATTAATTCTCTAATTTCATGAATTTTCATTTTTGTTCACCCCTTAAAACATATAGTCTAATCTTATAACCTAATACTAAACTTTTCAACAAATTATTTCACCTATTGAATTTCCTAATTATTTTTAGCCATTTCACATGGAATATTTATATATTATTCCTTACCAAAAATAATTCATTATAAACTATTATAACAGGGAATAAAAAAAAAGGTAAAGGAAGGGGTTAGGAGAAGGGAGAAGCAGGCCGGGCAGGAAAGATAGGTAAAGTATTTAGTTGAAATCAAATTTCTAAAGACTTGTTGTTCCTGCTCTTTTTTACAGTTCATAATTAATAAAAATAATAGCCAGTAGAGAGCTTGCTACTGGCTTTTGATCATTCCTTATTTAATTTGGAATTTAACTACAACTAGTTTTTCACCAAGTACACTTCTTGTCATTTGGATGATATCGTTTGCTGCTTTTCTGCTTGGTTTTGAAGATGTTACATCAACTTTTACTTGGTTTTTGTCAGCACGTACCAATGCATCTTTATAGCCAGCTTCTTTAATCATAGTTTCTACATCTGATTCTAATGCAGTTAATTTCTGTAATTCATTCATACTTGTAAATGCTTTACTTTTTTCTTGAGCTGAAGCAGTTGCAGAGTCAACAGTGGCTTGATATTCATCAATTAATTGACTTCTTTGATCTTCTTGCTCCATACGTTGTTTTAAGAAAATATCATTCGTAGAGCCATTTTGCTGAGTAGAAGTTTCTTTATCGTTTTGTTTTTTAGTATCCGTTTTCTTTGTATCTTTAGGCGTTGAATCTAATGAAGCTGTGTCAGTATTATTATTCATATTCATAAATCCAGTCGTTTTTAAATTATCTGGAGTTGTTACATAATAAACTGATAATACAACAACTAAACTTAACATTGTTAATAACCAAATCGTTTGTTTTTTCATTAAAATTTTACCTTCTTCCTATTATTTTTTTGGTTGTACAGATACACGATAGCTTGGTACATCAAGTAATCGTGTTACAGCTTCTCGAATCATTTGCTTTACTTCTAGATTTTCAGCGCCCTTCGCAATAACAAGCACACCCCTAATTCTTGGCATTTCCGTTTCGACTACTACAGGTTCTTGTTTATCACCATTATCAATGATGACGATTTGTTCTTCTTGTGATTGATCATCAATATTTCGTTTACCACCTTGTTTATCTGTTTCATCAGTTTCTTGTGTACGATTCGTTTTATTTGTTTGATAAACTTTCTTTTCGCTACCTTGAAGATTAACTTCTACCCTTACATCACTTACACCAGCCATATTATTTAATGTGTCAGTTAGCTGTTGTTCATATTTTTTTTCATAGGATGCAATTGAATTAGATGATGATTTTCCACCACCACTTCCAAGAGTCTCAACGGCTTGTTGTTCAGTTTTTGCTTTTCCACTAGTTTCAGTAGAAATCGGTGAAAGCATTGAATTTGTTTTTTGATTTGAATTAGCAAATAAACCGCTTGCTATCATCCAGCAAATTCCAAGTCCAAGTAGAGCTAGTACATATTTTCTCGTCAGTTTAAATGGACTTTGCCCTTTGTCAGAAGAGGTATTTTCATCATTATTTCCTTTTAGAAAGTCTGCTAATTTTATGGGTGGTATCTTTTTTTTCATTTGTCATTACTCCCCTCCTTCCATTTTGACTTCGATTTGCTTGTCCCCAAGCTGCCATTTATTTGCTAAATAGTTTTGCAACTCTTGTTGATTAATTTTTTCCCTTTCTGTCTGAACTGGTTGATCAGTATTAATTGATACTTCTTGAACAGGTTCTACATTGCTTGTCTCATCTTTTTTAGGGCTTACATAAACGATTACTTTTGATAAATCCTGAGCGCTTTTAACTGTACTTACATCATCTTTAACTTCTAAATCTACTTTTGTAATTACCTGTTCAAATTCTTTCGTAAAGCTTTTTTCTACTTCGTTTTTCATTTGGACAGCCATTTGTTTTAATATATATGCACGTTCTACCTGTTGTATTTCATTTTTCTTATTATTTATTTCATTTTTTATTTCGCTATTTGCTTCGTAAGTTGTCGACTGATAACCAGCAAGTACATCTTTTATATTCACTCTAAAGAGTTGAAAAATCGGTTGGAGCATCATGACGATTAATAATAGACTCGCAACAAATCTTACATATTTTGCCAAACCATTATTTGGAATTAGCATCATAATAATTGTTGCAACAAGAATATAGACAATAATGTTTGATACCCAATGAATAAAAAAATCCATCTCTTCACCTACCTAAACATCACGACAATATTACCTGCCGCTATAATTAAAGTCATACTTAAGAAAAACATTAATGAAACGATTGCTAAACAAACAAATAAATAGGTGACGCTTTTTCCAATCGTGTCAATCGTGCTAATAATGTTTTTACTTCCAACCGGCTGTAAAATCGCTGCCGAGAATTTATAGATTAAAGCTAAAACTAATATTTTAATTGCTGGAAATACAATAATGGCTAATAGAATGACAAGCCCTACAATTCCTACTGTATTTTTCAACAGTAATGATGCACTAATTACCGTATCTGTTACATCTGCAAATACTTTACCGACAACAGGTACAAAATTACTTGTTACAAATTTAGCTGTTTTTACAGCAACTCCATCAGTCACAGCTGTTGTCATACCTTGTACGCTTAAAACGCCTAAAAAGATCGTTAAAAAGATTCCTAATACACCTACCGCAACATTTCTTATTAAAGCTGCTAATTTCGTTACCTTTAATTCATCATTTATTACGCTTACAATACTTAAAATAGTAGATACGAGAATTAGAGGTAATACAAAATACGTTACTAACAAACCACTTGTATGCATTAAGAAAATTAAGATTGGATGAAAGAACCCTACAGATATAACGCCTCCAGAGGTTGCAATCAACGCTAGTAAAATAGGAATTAATGCTCTGAGAAAATCAATCATAACTGTAATTGCATCTTGTGTAGCCTGTGTAGCAATATAGAAACTGTTAAGAGCAAAAACGACTAACACTAAAAAAACAACATTATCGGCAATCTTACTAATCGTACTTTTCTCAAACGCGTTTTGTAATGATTGAAGTAACGAACTAAAAATAACTAACATAATTAAAATTCCTAGTATTTTCCCGTTACTTAATAGCTCAAAAAATATATATTTACCAAATGCAATAAACCATTCTTGTAGCGAAAATTTCTTTTCTCCCTTTACAAATTGGATAAAGTCACCTTTTTGACTTTCAGGTAAAAAACCTCCATATTTATCAACAACTTCATTCCAATATTGCTGTACATCATCGATCCCTAGTTTTTGAATTTGTTCATTTACGATTTCAGCAGGTGGAGGAGCAGCTTGTACAAATTTTGGAACTAAGAAAAAGAGAGTAAAGAAAAGAAGAAAAACTTGAACCTTTTTTGTCATAATGTCCTCCTTTTCTTACTATTAAGAAACTTTTGGTAAAAAGCTTAATATTGTTTCAATTAGTGCAGTTAAAATCGGTACTGCAAGAACTAAAATAAGTACTTTTCCACCTAATTCAATCTTAGAAGCAATGGCTCCTTGTCCTGCATCCTTTGTGATTTGTGCTCCAAATTCAGCTATATATGCAATCCCAATGATCTTTAACAAAGTTTCCACGTATACATTTTTAATATTCGCTTGGTTTGCTAGTTTTTGAATTTCATCGAGTAAGAATTGCACTTTATCTAATAAGAAGAGAAATAATACGCAGCTAATAAAAACCGTTATAGCTAAATTAAATTTATCCATTTTAAACTGATTTAATAGAAGAATTAAAAAAGTAGCACACAAACCAATTCCAACAATTTGGATGATTTCCATTACAATCTCACCCCTAATCTAATGAAATAGAAATACATCCCTAACTTTATTAAATAAATCTCCAGCTTTTGTGATGACTTGTAGAAAAACAATAATAAAGGCTGTAATAATCGTCCATGTAGCAAATTCTTCCTGACCTGCCTTTTTTAAAACCGCATGTATAATCGCAGCAATTACCCCAATTCCAGCAATTTGAAACATTAAGGCATAATTTGTAATCATCTGTATCCCTCCTATAAGAGTAAAATGACAATTAAGATTCCGCTTAAAACTCCAAGCATTTTAGACATTCGTTCATAGTTTGACTGTGAATCTAAAGCTTCCTGTTCTTCCCGTTCTAAATGTTTTAATGCTAAAATAATTTGCTTCTGTTGGGAGTACTTATCATGCATCCCAATCGTCTCGCCAAACTGTAATAAAACTTGTAGATCCGACTCTTTAATCGAAACCGTTTTAAAATAGTTCCTTAATGCATTTTCCCAAGCTTCTTTTGCCGTAAGTGCACACGTTTCGAGTTGAAATGCAAAATCTTGTAAACAACCATTAATTGGTCCTTTTAGTTGACTAGAAATTCTTCTAAATGCTTCTTGAAGGGGTAATTGACTATACATAACTTCTGCCTCAAGTGATTGCAGGGCTAACTTCCATGCTCTTAATTCTTTCGTTCGTTCAGACAATCTACCGGCAAAATAAAATCCTAGCCATGAAGTCGAAAATATAATGAAAAGTGCTCCAATCCATTTCATTTAAAGCACCGCCCTTGGATGAAATAAACTAGCGCAATGATTATTTTTTATATCAGTAACAGTGCCTGGTGAAGGAAAATTTGAAATCTCTATAAATCTTTCAAAAGATCCATTATGAAATAAA
Organism: Gottfriedia luciferensis; assembly: GCF_002156865.1. Classification (GTDB taxonomy): domain Bacteria; phylum Bacillota; class Bacilli; order Bacillales; family Bacillaceae_G; genus Gottfriedia; species Gottfriedia luciferensis. Next base: position 1,281 of record NZ_NCTA01000060.1, on the reverse strand, counting down.
GGCTGAAGTGAAGGGCGTTTTCTTATCTCCTCTAATGAATATCCATGTACTGTAACTATTAATTGTACTCCTGCAAAAATGGCCTCTAAAATTGCATCAACATCCTCCTTCTTTCCTATTTCGTCAACAAGTATGACATGTGGACTCATTGAACGTACAAGCATCATCATACCTTCAGCCTTAGGGCATGCATCTAGAACATCGATTCTTTCACCAAATGTATATTGGGGAACACCTTTTACAGATCCTGCTATTTCAGATCGTTCGTCAACAATCCCAGCTTTCCCGGGTCTTATCCCTTTACCTACATCACCTTGACTAACAACCCTTGCAAAATCCCTTAGTAAAGTCGTCTTCCCTGCTTGTGGCGGACCAATAAGCATTGTGTTTTTCCATCTATCTTCATAAACATACTTAATATACGGACTAGCTATTCCTACTTTTTCTTTTGCGATACGAAAATTATAAGAACTGATATCTCGAATCATCTTAACCATACCGTTTTCAGTTACAACTCGACCGGCTAAACCGACGCGATGACCACCTTTGATTGTGATATACCCTTTTTTTAATTCTTCTTCAATTGTATAAATAGAAAACTGACTAAGTTTACCTAGAATTTGCTGACCTTCCTCTTCTGATAAAATATAAGGTATAAAGTTCGATTGATTACTCGAAATCACTTCAACTGGTCGACCAACCCTTAACCTTAATTCCTCAACAGACTGTAGGTCACCATAAGATCGCATCAATTTTTCTTTGATCAAACTAGGTAATACATTGAAAACCTCTTCCATAGAAGTTCACTTCCTATCATTTAAAAACTGCCAATAAAATTAAAAACACGCCACAAACAACTAAAACTAATCTTATTGGGTCTAATTTAGATGCTACTCCGATAATTCCAATTGCCATTGTTGAAATAAGGATAATGGGCCCAATCGTTGCTAAAATACTATTTACCGCCAATGCTTTCTTAATGTCGTTAAAATAAAGAATTGTAAAAGCAGCAATCAACTCAACACTTCCACCCAAAACCCTGAGCATTCCCATACTTAACACAGCTCGATCCATCGATTCAATCCACTCTTTCATAGTCTACACACCTTTTTTCGAGTCTTTTATTTACTAATATGCAGAACATGTCCATTTCAGAAGACAAATCCTTAATTATAGGTCATAAAAAAAGAGAGAAGTTTTAGTAAACTTCTCTCCTGAGGCTGTAGACAAACGCTCGCTTTCTTCGTTACTTCGCCTGTCTGCGGTGCTCATTACCGTTAA
>NZ_NCTA01000005.1 GCF_002156865.1 Gottfriedia luciferensis | reverse complement strand
GAGAATCCTGTAGTGGAAATGAACATCATTCAACTTCCTTTACGAAAATTTGGTCATTACTTGACAAGATTATTTTTCAACAGCGTGAGAGTTGCTAAGGCAACTCTATTTTTTTTTTTTTTTCTAAAGTTTAAAAAATATTTTAAAAATTAGTACCTAGTATTAATACTTAGTGTTATAATCTAAAAAAGATAATATAAATATTAATGAGGTGATTAATAATGCAATTATCAAAAGCACGTATAACAGCAATCGGTTCGTATGTTCCAGAAAAAATATTAACAAATAAAGAATTAGAAAAAATAGTAGAAACAAATGATGAATGGATTGTAAAAAGAACAGGAATTAAAGAAAGAAGAATCGCTGGTGAAAACGAGTATACGAGTGATCTAAGCTATAATGCGATAAAAGATTTAATGAACAATTATAATAAGACAGTTGAAGATGTGGATATGATCATCGTTTGTACTTTAACGCCTGATTTTAAAACTCCAAGTGTGGCGTCAGTCATTCAAGCGAGGCTTGGTATAAAAAATGCTGGAGCCATTGATTTAAATACCGCTTGTGCAGGATTTACTTACGGTCTGTATATAGCAAATGGATTAATAACTTCAGGTTTAAATCGTAAAATTTTAGTCGTAGGTGCAGAAACTCTATCTAAAATTACTGATTATGAAGACCGAACAACATGTATTTTGTTCGGTGATGGTGCAGGTGCGGCTTTAGTAGAATATGATGAAAAACAACCTAGCTTCCTTTCTTCTCATTTAGGTTCTGAAGGCGAAAAAGGCAAACACTTATATTGTTCGAACTTATCAAATCAAATGTTTGGCGAAGAAATCATAAATAATAATTGTATTGTTCAAAATGGGCGCGAGGTATATAAATGGGCAGTTACAACTGTACCAAAAGGAATGCAAGCTGTACTCAAAAAAGGTTCAGCCAAATTAAATGAAGTTGATTGGTTTGTACCTCATAGTGCAAATTTAAGAATGATTGAATCAATTTGCGAAAAAAGTGAGTTTCCAATCGAAAAGACATTATATAGCCTAGTTGACTGTGGTAATACATCATCAGCCACTATTCCATTGTCTCTAGTTAAAGGAGTTAAGGATGGAAAACTTAAATACGGAGATAAGGTTTTATTATATGGATTCGGTGGAGGATTAACGCATGCAGGGTTACTCATTCATTGGACAATATAAAATCGAGTTAGTGATGCAATAATTTCAAAATCTTATAGTGATAAAAAAGAAGTCTAAGGTAAAACAATTAGACTTCTTTTTAGAGAAAAGATGTAGATTGAGAGGAAGATCGATAATGGATGTTGCTGTTTTAGGTTGTGGTCGATGGGGAACTTTTTTAGCATGGTATGTTAATAAGGTTGGCCATAAAGTCATGTTATGGGGAAGAGAGCAGTCGAGAAATTTTAATGGATTAAGAGAATCGAGAAAAAATGAATATCTTTTACTTCCAGAAGAGATTGAATTGACTAGCTCCTTAGAACAGGCATTATCATTTGCTGAAATCATTATTATCTCAATAAGTGCACAAGAATTACGCTCATTTGCAAAGGTATTGAGCACATTAAACAGCCAAGGTAAAACATTTATTTTATGTATGAAAGGTATAGAAGCTTCTAGCGGAAAAAGACTTACACAAGTATTTAGTGAAGAAGTTGGAAAAAATATTAATCTAGCTGTATGGGTAGGTCCAGGACATGTACAAGACTTTGTAAAAAATATTCCTAATTGCATGGTAATCGGATCAGATAACATAGAAGTAACTAAAAAGATTGCTGGAGCTTTTAATAGTGAATTAATTCGATTTTATTATGGACAAGATCTTATTGGGAACGAAATTGGAGCAGCAACTAAAAATGTAATGGGAATAGCGGCTGGAATGCTTGATGGACTAAACTATAGTAGTTTAAAAGGATCATTGATGGCAAGGGGCACAAGAGAAATCTCTCGTTTAATTAGAGCAATGGGTGGGAATGATGTAACCATTTACGGTCTAAGTCATTTAGGTGATTATGAAGCAACATTATTCTCAATGCATAGTCATAATCGAAAATTTGGAGAAGTATTTGTTGAAGGGAAACCATTTGATAAGTTAGCTGAAGGAGTTTCAACAATAAAAGCATTAAAAGAACTTTCTAATCTATATGAGATTGAGCTTCCAATTTGTAATGCATTGTACGAAATTATTTTTGAGCATAAAAATGCCAAAGCCACATTAGAGGAATTATTTTTAAGGCCTTTAAAATATGAGTTTCAATAATATTTTAAATAAGTTGACTCTTGCTTTTTTTTAAATGAATGTTTGATTTTTATTATTTTATTTAGTGCGTTTTATCGTTTTTCTTCTGTTTATTGCGATTAAACACGAACATTATGGTTAAAAAAATAAAAAAAGTTCATGTTTTCTATTGTGTCTGATTTGATAGTTTGATATATTAGCAAAGTAATCATTCATATCGTTACTCGTATATGCTCGGTAATATGGTCTGAGCGTTTCTACCTGGTTCCCATTGAAAGAACTAGACTACGAGTTAAAGAAGTAATTGGTTGTATTTTTGCAAACAGTTCATGGGAATAGCAAAATTTTATTGTTTGCTTAACCATACTTTAACTTTCGTAAGTCTAGATGGTAGATATAATTCTACACGTTCTAGACTATTTTTTTTGTATCCAATCATCAAGTGTAAACACATCAAGGGGGAAAAGACATGAAAAGAAAATACGGTTTATTAGGAATTATTACGGCACTGTTAATTTCAGTATTTGTAGGCTATAGTTTTAAAGCGAATACTGTAGCTGCAAAAACAAAAGCATTAAAACCAATTATTATTCAAGGGCCAATGCCAATAGAAGCAGAAAAGTTTGCTAGTAAGCTAAAAAATGTAAAAGTAGAAAAATCAGGTAGCTTTGTATTTTATAAGGGTACATTAGATCACTATCCTGTTGTCGTAACAAAAACAGGGAAAGGAATGGAAAATACAGCTGCTGCTACAGCGGTAGCAATCGAGAAATATAAACCAGTCGCTATTATTAATCAAGGAACTTCTGGTGGTCATGATTCAAACTTAAATGTATTTGATATCGTATTAGGGAAAAGAACAACAAACATTGGTTCTTTAAAAACAGGCAGTAAAGATGAAAACCAAGGAATGGATCCAACTGTTTGGAAACCAATGGACCTAATGGCTTCTGAAGGTAGTGCTGGAGAAGATCCAAATGCTGAAAAGCCACGTTATTACGAAGGAAATAAAAATTTGTTAGCAGTAGCCAATGCAGTAAAAAGTAAATATACAGCGGGGAAAGTTGTTGAAGGTACAATTGGTTCTGCCGATGTTTGGAATAATGAAGTTGATCGAATTAAATGGTTCCACACAAATTATGGTACTTCGGTAGAAGAAATGGAAGGTGCTGCAGCGGCTCAAATCGCACAAGCATATAATGTTCCGTTCTTAGGCATTCGCGTGTTATCTAATAATAAAACGAATGGTGGCAAATATAACCCAAATTCTGCCGAGGCATGCCAGGAATACGTATTTGAAGTAGTGAAAAAATATATTGCTACAGAACCAACTAAATAATAAAAAAGTAGAAGAAGAGATACCTAAAGTATCTCTTCTTCTATATTGGAATAACAATCTATTTCTCGCTACTTAATTAAAATGTCAAAACTAATTTGATATATATCTAATTAGTTTTGTGAAAAAAAGAGGTGTATAAAACACCCTCTATTTTAGCCACCATAACTCAACGGGATTTAATTCGTATTGATTATTTTCTCGATACATAAATTGACACATAATAAGCTCTCGCCTTAATGTAGCGTAATCCTCATGAAATTTTTTTAGATATTCATTTATTTCTCTTTCTTGATAGACCTTACCGAACTCGAGACCTTTAATCATATGAGCTAAGACAACGAGTTTCTTTTTACGCTGCGCAGGGTAAATCTTTAGTTTTCCATCCTTTGTAAAGAAATTATTAATAATTGCAGCACTTTCCTCTTCAGTAACTGACATTTCCATATTTGCATTCCCTCCTGTACCTACACTGAAAATAGCTTTAGCACTCATTTCTAGTATTTTTGTATTTAGGGAGAAATAGATTGTATTCTTATCTCGACGTTCTTTAATGAGACCAACTTCTCTAAGTTTAGTCATATGGTGAGTGATTGTTGGCGGTTTAAGTCCTAATTTACTTGCGATTTCTTGTCCGCTTAATTGACCTTGTTGAAGTAAAGCAATGATACGTACTCGAGTAAGATCACCAATAGCTTTATGGAAATCTACAATCTTATTTAATTGCATCTATAAACACCTACTTATATAAATATCTAATTAGATGATAATCTAATTAGAAAGATATTTCAATTGAAAAAATTTAATTTTGGAAAATTCAGTTTGATGAAAAGTGCCTTCAACGAGGTTAAGAGAGCTGCATTTGTGCATTACATTTTTACACATTTATTTAACAAAATAATTTGCCTAATAAAAAAGTGTGTACACATCTTATTGGCATAAATAAAATTTACTGATATCCTAATTAAGTGAAAAGTTGGAAAAAGTGAAATTTTCATTTAAATTTATACATTAATTGAATTACGAACTAAAAATAGTATTTTATTTACTAGTTTTGTGAGGGGATTTGCTAGTGTAGAAAGAAAGGTTGGTATACTGTGGGGATACTTAAGTTTCACAAAAACATAAAAATTAGGTTACTGGAGTCTTTTTTGAGTTCGTCTATTGGAAGTATGATTTTTCCGTTTATGGCGATTTATTTATCAAAGCATTTTGGCGTAAAACATGCAGGATTACTTTTATTAGGTAATGTATTCATAGGGATCATTATGAATTTTTTTGGAGGATATTTTTCGGATCAATTTGGTCGGAAAAAATCGATTGTATTTGCTGAAAGCTTAAGGTTATTTGCATTTCTAACGATGATGTTGTGCAATTCTCCATGGTTTTCATCGCCTATTATTACTTTTTTCATGATGACATTAAATAGTATTTGTTGGGGACTTGCAGGCCCAGCGAATCAAGCAATGTTAATTGATGTGAGTAAACCAGAAGAACGTAAGCTTATGTACTCTATCATGTACTGGTCAAATAATTTATCAATTGCGATTGGTGGAATGCTTGGAGGATTTTTATTTAAATCATATTTATTTGAGTTATTATTAGCTCTTTCTGTTGCATCGTTAATAACTTGGGTGTTAATTACATTCTTTGTTGAAGAAAGTTTAGTAACTGAAAAGATGGAAACAAAATCAATTAATCAGCACGTCAATAAGATGTTTTCAAACTATCGGGAAGTTTTTCAAGATAAGCTTTTTATTCTTTACGTGCTAGCTGGTTTACTAGTACTTTCAATGGAGTTTCAATTAACCAATTATATCAGTATTCGATTATCAAATGATTTCCATACTCAACATCTTTTTGGATGGACATTTGGTGGAATCGAAATGACTGGTTTCCTTCGTACTGAAAATACAGTTCTTGTAGTTGTAATGGCACTTTTTGCAACTAAAATGGTTAAAAAAATGGATGATCAACGTACGCTAATTTGGAGCTGTATTGCATTTGTTTCTGGATATGCTGTAATTTCATATAGTAATTCTATTTGGCTTTTATTTGTTGCTATGCTTGTAGCTACAGTTGCGGAAGTATTAAGAGTACCAGTTCAACAAAACTATATGGCGAATTTACCAGCTGAAGATACAAGAAGCTCATACATGGCCGTCGCTGGTTTAACATTTAATTTAGCGATGTTTATATGCTCTTTAACAGTTTCATTAAGTGCGTATTTATCAAATTTTGCAACTTCATTCTTTTTAACAAGTCTGGGTGTGATTGGTATAATAATATTTGTACGTATTACACCTGCATTAGAAAGAAGAGTTAATGGAGAATTAGTACAAGAAAATAGTCGTTCAGCAAATGTTAATATTTAGTTAAAACGGAATTAATTAGTTACGGAGAGGATACAGATTATATCTGTATTCAGACTGCCCGCCAAACGCTCGCTTTCTTCGTTGCTTCGCTCGCCTGCGGTGCTCATTACCGTTTAGGGGTAACTCCGCTCCTCACCAGGCTTCGCGCCTCGAAAGACAAACGTTTTCAATCAGTCTGAAAATCAGATAAAAAAGACTCTACACACTGGATACAGATTATATCTGTATTCTCTTTTTTTTATCAAGATTGAAAAGCTTAATAAATTTATCTAAGATTTCTGCCCTTCATAAAGATGGCTAAATTTTCCTTGCTAGGAAACCATAAAAGTAAAGGTGGTGCTTCGATGATCAAACGGCGAATTATGATTCCAATAATTTTTTTTACAGTTTTTTCATGGTCACGAGGATATGCTCAAACAGTTGACCGTATCGTCATGAATAGCGTTCCTAGTGAAGTATGGCAGGAAAATATCTATCTTCTTGCCGATCGGTTAGATTGGAAAGAGTATCGGAATTTTGATGTTCAAATTGGTAATGAAGGATTTGTGTATCACTTCCCAACATGGAAAAGTGGAAAGTATGGAACAAAACTGTTTCGTGAAGATTTGAATAAGGATAAAGAAGAAGAGATAATGATCGTATTAGATAATTTCAATGATCCAATTCATATATTGCAAAGCATAAGTAATGATCAAAACCAAGAATATAAAGAAGTAACGATCGAACCAGTTGCTGAGGCAGTCAAAAGACTTGTTGACATGGATAAAAAAGGAAATTTTGTTATTATAACAACAAAACAGAGAACATATAAAGTAAATTTGAAATCACTTGGATTTAGTGACACCTCATCTGACGAAACAATCTATACTCATGTTCCGGTAGATTTTCATGTTGAGAAGAAAAAAATTATCGCTGATGCTGTTGTTATGATTTCAATGGATGGTGGTAAGGCGATTGGTAATCTAAAGCTTTTGTATGACTGGAATGGCAAGAAATATGAAGTGAATTCAATTTCCTTTGAGAAATATGATCGGAAAAGATAGAGAAAGCGCCCATAGGGTGCTTTCAGACTGACCGCCAAACGCTCGCTTTCTTCGTTGCTTCGCCCGCCTGCGGTACTTATTACCGTTTAAGGGTAACTCCGCTCCTCACCAGGCTTAGCGCCTCGAAAGACAAACGTTTTCAATCAGTCTGAAAATCAGATAAATTAGCGGTACACACACTAAAAGCGCCAATAGGGTGCTTTTTTATGTTAATTTTACTTTTCCTACATAATCATTAATTTAACGGAATCAGAAGGACTATTTTTCACTTAAGGAGTAAAAAAACTGGTTGTTGGAGATGAATTTATTAATTAAGTTAAAGTTTTTTTATCATGTTATACCAAGTAACACCACCATGTGTAGAGCTCGATTTCCCTTCGTTTTGAAATCCATGATTCTCATAATAACGGACTAAGTTCTCTTTGCATGTTAAGGTAATTGTTTCACGGCCACTTACTTTTGCAACTTTTTCAATATGTAACAGTAATTGTGATGCTACTCCTCTATTTTGGAATTGTGGTGCTACTGCTAAACCTAAAATACTTTGATGACCACCAGTCGATGGATTTTTTTTAATGTCGCTAAATAAATCATCTGTAATATAAAGTTCACTTATAACAGGTCCATTCACTAAACCAACTAATTTACCGTTTTCTTCTGCTACAAAAAAACTATCTGGAATTAATTGAATACGTTTTTCAAATGATTGTTTTGTTGCAGCTTCTTCTTTCGAAAAGCAAAGCTGCTCAATTTCTACTAATTCAGTTAAATCTTCTAATTTTACATTTCGTATATTTAACATAAATTTTGCTCTCCATTTTATTTTGTATTGTATAAATTTTATAGGTTTTAAACAGTTTATACTAGATTTTTATGTTATTAAAAAATGAATAATTTATAGAAAAACGTTGACAGAATTATTTAAATACATCTATAATACAAAACATATTAAAAAAAGAACCAAGTTACTAAATTATCAATTTCATATTATATTAAGCAATGAAGGGAATTAGTAGTGCTTATCTCAATGTTATAGAGAGCTGATGGAAGGTGGAAATCAGTACAAAGATAAGGATGAATTTCAATCCTGGAGCTATTTTCTTCGAAGTAAAGGGTGACCTTTATTGAGGGGGAAACGGTCTTAATTGATCGTTATCAAATTTGAGAGGCAGACTTGTTCTGCAACTAGGGTGGTACCGCGAATAATTCGTCCCTACTGATTTAATCAGTAGGGGCTTTTTTAATATATAAAAACTTAATATTTGAAATGCAATGATAGGAATACAGTAATGTTTGTTTCACTGTTTTAGAGAGCTGATGGAAGGTGGAAATCAGTACAAAGATAAGGATGAATTTCAATCCCGGAGCATCTTTTTCGAAATAAAGGTCGACATTTATGAGGAAAAGACGGTCAATGATCGTTAAATAAAACAAGTGGCAGACATAAGTCTGCAATTAGGGTGGTACCACGGTGTTAATCGTCCCTGTCGTTTATGACAGGGGCGATTTTTTATTTAATAAGAAATTTAACGAAAAGGAGATAGAAAAATGGAATTACAAAAGAAATTATTGCCAAGGCATATTCGTTTCATGGCACTCGGAGGGGCAATTGGCACCGGGATATTTAAAGGAACATCAGAAACAGTATCGATTGCAGGTCCTGCTGTTATTTTTTCTTATTTGTTTGCTGGGTTATTACTTCTTGTTGTAATGAGTGCAATCGCTGAAATGGCAATTGCTTTTCCAGGTCTAAATATGAAAGGATTTATTCGTAAAGCATTTGGTACGAAAGTGTCTTTTGTAATTGGTTGGTTGTATTGTTTTATGTGGTTAGTTGTTTGCGTAATTGAAGTAATCGCAGCAGGTAGCTTTCTACAATACTGGTTCCCTTCAATGTCTTTATGGTCTTTAAGCTTCATAAGTGCGATTTTTATCGTTGCGGTTAATTTTATGAATGTTAAGCGATATGGTGAAATTGAATTTTGGTTTGCAGGCATTAAAATTACAATGATTGTTTTATTCATCGCGTTAGGTGCAGGCATTTTATTTGGAATTATTCCAAGCGGAAATAGTGGGTATGTACATAACTATGTACTAAACCAAGGATTCTTTCCACATGGGTGGTCAGGAGTGTTTTCTGCTTTATTAATCGTAATTTTCTCTTATGGTGGTTCTGAACTAATTGGATTGACATTAACTGAAACGAATAATGCAGAAAAAGTATTACCAAAGGTTATAAAAGGAGTTATTTGGAGAATTGTTTTATTCTATACACTTCCAATCCTCATTATTTGTGGATTAATTCCATGGAATGAAATTGGAAATCAAGAAAGCCCATTTGTTCAAGTATTATCAACAGTTGGTTTTCAAGGTTCAGCTCATATTATGAACTTTGTTTTAATTACAGCAGTATTATCTGCAGCAAACTCAGGTATTTATGGTTGTACACGTATGATGTATTCGTTAGCATCAGAAGGAGAAGCTCCGAAACTATTTTCAAGAATTTCAAAAAATGGTGTACCAATATACACAGTTATTTTAAGTGCAATTGTTTTAATTGCAGGAACGTTTGTCGCTTATTTTTCTCCTGACAAAGTATTTGGATATTTAATGGCGATCCCTGGATTTACAGTTTCGTTAGTGTGGATTAGTATTTGTTTAGCACAACTGAAGCTTCGTAAAACTTATAGAGAACTTCCGCACTTTAAAGTATGGGGTTTTCCATATATAACCTCTTTAACTGTAATTGCATTAAGTGTTAGCTGCATAGCATTCGCATTTAGTGAACAGAACCGCTTGAGTATTTTTGTATGTTTAGGTATTCTAATTGTTTTAATTTTAAGCTCTTTTATTGTAGATAAAAAACAACCTACAATTAGTAATACATTAACAAAATAATCTCTAAATGAGTTGTCTATAATACAACATTTGTCAACATAGAAAGAGGGCACCTTAATGGTGCCCTTAGTTATTTAGTTAGAATTTATTAATGCTAACAGTTGTTCATTTACATTCTTATTAATGACTCCACCATGATAACAAATTACTGTTTCAATATCGTAGTTTGTAAACTTTTTAATTGACTGAAGAGCTGTCTCCATGTCAGGAGTTGCAGTTGCTCTTGGACCCATAATTACACCATTTTCTGCAACAATTGCATCTCCAGCAATCAGTGTTTTACTTGGATGATGATATAAACCAACGTGGCCAGGAGTATGACCAGGTGTGAAGATAACAGTGATTCCACCAGCAAAGGGTAACACTTCTTCATCACTAATTGTCGTATCAACCTTTGCGTTTAATGGAGTAGTAAAAATCGCTTTAAGATTTTGACGTTGATCTTCAGGAACAGATTCGATCATTTTAGCAATTCGTTCAGAATTCATTTTTATTAATGGTTTCTCACCTTCGATATAAGGCTTGTCCTCATTATGTGCCAATACTTCAATTTTGTGAGTAGAATTTTTTAAAATATCAGCTAGACTTCCAATATGATCTATATCTTGATGTGTAAGAATAACTTTAGAAAGTTTACTAAATTCTAAGCCAGATTTCTCAATTGCTTCACGAATAACACCAGTCTGTCCTGGCATTCCAGTGTCAAATAATATTACTTCATTTTCGTCCCATATTAATGTAGGATGAATAATACTTTTATTCCCCATGAAGTTCATTTCTAACTCAATTGTTTCAATCCCTTTAGCTATTTTCATTTCATAGTAAAGCATTAAATGCTTTACCGCACCCCCTTTGGTTTTACTGTAACAATCAATACTCAATTCAAATTTGAAACTGACGAAATAAAATCATTTATCATCAATTCAAAACTATCTTCAACGTTGACTGGATTTTGGAAATAACCTAGAAAATTCATCGATACAAACCCATGTAGTATACTTCTTAAAGACCTCGCCTTATGAATCAAAAGTGTATGATCCTTAATATAAAACTCTAATACTCGATGTATAATCCCCATAGTATCTTTTGCTAATCGTCTTACTTCCTCATTCTCTGTACTTGGGAGATTCATAAAGAGCCCATAACCAGTTCTGTTTTCAAATGCAAAATCTCGGTATACATAGGCAATCTCTCGAATAGCATCCTCACCGCTTTTTCCAACTAATCTTTGCATTAATTTGGAATTTAACTGATTTATAAGATAAATTGTCATTTTTAATTTGAGGTCATCTATATTTGCGAAATGATTATATAAAGATGGATATTTTATACTCAGTTTTTCTGCAATTTTAGGGAAAGTAACTTGATTAAGACCAATTTCATTAGCCAATAAAAAAGATACTTCAATAATTTTTTCTTTTGTTAAATTTCGTTTTTGGACCATTTTTTCACTCCCTTATTTAAACTTACTAAAAATAGTTTAACATTTTATATGATAGCTCGTAAACTATGTATTGTAGTTTACAAACTATAATTTATAGTTTAGAGTTATAATATATAAAACTTAATCTAATCAATAGTTCATTTTTAAATTTCTCTTGCTCTAATGTTGAATTTATTTTTAGCAAAAAGGGAGGGGGATATTATGGAGTTGTGGAAGAGGAATTTAATTGTATGCTGGTTTGGAATGTTCGTTACAAGTATCGGTATGAGTCAGTTAGGTCCTGTTTTGCCCCTTTACATTGATCGTCTCGGTGTTCATAATACAGCTTTAATTAGTCAATTTTCAGGAATTGCCTTTGGGGTGACATTTATTATCTCAGCAATTTTTTCACCAATTTGGGGGTTGGCAGCAGATAAATTCGGACGAAAACCAATGCTATTGCGAGCTAGCTTAGGTATGTCAGTTATTATATTTTGCATGGGATTTGCACATAATGTGTATATTTTAATTGGCTTAAGACTTTTACAAGGAGTAATCACAGGCTTTGGTACTGCCTGTACAACAATGATTGCTACTCAAACTGATAAAGATCACGCTGGTTGGGCATTAGGTACACTATCAACAGCAAGTGTAGGTGGATCATTACTTGGACCAATCATTGGAGCCTATATTGGAGAGACATTAGGTTTACAAAATGTCTTTTTTCTAACTGGTGCTCTATTAATGGTTGCATTCATTACCACGGCACTATTCGTTAAGGAATCGTTTACGCGCCAAGATAAAAAAGTATTAAAGGTTAAGGAAATTTGGGGGATCATACCAGATAAAAGTTTAATGGTGACAATGTTTGTTACTTTTTTTGTATTAACAATCGCACTATACTCAATCGAACCAGTGATTACGTTATATATTACTCAATTATCTGCTCATTCTACCCACGTTGCATTGTTAGCTGGTATGGCATTCTCAGCCTCTGGTTTAGCAAACATTCTAGCTGCTCCAAGACTTGGTAAGATATCAGATAAAATTGGACCACATAAAGTTATCTTAGTTGCACTAATAATGGCCGGCCTAATGGTTATTCCGCAAGCTTTTGTAAAAAATGCATGGCAATTAACAGGACTTCGATTTTTATTAGGATTAGCAACTGCCGGTTTGACTCCTGCAGTTAACACATTAGTTAAGCAGATTACACCAGATGCAATTACAGGAAGGGTATTCGGATTTAACATGTCTGCCGGATATTTAGGAGTGTTTGTCGGGTCAATATTAGGTGGGCAAATTGGTGCATATTTAGGAGTTAAATATGTCTTTTTTGTAACGAGTGCATTATTATTACTAAATGCGCTATGGGTTTATGTTAAAGTGAATAAAAAGCTAGATTTGAATGAAAATATTAAATTAACAATGTGATAGTCAGGAAATCATTAGGGGTTGCTTTTTGCAACTCCTTTTTTAAAGAATTAGATATACCCTACATAACTTTGCACGTATTGTCGGATTGCTAATTTCAGTTTCTGCTAATCTATTGATGAAGGAGGTTTTTAAAGTGGATCTGCTTAAGAATATGAATAATGCGTTAGCGTATATTGAAGAAAACCTTACAGAGATCATCGATTACAAAGAACTCTCTAAAAGGGCTTTGTGTTCTGAATATCATTTTAAAAGGATGTTTTCGTTCCTCGCTGGAATTTCAATTACGGAATATATACGTCGTCGCCGTCTTACACTTGCAGCTTTTGAGCTAAAAGATCAGAATCAGAAAATAATTGATATTGCAATGAAGTACGGGTATAGTTCTCCAGATTCTTTTACTAGAGCATTTCAAAATTTGCATGGATTTACCCCTTCGGAAGCTAGAAATAATGGTAATTTTCTTAAAGCATTTCCACAAATGACCTTCCAATTATCAATTAAAGGAGGACATGAAATGAATTATCGAATTGAAGAAAAAGATGCATTTCGTATCGTAGGAATAAAAAAAAGAGTTCCAATTATTTTTAATGGTGTTAATCCAGAAATTGCTTTAATGTGGAAAAGTTTAAAGATGGACACAATTACCCAACTAAAAAAGCTTTCAAATATAGAACCAGTTGGATTAATAAGTGCATCAACAAATTTTTCAGAAGGTAGAATGGAAGAAAAAGGGGAACTTGACCACTATATTGGTGTTGCAACAACAAATAGATGCCCAGATTCTTTCATACAACTAGAAGTTCCAGCATCAACTTGGGCGGTATTCGAAGCAATCGGTACTTTTCCAGATGCATTACAAGAAGTGTGGGGGCGAATTTATTCAGAATGGTTTCCATCTTCTAATTACGAACAACTAGAAGGTCCGGAGATATTATGGAATGAACAGAAGGATCTTACTTCACCAGCTTTTAAAAGTGAAATATGGATACCAGTCTTAAAAAAATAAAAAAAGAAAGAGTGTGGAACTCTTTCAAACTTTTGGTTTGTTTTCATTAAAGTGATCTAATTTGTTAGAAATACTTTTAAGAATTTGATTTTTCTCCTGTTGAATCTTTAAAAACTTTAATAAAAACCAAATAATAAAGATAATTGGAGCTAGATAAAATAAAATAGTTAAGAGCGGTAAAAAAGCAAAAATTGCATCACCATGCATCAATTATTCACCCCTTTTGGTAAATTATACCATATTCTTATAGTAAAAAAGCCATCTTGTTCAAGAAGGCTTTTTTACTATGAGAATACAGAATTTTTGATTTGGGATGATTTCACTTGAAAAGGAATAAAAATAGATTCAGAGAATTAATAATCAATGAAAGTTAAACTGGATTGTAAAAATGGTTAAAAGGTTGAGGACCATCCTAAAGGGCATTATCAATATTATTTTGAAAAGAGATTAGAATAAGCTGCAGTCGCGACTTATTTCAGACTGTTGACAAGCATTTTGAAACTGTCTGAAAATCGGATATATATAAGAGAGAGACTTTTGAGATTGGAGGAATCGTAATGAGTGAACTAAATTCATTGTTCCGAAAAAGAATCGGAATAAAAGATGATGAAGAGATTAGCTTTAACAATTTAGCGTCTATTCTTGAAAAAACAGCAAAAAGTATACCTTTTGAAAATTTATGTATTATCGAAAATAGAATAAAAGAGATCACAAACGTAAATCTAATTAACAAATTGTTAATAAGAAATGAAGGTGGCCTCTGTTATGAACTAAATTCATTATTCTATTTATTCTTAATGGAAAATGGGTTTAATGTCAGATTAGCACGAGGTGTTGTCTATGACAATGTTGCTCAAAAATATCCGACTTTTGGCAGAACACATGTAACGATTATCTTAACAAATGAAAATAAAACGTATTTATTGGATACAGGATTTGGAGCAAATCTTCCACTAAAACCTGTACCCTTTAGCGGCGAAATTGTAACTTCTAATAATGGTGAATTTAGAGTTATAAAAAAAGCTACCGATTTCGGGGATTATGTTTTATTAATAAAGCTAAAACATAAAGATCTCGATTGGAGAATAGGATATGCATTTGAGTCAAATGATGTAGTAATGGACTTGTCGGAATTTAATGAGATTCAGAAAATTATTGCTGAGCATGAGGAATCTCCATTTAATAAAAATCCTTTAATAACCCAAATCACAAACGAAGGAAATAAAACACTTACAAATACCTCATTTACACAATGGACTAACGGGGTAGTAACGAAAGAGGAAGTTGACGAAAAGAAATATAAGGAATTAGTAAAACAACACTTTGCATTGTAATGCATGAAAGGCAGGAAAAGCAGGAAAAGCAGATAGGAAATATATTAAGGATTTCAATAAAATATTCTAAAGTCTTTTAATATCTTTTCCTTTCACTTTCCCCTTGATCCTGCCTTTCCTTGTTCCTGCTCTTAAGCATGCAGACTGTAGTGGAAATGAACATCACTCAACTTCCTTTATGAAAATTTGGTAATTATTTGACAAGATTATTTTGTTCAGAGTGTTGAAATATCTATCGGTCACTATGAAAAAAGGTCATTAAGTGAACATTAGAAAAATGATTTATAACCTTTAAAGATTGTGCTTTTTTTGAATTTGTTGTTTAAACTGATTCAGTTTAAATCGTTTTTAATGAATACTTTTTTTGAAGGATAAGTTAATTGGAACGAAAGGATGCTCGACTCCTATGGGAAATGCGGAAAGGCTGAGACCCCGCAGGCTTGCCGAGGAGGCTCAGGTTTCGCCCCATGGAAAGCGAGAATCCTGTAGTGGAAATGAACATCACTCAACTTCCTTTACAAAAACTTGCTCATTATTTGACAAGATTATTTTTCAACAACTTAAAAAAGCAGTTAATACTGCTTTTTTATTTTGATTATTTTACCTTTTAAGTAGAGGAATCTTTTGAACCACTTAAGATTCATAGACGTAAATTCTTAGTTATTTCTATAACGTCTCTTGAAAAAGTAATTTATTTAATGAAATTTTTAGATAGAATAGGTAATTTTACTCTAATATGTGCTTTTTATCATGACATATATATTAAGTAAAAGGAGGGATAATATTGGATATTTTATCTATAATATTGCAAATTCTTTTAGCCCTTATGTTTTTAATTGCTGGTTTTGGTAAAATTTCAGGGTCAAAAATGCATGTTGAAAATTTTAATAAATTAAAATTGCCTCAATGGTTCAGAGTCATTACCGGTTTAGTAGAATTAGTTGGAGCAATATCATTAATTATAGGTTTTTGGGAACAAAGTTGGGTCGCTGCAGGAGCGTTATTAATTGGTGTGGTAGCAATAGGGGGGATATTAGCACATATTCGTGCGAAGGATTCGTTTAAACAAACTTTTCCAATATTACTACTAGGTATTCTTGCATTTTTACTTTTATATATTAATTATTCTGATCTTTCTAATTTCCCGGGATTCAAATAATTGCTTCCATTAAGTAATATGGTATTTAGTAATATACAGAATTATTATATAGTATTGAATTCAACTATGAATGTAAAAGGGAGCGGATTACTAACTAAATGGTGCACGCCCTAGTTAATCCAAATAATATTATTCATTTTGAGATTTTGTCCCTACAAACTGAAGGACTGCAGTGCAGTCCTTTTTATAATGTGTTAATAACTAAAAGTTGACTACTATACTACTTAATAAGATGTATTAGTAATATTCATTTTTTTCAACAATATATTGGAAATAGAAATAAAATTTATGTTAGGGGGGAGCCGAATGTCAGATGCATTTGTTGGACGTTCCTTAGATGAGATTTTGTTCTGGTCGAGGATAATGAAAGAACACTCCTTATTTTTAAAATTAGGATTTAGTTATGATGATACAGAATTAATCCAAGAGGCAGATCATTTTTACAAAGTTTTTGAATCAATTGAAAATAAAGCACAATCATTTTCCGTACAAACTGATCCACAGCAAATAAAACAATTTAATAACGAAGTCCATCAGGCAGCCTCCATGATATGGGCATATAAGCGAAAAATCCTTAATTTAATCCTAACTTGTAAAATAACTGGTAACAACTTTCCTTTATTAGTTGATCATACAAGTAGGGAAGCGGCGTATTTTGCCAATCGATTGATAGAATTGAATAATGGTCAACTACAACCACTCCCAGCTGCAATTATACAAGAAAATGTTTTCTTTTTAAGGATTATGGCAGATCATGCAAAGTTTATTGGTCATTTATTAGATCCATCAGAAAGAAAATTAGTAGATCAAGCTAGGGAATTTAGTCATGATTTTGATCAGCTTTTATATCAAGCTGTAGATTTAGATTCAATGAGACCTCAGTCTGAAACAGTTCCCTTACTAGATCAATTTCTGAATGAGAACCGAGTATCAGTAAAATCTCTAAGAGACTTTAAGAAAACAGCTCGAGATTTAATAGAAGCTTGTCGAATTAAAAGTATTATTCATCCATTGCTTGCTGACCATGTATTTAGGGAGGCAGACCGGTTTATGCATATCATTGATATGTTTGAAGCGCAGTTAACGGGGAATAATAGGGCAATTAGCGAACTTCATGACCATTAGGATGTTAATCGAGAGAAATTTAGGATCTAATGAAAGGTCCTTTTTTTATTTTGGCTGTTTTCGAAGCAGATAAAGAATTAGAGCTTACTATTTTGCCAATTTTAATTGCGATTTTCGGAAATTGTTTGCAGTTCGCTATTTCACTTTAGAAGAAGAAAACCTTTTACATACGTCCAATTATTTTCGACAAAGATTTCTGGAATGAATTTAAAAATAGTTTGACTTTTCAATTTAATTTATATAAACTTTTTTTAATATTGAATATAGGCAATGAAGAGGAAAAGTAAAATGAAGTTATTTTTTACAGAGAGCTTCGGTAGCTGAAAAGAAGCACTAATACTCATTTGAACAATGGCCTCTGAGCTTCGTACTGAACGTATTTTTCATACTAGTAGGCTACGACAAGAGTTGACACTTGTTATCAAAGTCGCAGTATAATAAGCACATTAAAGTTTCAGTCCTTAGACAAAGTCCCGAAAACCTAAGATTTAAGTTTGAATGAAAAGGTTTATCTTTGCTGGTTTAGTTGCTAAAGAGCATCGCTAGCAGAGAGGCAAAAAAGAATCGGGAGTTTGCAGGCAGTCTGAAGATATTATTGTGTTTCGTACTAGCAAAGACAAATGTATGTAAATACTTTGTGAATTAAGGTGGTACCACGTGGATATAAAACCTCGTCCTTATCTGATTTAGATAAGGGCGGGGTTTTTTTGTTTTTTAATAAATAACTTTGGGAGGAATCAAAATGAATATTTTTATTGGAGGAGCTTGGCCATATGCAAATGGTTCTTTGCATTTAGGGCATATCTCTGCATTATTGCCAGGTGACATTTTAGCTCGGTATCATCGGTTAAGGAAAGATAAAGTCTTATATGTATCGGGGAGTGACTGTAATGGTACACCAATCGCGATAAAAGCAAAGCAAGAAAATCTAACATTTAAAGAAATTGCAGATCGATATCATTTTGAATTCGAGGATAACTTTAAAAAATTAGGATTTACATTTGATTGCTATACTAGAACTGATACGGAGCATCATCATAAAACAGTACAAAAAATATTTTTAAAGTTATTACAAAATGGTCTTATTTATAAAAAAGAAATTGAACAATGTTTTTGTGAAGAGTATGATCAATTTCTTCCTGATCGATATGTTGAAGGGGATTGCCCAAATTGTGGCGGGCATGCTCGTGGAGATCAATGTGATTTTTGCTCTATTATACTAGATCCATTAGAGTTATTAAATAAAACATGTAAGCTTTGCGGAAATCCTCCGTCGATTAAGAGGACTGAGCACTTTTATTTTTCGTTAAGTAAATTACAGAATGAGCTTCAAAAGTATTTAGATTTTGCTAAAACGAATGGACATTGGAGAAATAATGCAATCCAATTAACTGAACGGTACTTAAATGAAGGACTTCAAGATCGAGCTGTATCAAGAGACTTGCCAAATGGGGTAAGTATACCTGTAAAAGGATATGAAAAAAAGAAAATCTATGTTTGGATTGAGGCTGTCTCTGGCTATTATACAGCTAGTCAGCAATGGGCAATCAATTCAAATCAAAATGATTCGAGTTTTTGGGAGAAAGAAACGAAATCATATTATATACATGGTAAAGATAATATTCCATTTCATACGATTATTTGGCCTTCTATCTTAATGGGGCTTAAAAAAGATTCACTTCCGAATCATATTGTTTCAAATGAGTATTTGACGCTTGAGAAAAAGAAATTATCAACTAGTAAAAACTGGGCAGTTTGGGTGCCAGATCTAATAGAAAGATATCATCCAGATTCGATTCGATACTTTTTAACAATAAATTCTCCAGAAAATCGAGATACTGATTTTTCATGGAGAGAATTTATTTATAGTCATAATAGTGAATTATTAGGTGCTTACGGCAATTTTGTTAATCGCACATTAAAGTTTATTGAGAAATACTATAATGGAGCACGCCCAGAAGGCGAAATTAATCAATCAATTAGAGATGGAATAGTAAGGCTATATGAAGTTGTAGGCTCGTATATTGAATCAACAAATTTCAAAAAAGCGATAGAGGAAATATTTGAATTTGTACGTTTTGCTAACAAATATTTTGATGAAACGCAACCTTGGAAACAAGTAACGGATCATCCGTCTGAGTGTCAAAATAGTATTGCAAGTTGTGTTTATGTCATTGCAAACTTAGCACGGATTTTACATCCATTCTTGCCTTTTTCAAGTAATGAAGTGAAAGAAATGCTGAAGTTGTCAAACTTTGAATGGGAGGAATTTAATCCAATTGAAGTGAAACTAAGTTATGTAAAACCTCTTTTTGAAAGAATTGACGTAGGTAGAATAGAAGAAGAATTAAATCGCCTGATTAAACAATCAAATGTATAAAGTAAGAAAAAAGAAAAGCATTATTCGCAAAATAACGAATAATGCTTTTCTATGAATTTATGGTACCTAAAAAATTTAATAAATTACACTAATGAATTCAAAAGCTGTAAAGATGAAAGAACCGAAAATAATCGTTGCACCTGTTGAATTAAAATATTCATCAGGATCGATGATAACTGACGTTGTATACCACCCGTCTATTTCTGGTGTTGCCTCTCCTGTCGTACGCGGTGCAAATTTAATATAAAGCATAATTAATAAAGTGAAGAGGCCAACAAACGGTGCTGTAGATGAAAATGTCATACCGAAATAATGAGCAATCAAAAAAGATAAACCAAATAAAACCGTAATCGACAAACTTATTTTTAAGAACTGTACCAACCAATAGCGGCGACGCTTGACAGGTTGATCCAATAATACTTCTTTCATTTTCTGAGCATCTTTAAATTGAAAATATAATCCGATTGGCCATGAAATTAAGAAGCAAATAATTGCCACAATCAAACAAATCACGAAGCTTAATCCAAAAGATGTAAAAAGTGATGACATATGTTCCCCCAATAGATGTTATTCCTGCTTAATTCTATTAAAATCTAATCATTAAGAATATAGTAAAAATTATGTGATTTATACTTAATAAAGTGCTAATATTTTTTAATAGAATAGTAATAAGTTTCTATTTTTCGAGGTATGTTAAAAAATAAACAGATTGAAAAAATTTTTAAATCGTAAAAGAGGTGTAAAATTGAGAACAGTTACTGTTTATCATTATGATGCATTTAGTAAAGAACCGAATAAAGGTAATCCTGCTGGAGTAGTTTTAGATGGAGAATTTCTGTCTGAAGAAGAAATGCAAGAAATTGCCAAACAAGTAGGATTTAATGAAACTTCTTTTCTTTTAACATCAGATTCTGCTGATTATAAAATTCGTTTTTTTACACCGGGGCATGAAATGGATTTATGTGGCCATGGGACGATGGCGACTATTTATGCATTAATAACAAAAGATTTGATTGAACGGAAAAATAAATTAACAATCGAGACAAAAGCTGGAATTTTACCAATTAACATCCATTCTTCAAATAATGATATTTACATAACAATGAAACAAAAAGCTCCTCAATTTGAAGAATTCAAAGGCTCTATTAATGAATTGGCTTCTTCAATTGGTATTTCAGTAGACGAAATTGATAATGAATTACCTATTTTATATGGGAATACTGGAGCTTGGACGCTACTTTTACCAATTAAAAAATTAAGCTCATTTGAAAAAATGAAACCTCAAAATGCTCAATTTCCAAGTGTTTTAAAAGAAATACCAACTGCATCTGTTCACCCTTTTTCCATCGAAACATATGATCAAACTGCACATTTACATGGACGCCATTTTTCCTCAGCTTATTCAGGAACAGTTGAAGATCCTGTTACTGGAACTGCATCTGGTGTGATGGGAGCCTATTACGCTAAGTTTATTAGAAACGACGGAAGTGATACTCTCCAATTGATTGTTGAACAAGGAAATGAAATACATAAAGATGGTCGAGTAATAGTAAATGTAAAGAAAGCAGAGTCTAATTATGATATCGAAATTACTGGTAATGCAGTTTATGTGAAAGAAATGAAATATCGAATTTAATTCAGCTGACATTTTATTTAGAAAAAGGAGAATAAAGATGTTATTAAATGATGTGTTGTACGGGCAATTTCAAATAGACGATGTGCTTGAAGAATTAATTAATACAAAGCCAATTCAAAGGTTAAAGAATATCCATCAAGCTGGTGCTGCTTACTTAGTGGATAATCGTTTCAATGGTACTAGGTTTGATCACTCGATCGGAGTAATGTTATTAATTAAAAAGCTAGGAGGTTCTGTCGAAGAACAAATTGCTGGTTTATTGCATGATGTATCACATACAGCCTTTTCTCATGTAATTGATTTTGTTTTTGAGATAAATGAAGAAAATTACCATGAAACGATCTTTGAAAAGGTTATTTTAGATTCCGAGATTCCATCGATTCTAGCAAAGTATCAAATTGATCTAAATAAGATTTTTGATATAGAAAAGTGGGAGTTACTCGAAAAAGAGTTACCAAAATTATGTGCGGATCGGATCGACTATACTCTTAGAGATATGTATAACTATTTTGGTACGTCAAAAAATGAGATTGAAAAATTTTTAAATTCACTAGTTATTGTTAATGGAGAAATCTGTGTAAATTCTATTGAAATGGCAGAGTGGTTCACAGAGATTTATTATAAACTTGTCATTGATTCTTTTTTAAGTCCGATTAACATTTATTCTTATGATTTGCTTGCTAAGATTATCAAACTATCCTTACAAAAAGGAATCATAAATTTAAATGATTTGTTACTAGATGATTTACAGTTTTTGAAACTAATCCAAGATAGTAAGGATCCTGAAGTACTTGAATTAATCAACTTATTACATGAGGAAATTGAACTGATAGAATCGGAACAAGATTTTTCTATCCATAGAAAAGGTAAAAAAAGAATTATTGATCCATCTGTTTCATTAGATGGATTAGCTGTTCAAGAATCGTCATTACTGTCTAGTAATATTAGAATAATGAACCATAAAGCGCTCGAAAAGTCAGCAAAAGGGACGTATGTAAAAATTAAACGAAAAAAGTAAAGAGCTACTAGAAATCAATGTACGAATAATGACTAACTTTTTTATGTGAATTATTTTTAAAGAAAAATGAAAGGTCGTTTAAAGATGAATGTAACTGATTTTCAGAAATGGGTAAAAGATTATTATGAGAGTAGAGGATGGTCTGATTTAGACATTTTTATCCGCATCGGGTTTTTAGCAGAAGAAACTGGTGAAGTAGCTAGGGCGATTAGAGCATTAGAGATTGGTAGAGATCGACCAGATGAACAAATTAATTCTTATGAAGAAAATAAACAAGAATTAACTGAAGAGTTAGGTGACGTATTAGGTAACTTAATTGTTATTGCAAATAAATACAATATTCCTTTAGAGGATGTGTTTGAATCTCATAAAAAGAAATTGTCGCAACGTTATACTGATTAATCTAAATCCGTAATCAATTTACTAGTCTCATGAAAACAATAATATCTGGCTTTCTTACATTATGATTGAGGGAGGAAGCAATAATGTATTCAGATCAAGAGCTTATGGAAATGCATTCTAAAGTATTGTTTCAACATACTGAGACAGGAAAAATAAGATTTATAAATGAGCCACCTTATGAAATAGCGCCACGTTTTTATATTGGAAGTACAAAAAAGGGCAAAGTTATAAGATATTTAGATAATCTCAATAGACAAATCGTTAAAGACTTGCAACATGTAATGGACGTAAACTCTGATTTGCCAATAGCAGAAATTATTCAAATACTAAGTAAAGATCAGCAAATAAATAATGTGTGGATTGGTCCTGCATATGTCTTTCAAAATGTCAGTAAAGTGACAACTAATGCGACAAAAATTACTGAGGCAAATAAACATTATTTATTACCAAACTTTCCGTATACATATGAAGAACTAGCATATAAGGAACCATGTTATGCAGTCATTGAAAACAATCTAGCTGTATCAATATGTTGTAGTGCAAGACAAACAGAAGAAGCGGCAGAAGCAAGTGTCACTACATTAGAATATTTTCGTGGAAAAGGGTATGGTGTAGCTGTTGCGAATGCATGGGCTGCAGATGTTCAAAGCCAAGGGCGAACAGCATTGTATAGTACCTCATGGGAAAATTTTGCATCTAAACGAGTCGCGCAAAAGTTAAAATTGGTTGAGTATGGTATGGATCTACATATACGTTAAAATAAATTATATAGGTTTAAATGAGCTAGATTTGAGGTGAAATTGAATGGAGTATTTTATAGGGGTTGTACCTCCTACTCATATTATAAAAAGTTTATTGAATTTCCAAAGACAATGGACGAATAATCAATTAATTGAAGTTGTTGAACCACATATTACAATTAAGGCGCAAGGTGGACTTACTTCTGACAATAAGTGGTTAAAAGAAGTAGAGAGGGTATGTGCAAGCCTTTTGCCTTTTGAGATTAATTTACGTTGCCCAAAATTTTTTGGTGAAGATGTGTTGTTTTTAAGTGTTGAGTCTACTGAATTAAATAATTTACATAAAATGTTAGTTGAGGCAGTTTCTCCTTCAAAGGAATTAATTAAAACTTATTTTGAGCTGAATGACTATACGCCTCATTTAACGATTGGTCAAACCAATTTTGGTCTAACAAAGATAGAACTAAAAGAGATGGGAAAAAAGGCTAAAGAAGAGTTAACTAATTTTCCAACGTTTAGTGTAGATTTTGTTAGAGTTTATCAAAAATCCAATACTGGAAAATACTTGAAATATTTAGATATTCCATTAAAGAAATAAAATCAAAAGCATTCTTGAAAAAACAAAGCAATGCTTTCATGCTATTGAAAAAATTGATCTGCATGGATTTCCTCTGTAGGATGCTCGCTATGTGAAGTGTTAGCTGAGCATCCCTGTAATATTGCCTTGCATTATTTTCTTTCCAATCAACTTCATAAAAAAGTGAATTCTAATAAACATTGAGAATGTAATTGAACGAAAGCTTATATAATGAATGAAAATATATTAATTCTATTGTTGAAAGATTGTTTGAAAGAAGGAGACATAATGGACAAATATTCGATTAAACAGGCAAGTACCCTTATATTAGTAACTTTGTCTGGAATTATTAGTTCAGTTATCTTACATATTTCACTCATATTTGGGATATTACCAGGACTAATTTTTTTAATAGCTTTAAGTTTACATAGAGGGTATACATTTAATCGTATAATGAAGCTATGCTTTACAGGTATCGGTAGAGTTAAAATCGTTCTTTGTATTTTATTTTTAATTAGTTTTTTGCTTCCTTCATGGTATTTATCTGGGACGATTTCATCGATGGTTTCTATCACTTTGCATGCAATTAATCCTCATCATTTCTTCGTATTTTGTTTTTTAACGACGATGATTTTTTCAATGATTTTAGGGTCTTCAATTGGAACATTAAGTGCTTTAGGTGTTCCACTTATTAGTAGCGCTATGTTATTACATATTCCAGTTGAAATTTCTGCAGGAGCTATTATTTCAGGTGCTTTTGTTGGGGATCGCACATCACCTTTTTCTAGCACACATCAGCTCATTGCCAATATTCTTGAAACAACCGTAAAAAAACAAAGTAAAGCAATGCTTTTAACATCTGTAATAGCTATTATATCGACAATCATATTTTTTAGTATAAAGGATTTACAAATTGCTACGGGGATAATAGACAGCTATCATACAATCGCTAGCAATCAGTCAATTTTATTGATTCAGTTTATTCCACCAGCATTATTAATTGGTCTTGTTTTATTTCGGATACATATTATTTATTCGTATATAATTAGTATTCTATCTAGTTGTTTACTAGCTTTGTATAACGGAATTTCTTTTACTAAAATAGTGAAATCATTTTGGAACGGTATTGATGGACTAGGTGGTGGTCTAAGTCATATGGTTAGTTTGTTACTGTTTATCGCAGTAGCAGGAGCCTATAATGCTTTATTAGAAGAGCATAATATAATTCAGCCAATGTTGGATAAATGGCTCCAAACTTCGACTTCAATGTTTACCGACACATTGAAAACAGTAGCTGCCACAGCGATCATATGTTTAATTGCAGGTAATCAAACGATGCCAATTATCTTAACAGGGAGATCTTTCTTTACTCATTGGTCAAATAAATATAGTAAAGAGGAATTGGCGAGGTTAATGGCAGATACGACTTTATTATTTCCAGCTATGATTCCTTGGAATGTGCTTGCAATTATGAGTAGTACAGCTATTAATATGCACTTACATGAGTATTTACCTTATGCTATATTTCTATGGTTAATTCCTTGTTTAACAATATTTATCAGTTTGTTTAAGAAGAAAAAAATGTGTGAAACTAAATGGATCCAAAAAAGTGAATAAGAAAAATTGTGCGATTCATGAAAAAAGAGATAGATAGCTTAATTGCTATCTATCTCTTTTTTTCATAAGTCACAAGTGGCTTTTAGTTTTTTTAATTGTCTCACAGTTATACTGTATTTGGTACGAATAGCTTCTAATTCCATAATTGCTACATCAATATATTCAGACTCCGCATGAATAAAGTTAATTTCTTTAAGCTCTAACTGTTTTTGTAAGCTTCTTAACTCATTATGTAGAATTTGGGAAGGAGACTCCTCAGTAAATTGAGTTTTTGAAAAACGTCGAAGAAATGATTTAAATTTTACCTTCTTTTTCTTAGACTTATTTTGATCTAGTCTTGCGATTAATTTTGACATGAAGCACTCCTCCTTAAATATAGAAACGATTCGATATTTGAAGATATGGAACTTGTCCAATTTGTTTAATAAGAAAAATAGAAAACAAGATGCTTTTTTAAATCTTATTAGTCTATTGGTAAGAATATGCTAGTTTTAAAAAAAATTACTAGATTTAAAGTGAAAACTATTGATAAGTTTAAAACCTGAAAGGATTTTAACTTTAAAAATGTTGATTTCCGTTACAGTATGCAGGTTTTCCGGAGAAGAATTTATGAATAGAAAAATTATTAATTAAATGGTTTAAAAGTTGTTCAATATAGAAATGCTTTAAGTGTATGTTTAGGAAGCATTAAATAGTTAATGTTTTTGTATGAATCTGATACACTTAGGGAACATGAAGTTTAGAAAGCTTTATGCAAAAGAAATTTGAAATAAGAGAGGTCAACACCGATGGAAAAAATTGAAGTAGGCGAAATTCTTACACTTAGCTATGAAGAAGGAGATGAGCAAGATTACGAAGTACTAGGCTCAATCTCAGTTGAAGGAAATGAATACATAGCTGTAGGTTTACTAGAAGAAGTAGAAAAAGAAAGCGAAGAAGATATTGACGTTTTCTTTTTAAGAGTTGCAGAAGATGGCGAGTTTTATGATATTGAAACTGAAGAAGAGTTTGCAAAAGTTTCAGCTGCATTTGATGAAGTTTTAAAATAAGTAAAAGCATGATAAAGGTAAAAATATAGGACGTATATCATAAGTTTTATTTAAAAAGAACACTTGTAGATGTTACAATGTGTTCTTTTTGTATGTTTATGAAGTGTTCTGTAGTTTTTATTTAAATTTTAGGCGTACAAACTATTAAATTTTATGTATACTAGCAATAGCAATTATTTTAGGAGGAAGCTTATGAGATTTTCATTTAGAAATTACGCTTTCCCTTTGATTTTACTAAGTAGTATCATCATAGGTTCAGTCATTGGTTATTTTTCTGAAAGCGTAGGAGTTGCCCTTAAACCAATAGGGGATTTCTTTTTAAACTTATTATTCGTAGTAGTTGTACCACTTGTATTTTTCTCTGTTGCTTCAAGCTTTGCAAATGGCGGAGGAGAAAAATTTGGTAAGATTATTCGAAATATGTCGGGGGTATTTTTATTTACGGGTATTATTGCTGCAATCATAATGATTGTAGTTATGAAAGTTTATCCACCTGCACATGGTGTTAATATCCCAATCGTTAAACCAGATGCTGCTGAAAAAGTATCAGTAGCAGAGCAAATTGTAAATACATTTACAGTGAATGATTTCTCTGGCTTGTTTACAAGAAGTAATATGTTAGCAATTATCGTATTTGCTGTTTTAGTTGGATTAGCAACGAATAAAGCTGGCGATAAAGCAGACATTGTAAAGAAATTATTATCAAGTGGCAATGCAGTGATCATGAATATGGTTAACTATATTATGTATCTTGCACCAGTAGGACTTGGAGCTTATTTCGCATATTTAGTCCCTACATACGGTAAGGAATTACTAGGTTCATATGGTAGAGTATTTATTATATACTATGTAACTGCAATTCTATTTTATTTTATCTTTTATAGTATTATTGCTTATATGGCCGGTGGTAGTTATGGATTTAAAATTTATTGGAAAAATGTAATACCATCAACGTTAACATCTTTAGGAACTTGTAGTAGTGCAGCAACGATTCCAACAAATTTTGATTCAGCTGAAAAAATGGGCGTTTCTAAAAACGTTAGAGAAACTGTAATTCCATTAGCTAGCGCTCTTCACAAAGATGGATCTGTTTTGGGCGGCGTAGTAAAAATTGCCTTTGCTTTCGGTGTATTTGGAATGGATTTCTCAGGCATGAATATTTATCTTGTTACAATCGGTATTGCGTTATTAGTCGGTATGGTTATGGGAGCAATCCCTAATGGTGGAATGATAGGTGAAATGTTAATACTATCACTGTTTGGGTTACCGGTAGAATCTTTACCAATTCTTGCAGCAATTAGCACAATAATTGATCCACCTGCTACAATGTTAAATGCAACAGGTGATTTATCTGTTAGTATGTTAATTGAACGAATGACAAACGGTAAAAAAACTGCGTAAAAAAGGACTTTTTATATACACTGAGACTGGAATTTTCCCAGTCTTTTTTTTATTTAGCAATAATAGCAATGCTAATGGAATAAAAAGGAAATTTTGTAGGAGCGTTGAAATAATAATAGTGGAAGAAAATGTTAAAATAGTATTCTTTTTTGAGTATGAGGTGAAGTATTTTCGCTTAATTGCTTGTATATTTTTACTTTTAGCTTACTCTGCTTTTTTTGGTCGCTTTTTGCATGAATCGAATCAAAAGTTTTACGAGTATAGCATTTATGGAAGTACGATCATTTTTTTTATTATTTGTACTTTAGGAGCTTTAAAATTTAGTAAAAAGTTTAGTAAGATTTCTTATTTTTTTACTATGATCGCATTTGTCGGTTGGTTTGTCGGAAATACATATATTTCAAAAACAGTTTATTGGAGAATTGGAGACACATATAGGCCAATTGAAATTGGTGGCATATTTATGTGGTTATTCATTTTAAGTTTAATTGGAAGCTTTAT
Organism: Gottfriedia luciferensis; assembly: GCF_002156865.1. GTDB lineage: Bacteria > Bacillota > Bacilli > Bacillales > Bacillaceae_G > Gottfriedia > Gottfriedia luciferensis. The sequence continues at coordinate 229,705 of NZ_NCTA01000005.1, read as the reverse complement.
CTTTGGAGTCATTGCGTTTATTAAAGGTGAGAAAGGTTTAGCTAAATATTCAGCAGTATTATTATTGTTAATGACGGGATTAGTATATGTTAGTATGTTTATTATTTGGCTAGTAATCGGTGGAGAATTTTAATAGATGGAAAAAAAGAAGGTTGTTTAACCTTCTCTTTTTTATGTTTCTGTCATAATTCCACCATTTACGTGAAGTACTTGCCCGGTTACAAATGATGAGTCATCAGAAGCTAAGTAAATATAAGTTGGTGCTAGTTCAAATGGTTGACCAGCTCGCTTCATTGCTGTGTCAGAACCAAATTTTTTCACATACTCTGCAGAATAACTTGAAACAATTAACGGAGTCCAAATTGGACCTGGAGCAACAGCGTTTACACGTATTCCTTTTCGGGCTAGTTGTAGTGATAAAGAGCGAGTATATGAGACGATAGCACCTTTTGTAGAGGAGTAATCAATGAGTAAAGGAGCACCTGCGTAGGCGGTAACAGAGGCAGTAGAGATAATTGAACTGCCCTCTTTCAAATGTGGAAGTGCTGCTTTCGTTAAGTAGAACATAGGAAAGATATTTGTTTGGTAAGTTGTTTCTAATTGTTCATTAGAAATTTTTTCAATTTCATCTTGAGGGAACTGAACACCTTGATTCATGACAAGGATGTCTAGTCTTCCGAAGGATTCTACTGCTTTATTAATCACTTCTATACAAAAATCAGGGCGTCTTAAGTCACCTTCAATAAGTAAACACTTTTGTCCATATTGTTCAACCATTCTTTTTGTTGCTTCAGCATCTTCTCTTTCATATAAGTATGCAATTACTAGACTTGCGCCTTCTTTAGCAAAGCCTATTGCAACAGCACGACCAATTCCACTGTCGCCTCCAGTAATAATCGCCACTTTCCCAGCTAATTTACCGCTTCCTTTATAATCGGGATTATCTGAAATTGGAATCGGATTCATTAAATATTCCAGACCAGGTTGCATGTTTTGATGTTGAGGTGGAAAAGTAATTGGAACTTGTTCGCATTTTTCTTCATAACTATAATACGGATATTTAGGTATCAAGCTAGATCCCCCTTTACTTAATTAGTCAAAGCAAGATATTCGCTTTATTAAAAATTGTGCAAGTCAACATGTAATTGCAAAAAAAGAACACATATAAGTATGTGTTCTTTACAAATGATCATTATTTTAGATTTTCTGGGTTTAATCCTTTTAATTCTTCGATTACGAAAAGACCATCTTTACGGATTAATACGTCATCGAAGTAAATTTCTCCTCCACCGTATTCAGGACGTTGAATACATACCATATCCCAGTGGATATTTGAGTTGTTACCATTGTAAGCTTCATCATAAGCTTGACCTGGAGTGAAATGGAAGCTTCCATCAATTTTTTCGTCGAATAAGATGTCTCCCATTGGGTGTAAAATGTATGGGTTTACACCAATTGCGAATTCACCGATAAAGCGAGCGCCTTCATCTGTATCAAAGATTTTGTTGATACGTTCAGTGTCATTTGCAGTTGCTTCAATAATTTTACCATCTTTGAATTTAAGTTGAACATTTTCAAATGTAAATCCGTTGTTAGGTGATGGAGTGTTATAAGAAAGTGTACCATTTACTGAATTACGAACTGGGGCAGTAAATACTTCACCATCAGGAATATTCATTTCACCAGCACATTTAATAGCCGGGATATCTTTAATTGAGAATGTTAAATCAGTTCCAGGACCTTTAATTTGTACTTTGTCTGTACGGTTCATTAAATCAACTAGCGCATCCATCGCTTTGTCCATTTTACCGTAATCTAGATTACATACATCGAAATAGAAATCTTCAAATGCTTCAGTACTCATTTTAGCTGACTGAGCCATTGAATCTGTAGGGAAGCGTAGAACTACCCATCTAGTTTTTGGAACGCGAATTTCTCTATGTACTTTTTTACCTACAGTATTACCATGAATTTTTGTTTTTTCATCAGGTACATCTGATAGTTCACTAATGTTAACACCTGAACGTAAACCAATATATGCATCCATATCTTTCATTACATTTGCTTCGTATTCAGCAATTTTATTGAAGTGCTCTTCAGTAGCTCCCATTAGTAATGCACGATCTACTTTATGATCTTTAATTGATACGAAAGGAAAACCACCAGCAGCATATGCTTCTTTAACTAAAGCTGTAACTAATTCAGATTCCAGCTTAAAGTTTTCAATTAAGATTTTTTCTCCTGGTTGTAATTTTACAGAGTAATTGATTAAGTTTTTAGCTAGTTTTGCAATACGTGGATCTTTCATTGAAAATTTCCCTCCAATATTTATAACTATATTCCTATTGTAAACTATTTGGTCAGTTTTGTTTACCTATAGTATTCTTTTTTACAAAAGAATTTGAAAACTTGTAATACGACTAGTTTAGTGTTTGGTAAAATTTGTAGTATAATACGAAATAAGTGATTAAAATTGTGGAAGGCTATGAACGAAAGGGGTTTTTTCGAATGGATCTTATTTCCGTTAGTGCGTTAATTGCAGCGATTGCATTTGTTATTTTAGTTGTTTTTATTAGTCGTACGTTATTCCGACTAGAAAGGGTGTTTAGAGGTGTAGAATCTACAATTGCTGAGACACAAAAAGATTTACATAACGTTTGTGTAGAAGCAGTTCAACTAGTACATACTTCTAATCATTTAGCAAATGAAGCTAAAATTTTTGTTAATAATTCAAATGAACTTACGAAAGATATGCGTGAACGAGCAAAATCCCTTGATGTATTAGCTAAATCAGTAGAAGAAGTTGGAGTGACAATCTCGGAAATGAACGAAAAAGTACGAGATACTGCTAATAATGTTTCAACTACTGTAAAAGAAAGCACAGAGAAAATGTCTCAAGTTTTAAATTGGGGTACAACAGCAATCGATTTATGGGAAAAGTATAAAACGAAGCGTGAGGGAAAAAAGAAAAATGGTAAATCGAATATCAACGACTCAACAATTTGATGAGCTAATAAACAACGAAGAAAAATTTGTTTTCTTAAAACATAGTACAACTTGTCCAATTAGTCATGCGGCTTATACTGAATTTTTGGCATTTGCTTCAGCATATGAAAATGTACCATTGTATTTTTTACAAGTACAAGATGATCGTGAGTTATCTAATTATATAGCTGAGAAAACAGAAATTAGACATGAGTCTCCTCAATTATTTATTTTTGAAAATGGTGAGGCAGTTTATAATACTTCACATTTTTCAATTAAGAAAGACACAATTGAAAATGCTTTATTAAAGAAATAAATGTAAAAACTGCACCTGAAATTTAGGTGCAGTTTTTAATTAAAACGATTTTTAATCAATATGAGATGTTTCGACTTCTAAAAAATTACTCTACATCAAAACCTGCTGCTTTCCATGCAGCAGTTCCACCATCAATATATGCTACATCAGTGAATCCCATTTTTTTTAGTAAGTAAGCACCTAAAGCAGCTTGACCACCAGCGCCGCATGTTACAAGCACAGGACGATTTCGATCAGCTAATCTTGGTTCGCGTAAATGTTCAGGTAGCTCCAAATCTGCACGGATTGGAAGCATGCCAAGAGAGATATTAACACTGCTAGGAATTAAACCGCATGCACCTGCATCAGCTGCATCTTGTACATCAATGACGAATGTATCTGGATTTGATTTAATTTTTTCTCGTGCATCAGCTGAACTGATCCCATTTACATTTTCACGTGCTTCTGCAACCATTTGTTTAAAAGTAATTGCCATCATTAATCCTCCAATAAAATAAAATTTGATTTTCCTCAAATTGGAAATCCTTTCTATACAATACACCTAAAGGAACAGACAATTCAAATGAAGGCTTTGGGTCGAGGGAAATTTAGGTAGAAAAATTAAAAACAAGGAAATGTATTTTAGATGCAGAATTAAGTTATGGTGAAATCATTTTTTGTTAGCTGAAAGAAGGAGTAAACTATGTCGGAAACATTTAAGTATACTATCTCAAATCAACATTTGCATGCATCTTTTAATAATGAATATGAACCAATTCAATTCATTCGATCTGGTGATTCGATCGAGTTTAACACAATCGATATTGGATGGGGGTATTCAGAAAAAGAAGGTGAACGAATAAGATTTGAGTCAAGAGAGAAAGAAACAGAATGGGGTCATCCAATGATTGGACCATTTTATATCGAAAATGCAAAGCCAGGGATGACTCTTGAGATAAAAATAAATGAATTAAAATCAGGTTGGTACGGATGGAATTGTGCTGGTGGTAATAAGAATTGGCAAAATAAAGTATTAGGTATTTCGGAACAACCAGAAGTAACGATTAATTGGATGATTAATACGGAAAGTAAGTTAGCAAAAACGGAAATAAAAGACCAAGAATTTTCGGTACCATTAAGTCCATTCTTAGGTGTTCTTGCAACAGCACCTAGTGAACCGGGAATTCATTCGACAATTCCACCTAGATATTGTGGCGGAAATATAGATTGCAAAGAATTAATAGAAGGTAGTACGTTATTTTTACCGATTGCTGTTGAAGGGGCTTTGTTCTCAGCTGGTGATGGACATGCTGCCCAAGGAGATGGGGAAGTATCAGGTCAAGCGATCGAAGCACCATTTGATAAAGTAAATCTTACCCTTACAGTCAGAGAAGATTTGCACATAAATATGCCTCGCGCTAATACTCCGGCGGGGTGGATCACTTTTGGTTTTGATGAAGATTTAAACAAAGCAACAGCTACGGCATTAAACGGTATGGTTGAATTAATGCAAGAACTTTACAGTTTAGAAAAAACAGAAGCTGTTGCGTTAGCTAGTGTTTGTGTTGATTTGAGAATCACTCAAATTGTAAACAAGGTCAAGGGAGTTCATGCAGTATTACCACATGATAAATTATTTTCACCAACCGGTAAATCAGAGTAAATAAAAAGTTTGGAGGTAATTAAAATGCCTTTTTGTACTTTAAAAAATAGTGAGATTAACTATGAAATAAAGGGAGAAGGACAACCAATTGTTATGATTCATGGGTTTACGCCGGACTCTAGGTTAATGCAAGGTTGTATGGAACCAATATTTACGAATAGGAATGGTTATAAGAGGATTTACTTTGATCTCCCAGGAATGGGTAAAACAAAAGGAAGCAGTGAGATTAATACAACAGATGATATGTTAAAAACAGTTCTTGAATTTCTAGATGCAATAATTCCTGGGCAATCATTTTTATTAGTGGGAGAATCTTACGGAGGGTATTTAGCTAGGGGGATTATTGCGAATAGATCAGAAAAAGTAGAAGGTGTTGCATTTATTTGCCCGGTGATTATACCAGAATATGAACAAAGAACACTTCCTGAACACACAGTAGTAAAAGAAGATTTCATATTTATGAACCAACTTACTGAAATAGAAAAAACAGATTTTCGTACAAATAATGTTGTGTTAAATGAAAAAACTTGGGTTCGATATAAAAATGAGATTGAAAGTGGCTGTTCAATTGCCGACCAAGATTTCTTATCGAAAATAAGGAGGAATTACGGTTTCTCATTTAAGATCGACAGCAGAAAGTTCAATGCACCAAGTTTATTTTTGTTAGGATTACAGGATTCAGTCGTTGGATTTAAAGACGCATTTAAATTACTAGAAAATTTTCCTGGAGCAACTTTTACAGTATTAGATCAGGCTGGACATAACCTGCAAATCGAACAAGAGAAATTATTTAATTCTCATATTAATGAGTGGTTAGACAGAGTAGGAGAAGATAGTAAATAAAAAACTATTGTTTCTTTATAACATACAAAATTAAATATGTTATGGAAGATTTACTTAGGTGAATCTTCTTTTTTTATTGCTATAAAAACCTACCTTTAAATCTTAAGCTATTCGGATATAAAATATTTTTGTAAAATAATGCTCTTATTTTGATTAGCTTTTAATAAAGTGTCATAATAACAAATGAGATATTGGTTTATTTGCAAGGAGGATTTAAGTTGAACAATAATGATTTAGAGCAACTAAGAAGTGAAATCGATCAGATTAATCATCAAATATTTGAGTTGTTAAATAGAAGAGGCGAAATCGCTAAAAAAATAGGAATCGCAAAGATTGATCAAGGAGTTAAACGTTATGATCCAGTCAGAGAACGTAAAATGCTTGATCATATAGCAGAAATAAATGAAGGACCATTTAGTACAGCAACACTCCAACATATATTTAAAGAAATTTTTAAAAGTAGCTTAGAGCTTCAAGAAGAAGATGATAAAAAGGTTTTACTTGTATCAAGAAAAAGAAAATCTGAAAATACAATCGTCGAAGTAAATGGCGTTAAAATCGGTGATGGAAGTCCAATCATTATTGCTGGGCCATGTGCAGTTGAAAGTTATGAGCAAGTGGATTCTGTTGCAAAAGTATTAAAGGAACAAGGAATTAAAATTATGCGAGGTGGTGCATTTAAACCACGCACGTCTCCATATGATTTCCAAGGACTTGGTGAAGAGGGCTTGAAAATCTTAAAAGAAGTTGGTCAAAACCACGGTTTAGCAATTATTAGTGAAATCGTTAGTCCAGAGCATATTGAAATGGCTTTAGATTATGTTGATATCATTCAAATTGGTGCTAGAAACATGCAAAATTTTGAGCTTTTAAAGGCTGCAGGTTCTGTGAAAAAACCAATTTTACTAAAAAGAGGATTATCTGCGACAATCGAAGAGTTTATTTATGCGGCTGAGTATATTATGTCAGAAGGAAATCAAGAAATCATCTTATGTGAACGTGGCATTCGAACTTATGAAAAAGCGACAAGAAATACGTTAGATATTACAGCTGTTCCAATTTTAAAACAAGAAACACATTTACCTGTATTAGTAGATGTAACTCATTCTACAGGAAGAAGAGACTTACTAATCCCTGCAGCAAAAGCAGGATTAGCAATTGGAGCCGATGGAATTATGGCAGAAGTTCATCCGGACCCTGCAACTGCATTAAGTGATTCATCGCAGCAAATGAACTTTGATCAATTTGGCCAATTTATGACTGAAGTTAATTCATTCATGAATCGATAATTTTCAAAAAAGCGCTGGCTGACTAAAATTCAGTCAGCGCTTTTTTGAATAATTTGTGAACATTTGTTTTAAATTAGGTTTAGATAGTGAAAAACTACAAATTATTTACATTTTTTTCTAAACGGTGTATTGAATGAATATTCATTTCACTATAAGATAGAAGGAAGGCACTATTTTTGTGGAATATGACGATTTATGACTATTTTACTCAAATTAAAAACAAACTACATAATAGATAGAATAAAATAGAGGAGTGAAGAAAATGACGGTTACGATTTACGATGTGGCACGTGAAGCAAACGTTTCCATGGCTACGGTTTCACGTGTAGTCAATGGAAATCCTAATGTTAAACCGACTACAAGGAAAAAAGTAAATGAAGCGATCAGTCGTTTAGGATATAGACCTAATGCAGTTGCAAGAGGGCTAGCAAGTAAAAAAACAACAACAGTTGGAGTAATTATTCCAGATATATCAAACACTTTTTATGCAGAACTTGCTCGTGGTATTGAAGATATCGCAACAATGTATAAGTACAATATTATTTTAAGTAACTCTGATGAGAATGTTGAAAAAGAGATTACATTAATTAATAATATGTTAGCAAAACAAGTGGACGGTATTTTATTTATTGGTGGAACGATTAAAGATATCCATATTGAAGAATATGAAAAAGCTGGTGTACCGATCGTTTTGGCAACTACTTTTGATGAATCAAAAAAAATACCTTCAGTAAATATTGATTATGCTCAAGCAGCTTTTGATGCAGTTGATTATTTAATTAAAAAAGGTCATCAACAAGTAGCGTTCGTAAATGGACCTACAGAAAATAATATCATCGGTTCAAGCAAGCTAGAAGGATACAAACGTGCTTTACAAGAGAATGGTATTGAATTCGATGAAAATTTAGTTACTTATGGTGATAATAGCTATGAATCTGGAAGTGAAGCATTTGAATCATTTCATGAACGCAATATAGTGCCTAGTGCGATTTTTGTAGCCTCTGACGAGATGGCGATAGGGGTAATCCACAGTGCTCAAGATCATGGAATCCTTGTCCCAAATGATCTTGAAGTTTTCGGATTTGATAATACAAGACTTGCCTTGATGGTTCGTCCGAAATTAACATCTGTTGCACAACCAATGTATGATATCGGTGCAGTTGCAATGCGATTATTGACGAAGTACATGAATAAAGAAACTGTTGAAGATGCTACTGTCATTCTTCCTCATCATCTTCAATTCAGACAATCAACAAAATAATAGAAATAAGAAGCTTAGGAATGGTTTTGTTCCTGAGCTTTTTTTATTTTATGAGGAGGAGATTAAGGGTGTGAACTGCAAATAAGTTGAAGGAAGCGGCAAATAAACTCAATAAAAGTGCAAATACAGATTTGAGAGGCAGGAAGTGAAGAATGAACTGCAAATAAGTTGAAGGAGCGGCAAATAAACTCAATAAAAGTGCAAATACAGATATGAGAAGCAGGAAGTGAAGAATGAACAGCAAATAAGTTGAAGGAAGCGGCAAATAAACCCTATAAAAGTGCAAATAAAGAGATGGAAGCAGCAAATAAAGAGTAAACTGCAAATAAAAGGTGTGAATCGCAAATAAAAATGGCAAAATAGCAAATAAAATTCGAGAATCGCAAATAAAACAGACAGAATCGCAAATAAAAGTATAAATTACCTATACCGGCAAGTGTATTTCGTAGGGAATTTGGGCAATTGTGGATGTTTTTTAATATAAAACTAGCAATTTTTCTTTAATTCTCTTTGAATTTGATTAGAAATCTAATAATTTTATATAAAAAAGACCAATAAAATCTACTAAAAATAAAAAACGCTGTCAGGATACCCCTTAACAGCGTAAAGAAATTTAAATAAAAGGTTTCTTTTGTTGAATATGCAATGGCTCGAGTGCACGGTATAGAATTTGTTCGTTATATTCTTCTATTTCTTTTTTTCTTGGGATTGGTTTCACAATTGATGGATCGTCTGTCCAAGTAGTTGGTAACTTAACATTAGCAATATTCTGCCATTTTTCTAACCAACTATCCGGTATTAATTCTGAAGTCGGTTGTTGATTTGTCATTGCGAGCCATACTTGAGACCAAGCACGTGGTACGACTCTCCAGTAATCGTATCCTCCGCCAGCGACTGCAATCCATCTACCTTCACAATATTTATGGGCAATTTCATGAGCGATTTTTGGGATTTCTTCAAATGTTTTCATCGTTGTACAAAGATGTGTTAATGGATCGTAGCAATGAGAATCAGATCCATTTTGTGTGAGAATGATATCTGGTTTAAAATATTCAGCTATATCTGTAATTGCTTTTTTGTAGTTTGATAGAAATGACTCATCTTCTGTAAATGCATCGACAGGAATATTAAATGCATAACCGTAACCTTTTCCTTGGCCTCTTTCGTTTACGGCACCAGTACCTGGGAATAAATATCTACCAGTTTCATGAATGGATAATGTGCATACAGTTGGGTCATCATAAAATGCCCATTGAACTCCATCGCCGTGATGGGCGTCTGTATCAACATATAAAACTTTTAATCCATATTTTTTTTGTATGTATTTTATTGCGATTGCACAATCATTATAGATACAAAATCCAGAAGCTTTTCGTTTAAAACCATGATGGAGACCACCGCCTAAATTAAAGGCGTGATTTGATTTTCCTTCCAAAACGGCATCAACTGCAGTCAATGTACCACCTACGATTAGTGCGCTTGCTTCATGCATGTTTCTAAAAATAGGTGTATCTTCAGTTCCTAAACCGTATTGTTCGGCGACATTTGCTCTTATTGGTTCTCGACTCGCTTTTTTAACTTGTTCGATAAATTGTTGATCATGAAAAAGTAATAATTCCTCATCTGTTGCTAATCTTGGTGGAAGAATATCAATATCAGATACAAGATTACTAGATTTTAATAGTTCATAAACTAATTGGGACCGTATTGGATTAAAAGGATGATTTTCATTGAATTGATATGTATGATAGTCTGCACTATAAACTAAATAAGCTTCCTTTTTCATCATACTTCACTCTCTTCATTTGGCGAAAGAACTTTATAACCTTCATTCTTTAAGATTTGAATGAGAGGAAGTGGATTCATTGTTTGAATTCTAAAAACTAGAACTTTATGATTTTCGTCTTTTGCAGGGTATACAAGTACACTTACAATATTAATGTTTTCTTTTGCAATAACATTTACAACATCACTTAATATACCTGGTTCATCATGGACTAATATTTCGATTTGGGAGCTAGGTTGATAGGCACCCGTTAAAGTTACAAGTGTATGTAATACATCAATTTCTGTTACAATTCCTATTAGCTTACCGCTTAATATGACTGGTAAACAGCCTATTTTATATTGAAAAAAATAGGTTGCGACTTCTTCTACAAAATCAATCGGGCTACACGTAATAACATTAGTAGTCATAATTTTTTCAACCGGTACATCAAATACCGATGAAATCGCTTGTGAATATAAGGTAGAAGGTAGGGCATCACGGACATCACGGTCAGAAATGATTCCAACAACTTGCCCGTCATCATTAATAATTGGAATATGACGGACTGCGCCTTTTCTAAAAATAGCTACTGCTTCACCAATCGTATTGTCCTTCTTTAAAGTAATGTTTGAACTGCGCATAATATCTTGAATAAGCATTGTTTTGAATCCTACCTTTCGAGATTAAAGTTCAGTTAGTACATATATCTTTGCAAAAAGCGTAGTGCATCAAATGCTTGGATTTCTTCAGTTGTTACCCGTTTTCCTATCCTCGCCATTAAACAGTTTGCAGGATGCGAGCAAATTTCCGGATCGTCAGTTGCAAATTGAATGAGCCCTCCCGCATTCATCATTTTTTCCATCATTTTACGGTATTCCCAAACATTTAGACCGGTACCTTTTAAATCCCAATGCCAATAATATTCAGTCGTAATAATGATATAATCTTCCATTGCATCATCTAGCATTGAAAGAATTAGCATATTTTTAGCGACAGAAAAGCCTCTAAATTCTGGGATAACTTCGACTGCACCTAACTCAACTAAATTTTCGAGCGTAGTTTGTGACCATCTTTCAAGTGGGTCAGGATATAAATAAGTTACATACCCTACAATTGTTTGATCATGTCTTGCGATAATAATTCTTGCCTCAGGTAAACTGGCAATTTCAACAATTGCTTTATGTTGTTGTGCTGGTTGTCTAAAAGAAGTTAGATTTTCATGAAAATGATATGTTTCAAGTAAAGCAGATTCGACTGGCCCTTCTATAATTAACTCACCATGTTGTGTTTGAATCGTTTTCGAAAAATATTTTTTTGGGTGATCCAATATTACACACTCCCTCGGAAAACACCTTTTTTTATATCATACTAAAAATTACAGGAAAGACATACAGGAAAAAAATCGGTTAATGTCTAATACATATAAATGGCGAATTTATTTAAAATACTGAAAATTGAGTATTATCAATGTATAATGTTAGTAGACAATATCAAGGAGGGATTTTTATGAAGGTGGAAGCGCTTCCTGTTAGTAATGGTCAATTTAATTTAAAAAACTATGAAGAAAGCTATAAAAATTTTAAGTGGGAAGATGTAGAAAAAGAGTTTTCTTGGTATACAACGCAAAAATATAATATGGCATTTGAGGCGGTCGACCGTCATGCAAATTCTCATCGTAAAGATAAAATTGCATTGTATTACAAAGATGATAAGCGAAATGAAAAATATACGTTTGAAGAAATGAAAAATCATTCAAATAAAGCAGCAAATGTATTAAAACAATTTGGTGACGTTGAAAAGGGCGATCGCGTATTTATCTTTATGCCTCGTCAGCCGGAATTATATTTCGCTCTTTTAGGTGCCTTGAAACTTGGCGCTATTGTTGGCCCATTATTCGAAGCATTTATGGAAGGTGCTGTTAAGGATCGTTTAGAGGATAGTGCAGCAAAAGTATTAGTAACAACGCCGGCTTTATTATCACGAGTACCAATTAATGATTTACCTGCATTAAAAACAATTTTCCTTGTAGGAGAAGATGTTGAAGAAGGCGGTAAATTTGTAGATTTTAAAGGCCGCATGAAAGAGGCAAAAACAGATTTTGAAATTACTTGGTTAAACCGTCATGATGGTTTAATTTTACATTATACATCTGGTTCAACTGGAAAACCAAAAGGTGTTCTTCATGTTCAACAAGCTATGATTCAGCATTATCAAACTGGTAAATGGGTAACTGATCTTCAAGAGGATGATATTTATTGGTGCACGGCTGATCCAGGCTGGGTAACTGGGACATCTTATGGTATTTTTGGTCCATGGTTAAATGGTGCTTCTAACGTAATTTTGGGAGGCCGTTTCAGTCCTGAAGCCTGGTATGAAACAATTCAGGAGTTTGGAGTAACAGTTTGGTATAGCGCTCCGACAGCGTTCCGTATGCTAATGGGAGCAGGAGTTGATGTAATTAAGAAGTATGATTTAAGTTCGCTTCGACATATTTTGAGTGTTGGTGAACCATTAAACCCAGAAGTAGTTCGTTGGGGTGCGAAAGTATTTAATTTAAGAATTCACGATAATTGGTGGATGACTGAAACTGGTGCTTCTTTAATTGCTAACTATCCTTGTATGCCAATTCGTCCAGGATCAATGGGAAAACCATTCCCTGGGGTTGTAGCAGCTATTGTTGATAATAATGGTAATGAGGTTGCGCCATATACAATGGGAAATCTAGCAATTAAAAAGGGCTGGCCATCAATGATGAATACGATTTGGAATAATGAAGCAAAATTCCAATCATATTTCTTAAATGATGAGTGGTATGTTTCGGGTGATTCAGCTTACATGGATGAAGACGGATATTTTTGGTTCCAAGGACGTGTTGATGATGTGATTATGACTTCAGGTGAGCGTGTAGGTCCATTTGAAGTGGAAAGTAAACTAGTTGAACATCCAGCGATTGCAGAAGCAGGTGTAATCGGAATTCCGGACCCAGTACGTGGAGAAATCATTAAAGCATTTGTTGCTTTAAGAGATGGTTATGTTGCTTCGGATGAATTGAAAGAAGAAATTCGTAATTTCGTTAAACTAGGATTAGCGGCTCATGCAGCACCTAGACAAATTGAATTCCGTGATAAATTACCAAAAACTCGTAGTGGAAAAATTATGCGAAGAGTCTTAAAAGCATGGGAGTTAGATCTTCCAACGGGTGATTTATCTACTATGGAAGACTAATAAAAAAGTAAAACCATTGGAAGAAATTTTTCCAATGGTTTTTTAATTAAAATTTTCGATCAGAGCCCCCACCGCCGGAGCTTCCGCCTCCACCGCCTCTAGAGCCACCTGATGAATTCAAAAGAGCTGGTAATAAATTTAAGATGAAATAAGTGAGTACACCGTTAAAGAACATCATATCAAGGATAATAATCCCGATTACAACTGCAATAATAATAAATATTTTTAAATTGTCCCATAACGTACTTGAACTTGTATGACCAGTTTTCTCAGAGCCATTTAAAATAACGTTATATAAAGACTTATAAGTATTTGTTATTGCAAGTGACTCCTCACCTTTTTTTAAATATGGAATTGCACTTTGATCTAATATGTTACCAGATCGAACATCTGTTACAACTCCTTCTAAACCATAACCAACTTCAATTCTTATTTGTCGATCTTTTTTTGCATATAACAATAGGACACCATTATTCTTCTCTTTATTACCTAAGCCATATTTTCGAAAAGCTGTATTAGCATATTCTTTAATATCATTTCCCTCTAAGCTTGGAATTGTTAGAACTGCTAGTTGAGCAGAAGTAGTATCATCTAATTTTTTTCCTAACTGAATTAGAGTTTGTGTATCTTCACTGTCGAGTACATTCGCATAATCTTGTACATAAATATTTCCGACTTTTGAAGGTACTTTAATTTCAGCATTTGCATTCGTAACAAATGATAAAAGGAAACCTATTAGGAATATTGTTGAGAGGATTTTTCTCATTTATTACCAGCGCCACTAAAGTCAACCTCAGGTGTAGCTTTGTCTGATTCAGATACTTCAAAGTATGGTTTCTGTTCAAATCCAGATATTCTGGCTACTAAAACTCCTGGGAATTTTTTAATTTTTTGATTATAGTCAGTTACTGCATCATTGTAATCTTTACGAGCAACTGCTAGTCGATTTTCTGTACCTTCTAGACTATCCATTAGTGCCTGGAAATTTTGGTTTGATTTTAAATCAGGATAGTTTTCTACTACAACTAATAAACGAGACAATGCTCCAGATAATTCTTGGTCAGCCTTGCTTTTTTCAGACGTAGTTTGAGCGCCTGCTAATTTTGCACGTGCATCTGTTACAGAAGCAATCACATCTTTCTCTTGTGATGCATATCCTTTTACTGTATTAACTAAGTTCGGAATTAAATCTGAACGACGTTTTAATTGGTTATCAACTTGTGACATTTTATTCGTTACATTTTCTTCCTTTGTTACAAAGCTATTATAGCTTCCCACACCCATAAAGATTAGAACTGCTACAATTATTAGAGCAATCCACATACCCTTATTCTTCATGAATAACACTCCATTTCCAAAATATGTATTTTTAAAGATACTAATATTAATATTTAACCATATTATTGAATTTAAAGCATTTATATTCAATGAATGGATGACAATTTAGATAAAATTAATAAAAATTTAATTATCTATTTGACTTTGTAGAATTATGTGTGATATAAATGTTTCATAACATTTTAATAGTGAGCGTTGAAAGGCTTAGTAGTGTGAATGCTATTGTTTCAGAGAGCTAATGGTTGGTGAGAATTAGCACAGACATTGACATGAATTACACCCTGGAGCATTCTTTTTCGACATTTGTTAAGTTAACAAATTAGGATTAGAACGGTTAACAGCCGTTAATTGTATGAGAGGTAGCTAGAATTTTTTATTAGCTACAACTAGGGTGGTACCGCGATTTTAATTATTCGTCCCTACTGTTTATCAGTAGGGACTTTTTATTTTGTTTAAATGCTTATAGAAGATAGAAGGGGTGGGCTAAAAAATGGAAAATATCTTACAAGATCTAGAATTTCGTGGATTAATTAATCAAATGACAGATGAAGAAGGACTTCAAAAATTATTAAGCGAAGAATCTGTTTCATTATACTGTGGTTTTGATCCAACAGGCGATAGCTTACACATTGGACACTTATTACCAATTTTAATGTTAAAAAGATTTCAAGTTGCAGGTCATAAACCAATTGGGGTAGTAGGTGGAGCAACTGGTATGATCGGAGACCCAAGCGGTAAAAAAGCAGAGCGTACATTAAATACGGCTGATACAGTGAAAATGTTCAGTGAGCGAATTCGTACACAATTATTACCATTCTTAAGTTTTGAAGGTGATAATGCTGCGAAAGTAGTTAATAACTACGATTGGACTGGAGAATTAGATGTAATTACTTTCTTACGTGATATCGGTAAAAACTTCGGATTAAATTACATGCTTGCTAAAGACTCAGTTGCATCTCGTTTAGAAGCAGGTATTTCATTTACTGAGTTTAGCTACATGATATTACAATCATACGATTTCTTAAAATTGTACCAAGACCATAACTGTAAATTACAAATTGGTGGTAGTGACCAATGGGGTAATATTACAGCTGGTATGGAATTAATTCGTAAAACAGAAGAAGATTCAAAAGCGTTTGGACTTACTGTACCATTAGTTACAAAAGCAGATGGTTCTAAATTTGGTAAAACAGAAGGTGGAGCAGT
Organism: Gottfriedia luciferensis; assembly: GCF_002156865.1. GTDB lineage: Bacteria > Bacillota > Bacilli > Bacillales > Bacillaceae_G > Gottfriedia > Gottfriedia luciferensis. The sequence goes on along the minus strand of NZ_NCTA01000005.1, from coordinate 213,832 downwards.
TTGGTTAGATCCTGAAAAAACAACTCCATACGAATTCTACCAATTCTGGATTAACACAGATGATCGTGATGCAGTTAAATACTTAAAGTACTTTACATTCTTATCAAAAGAAGAGATTTTGGAAATTGAAAAACAATTCAATGAAGCTCCTGAACAACGTGTTGCTCAAAAAGCATTAGCTGCAGAAGTAACAAAACTTGTTCACGGTGAAGAAGCTCTTAATCAAGCAATCAAAATTACAGAAGCACTATTTAGCGGTTCTGTAAAAGAGTTAACGGCTGCTGAAATTAAACAAGGATTTAAAGATGTACCTTCATTTCATTTAACTGAAGCAGAAAAAGGATTAGTAGATCTTTTAGTAGAAGCTAAAATTTCTCCATCTAAACGTCAAGCTCGTGAAGATGTTCAAAACGGAGCAGTTTATGTAAATGGTGATCGTATACAAGATGTTACAAAAGTGTTATCTAAATTAGATGCAATTGAAGAACAATTTATCATTATTCGCCGTGGTAAGAAGAAATACCACTTAATTACATTATAATAATAAACAGTGAACGAAAAAGCAGTAGTTTAGTTGAAGTTAGTTCAGAGAGCGAGTGGTTGGTGAGAACTCGTCTATCCAATTAAACGAATTACATTTCGGGAGTTTTCTTTTCGTAGTTAGTTTATCTAATGAAGGGAAGAACGTAATTCTACGTTACAGATGTCGAGTGATAAAGAGAGATACTTTTTATAGTAATCCTTCTTTATAACTAGGGTGGTAACGCGATCGAGGTCGTCCCTATATTTAATAGGGGCTGTCTCGATTTTTATTTTGCACTAAAAGTGTATAAATTGACAGAGATGATGCGTAATCAACGTAGTAGGCTTTTTCTAGGAATAAAGTATAATTGCAACTACATTTATGCCATCGCCATAAAAGGCTCGCTATTTAACGAGTTTTCTTAACCAATTTTTTGAAAGGAGAATAATCATGGAGATATTTGTAACGAAAGATTACCGAATATTGGCAAAACTTAACGAGAGTGTTCAAAACCTACACGCTGAATTATTTCCACAATTTTTTAAGGTTCATAATCTGAATGAAATTACCGAGTTTTTTAAGAATGTTGTAGATAAACCGGAGCATCATTTTTTTGTCGTAAAAGATGTAGAAGAATTGGTCGGTTATGCTTGGATAGAAATAAAAAATATTCCTGAGGGACCAATAAAGAAAGCGGATCGTTTAGGTTACATTCACCAAATAAGTATTAATGAGGGAAAAAGAAATATGGGTTATGGTTCATTTTTAATTCATAAACTTGCTTCATTTGCTCGTGATCATGAACTTTCAAGGGTTGAGCTAGATTATTGGATTGATAATAAAAATGCAAGTGAATTTTATGAAAGACTTGGTTTCGTAAAGTTTCGTGAACACGTATATATGGAAATTTAAAAACAGGTTTTAAACACAATAGAAATTGAAAATAAAAAGAATAAGGGGAGAGTATCTTCATGAAAAACATCGAATTAGGTGCGTTAATCGTACTGTTTACTATCATTATGTCTAGTTGTCTAGTTTTGTTAAAAACTGAGCCGCATATTCCACTTTTACTGTGTGTAGTATGTTTAGCTATTTTTGGTTTATTTAAAGGATTTAAATGGGAGCAGCTTGAAAATGGAATGAAAAAAGGAATTCAAAATGGTTTGTCGCCTACGTTAATCCTGATGATGATCGGGTTATTAATCGGTTCTTGGATGTTAAGTGGAACGGTTCCTACATTATTATTTTACGGAATTTCAGTACTTTCGGCTAAATGGTTTGCAATTAGTGCAATCTTTATCACAATTATCGTAGCTAGTTTTACAGGTAGTACGTTTACAACAATCGGCACGGTTGGTGTAGCGCTAATGGGAATAGCTCACATTATGGGAATTCCACCAGCAATTGCAGCGGGTGCGATTATTAGTGGAGCTTGCTTTGGAGATAAAATGTCACCAATCTCAGATACAACGAATTTCGTTCCAAGTATTTTGGGTATAAAAGTTAATGAACATATTCGTCATATGTCATACACAACAATCCCTGCTTTAATTGTTACTGTTATTTTATTCTTAATCATCGGTATGGGACATGGTAATACTGATATGGCACAAGTAACTGAGATGAAAAAAGCAATTTCTTCTAGCTTTGAAGTTAATCCACTTTTATTAATTCCATGTTTAATCGTTTTTATCATGGCATTTAAGGGATTTTCAACCTTACCAACAATGTCTGCTGGTATTGTTAGTTCACTTGTATTAGCATCTTTCATTCAAAAAGGAATTACGCTTGAAAAAGTATTTGCAACTTTACAAAATGGTTTTCAACTAGATACAGGCAATGAAATGCTTAATTCGATTGTAAATCGTGGTGGATTACAATCAATGATGTGGTCTGTTTCATTAATTTTTATTGCACTTGCTTTAGGAGGATTACTGCAGGAGCTTAGAGTTTTTGATACATTAATTCAGTCATTATTTAATTTAAAACGTAAAGGTAGTATAGTTGTTGCAAGTACATTATCAGCTATGGGGGTAAATCTCTTAACAGGTGAACAATACCTTTCAATTCTACTTCCTGGGCAATTATTAAAAGATGTATTTATCCAAAAAAATATTCCATTAAAAAACTTATCACGAGCATTAGAAGATGGAGGAACCTTGTTTAATCCAATCGTTCCTTGGAGTGTAAGTGGAGCATTCTTTGCATCAACATTAGGGGTACCAGTTTTAGAATACTTACCGTTTTCATTCGTTCTATTTATCACGCCTTTGTTTAGTATAATAGCTGCCATTATCGGAAAAGGTTTTGAAGTTGAAAATGATGAAAATTCACGAAATGTCGCATAAACATTTTCTTTCTACGCAAACTAGTTTTTGTACGAACTGGTTAATGGAGGGAAAGAAATGAGTAATGGAGCTGGTGGTTCAAAGAAAAATCGTCCAAGTGATGCAAATCATGTAGACGCTAAAACGAAAGCTCATCAAAAGAGACTTTCAAAGGATCAAAAAAATCCAATGGATTATAAGTATCCAAGATAATCGAATAAAAAGCATATCTTTAGCATAATACGTCCCCTAATTAGAAGTGAAAAATTTCTTTTACTCTTCTAATTAGGGGATATTTTTATACTTTGAAAAGAATTTTCAAACTTGGTTAGTATAAAATATTTTAAGAAACGGCTCTGTTAATGTTTTGTTTAATTGTTGTTATTTTAAAAAAGACGGAAGAGCAGGAAGAGCAGGAAGAGCAGGCTTAGAGGAAATCAATAAAATACTCTAAAGTCTTTTAATATCTTTTCCTTTTTCCTTGATCCTGCCTTTCCTAGTTCCTGCTTTTAAGAAAGCGAGCATCCTGGAACGGAAATCAACCTTCTTTTTTTACAGATCTTATTCTTAAATAAATTTTCAAGACTTTTGTTAAAGATTTGTGTAAGATGATTATTTTTAATGAAATCAATAATATTATTCGCTAAAATAAGATTTAAAATAGATCTTATTAAAGGGGATACTTTAAATGGGCTTTTTAAAAGTAGTAACATATACAGTATTAATTGGCTTTTTAGCTTATTTGTTCTGTATCGTTTTTATTGGAGTACATAGTTATTTGCAATATAAACAGAAAGTACCGAAAGATGCCGATTATGTGATTGTTTTAGGTGCGGGATTAAAGAAAAATAAGCCTACTAGAGCTTTACGTTATCGAATTGAAACTGCTGCTAAGTATGCAAAGGAAAATAAAAACACGAAAATAATTGTTTCTGGTGGAAAAGGAAAAGATGAATTAATATCTGAAGCCGAATGTATGAAAGTTGAACTAATTAAATTGGGAATTGACGAAAAAAAAATTATTAAAGAGGATTTATCTACAAATACATATGAAAATATGAAGTTTTCAAAAAAAATCATTAACAATAATCAAGCAAAAGGTATCATTGTAACAAATGATTATCATCTATTTAGATCTTTAAAATTGGCTAAAAAACAAGGCTTAAATGTAGTGGGACTACCAGCAAAAACGCCAAAAGTAATCATTCCTACTGCATATATAAGAGAATGTTTGTCTATTTTAAAAGCAACTTACTATAAACAAATATAAGATGTAGTGGCGAAGTTATCATTTTTTTAAACTATTATTTTAATTGTACCAATGTCCGTTTCATTTTTTGATATGAAACATTTAATATTATATGGATTTGCTTGTCCAAATAATATGAAGGGAGTGACATTGATGGCTAAAATTTTAACAACTGGAGTACTAAGAAGACATTCTAGTACGATGTTTTTAACAGTAGAAGCTTTTAATGTTGATCCAGATAGCTTTCGCTCAGTATCTGTTTTAATGTTTGACTGGTCAAGCGGCTTCCCAGTCGTTATTCCTATGGCTGACCCGTCAACAGTATCAATTCCACCAAATCAATATAGAACATTTAGATCTTTCCAACTTCCATCAAATCTTTTCGCTTATGAAGTAAGAGTTCTGCATCCGAAAGATAAAGATGTTGTAGTGAATGTATTTGGACTTAGTGATATTGCATTTGATCCTCAAACTGGTAATAATGCAATGCAACATGACTTAGCGGTAGTGAAATTAAAATAACAAAATAGTTTATTTTATACACCTCTCATTTCCGCTATAAAGCCCTTCGAGTAATTTCGAGGGCTTTTTTTATGTTTTTTTAGAAATTATAAATGTACATCTTAACTTAATATAGTTTAATCTTGTAGCGATAGGAGTTGTTCTTTTACTTAATTTAAATGTTTATTGAGATTGTCTATTAACGATACAGTTTAATTGAACAAAAAAAGTTTAATTCCGATGATTGGAATGGAAAAATAAGGTAAAATAAACTAGCTTACCAAGATAAACTGAGAGGAGGAAAAAACAAGTGTCAGCTAATGAATTAGGATTACTTATTTTTTTGGGAGTAGTAGATAGTGTACTTTTTATGCTAGCTTTTAAATATAATAGAAAAGTGTCTGAGGAGAGTGGAAGTTTCGGTTCACCTGATAACTCAGGTGCATTTTATATGAATCTATTAGCAATGACTCCTTATATTTTTCAAAAAATCTGGAGGTTTATAATAGCTTTTGGGTTATTAGCACTTATTATACTTATTGAGCTAAAGGCTCGTAGCATTTTATAAATAAAGCCGTGCCCTTTATTACCTTTTTCACTTTATTTAAGCTAACCGCTAAATAAAATTGTGTATTAAGCGATTAAATGAGAATCTTATGGAACTACCGCATGCAATCATTTCAATAAGTTTAGGAGTCGATGATGATTGACTCCTTTTTACGTTTTTGCACTTTCTTGTCCCTTTCTTAAGGACTGTGTATAAAATTTTTGCTAGTCACAGAGCAATCAACTGACTGAGACTTCTCGGCAAATTACAGCAGCTCAGCGATCCAACCTAATATTGTTTGCCATACAATTACAGTATTGTGTGGTTTTTTTGAACATGTTATGCTGATTCAAAACTAGTAGGGGGATTATAAGAAATAGAATTAGTTTCATAGAAAGCGAGGGAAATTATGTTACCGAATGCAAGTGTAAAAACGTTAGACGCTAAATCAGCTTTATTACAAAGTTATATTAATTCTTCGGAAAAACAAAAATCATTATACAAGCGTACATTATTAATTGTAAGTATTTCACAAATCTTTGGTGGTGCAGGATTAGCAGCGGGAGTTACTGTTGGGGCGCTTCTTGCACAACAAATGCTCGGAACCGATGCTTTTGCAGGACTTCCTTCAGCTTTATTTACTTTAGGATCAGCAGGTGCTGCTTTATTTGTAGGGAGACTTTCGCAACGTTATGGGCGATGTACAGGTTTAACTACTGGTTTTATAATTGGTGGACTTGGAGCAATCGGAGTCATCATCTCAGCTATCATAAATAGTGTATTGCTATTATTTATTTCTTTACTTGTTTATGGAGCAGGGTCGGCAACAAATTTACAAGCTCGTTATGCTGGTACGGACTTAGCAAATAGTAAACAAAGAGCGACTGCTATAAGTATTACGATGGTTTTTACAACATTTGGTGCAGTTGCAGGTCCCAATTTGGTTAATGTTATGGGGAAATTCGCTCTATCAATTGGTGTTCCATCACTTGCAGGACCTTTCATATTAGCTGCAGTAGCATATATATTAGCAGGTCTTGTGCTTTTCACTTTACTTCGTCCAGATCCGTTAGTAATAGCAAGAACAATTGAAGCAACAAAACAGGAACAAAATGATGAAGGGCATATAACTACATCTAATCAAGTAGAAAACAAGAGAGGCGTAATTGTTGGGGCAACTGTTATGATTCTGACTCAAATTGTAATGGTAGCTATTATGACGATGACGCCAGTTCAGATGAGGCATCATGGACATGACTTGAGTGCAGTAGGTCTTGTTATTGGATTTCATATAGGTGCGATGTATCTCCCTTCACTCGTTACAGGTGTTCTTGTTGATAAATTAGGGCGAACTGCGATGGCTTCTGCTTCTGGAATTACATTACTTATGGCAGGTTTAATTGCTGCTTTTGCTCCAGAAGATTCTATGGTTCTTCTAGTAATTGCTCTTTCTTTACTTGGGTTAGGTTGGAATTTTGGTTTGATAAGTGGGACAGCGCTTATTGTTGATTCAACTGAAGCTTCCACACGTGCTAAAATTCAAGGGACAGTAGATGTTTTAATTGCGTTGTCAGGAGCTGCTGGTGGTGCCATGTCTGGAATGATTGTGGCAGGATCAAGTTATTCAACTTTATCTATTATTGGGGGATTTTTCTCAATATTACTAATTCCAGTGGTGATATGGTCTCGTGGAGGTAAAAAATAAGTTGAATTGTTTGAAGGAAAGACTATTTTACAAGAAAGTTAGTTTGATAAAAAAATAATTTATAGAACAGCCTGAATTAATAGAACTTAGTAATGTTCCTAATAACAAACTAATTAACCACTGATGCTAAAACTACAGTAGCATTAGTGGTATTTATTATGCTTAAAAAGACTAATAGGATTTAAGAGAAGCCAATTTTTTTGAGGATTTGCTGTAAAAGTGCACTATATTTAACTAGAGCCATTATGTGGTGAGTTTACATTATAATCTGTCTGTCCTTTCCGCGTTAAACCATCAATAGATCTTATTAAAATTAAAATATTTAAAGTGGATATTAACATTATTAAGGTCGAAATTAATAATATTGAATATTTGTGTTTACTTTTTTAATTTTTCATCATATAATCTAATCAAATGAAAGGAAGGGTTTGATTATGGCTTATCCGGTTATTACAAATTGCCCTGTTTGTAGTAAGACATTAAAAATTACAAAACTACATTGTTCTCACTGTCACACAACAATTGAAAATGAATTTGAGCTATCTGCTTTTTCCTCATTATCAAAGGAACAACTTCATTTTGTTGAAGTATTTTTGATATGTAGGGGAAACATCAAAGAAGTAGAAAAAGAGCTTGGGATTTCGTATCCGACTGTACGAGGTAAACTTACTGATATTATCACATCACTTGGCTACGAAACGAAGAAGAAAAATGAAGTAGACGAGAAAAAAGTTGTTGAAATGCTGGAAAATGGAGAAATCTCTGCAGAAGAAGCAATCAGGTTGTTAAAAGAGGAATAGGAGGAATCTAGTATGAAAGAAGAAATCACTAAAGTATTGACGATGGTACAAGAAGGGAAAATCGATGCAGAAAAAGCATCGGAACTTATTGAAGTATTAAAGGAAAAAGAAGCAGGAAGCAATCCTGTCAAAGCAGCTAATTATGCAGATAAAACATTGAAAATTCGTGTTGAATCAGCTGAAAATGATAATGTTAAGGTCAATTTGCCAATAAAACTTGTCAAGGCAGTATTAGTGGCTGGAAACAGCATCTTAGCGAGTATTCCTGAAGCTGAAAAATATGTAAAGGATATTGACATTAACCTAATTATTGAAGCAATTGAGAACGAATTAGCTGGCCAACTTGTTGATATTAAGTCGTCAAACGGCGATATAGTTTCTGTTACGATTGAATAGGGTTTGCTTATGCTACAAGTAAAAGTGAAAATAAAAGAAAGACGTTTCACGATCCCAATTCCATATGCCATTTTACATCTTGCTATTTCTATTCTTTCATCTAGATTTCTTCATCAACAAATGAATAAATGGTTAGAAGAGCAAAATGAACACAAGGTAGATAAAAAGATCTCTTTGACCATTCCACAAATAGACAAAAAACTACTAAAACCAGTTATAAAAGAATTACAAAAATCTAAAGGGCTTGTGTTAGTAAACGTCAAAGCTCAAGATGGTACAGAAGTTTTAGTAAAGCTTTAATTTTAATTACTCCTACAGGATAAGGTGTATTCAATAATTTCAATACATGACCTTTTTTAATTGTTCGTTTTTTAGATTTTTAGAAAAATAGTTATTTTAATTCTAATAGAACTAACGTTTAGGTTAGTTCAACAAAATGATAGTCGCTTAGGCGGCTTTTTTATTTGAATTGACAATCAGTATAGTTGAAAATGATATAATAAATAAATCTGATCTATATCAAGGAGAATTTTAATTTGGAAGCGAAATGTCTTAAATTCTACGAGTTTGGTAGTCCTAAAAGTGTATTAAAAGTTGAATATAAAAGTATAGAACCACCAAAAGACAATGAAGTGATTGTTCGAATGCTAGCACGACCTATCAATCCTTCTGATTTAATACCAATTAGAGGATCATATGCTCACCGTATATCTTTACCAAATATTCCTGGTTATGAAGGAGTAGGTATTGTAGAAGATGTAGGTTTTTCAGTTTCTAAAAACCTTATTGGTAAACGTGTATTACCTTTAAGGGGAGAAGGAACATGGCAAGAATTTGTTACAACGTCAGCAGAATTTGTAGTGCCTATACCTGACTCTATTGATGACTTTACAGCAGCTCAAATGTATATCAATCCAGTTACTTCCTTGGTGACTTGTACGGAAATTTTAAAGTTAAGACCGGATGATGTTTTACTGGTTAACGCTTGTGGTTCTGCTATTGGACGTATTTTTGCTCAATTGTCAAAGGTATTGGGTTTTCGATTAATAGCAGTCAATAGAAATAATATCCATACAGAAGATTTACTTCATCTTGGTGCTTCTTTTGTAATCGATACTTCTACTGTACCACTATATGAAACGGTTATGGAATTAACAAATGGAGTTGGTGCGGATGCGGCAATTGATTCGATTGGTGGCACTTCTGGGAATGACTTAGCTTTTTGTGTGCGCCCTAACGGGAATTTTTTAACAATCGGTCTATTGTCAGGGATTCAAGTCAACTGGTCAGATATTGTTAATAAAGCTAAAGTTAATGCGAACATGTTCCATTTGAGAAACTGGAACCATAATGTTTCACAGATAAAGTGGCAAAATACTTTTGATTATTTGATCAAACTAATTGAAGATAAAAAATTACAATTGATGAAAATGGATTCCAGGTTTGACTTGTACGATATAAAAAAGGCTATTGAAGTTGTTGAGTCTTCCAAAGTAACTAAGGGAAAAGTGTTTTTAACAAGCTTTTGAATTATCTCTTATATGCGTATTATGTAAATTAACCACCTAATTTTTTAGGTGGTTAATTATTTTATCAATGAGTAATCAATACAATTCAATCATTTTCTTTCTGATGTCCTCTTATTACAGCTTCTTCAGAAAGTGCTGTGAAAATTTGAAAAGTAACCCCGAATTTGTCAGTTACAATGCCGTAAGCTGGACTAAAATGTACTTGTTGCATTGGCATTACCACTTGACCATCTTCCTTCAACAATTTGTAAAAATTATTGGATTTCTCGATTTCATTCGTACTAATACAGATATTAACATTGTTGCCGTTTCGATAAGTCATCCTTGGAAACATATCTGCAATCATGATATTTGTTTCCCCTATTTTTAAGATTGCATGCGATACTAAATCCTTTAGATTTTCTGGTAAAGGAGAATTAGGATCTGCTGGTGCATCACCGAATGTTTGACTAAATAATAGTTCTGCATCGAGTGCTTTCTTATAAAAATTAATTGCTTCCTTTGCATTTCCATTCATCATCAAAAATGAGTTTAATTGTACGGCCATAATAATACAACTCCTTTAGTTTTTATTGTAATAAGTTTAGGTATATCTACTATTTCAAGATATAAATGAGGACTTATTGTTTCTTTCATCAAGATTGAGTACACTTACAAGTATAGTGACTAAAGGTGACAAAACTTGGCACCATTAAGAGGTGTTAATATGAAAAAATCAGAACGAATAAATCAAATACTTCGCTACATTAATCAGAAACAACATTTTACTCTACAGGATTTAATGCAGGAATTTCAGATTTCAAAAAGGACTGCACTAAGGGATATCGCTTCTTTAGAAGAAATTGGCGCACCAATTTATGCTGAATATGGTCGTTATGGGGGATATCGTTTACTTAATCAAATGAAGCTTCCACCTATTTCTTTTAATAATCAAGAAATCCTTGCGCTTTACTTTGCTATGCAAGCACTTCGAAGCTTTTCAAATTTACCATTTCAAGTATCCTATCGTACTATACATGAAAAATTCATAAATGAACTGTCGGAAAGTCGAAAACAAGATATAGAGAGAATGCAAAATCGTGTTTCCTTTCAAAATACTGAACAAATCAAAGAAAGCGTACATTTAGAAATATTACTAATGGCTGCTGTTCAAAATTTTGTATTAAAAATAACGTATCAAAATAGAATCCGCACAATTCACCCAATTGCTATCTACGTAATGAATGGATACTGGTATTGCCAAGCATATGATATGGATAAAATGGCCTACCGTGTTTTTCGTTGTGACCGTATCTCTTCAGCTGAAATAACTACCATTAAACCTTTAGAGGATTTAAAGGAAATTACTAAACAAAATTCACATACATTATGGAAGCCATCAGAAAAAGCCATACATTTTAAATGGTTGATTAATCAAGCAGGAATCGAATTATTTCAAAAGGAACATTATCCATCTATGGAATTAATCAGCGAGTCGGAAAATACATATATAGTCGGGACGTATGAACCAAACGAACTTAACTTTATCATTCATTATCTTGCCAGATTAGGTAAGACGGTAAAAATCATACAGCCTATAATTTTAAAGGAAGGCTTACGGCAATATTACAGGGATTTAATTGAAAATATATAATGAACTAGTTCTAAACTTTGATAGTTTTAATGCCTAACTAACAAGTATTGAAAGGGATTTTTGGGGGAGTAATAGTATCGTTATCTTGACCTTAACATTTAAACCATCTACACTTTTAAAAAATCATGCCCAGTTAACAAAGTGGGAGGATTTTAATTTACATTCCAATAAAAATAAAAAACCTCTAGAGTCGTTGATCAATCAACATTTCTAGAGGTTTTTGTATCGCTATCTAAGAAGCGATATTATTAACGGTTGTAGAATTCAACGATAAGAGCTTCGTTGATTTCAGCTGGTAATTCAGAACGCTCTGGTAAGCGGTTGAAAGTACCTTCTAATTTGTCAGCGTTGAAAGTGATGTACTCAGGTACAAAGTTGTTAACTTCAACAGCTTCTTTAACTACAGCTAAGTTTTGTGATTTTTCACGTAAGCTGATAGTTTGACCAATTTTCACACGGAAAGAAGGGATGTCTACACGTTTGCCATCAACTAAGATGTGACCGTGGTTAACTAATTGACGAGCTGCACGACGAGTACGAGCAAGACCCATACGGTAAACTAGGTTGTCTAAACGAGTTTCTAATAAAATCATGAAGTTTTCACCGTGTTTACCAGTTAATTTACCAGCGATATCAAAAGTGCGACGGAATTGACGCTCATTAACACCGTACATGTGACGTAATTTTTGTTTTTCAGTTAATTGTAAACCGTATTCTGATAATTTTTTACGTTGGTTTGGTCCGTGTTGACCTGGTGCGTAAGGGCGTTTTTCTAATTCTTTACCTGTTCCGCTTAATGAAATGCCTAAACGGCGAGATAATTTCCAAGTAGATCCTGTATAACGAGACATTGAGTGTCTCCTCCTTTAGTTTTTATTTTGGAGTAAAATAAAAACGTTCGTGTAGCCCCAGTCAGTTTATTTTGCTTTCATGTATCCTCGCTCCAGCAGCCAGAGTTACGCGATGACACCTCTTTATAGTAGAGGAACAAAATAAAAATCAAGCCTGTGCTTACAACGCTGCGTTATTTTACACAAAGAATATTATAACTAGATAGTATAAAATAGTCAAGGAGGGGTTTATAACTAATTACTCATTTATATTATGTAAAGAATTTATTAATATTAGGTAATTTTGAATTAATATACATTGTGGATAACTGAATTACTTTGAGTTATTTCCTATTATATAGTGTAGTGTTGAGTCAGAATTATAAGAATATGTCCAATTTTGTATAAAAATAGTTGTAGGAAAAACTTACTAATTGTTTTATAATGAAAAATAGTTATTATAGTACATTTTTATACTGTTAGTAGGTGATTTTGTATGAATCTCGATGAAAAAAATAAAATATTGTATTTAAAATCGGAATTTTTAGATTTTATGGTTAATCAAGAAAATATTAAACTTAGTTCAAGTTTATATAAAAAATATTCAAAATTAACTTGTAATGTTTTAGGAGCAAGATCTGTATCTTTATTTAGTAAAAATAATAATGGAGAGTTGCTTGATTCTATCACATACAATAGATTTCCGTTAAATGAAAACGAATTTGAAAAACAATCACAAATTTCGAATGATAAATTAGATATAGAATTTGATACAGAGAGTAAATACAAAATAATTCACATGTTAAATCAAACATTTCTTTATTTTTGGAAATGTGAAGAAAATGATATAAATATTGTTGGATTCGATTTTACAGGTGAAGAAAGAGTATTAGAGCAATTTAGCGAGAGCTTTTTACTTAATTTTCATAAAATCACATTCGATTTACAAAATTTATTAGTTAAAGTAAATAGAACTGTTGAACAAGGAAAACAGTATTTACAATTGTCGAAAATCACTACAAAGCTACATTCGTCATTTAATGTAGAGAATGTTTTTTCTGAAATCATTACTTCGTTAAGAACAGTCTATCCAAATAACGATTACCTACTATTACTAACAAATCAAACTGTTGAACCATCGCATTTACCAGTTAAGCAGTTTTCTCCTATGGATAAAGATGCAAATCCTTATGCAATTCAGGCTTATAGTGAAAATATAAATACATATGAAAAGAAAAATGGATCTGTTTATATGTACGCACCTGTACAAGGGCAACAGGGAGTGTATGGCGTTCTTCAAATTAAAAATAAAAACTTTAGTAATTTTACTGTATATGAGCAAGAATTTTTTACGTTACTTGCTTCAAAAGCAGGAATTGCTTTAGAAAATGCAAAGTTATATCAACAGGTTGAAGATAGTGCAAAACGAATTCAATTTGTTAATGAGGTTGGTCAGAACTTAAATCAGAACTTAAATAGCTTAGAGCTAATTAAATATTTAGTAAATAAGTTTCAAAAACGTTTTGAATGCGAAGAATTTGCAATTATATTACTTGATCATGAACAAATTAAAGTTCTTGACGGTAGTACAAGTTTTTTTGATGAAATGGAGTCAGATTTTTTAGTCCAGCGAATTATCAAGGAATTGTTTGGCCATGATGGTACTTTATTAAAGGTTAACGCATCACAAGAGGTAGGTTATCAAAATTATCCTTTTAATTCGATTGTCGCGGTAAAAGTTGAGACAACAGGATTACTCGGAGTGTCTATTATGTTACATCGAGACCCTTTTAAATTTAAATATGAGGATCGTACCCTTGTTGAGAATGTCATGGAACCAACAAAATTAGCGTTGCGGAATACGATGTTACAAGAGAAACTTGAACAATTGGTTGCGACAGACCATTTGACTGGTTTATATTCAAGAGCATATATTGAAGAGCAAATAAGTAAAAGTATGAATGAAGATAATCAAGGAACTTTAATCCTGTTAGATATTGATGACTTTAAAAAGATAAATGATACTTTTGGTCATCAAATAGGAGATAATGTACTGATACAAGTATCGAATGTTATTAAAGATGTTGTACGTTCCACTGATATTGCAGCAAGATGGGGTGGAGAAGAATTAGCAGTTTATTTACCGAAAATCGGTATTGAACATGCTAAGAAAGTTGCATCTAGAATAATTGAAGAAATCGAGCGTATTTCTAATCCGAGAGTTACAACTTCCTGCGGTGTATCATCATGGGGCGGTGGATTTACTTCAGCATCTATTGAAAAATTATTTAAAAGTGCAGATGATGCATTATATATTGCAAAAAATACTGGAAAAAATAAAGTTACGATTGCAAACTAAAAAGGAATCCTCATGGATTCCTTTTTTTGGTATCTTAATCTTATTTGATTGTATCTTCGATTAAGTTGACAATTTGCTGTAAATATTGCTGATCGACCTCATCAAAGCGATTGAATTCTGGGCTGTCGATATCTAATACTCCGATTACTTCCCCTTTGTGCATTAAAGGAATAACAATTTCCGAATTTGATGCCGCGTCGCATGCAATGTGTCCAGGGAAATCATGAACATTATCAATTCGTTGAACAGTTTTAGTCTGTGCAGATGTACCGCAAACACCTTTACCAAATGGAATGCGAACACATGCAGGTAGACCGACGAATGGACCCAAAACTAATTCATCACGGTCACCATCTTTTAAATAAAAACCAACCCAGTTAATTTGCTGTAAAAATTGATTTAACAAAGCTGAAGTATTTGCTAAATTTGCGATTAAATTATGTTCATCATGTATTAAAGCTTTAATTTGTGAGGTAAGTGTATTATATTGTTGTTCTTTCGTACCCGAATATTCGACTTTTTGAAACATGAATAGACCCCTTTCCCTATATCATTTGAAATATCATAGCATATTTCGGAAGAATACTGGTAATTTTGTCGACTATTTAGTAAAGGAATTTGAAAAAATTTCGCTAATGTTTTAATAAAGGAATTGATGTTGTAGAAGAGGGTGACAAGTATGGAGCAAGAAAAACTTGCAACAAAGAATAAAGTCATCGAGACAGCACTTACATTATTTAAAATTAATGGCTATCAAGGTACATCAGTTAGAGATATTTCTAAAAAAGCGAATGTTAACATTGCAACTATTTCATACTACTTTAAAGGTAAACAAGGATTACTGGAATATATTATTGTAGAGTTTTTAGAAGGATACGTGAAAATTTTAGATAAATTTAGTTTATTGCTACAGCATAAAAATGCTAATTTAATCTTAAAAGAATTAGTTGAAGAGGTCTTGAGTTATTATTATCTGAATAAAGAATATGCTTCGATCTTTTTTAGAGAGCTTACGCTGGACTCTATTTTAATTCGAGAAATTATGATGACATATTTAGCTAGAGAGCGATATACATTTACTCAAATTTATGATGCGATTCGGTTAAGAAATGCAAAAATAACGATGCCATTTTCTGTGTTTTTTGTACAGTTAAAATCGTTTCTTTCTACACCGTATTTATTTCCGGGTTATTTGAATGAAGTATTGTATATTCAACAAAACGATCTGTATTTTTTTGAAAGATATAAAGAGTACGTTGAGAAGTGGATTGATACACTTTTAGATATGGATGAAAATTTTATTCGTCACGTTGAACTATCATCCTAAAATTTCGCCTTTTTCACAGTGAGAAATCACAATGAAAAGGCGTTTTTCGTTGATATAAAATTTTAAATTTCGACAAGTTTCTACAATATTTAGTATAGTTTGATAAAAATATAAAAAAATTGAAAAAATTAAGCCAAAAAACAACTTTATCATGTTATTATTAACTATAACCTATGTAAATGGACGATTTATTATTTTAAAAATGTAAGAAGAGATAAATAGATTCAGATGGCAAGTAGAGGAGGTACACCAGGGAAATGACATACAGTGTAATTTTAATCGTAATATGTATTGTTATCGCATTAATGATTGTGGCCCTAACAATTCGAAATCGTTTATTCAAAAGACTCGATCAGCTTGAGGCATGGAGAATGCAGTTAATGAGTAAACCGGTAACGGATGAACTTTCAAAACTAAAGGCTTTAAATATGACTGGCCAAACAGAAGAGCTTTTTGAAAAATGGAGAACTGATTGGGATGAACTAGTTACAACTGTACTACCGAAAGTAACGGATTCAATTTATGATATTGATGAAGCGATTAATAAATATCATTTTATGAAAGCTAAAGCAGCAATTACTGAACTTGAAGGACGTTTAAATGAAGCGGAGTCAAATGTTGAATTAATCCTTAATGAAGTAAGTGATTTAGTTGGTAGCGAAGAGCAAAATAATCAAGATATTGAACAGTTAAATCAAGAGTATCTTGAACAAAGAAAACTTTTACTTACACATCGTCATCTCTATTCAATTTCCGAAACTCAGTTAGAACATAAAATGGATGAAATTAAGAAACAGATTCAAGTATTTAAGGAAACAACTGAAAATGGAAATTATTTAGAAGCTAGAGAGTTAGTTAAACAAATTGATGATCAAGTAAATCTATTAAAAGCAAACATGCAAATTATTCCAGATTTATATATTGAATCATCAACAACAATGCCATCTCAAATACATAATCTTACTGAAGGCTTAAAACAAATGAAAGAGGATGGCTACGCACTTGATTATGAAATGTTAACTAATGAGTCAATCGAATGCACTAAAATTTGTATCGAATGTGTTGAGCTTATTAAAAATCTTGAAATCACAGATGCGAGTGAAAAACTTGAGTATGTTAAAGAAAAAATCGATTCAATTTATGATTTATTAGAACGTGAAGTTGAGAGCAAATATGTTGTAGAAAAAGAAATTTGGACCTCACAAGAAGAAATTCAACGAATTCGAGAAGCTAATTTAAAAACAAAAGAAGAGACTCAATTAGTTCAACAAATATACGAATTAAATGAAGAAGATACTCAAGCACAAAAGCTAGTTGAGAAACAAGTAAGTATCATTACGAAACGTTTTGAATTATTACAGATTCGAGTTGCTGAACAAGATCTTGCATTCTCTGTAATACGAGAAGAATTAGATTTATTGAAAAAGCAAATGGAAGATGTTAAAGATTCGCATACGACGTATGTTGAAATGTTAAAAGCACTTCGAAAAGACGAATTGCAAGCACGTGATCAACTGATAGAGATGAAACGATTAATGTTAGAGGTCAAACGTCTTGTTCAAATTTCTAACCTACCAGGTATGCCAATGTCATCATTAAAACAAATACAAGCAGCACAAGAGAGTATGCAAGTTGTTTATTTAGAATTAGAACAAAAGCCATTAAAAATGGGTAAGGTTTCAATTCTTCTTGATAAGGCATCTGCAGCTGTAAATGAATGTTATAATGATACAAAATACATGATTGAGCAAGGATATTTTGTTGAAAAAGTGATACAATATGGTAATCGCTATAGAAGTAAAAATGTACAAATTGCAATGTCAATGGATAAAGCAGAGCAGCTTTTTAGAGAATTCCAATATAACGAAGCTCTAGAAGAAGCAGCAGTTTCTATAGAAAAAATCGAACCTGGTGCGATTGATAAATTACAAGAAATACTAAGTGAACAAAAGTACACACTACCCCTATAGATGTAAATCTTAGGGGTTTCAGTCTGTTTTCGACTATAATGAAAAATGGACTCAAGCAATATGGAGGTTTCGATAAATGATTTATTTTGATAATAGTGCGACTACCAAACCTTATAAAGAGGTGTTAGACACATATATAACGGTTTCAGACCAATTTTTTGGGAACCCTTCTTCAATCCATAAACTGGGAGGTCGCTCAGAACAATTGCTTTCAAAAGCGAGAAACCAAATTGCGGAACTTTTATCTGTGCAGCCATCTGAGATTATTTTTACTTCAGGTGGAACAGAAGGGAATAATTTAGCAATCAAGGGAACTGCAATGATGCATCGATCTAGAGGGAAACATCTAATTACAACTGAAATTGAGCATCCTTCAATTTATGAAGCCTATAAACAGCTTGAAGAGATTGGATTTGAAGTAACCTATTTATCACCAGATGAAAATGGTTTTATTTCTGTTGAACAATTAAAGGATGCTTTAAGGGATGATACAATTCTTGTTTCACTAATTCATGTAAATAATGAAACAGGAGCAATACAACCAGTTGAAGAAATTGGGAATTTATTATTGGATTATCCGAAAGTATTTTTCCATGTAGATGCTGTTCAAGGGATTGGAAAAGTACCTTTGAATATTAAGCAATCAGCGATTGATCTATTAACGATTTCTGGCCACAAGTTCCACAGTGTAAAAGGTACAGGGATTTTATATATTAGAGAGGGTGTAACATTATCATCCTTAATGACAGGTGGTTCTCAAGAAAGAGAGATTCGTTCAGGTACAGAAAATTTAGCTGGTATTGTTGCAATGGCAAAAGCATTGAGAATTACAATGGAAAAACAAAATACAATGAATAATGTTCTATTAAATATGAGGAATGAACTTCTACTTAATTTAGAGAAGATTGATGGTGCTGTATTGAATTCACCTCAGTATAATTTTGCTCCACATATCATAAATATTTCATTTGTAGGACTAAAGCCTGAAGTAATTGTACATGCTCTATCTGAGGAAAATGTTTTTATCTCTACAAAGTCAGCGTGTTCTTCTAAAACTTTCGAAATTAGTCGAGTATTACAGAGTATGGGTAAAAGTGAGAAGGTAGCAAGTAGTGCTGTAAGAATAAGTCTTTCTTATGAAAATACGATGGATGAAGTAAAGCGGTTTAATGTGATAATGAAAGAAGTAATTAAAAATTTATATAAAGTAATGAGGTAACAACATGAATGTAGAATATATCTTAATCCGTTATGGAGAAATGACAACTAAAGGTAAAAATCGAGGTAGATTTACAAGTATATTACGAGAAAATGTTCGTAATCGTTTAAAAGCTTTTGAGAAAATAAAAATTACTGCGACACGTGACCGTATGTATATAAAACTAAATGGTGAAGACCACGAAAAGGTAGCTGCAAATTTAAAAGAGGTTTTTGGTATTCATACGTTTAGTTTTGCACGAAAAGTTGATACTGAATTAGAAGCAATTAAACAAGGTGCTCTTGAAGCTATTAATGAATTAGGGGATACTGTTAAAACTTTTAAAGTAAACACTCAACGTAGTTATAAACAATTTCCTCTAAATACACCACAGCTTAATCGAGAATTAGGTGGATATATACTTCAAAATACTGAAAACTTAACTGTGGATGTTCATAATCCAGATGTAGCTGTTCGAGTAGAAGTTCGTGATGATGCTACTTATATTACTTGTGGAGAAGAATATGGTGCTGGAGGTTACCCTGTAGGAGTTGGCGGAAAGGTAATGCTATTACTTTCAGGTGGAATCGATAGTCCAGTAGCTGCTTATATGCTTCTTAAGAGAGGGGTATCAATTGAAGCGATTCATTTTGAAAGTCCTCCATTTACGAGTGATCGTGCAAAACAAAAAGTTTTAGATTTATCAAGTAAGTTAACTAGATATTGTAAAAGAGTGACTTTACATGTTATTCCATTTACAGAACTTCAAAAAGCGATTCATAAAGAAATGCCTGCAAGTTATACAATGACGATTATGAGAAGAATTATGCTTCAAATTGCTGAAAAAGTATCAGTACAACGAAAAGCCCTAGCGTTAGCAACAGGTGAAAGCTTAGGACAAGTTGCAAGTCAAACACTAGAAAGTATGCATACGATTAATGAGGTTACTAACTATCCTGTGTTAAGGCCATTATTAGCAATGGACAAATTAGAGATTATGGATATTGCTAAAAAAATTGATACGTATGATATTAGTATTAGACCATATGAAGATTGCTGTACGATATTTACGCCAGCTAATCCAACAACAAAGCCAAAACGCGACAAAGTAGCACGTTATGAAAGTAAATTTGACTTTACTGATCTAATAAATGAAGCTGTAGTTTCTAAGGAAACAATCATATTTGAAAATGAAATGATCCGAAATCAATCTTCTCCTAAAGAGGAAGAAATCGATATCGATGCACTTTTATAAAAAAATACCAAAAATTACCAACTGAATTATGAATGAAGATATGTGTTTTATCACACTCTATACTCACAAGGAGGTGACAACACATGTCAAATAGAAATAATTCAGGCAGAAATCAATTATTAGTTGAGGGTGCTGAGTCAGCATTAGACCAAATGAAGTATGAAATTGCAACTGAATTTGGTGTACAGCTTGGTGCAGATACAACTTCTCGTGCGAATGGTTCTGTTGGTGGTGAAATCACAAAACGTTTAGTACAAATGGCTGAACAAAGCCTTGGTGGATATTCAAGATAATAACATTAAATAATTATGGATTAAGAGGTAGGGTAAAACCTACCTCTTTTCTATTTATTTAATAATAAATTTAAAATTTGCTATAATAAGGGACAATAAATCAAAGGAGAAGCCTGGACATGTCATACATTGAAAATGATTTTATTAAAATTACAACTAAGTCACAGGGGGCAGAGCTGACAAGTATTTTTACAAAAAAAAATAATATTGATTATTTGTGGAATGCTGATCCAGCTTTTTGGGGGAGACATGCACCTGTTTTGTTTCCGAATGTTGGTAAATTAATTGATAACCAATATAAAGTGAATAACGAAGTCTACAGTCTCCCACAGCATGGTTTTGCAAGAGACATGGAGTTTAAGTTAATTGATAGCAAAGATAATGAGCTAAATTATATGCTGATTAGTGATCAACAAACGATAGTAAAATATCCATTTCAATTTTCATTAAATGTGAATTATAAACTAAAAGACGAAACATTGTTTATTACATATATCGTAAAGAATAATGATACGAAACCAATGCCATTTTCAATCGGTGCTCATCCAGCCTTTAATATTCCTCTACTAGATAATGATTCATTTGAAGATTATTATATTGAATTTGAAGAAGAAGAAAGATTAGAGACAATAAAATTAGAAGGACCTTATCGGAATGGCCAAAGAGAGCTTATTGGTGAACGTATAAAAAAATTACCATTAACTCGTGAACTATTTAAAGATGACGCATTAATTTTTGAAAATCTTAAAAAGAATACAATCTCAATTTGCTCAAATAATCATCCAAATACAATTAAAGTCAATTTTGAAGGATTTCCTTTCGTTGGTATCTGGACTACTAAAACGGCACCTTTCCTATGTATCGAGCCTTGGTATGGAATTGCAGATGAAATCGGTTCAGTAAAAGAAATGAAAGACAGATTAGGAATTCAAATCCTAAAACCAAGTGAATCTTTCAAGAGTACATATAGTATTACTGTTAGTAGTGAATGATGATCTAATAAAACTTATTAAATAAGCTATCTATTTGTAGATGGTTTATTTTTTTTTGCCAAATTTAACTATTTAAGAATGCATTAGAGCAAATGATGCGAAAGTATAGTGAAGATTGATACGCCAAACTCACACATACTTTAAACAATGGCTCGCTCCTTGCAGAAATCGAGGATCTTGTAACGAAAATCAACATTCTTTTTAAACAGTTCCTTGAATATTCGTGCTTTTGTTCAAATTTTCTGAAAAATAGTCGAAAATTAGCAGGAATCATAAAGATCATTACCGAAACCTTTATTATTCTATTTTGCAAAATTCAAAATATAATTTTAGTAATGATCCAAAAGGGGGACAAACAAGTATGAACGGAACAAGTTTAATCGCTCCAAAAGTGTACAATTTAGTTTGGGAAATAGAGAAATTTGCTTCAACTGATAAAATAGCATTAAAGTGGGTTGATGCAAAAGGAGAGTCCAAGCAAATAACGTATAAAGAACTTTATAATAAAGTTCATCAATATGCTTTTACATTAAAAAATAATGGCATAGAAAAAGGGGACAAACTTTTTGTCATGATGCCAAGATGCGTTGAGACATATGTAGTATATTTAGCAATATTAAAAATAGGTTGCGTTGTCATTCCCGGATCTGAAATGTTAACTGTTAAAGATATTCAATATCGTATTGAACATAGTGAAGTAAAAGCGATTGTATCGCATGATGAATATATTGATAAATTTACTAGTCTTGCTAAAAGTGAGAAGTATAAATTATTTACAATCCATCATCAAAATAGTGTATGGACTTCATTAAATGATCAAGCAATTACTGGAGCACATGTTTTAACAGTTGAAACTAAAAGTGATGATTTAGCATTTATTTCATATACATCAGGAACGACAGGTAATCCAAAAGGAGTTGTCCATACGCATAGTTGGGGATATGCACATATTCGTACTGTTGCGTCGAACTGGTTGGATGTAACAGAGGATGATACTGTATGGGCAACAGCAGGTCCAGGTTGGCAAAAATGGATATGGAGTCCATTCTTAGCTACGTTAGGGAGTGGCGCGACAGGATTCTTTTACGAAGGGAAATTTGAAGCTAATACTTTCCTTACAATGCTCAAAGAACAAAATATTTCAGTATTTTGTAGTACACCTACAGAATATCGTTTTATGGCAAAGGTTGAGAATCTAGAACAATACGAGTTGCCTGCATTAAGAAGTGCTGTTTCAGCGGGTGAGCCATTAAATCAAGAAGTAATTCGCACATTTAAAAAGCATTTTAATGTTGATGTAAGAGACGGATACGGTCAAACTGAAAATACTTTGTTAATTGGTACGATGAAAGACATTAAAGCAAAGGCTGGTTCAATGGGGATCCCTACTCCAGGTAATTTAGTCGAAATTGTCGATGACGAAGGAATACCAGTTGGTGTAAATAAGGTTGGTCATATTGCTGTACATTTAAACTCACCAGCTTTATTTAAACACTACTATAATGATTTAGAGCGTACAAAAGCGCAGATTAAAGGTGAATATTATTTAACAGGTGACCGAGCTAGAAAGGATGAAGATGGTTATTATTGGTTTGATGGACGTAGTGACGACATCATTATTAGTTCAGGTTATACAATTGGACCTTTTGAAATTGAAGATGCACTTGTTCAACATAGGCTTGTAAAAGAATGTGCAGTAGTGGCTAGTCCAGATCCTTTACGTGGTAATGTTGTAAAAGCATTCGTAGTACTTACTGAAAATTATTCTAATCAAGAAGAATTAGTATCAGAGCTACAGGAGCATGTGAAAAAAATTACAGCACCGTATAAATACCCACGAAAAATTGAATTTGTTCAAGAACTTCCTAAAACGACTTCAGGCAAAATTCGTCGAGTTGAATTACGTACGATGGAACAATTACGTGAATCGAATTAAAGATTCAATTATGTTAAAATGAGGGAATATTCCCTCTTTTTTTATTTAGGCATTATGTTGTTTAAAAAGATGCTTATAGACAGCAGAAACTGAACTTTATTATATAGTTTATCTTATTATTGGACGGTGATTTGAAATGAAAAAGCTATGGTATAATGGAACATTTTATACGATGGAAAATGAAGGTGAGACTGTAGATTCGATCATAACAGATGGAAATCGAATTATAAAAACTGGATCTTATCGTGAGTTATTAACCTATTTAAAAGAAGAACAGCATGATGAATTTGATTGCAAAGGAAAAATAGGTTTTCCAGGTTTTATTGATAGTCATTTACATTTAATTGGACATGGTGAAGCGATAAACCGCGTTGATTTATCTAAATGTCAATCATATGATGAGATGCTTGAACTTATGCAAAGGGCCGTATTGGAAACTAATCAAAATGACTGGATAATCGGTGAAGGTTGGAATGAAAATGATTGGAAAACACAACACACTTTTTCAATTGATGATTTAAATAAATTGTCCAATAAGAATCCTATCGTATTAAAAAGAACTTGTAGGCATGTCTATTTCGTAAATTCTGTAGCACTTAATTATGCAAATATAAATGAGAATGTACAAATCGAAGGAGGGCAAGTTGGTTTTACAGAAGATGGACAATTAAACGGATTATTATACGACGAAGCTGTAAATTTAGTTCTAAAAACAATGCCAGCTCCTAATGCTTCCTATTTGTCAAAAGCAATTACAACTGCAATTAAAGACTGTTATAAATATGGTATAGTAGCAGCAGTAACAGAGGATTTATCTTATTACGGTAATGCAAATTTGGTCATTAATTTATATGAACAATTATTAAATGAACTTCCATTCCATACACATGTCTTAATACATCATACAACTTTAGAAGAGGTTAAAGACAGATTACATAAAGGCAATCAGAATGTTTCGTTTGGAGGCGTTAAAGCATTTATTGATGGATCATTTGGTGGGCGAACAGCACTATTAGAAAAACCATATGAGGATGATCAGAACTTAACGGGATTACAAGTTACATCTCCTTCAAAATTAGAATTCATTACAAAAAAAGCTAGAGAAAATGGATTGCCAATCGCATTTCATATGATTGGTGATTTAGCTGTTAAACAAGGGATTGAAGCGATTAAAAAGTATCCGAATAGTGGCAAACTGCCAGATCGATTGATCCACTGTTCACTTTTATCTCCTGAATTAGTTCGTGAAATGAAAGGTTTAAAAATTGTTGTAGATGTACAAACTTCATTTTTGTATGCAGATTATCCATGGTTAATCGAGCGAATAGGAGAAAATAGAAACCAATATGCTTATTTAATAAAAACTTTACTAAATGAATCGATTCCGATAGCAAATGGTTCTGATACACCAATTGATACAATAAACCCATGGCAAGGTATATATACATCTGTTACCCGTAAAGCGAAAGATGGAGAAACCTATAATATTAAAGAGGCAATTAGTTTATTTGAAGCAATTAAACTTTATACAATAGATAGTGCTGCTTCTTTTGGTCAAGATGATCATAGAGGATTGATAAAAGAAGGTTATTCTGCTGACTTTGTCTTATTTGATGAAGATCCTTTTGAGTTGGAAAGTGAAGAGTTATTATCCGTAAAATGTAGTGAGACGATTTGCAGAGGGGATATTGTTTATAAAAAATAAAGTCAAACATGCACTTCAGCTTGCTCGCGTTCTTAAGAGCAGGAACTAGGAAAGGCAGGGGCAAGGAGCTAGGAATAAGGAATTTTTAATAGTATATTTCAACACTTTGAAAAAGAATGGAATTATATTTCCGTTCTTTTTTGTTTATGTAGATGTTTGATTGCCCATACTGTTACAAAAAAGGGTGGTTTTTTGCTTTATATTTATTCTGTTCTAATTTTTATAGCAATCGTCGTTATTATTTTAATAGCTTTTATACTTTTTATTAATATGAAAGTCATTATTCAGTCTGTTTATACGAATGAAGAAAGATTTTTGATTGTAAAACTCTCTATCTTGGAAAATTTATTCCATTACACTTTCACAATACCTTTAAAAAGACCAAAAGAAGTAAAGGAAGATGTGTCTGATTTAGAAAAGAAAAGAGATTTGTCTGTTTTTCAACAAGTTGATTTTTTTATAAATTTATATAAAAATGCACATACTATCATTACGAAATTTTTAAAGACTGTACAAATTTATAATTTTACCTTTCATATTCATTTTGGTGTAGGAAATTCTGCTTTAACAGGTGTATCCATTGGAACAGCTTATAGTGTAATCGGAATTTTTGAGAATTTATTAAGGGAATACACGGTTTTACATCAGCTACCTAGCATTGATATTACGCCAAACTATTACACGACCGTAATGGAGACTACCGGTAAAATTCGATTTTCATTTTCAGTTCGGAAGGCAGTATTTACAGGATTACTATTAGTTAAAACATATTTAAAAACAAGAAAAGACTTTAAAGCAACACATCCAATTGAAACTAATTAGAGGTGATTATCAATGAGTCAGCATCCTATTGGAGACTTAATGCACGCAGCAATGGAAAATTTATCAGCAATGATTAATGTAAATACAATTATTGGCGATCCGATTTCAACTCCTGATGGAAGTATAATTTTAACTGTTTCAAAAGTAGGGGTAGGTTTTGCAGCGGGCGGTAGTGAATTTCGGAATTACCATCTTGTAGATGGGGTTAAACAAGCGGAAGTAAGAAGTCCACATCCTTTCGGTGGTGGTACAGGTGGTGGTGCATCAATTACTCCAATTGCTTTTCTAATCGTAAATAAAGATGGTGTTAAGTTACTACACCTTGATCAAAATACGCATTTAATTGAAAAGCTAATGGATTTAACACCACAAGCACTAGAAAAAGTAAAGAAATATATGAAGAAAAAAGATGATTCTGTTGAACATGAGGATGATTTTGAACCAGATTTAGATTAAATTTAAAATTTGAGTAAAGTTAATTGCATTCATTGTTTCCTTCCAGTAAGATAAATGTTGTGAACATTTTGGAATTTTGGGAGGAAATATCATGGCAACTGTAACGTTTAAAAACAATCCAGTAACATTAATCGGACAAGAGGTAAAAGTAGGAGACAAAGCTCCAAGTTTTACTGTATTAGCAAATGACTTAAGCCCTGTGACTTTAGAAGCTTCAGCAGGAAAAGTTCGTTTAATTAGCGCAGTACCTTCTGTTGATACAGGAATTTGTGATGCTCAAACTCGTCGTTTTAATGAAGAATTATCTAACTTAGAAAACGTTGAAGTTTTAACAATTTCTATGGACTTACCATTCGCACAAAAAAGATGGTGTGCTGCTAGTGGATTAGAAAATGTACATACTTTCTCTGATCACCGTGATGCATCTTTCGGTGAAGCATTCGGTGTATTAATGCAAGAATTACGTTTATTAGCTCGTGCGGTATTCGTAGTAGATTCTAATGATGTTGTTACTTATGTTGAATACGTAAGCGAAGGAACAACTCATCCAAACTATGAAGCAGCAATCGAAGCTGTAAAAGCTGCTAAATAATTAAATAATAAAAGCTGTCGAGAAAAATCTCGGCAGTTTTTTTGTACCCACTAAAAAAGACACCCACTAAAAAAGACACCCACTAAAAAAGTGGATGCCTTCATTTACATTTATTTAATCTGAATTTTATTCTTTTTTACCTAGTGACATCGATTTTTCGGTACAACGTTCCATTGCCGAAATGATTGATGAACGGAAGCCATGTTTTTCTAATTCTGCTATGGCTTCAATTGTTGCTCCACCAGGAGTACAAACTTGATCTTTCAACTCGCCTGGATGTAATTCAGTTTCAAGTACCATCTTTGCAGCACCCAGAACAGCTTGTGCAGCTAATTTATAAGCTTGATTACGTTGAATTCCTTGCAAGACAGCTCCGTCTGCTAACGCTTCGATCATTAGATACACATAAGCAGGTGAAGAACCACTTACTGCCGGGATTGCATCCATTAACTTCTCATTAACTAATTCACATTTGCCAAAGCTGTTGAAAATATCCATAACTTCGCTTAATTCATCTGATGTTACGATTTGGTTATGGCAAAGTGCACTCATTCCTTCACCTACTAAAGAAGGGGTATTTGGCATAGTTCGAACGATTTTAACCTCTTTACCGAATGACTTTTCAACGCCTTCTAGCGTAATTCCAGCTGCGATTGTGATAATGACAATATTACTTGAGATTACATCTTTAATTTCTTCAATTATAACTGGATATAAATCAGGTTTAACTGCTAAGAACAAATAATCGACTTGCTTTGCTAAATCAATATTATTATCGAAAGTTTGAACGTTATACAGATTTTTAACCTTGATAAGAGTATCATTCGATCTTGCACTTACATAAATATGATTCCTCTCAATGACATTCGAATCGATTAGCCCGCCGATCATAGCTTGAGCCATTTTACCGCATCCAATAAATCCTATTTTCTTGTTCATATCATTTTCACATCCATACTATTTAATAAATTGAATTATACAGGAGGGGTTAATTTTTACCAAATAATAGTTTATTAAAAAAAATTAATAATTGGATACTCACATTGAATAATATTTTGTAAAATAGAATTTGCAATAAAATGATTGATACGATTAGGGGGAATTATGGAACAAATTTTAAAAGAATCAAATCAAAAAACTGCAATTGAAATCATTCAACAACTTATTCATAATTACGGTGCAACCTCATTATCACACTTAGGATTATTAGGTGATAAAAAAGTTTTTATTTCAAAGGACCAAAAGTCTGCATTTGTTTATCGTGAACAAGGAAATAAATTAGTTGTATTATGTGATCCAATTGGAGAGTGTTCTTTTGAAAAAATAATTGAATTTGAAAATTTTAGTATGAGTATCAACTGTACTCCTTGCTTTTATCAAATAGATGATAAGTCAAAATTGCTGTATGAAAAAGCGGGTTATCGATTATTTAAATTAGGAGAAGAAGCCATTGTTGAACTTGAACGTTTTGAGATTACTGGTAAAAAAGGAGCGAAATTAAGAACAAAAAGAAATAAGTTCATTCGACAAGGCTATCAATTTGAAGTTAAAATGCCAAGCCATTCTTTAGATTTACTTAACGAATTAAAGAAAGTATCAGACGAATGGTTAGATGGTAGAGATGAGTTATCTTTTTCAGTAGGCTCATTCCATTTTGATTATGTTTCAAATTTTCCTGTTGGACTTTTACGAAATAAAAATGGCCAAATTATTGCATTTGCTACATTACCAGTACAAGGGGAAAATATGACCATCGATTTAATGAGGTATTTAAAGGAATTGCCTTATGGAGCAATGGACATGCTTTTTGTCTCAATTATGTTTTGGGCAAAAGAAAATGGATTTAAAAATTGTAGCTTAGGGATGGCTCCTTTAGCGAATGTTGGACTTTATTCTAATGCAACTCTTATAGAAAAATCCGCAAAAATGAT
The DNA here is from genome assembly GCF_002156865.1 of Gottfriedia luciferensis. Lineage (GTDB taxonomy): Bacteria > Bacillota > Bacilli > Bacillales > Bacillaceae_G > Gottfriedia > Gottfriedia luciferensis. Next base: position 184,956 of record NZ_NCTA01000005.1, on the reverse strand, counting down.
TTTTAAATATGGTAACTCGATTTATAACTTTAAAGGTTTATTAACTTTTAAAAGTAAATTTGCTAATAAGTGGGAATCTAAGTACTTAGCATATAAGCCGTATACATTACTTTCCGTGATCACAAGTTTATATTGCTTAGTTCATGGAATAAAATCTTTTAATTATATAACACGATTCAGAAAACCTTTAAAAAAGAACATAAAGATTGGTTGAATTTAGACCTCAATGAGCGGGGAATACAGTTTTCTAAATTAAAGATGAAATTCTTTTCTTAAACTTTTTTGAAACTGAACCGCTCTAAAAACTACATAAAATGTTCATATTGTATTAAAAATTTATTAACTTACTTCAATTAAAATTAAATTAACAATACTGGATTAAAATTGTTTTGAAAAACCGAATACTTTCTAATAGGAGAAAATAATTGTTACAGCTAATAAAGTGGACACGTTTAAAAGGCATACGTATAATGAGAACCAATGACTGTTCTATTTTGAAAGTGAGGAATACAAAATGGTAAAAGAGAATTCAGTGGAGTTATTTAATTACATAGATGAATCGACAGAATGTATAAAAGATAATCTTGAAATATCTTATTTGGAAGCATTAATCGAGACGGGTGAAAATTTCTTTGAAGGTGAAATTCTACAAGAAGAAATAAATGATTCCCAAAAAGATAAACTAATGAATAGTATTAAACAATTTATTTCTTTACCTAAAGACAACGAAAGCATTCGACGTGCGTTTCAATTAGCAATATTGAAAGGGATGAAGCAAGGAGTTCAAACAAATCATGAGATGACTCCAGATGGAATTGCTTTTATTATTTCTTATTTAGTAGGGAAAGTGACAGAAGGTAAACAAAATTTAACGATTTTAGATCCAGCAATTGGTACAGGGAATCTTTTATCAACAATATTAAATTCTTCAAACGATAAATTTACAGCGTCAGTTGGAATCGACGTTGATGACGTTTTAGTAAGGATTGCATTTGTAATCGGAAATTTATTAGGACATGAAGTAGAATTGTTCAATCAAGACAGCTTAGCACCTTTATTTGTTGATCCAGTTGATCTGGTTGTTTGTGATTTACCAGTTGGTTTTTATCCAAATACAGAGCGTGCAAAAAACTATGCATTAAAAGCAAAAGAAGGTATGTCTTATGCACACCATTTATTTATTGAGCAAAGTATGAACTACTTAAAATCTGGTGGATTTTTCATTTCATTAGTTCCAAATCATTTATTTACATCAGAGCAATCTCAACAATTGCAGAACTATATTAATGAAACAGGTGTTATTCAAGGATTGATACAGTTGCCAGTATCTGCCTTTAAGGATGAAAAACATCAAAAAAGTATATTAATTATCCGCAAAAATGCAGAAAATATGAAGAAGCCAAAACAGGCTTTATTAGTTGATTTCCCTAAGTTATCTAATATGAAGGCAGTCGAAGATATTATGCTTCAAATGAATGCATGGTTTAAAGAAAATTTACAATAATTGAACTTTTAAACACGTAAACTAATTTGTGTTATAATAATTTCGATAAAAAAAATATAACAGTTTCATGTTTAAAGGAGATGCAAAAACATGGCAAATATTCTTGCAATTAATGCAGGTTCATCATCATTAAAATTTCAATTGATTGAAATGCCTAGTGAAAAAGTACTTACAATTGGTTTAGTTGAACGTATTGGTTTGAAGGACAGCGTTTTTATTATTAGTGTAAATGGTGAAAAGATTAAAGAAGTAACTGATATTGCAGATCATTCTGTTGCAGTAAAAATGCTTCTAGAAAAGTTAACAGGTTTAGGAATTATTTCTTCATTCGAAGAAATTCATGGAGTTGGACACCGTGTTGTTCATGGTGGAGAGTTATTTACAGACTCTGCTTTAATTACTGAAGAAGTTGAGAAGCAAATTGAGAAACTTTCAGATTTAGCACCACTTCATAATCCAGCAAACTTAGTTGGTATTCGTGCATTTAAAGAATTATTACCAAATGTTCCTGCAGTAGCAGTATTTGATACAGCGTTCCACCAAACAATGCCGGAAGAGTCTTTCTTATATAGCTTACCTTACGAGTACTATAAACAATTTGGTATTCGTAAATATGGATTCCACGGTACATCACATAAGTATGTTACGGAAAGAGCTGCAGAATTAATTGGTAAACCAATTGAAGAATTGAGACTTATTTCATGTCATTTAGGTAATGGAGCAAGTATTGCAGCAGTTGAAGGTGGAAAATCAATTGATACTTCAATGGGATTCACTCCACTTGCAGGTGTAACAATGGGTACTCGTTCAGGTAACTTAGATCCAGCTTTAATTCCATTTATTATGGAGAAAACTGGTAAAACAGCAGAAGAAGTACTTGAAGTATTAAACAAAGAAAGTGGAATGCTTGGAATCTCTGGATTCTCTAGTGACTTACGTGATATTGAAAGTGCTGCTGAAGAAGGTAATAAGCGTGCTAAAATTGCACAAAGCGTATTCATCGAGCGTATCCACAAATATTTAGGATCTTATGCTGCACGTATGAAAGGTGTAGATGCAATTATTTTCACAGCAGGTATTGGTGAAAATGGTCCTGAAATCCGTCAAGCTGTTTTAGAAGGATTAGAATTTATGGGTGTTTATTTTGACCCAAGTAAAAATAACTTTAGAGGAAAAGAAGCTTTCATTAGCTTTGACCACTCTCCAGTTAAAGTAATTGTTATTCCAACAAATGAAGAAGTAGTTATTGCTAGAGACGTAATGCGAATTGGAATGAAATAATTAAGTTATGAATAAACGTAGAGCATACAAAAAAAGATGAACTCATATTCTTAAAATGAGATCACTTTTTTGCTCTACGTTTTTTTTATATATGAGGTGATAGTATGGATCAAATGAAAGAATATAATTTGTGGATTGAACTCAATGATTTGGTTAAGAAGAAACAACAAATCGTACCAAATAAATTTGAACAATTATATAATAATTCTTCTAAATTTCTCCTTCAAAAAATACCTCAAGGCTATACGAATGCCTTTAATGAATTTTTTTCAACATCTTTTTTCCACACTCAATCATTATTACAAACGACTAAACAGTTTCAGGAAAAGAAAATGGATATTTTGAAACGTGCTCAAATTTTAAAAAGTGATGTTAGGTCGATCAGTGATTTAAGAAAATTACCATTAAGACAATTAAATTTTTTAGCAGAACAAGAAATTTCCAAGGCACTAATTATTTCAAGTGTACAAGGTGGAATTAGCGGCACTAGTTCTAAGCTTGCTTTAATTAGTGATTTACCCGCATTATTATTTATTAATCTTAAATCTGTACAAGAAATTGCAATATGCTATGGATATGATGTAAGTATTCCAAAAGAAATGGAATGTAGTTTAAAAGTTCTACAAGGTGCCATGCTGCCGGCAACAGAAAAATATGTAACATGGAATAAATTAATGGATGATATAACAAAGCATGAAGATGAGGATGTATTTGCAGTTTGGGAAAATGAATTTAGCGGAGAAGGTTTAATTTATACTTTGTTATTACAAATGAGTAAGTTATTTCTTATCCACTCACTAAGGAGTAAAGTCTTAGGGGGCGTTCCATTATTGGGCGTATCAATCGGTTCAAAATGGAACGAATCTTTTACGAAAAATGTATTAGAGTATGCGAAGCAATTTTATCAATATCGGTTATTATCGAATCGGATAAAAATAGAGCCAACATAATATATGTTGGCTCTCAGACTGTTTATAAACGCTCGTTTTCTTTGTTGCTTCGCTTGTCTGCGGTGCTCATTACCGACTAGGGTAACTCCGCTCCTCACCAAGCTTCGCTCCTCGAAAGACAAGCGTTTCAATCAGTCTGATAATCAGATTTAAAATGTTTCTACATAATAAATGTGTTGGCTCTCAGACTGCCCGCTAAACGCTCGCGATCTTCGTTTTTATCCATGTATTTTTGAATTATATGATATTTGTTGGTTACTTCTAAACCAAATCCAAAGATCATTTATAATTGAGGCTAAATCAGCAATTTCAGAGTTTAGCTTACAACTTAAAGTAAAATCCGATTCATGATTTAATCGTTCTTGCTTATCATTGATTGTAAACTCTAATCGTTTAATATGATCTGGTATTTCTCCACGGATGTATTCCCATTCGGTCAATATCATTTGTTGTTCAACGTGAGAGTAATCTTCCCAATCCAATTTTAACTTGGGTAGAAAAATACCTAATCGTTCATCGTATGAAAAATATTCTTGAAACATATTTACTCCCCCTCTAGACTATATTATACATTGAAAAAAATAATTGGAAATTAATAATGAAAATTAATTCAATATAATAGAAAACTAACTTATCTTTTTATAAAATAATCTTACTAAATAGCAGTACTATTGTATAAGATAAATACATAATTTTTTAAAGATTGGATAGAAAATTTCTTACAAATAGATAGAGTTGATTGGTTTATCTAGATGATTTGAAGGATTAGATAAAATTATTTAGATCGAAAGGAAGAGTTTTATGAGACATGCTGTCATTACGGCAGGAACGAAGGGGTTAGGAAAGAAGGTTACTGAAACTTTTTTAAGTGATGGGTATTCAGTTACAGTAACGTACTTTTCCGATGAACAAGCTGTCAAGGAACGAAAGGAAGAATGGAAAGATTATATAGACCGTGTGCTCTTCGTAAAAGGTGATATATCGGATAAATCATTCGCAAAAGAGATTGTCTCAAAAACAATGGAGAAATTCGGTAGGATTGATTGTTTAATAAATAATGCAGGGCCGTATTTATTTACTCGTAAAAAACTGGCAGACTACACTGAAGAAGAGTGGGAATACTTGTTGTATGGAAATTTGCATAGTGTGTTTTATCTTTTGAAGCAAATTATTCCTATAATGAGGAATCAAAAATATGGCCGTATTATAAATTATGGATTTCAGGGTGCAAATTCAGCTTCAGGATGGATTTATCGATCTGCATTTAGTGCAGCAAAAGTAGGACTAGTCTCCTTAACAAAAACAATAGCTTATGAAGAAGCAGAAAACGGGATTACGTCAAATATGATTTGTCCCGGCGACATTTTTGGAGATATGAAAGAATCGAATCAAAATGAAGCAACAAAACATGGAAAAGGTGTTGCACCAGTAGGAAGGTCGGGAACCGGTGAAGATGTAGCTAGAATGGTTCAATTTTTATGTAAAGAAGAATCAGATTTTATTACTGGAGATGTGTTTGAAATAACAGGTGCATTAGATGTTATTCATAAATACCGACATATCCCATTATCGTGATTTTAAGTGGGACAATTCTATTTGATAAAGCATATTTTATTTTAAGAGCAAGAAAAGCAGGAAAGACTCCTTGATCCTGTCCTTATGATAATAAAAAAGATTCTGAATTAACTTTTATTATAAGAATTTAAGCGTTTTCATTTGTGCATTTAAGTATTTGTGTTAATATAAAATTGTATTATTTGATTAGATAAAAATTCATCCTAAGAGGCACGAATTAGAATATATATTTCAGGGGGAAATGACATGCGTATTGGGGTACCAAAAGAAATTAAAAATAATGAAAATCGTGTAGCAATGACACCAGCTGGAGTAATGAACTTAGTTGGTCATGGTCATTCAGTTTATATTGAAACAGGTGCTGGACTTGGTTCAGGCTTTACTAATGAAGAATATATAAAAGCTGGTGCAACAATCGTTGAAACTGCTGAAGAAGCTTGGAACAATGAAATGGTTATGAAAGTTAAAGAACCAATTCCGAGCGAATATGGTTACTTCCGTGAAGGATTAATCTTATTCACATACTTACACTTAGCTCCAGAGCCTGAGTTAACGAAGGCTTTAATTGATAAAAAAGTAGTTGGTATTGCATATGAAACTGTACAAGTTGGCAATACTTTACCATTATTAACTCCTATGAGTGAAGTAGCTGGACGTATGTCAGCACAAATTGGTGCTCAATTCCTTGAGAAAAACAAAGGCGGAAAAGGTATCTTATTAGGTGGCGTACCTGGTGTTCGTCGTGGAAAAGTTACAATCATTGGTGGAGGTGTAGCTGGAACAAATGCTGCTAAAGTAGCTGTTGGTCTTGGTGCTCACGTTACAATGATTGATTTAAATCCAGATCGTTTACGTCAATTAGATGACATTTTTGGTCATCAAATTACGACTTTAATGTCAAATCCTTATAATATTGCTGAAGCTGTTAAAGAATCAGATCTTGTAATCGGTGCAGTATTAATTCCAGGTGCTAAAGCGCCAAAACTTGTTACAAAAGAAATGATCGAATCAATGGAGCCAGGTTCAGTTGTAGTTGATATTGCAATTGACCAAGGTGGTATTTTTGAAACAACTGACCGTATTACAACTCATGATTTCCCAACTTATGAGAAACATGGAGTAGTACACTATGCTGTAGCTAATATGCCAGGTGCAGTACCTCGTACTTCAACTATGGCATTAACAAATGTTACTGTACCATATGCTGTACAAATCGCTAACAAAGGCTATCAAAAAGCTTGCTTAGAAAATACTGCATTATTCAAAGGTATCAACACACTTGATGGTTATGTAACTTACGAAGCAGTAGCTGAAGCACACGGATTAGAGTTCAAAGAAGCAACTACTTTATTACAAGGTACTTCTGTTTCTACAAACTAATTTTAAATTATTAAATCCCTTTCCAATTTGGTTAGGGATTTTTTGTATTAACCTGAATTCCATCCTGGGGAAGCGGAAAAAAGTTGAAATTCAAAATCAGCAAGAATCTTATGACTTTCTACATAATTTATAAAAAATACTCCATTAAATTTGATTAGTTACAAGGGACATTATAGAAAGTAAAATATAGTACAATATGGAAAAAATATCCATCTAATGTATAAAAGGGAGTGGTAATATTGGATTTTATTTATGTACTTCTTATGCTAATTGCAGGTGTACTTGGGTTTAATTGGCTTATGGGTTATCGTAATCAAAATATTACTTTAGATTTGGATGAACGATATATTGATTTAAAAGAATATGCGAATGCTGTAAAAGCTGAGTTAGAAAGCCAAGGTAAGGAAGTTGAATACAAAGGTAATAGGCTTTTTGTTATAAATGGTAAACAATATCATTTAATCGAACGAAATGTATCAATGGGTGGTGTGCCTTTGCAACATACGATCCTTCAAAAAGTATAAAAATAAGCCTATTCTTATGGGCAAAAAAAATCCCTTCTCCATCTAAATGAAGAAGGGATTTTATCCTATTTTAAATAAATTCTTCTCTTAAAAGGCTATATTGATACATATCACGATGAGCTCCTTTAAAAAACTCATGTTTGCGCAATATACCATCTAAATGAAAACCTAATTTAGTGAGGAATTTTTGTGAAGCAATATTATAATCATATACTTCACCATATATTTTTACGAGTTTTAATTCATTAAAAGCATAATTAAGTAAATAGTTTAATGCAAATGAACCAAGTCCTTTATTTTGCATTGCTTTATCACCAATTACGATTCCAAAAGCGGCATGATTATTTTCTTTATCAAGATTTCCTAATTCAATTCTTCCAACGCAAATATCGTTGTATTCAATTGTGAACAAATTAAGATTAAGTTTTAGTCCATCAAAGTATTTTTCATAGCCTAGTACCATGTCATTTAAAGACCTTGGCTTTTCGATTCCTACAAGCTTACCAATCTCATCATCACATTCCCATTTATGCATAATAGGGATATCAGAGGGAAGTACTTTTCGGATTTTTAATAATTGGTCCTCAATCATATTACAGAATGATTAATTCTTTAGGGAATTTCGTTAGAGTAACTGCACCAGTTTCAGTAATAACGATATCATCCTCAATACGAACTCCACCAACATTTGGTACATAGATTCCTGGTTCAATTGTGTATGACATACCAGGTTTAATAATACCTGTATTTGAGTCGTTTACTGAAGGATAATCATGAATGCCAATACCTAAACCATGTCCAATACGGTGAACGAAATATTCGCCATAACCAGCGTCTGCAATAATTTGACGAGCAGCGCGATCAACGTTTCCTAATATTTCTCCTGGTTTACTTACTTCGATTGCAGCAAGTTGTCCTTTTAAAACGGTTTCATAAATTTCGCGTTGTTGATCATTAGGTTGACCAAACATTACTGTACGAGTGATATCAGAGCAATAGCCATCAACGATAAAACCTAAGTCCATTAATACGAAATCACCTTTTTTAATTGGGTTAGTACCAGGGTTTCCGTGAGGAAGTGCTGAATTTGCACCAGTTAAAATTAACGTACTAAAAGAAGTTTTAGAAATTCCTTTTTTCTTCATTTCGTATTCCATTTCAGCAATTAAATCCATTTCTGTTTTGCCTTCAGCAATACGATCAACAATGATTTGGCAAGCCATATCAGCTGCTTCTGCTGCAACTTGCATACGACGAATTTCTTCACTATCTTTAATTAAACGTAAATCATGTAATTTTTCTTCAGCTGCAAGGAATTGTACTCCTGGGAATAACTGAACTAATCTTTCATAACGCCCTACAAGTAGGTGCTCTTTTTCAATCGCCATACGATTTACTGAAATATTGCGTTTTGCTAATGATTCTTGAATCATTGTCCATGGATCTTGACTATCATTAAAGCCGATTACGTCATACTTCCATCCTGCATTTTTTACATGGCCAACTTCCATTTGTGGGCATACAAGAATTGGCTCATCATTTGGAAATACTAAACAAGCTAATAGACGCTCATGTGGATTACAATGGAAATTAGTTAAATAAAATACGTTCTCAGTAGATGTAATAAATCCAAGTTGAATATCTTGCTCTTTTAACCAAGTTGATAGATTTTGTATACGGTGTTCCATTTGTAACATCCTTTCTAAAATACAATTTACTGTAATAAACAAAGTTTGTGTTTCTTTACAGTGGTTAACAGTACTATTTTACCATTTTATATTGATTTTCGTAAAATAGTTAACTTCAAACTGTCTGAAAATCACATTTTTTAAATTTATCTGTATACTGCTTAATTTCCTGTTTTTTTAATTTTATAATATCTGTTAAAATATGGTAGTGACTAAATTTATTAAAGAGGAGCGAGTTCGTTTGAAAATTACTTATTTCGGGCATAGTGTCATTCTAGTAGAGCATGGTCATGATTCAATTATTATTGATCCATTTATTAACGGAAATCCTCATACGAATGTAAAAGTTCAAGATATTAAAGTGAATTATATTTATGTTACACATGGACATGGAGATCATTTAGGTGATACGGTTGAACTCGCTAAACAAAATGATGCAACTGTTATTGCTCCTGTAGAATTAGCTACGTGGATATCTTGGCAGGGTGTCAAGGTTGTTCCTATGCATATAGGTGGAGAAAAAGAGTTTTCATTTGGTAAATTAAAATTAATTGAGGCAATTCACGGATCAAGTATTGTTGATGATGAAAATAAACAGATTATTAATGTAGGACCACCATCAGGTGTACTATTAAAAATAGCTGGTAAAACAATTTATCATGCTGGAGATACGGCATTATATAGAGGAATGAAAACATTAGGTGAATATGAAAAGATTGATTTAGCGTATTTACCAATAGGAAATCACTTTACAATGGGGATCGATGATGCGGTAATTGCTTCGGAATGGATAGATGCAAAGCAAGTAATTCCAATGCATTATAATACGTTCCCACCAATCCAAGTTGATCCTAATGAATTTGTTTCTAAACTACCAAAGCAAAATGGCTATATCCATGAGCCGAATACTACAATTTCATTATTGTAATATAGATATACTAAAAAATATTAGTACAGATTTAAAAGCACGTTTAAACGTGCTTTTTTTCATGGTATGAATTGTTATATAATAGTTAATAAAAATATTAATACAACCATTGAAAGCTTGGTGAGGTAATTGACTACAAAGCATGATCAAATTCTAGAACATATTGAACAACTACCAGTTGGTCATAAAATATCTGTTAGACAAATAGCAAAAGACTTAGGTGTAAGTGAAGGTACTGCATATAGAGCAATTAAAGATGCTGAAAACAAAGGTTTCGTTAGTACGATTGAACGTGTAGGTACGATTCGAATCGAGACGAAACGAAAAGAAAACATTGAAAAATTAACTTTTGCAGAAGTAGTTAATATTGTAGATGGACAAGTTTTAGGTGGGAAAGAAGGATTACATAAAACATTAAATAAATTTGTTATCGGAGCGATGCAGCTTGATGCGATGATGAGATATATTAGTGCCAATAATTTATTAATTGTCGGTAACCGTGTTAAAGCTCATGAACTTGCATTAAAAGAAGGTTCAGCAGTTTTAGTAACTGGTGGATTTGATACGGATGAAAGTGTGAAGCGTCTTGCAGATGAAATGAAGATGCCAATTATTTCATCTAGCTATGATACTTTTACTGTGGCCACTTTAATCAATCGAGCGATATATGATCAATTAATAAAAAAAGATATTGTACTAGTTGAGGATATTTTAATTCCAACTGAAAAAACAGCTACTTTATCTCCATCAGATGAAGTTGAGAAATGGTTTGAATTTAATCGAGTTACAGGGCATGGTCGATATCCAGTAGTAGATGATCGAGGTAAACTAATCGGAATTGTTACTTCAAAGGATATTATTCATGAACAACGTACACAAAGAATTGATAAAGTAATGACTAGGCAGCCAATAAGCGTAAATGAGAAAATGTCAGTTGCTGCTGCAGCTAGAATGATGGTATGGGAAGGTATTGAACTTTTACCAGTTGTTAATTCTTCTAATAACTTAATTGGAATTATAAGTCGTCAAGACGTACTAGAAGCGTTACAACAATTACAACGACAACCACAAGTCGGTGAAACAATCGATGATATTGTAACTAGTCAATTTCATAATAATAAAGAACAAAAAAATGAAGACTTTTCAATTAGATGTAATGTAACACCACAAATGACAAATGTAATTGGTACACTATCACATGGTGTATTTACAACGATTGTAACTGAAGCAGGAAAACGAGCTGTTCGCGATATGAAAAAAGGGGACTTAATCGTTGAAAATATTACGATCTATTTCGTTCAGCCTGTTCAAATTGATGATGTAATTGAAATTAAACCAAAAGTATTAGAATTAGGTCGTAAATTCGGAAAAGTTGATGTTGAAGTATTCCAACAAGGAATATTAGTAGGCAAGGCTTTAATGATGATGCAATTATTAGATCGATAAAAGATACATGAAAAAATAAGCCTGATGAGGGCTTATTTTTTTTCTAAGTTTGAAATTGAAATATAAAGTAGTCAATATAACACTAAATGAAATTAATAAAAAAAATTGATCTTCGTAGAAATTAGGATGATTTTTGTAAAAACTAAATTTCTTTGATATAACTGCAAATTTTATTGGGTATATCTGGACTATAAACAGAATCCTAATATAATCTAAAAAAATATTAGTCAAAATCTATTTTTAGTTGAGATGTATTGATTAAGAAATCAAACACGGACTAAATTTTTGATATGTTTTATACTTGAAAAATAACAAAGTAGACTTGTATAGTGATTAATTTAGATTTTAAAAAGAAACACATTTACTTTTGTATTAGTTGAATGGAACGGAAGGAGGCTCGACTCCTGTGGGAGTAGCGGGAAGGGTGAGACCCCACAGGCTTGCCGAGGAGGCTCAGCTCACGCCCCACGGAAAGCGAGCATCCTGCAGTGGAATTCAACAAGTCACATGCTTTTTTATAGACAATAATTAAGGTAAGAGTATTGATAATTGATAGATTCATTTTTCAATAGCATAAAAAAATAAGCCCATTAGGGGCTTATTTTTAAAGTTTAATAAATAGTAAATATTAAACCGAAAGAAGTTTATTAACTTTATTCACATACTCAGTATTTTCGTTTCGAGAGTCAAAATCATTCGCTAAATCATACACAATTTTCTCTAGTTTTTTAAGATCATAAATAAAATCATGCTCATTTATTTCTAATTTTTTTGCCATAAACAATGCAGCCAACCAGTAGTCAAACTTATATGATAGATTAGAAAAATTATCACATAAATCCACATGCTTATAAAACAATTCGAGTGCTCTATCCTGATCTACAAAAGTTAAAAAGATTATTTGCTCAGCTAATTCTGGAATGTATTTTGTTCGATCATACGTAACAAAATAAGCTTTTTGTTGAATGATTAAAGCATTCTCTATTTTACCATCTTCGTATAGTGGAAGAAGTAATTTTGAGTAGGATTTATGAATGGCATCATCGCATTCAATCGAACTACTAATAATTTCGTTTTGAATTGTTAGTGCTTGTTTTAGATTATTTAACTTTAAGAAAAAATTCATTTCATCGTACATTTCACACTTTTCACAATTACTAAAGTCATCTCTTGGAGAGTCTTTAAATAATTGATAGTTCTGTTTCGCATGCTCTAGTTTATTTAAATACAACTCATTTACAAATAGTGCTTGATAATATGGCCTTAAAGAATAGTTCGCTAGCAATAAACGATTCTTAAAATCCTCAAAATAGCCATAGATGTCCTCTAATGTAAATCGTAAAGATTGTGGTATTATTTCTAATAACCACTTGTATTGCCATAAAAGATTGTCTAATTCTAGCCTATCTTTATTTTGGTCATATAAATCTAAGCACCAAAAAAAAGTATCGATAAACAAATCTGCTTCGCCGATCGAACAAGCAGTTTCTGCTAATTCCATATTGACGTAATATAAATAGCTCCATTCCTCTTGATTCTCTAATTCTTCTGCAAAAGTTAGAAGTTTTTCAAGTTTATTACTAGAATGTGATAATTCTATCAGTTCATCAAATTTTGATGAGAATAGCTCTTCTGTCATCATGTTGTTTTCTCACCTTCTAGAATGATAATTTATTAAACTGTTTGTTTACTTTCGATTGCTTTGTAATGTTTATTTTGTAAGTATCCACGGTAAAGATTTGCAATACCAAATATGATGAATACGATTCCAACACAAATTGTTAATAATTCAACGTTTGCGACAATCTGATTTACACCATATAACAATAAAAATAGACCAAAAGTTAATCTAGCACGAGAGCCTGCAATTTTTTTTGTTAAAAGTTCGCTTGTAAAGAAAAATTTGGTAACATAAAATAAGAAGAATAGAAAAGATATAATGACAATAGTTGCAATGCTATTCACTTAGCTTCCACCTTTCAAGTACTAATACATACTTCTATTTTAACGTGATAGAAACTATATTTCAAAAGTTTTCATTTAAAGGAGAGTTTAATGATGAAGGAACAAATTTTAAAAGATATACATATGTTTGAAACGATTATTATCCATCGTCATGTTCGTCCAGATCCAGATGCAATTGGTTCTCAATGTGGTTTAGCGGAAATGATAAAAGCTAGTTATCCCGGTAAAAGTGTATATGTAGTTGGTCATTTACCACAGTCACTAGAGTATTTATATAAAATGGATGAGATTGCGGATGAGGTATATAAAGAAGCTCTAGTGATTGTATGTGACACTGCAAATACAGAGCGTGTGGATGATGCTAGATATACTACTGGTAAAAAAATAATTAAAATTGATCACCATCCGAATGTTGATCCATACGGAGATATTATGCACGTAGATACAACTGCTAGCTCAACAAGCGAATTGATTTTTGAGCTTGCAGAAAGCAGTAACGAACAATTAATTCTTACTGATCAAGCCGCAAGATTAATTTACGCAGGGATTATTGGAGATACTGGAAGATTTTTATTCCCAAGTACAACTGAAAGAACGTTCCATGCAGCTAGTAAATTAATTAAAAAAGATTTTTCAATTAATGAAATTTATGACAATATGTATGAAACATCAATTGAAATGGCTCATTTAAATGGATATGTTCTTCAAAATTTTAAACTTACTGAAGAAGGAGTCGGTCATATAAACATGACAAAGGCTCTAATGGAACAATATAATGTGAACTCTGAGCAAGCTTCATTGGCAGTAAGCTCACTTGGTCATATTAAAGGTGTAAAAGCATGGGTAATATTTTTAGAAGAAGATGATTTAATTCGAGTTCGTCTGCGCTCAAAGGGGCCAGTTATTAATGGGGTAGCTGCTATGTTTAACGGTGGCGGCCATCCACTTGCATCTGGTGCTAAAATCTTCTCATGGGAAGAAGCGGATCAAGTTGTTGAAGAGTTAAAAAAGGTGTGTAGAGAAGAAGCATAAGTTTTTAATCATAAGTAAGAGAGGCTTTTATTTACTAGAAAAAGCCTCTCATTTATTTTGTGCTTTTAATTTTTAATGTTATTTCTAATACCGTATCGAAGTATATTGTATCGATTTCAAGTTTAAAGCGTCGATCATCTTTTATATAAACCTTGTTTTCAACGGCTCTTCTTAATAATTCACGATTTTGAGATACACTTTTTATATCTTGTGTTAATAAATGGCTTAAGTCATTCTTTACATCACTAATAAGCTGATGCGTAGTGAATACGTTTAAATTATATTGTTTGGAATTCAATATAGTAACTCTAATTTCTTGTACAGTTAAATTTCGTTTATTTTCCTTGTTTAATCGTTCAGTACTTTCAATTAAAATATTTTTATCTCTTATTAAATCTTTATTGATCATTTGTAATTCAGATATTTGTTTTACTTGCTCTTCTTCTGTTACACCATACATATAAATAAATACGAGCCAGCTAATAACAAAACCAAAAAAAATACCTACAAAAAACTTTGCCCAACCTTGTGAAAGTCGTTCTGGAGGAGCCTTCATTAGACATGTTCTCCTGTAAACCATTGGATGATAATCGTGCCAGTATGTGTACCTCCCATAGCGGCGATTATCATAAAAATTTGTTTTATAAATTCAATGGTTTCACCTTCAAATAACCCTTTTTCAAAACTATAAAAAGTATCAAAGGTACCACCAATTGCTCCGACAATTGCCCATATTCGCAGCTTCATTGATAAATCATACATGCTACTAAGAGGTGGTTGGCCAATTACATAGTAGCCGATTGAACCAATGATTGAACCACCAATCATAATGCCGAGGGATATAAAGTACATTGAAATTAATGCCGGTATAAATGGTAATTTAAGCTCCATACGCGCTCACTCCTTCATTTTATATATATGGACAAAGTGAATTGTGTATGATGAGTATTAAAGTAAGTTCATAATTATTGCTTTGATTTTATATTTACGAACAAAAATAGAATGTAAGTTCGTATTTTGTGATAGAATAGATTATATAAAAAAGATGGTAAGGAGGATGTAGATGAGTTTTGTTCATTTGCAAGTTCAAAGTTCTTATAGTTTATTGCAAAGCGCATGTAAAATAGATGAATTAATAAACGCTGCTGTTAAGCAAGGACATCCTGCGCTTGCAATTGCAGATGAAAATGTCATGTACGGAGTAATACCTTTTTATCATGCGTGTAAGAAAGCGGGTATAAAGCCTATTATAGGAGTGAAACTATCCATTTTAATGGATGACCAACATGCATATCCAATGGTATTACTAGCGAAAGATTTAACTGGATATCAAAATTTGTTAAAGCTTACAAGTATCATAGGCACAAAATCTCCTCAAGGAATTCCTAAAAAATGGTTAACTGCATATAGTAGAGGCGTTATAGCAATTACTCCTGGAATTGATGGAGAAATTGAATACTTACTTTTGAACGGAGAATTCGAAAGAGCGAAAGAGCATGTAATAGAGTATCAATCAATTTTTGAAGAGTTTTTTGTCAGTATTCAAGATCATGGTTTATCTGAGGATCGTTCTTTAAATCCACTAATAAAGGAATTACAAAATGAAACAGCAATAAGCTTAGTTATCACAAATGATGTTCGGTATATTGAAAAAGAAGATGCATTGATTCAAGATGCATTATTCTCAGTAAAGAATGGAACTAAATTATCGGATGAATCTAGACCAAGATTACATTCGAATGAGTATTATTATAAGTCAAAAACAGAATTATTGAATTTATTTTCTGATGAAGAAGAAGCATTTCAAAATACAATACATATTGCGGATATATGTGATGTAACGATACCTTTTCATCAAACGTTATTACCGAAATACCCTGTACCCGAGGAATATTCAACTATTGAATATTTAAGGCTAGTTTGCGAACAAGGAATGGTAGAGCGTTATGGGACAATAAATGATGAACTTAAACAAAGATTGGAATATGAGTTAAAGACAATTCACAAAATGGGATTTAATGATTATTTCCTTATTGTTTGGGATTTTATTAAATATGCACATGAACAAGGCATAACTGTAGGGCCAGGTCGTGGTTCTGCAGCAGGTTCATTAGTTGCCTATGTTTTAAAAATCACAAATGTTGATCCAATTCATTATAATTTGCTTTTCGAGCGATTCTTAAACGAAGAAAGAATTACAATGCCTGATATAGATATTGATTTCCCGGATCATCGTCGTGATGAAATGATTGACTATGTAGCTTCTAAATATGGAGATGTACATGTTGCACAAATTATTACATTCGGAACTTTAGGAGCAAAAGCTGCCATACGTGATATTGCTAGGGTAATGGGTTTAACACCAACTGAAATTGATCGATACTCTAAGTTAATTCCTTCAACGATAGGAATTACATTGAAAGACGTATATGAACAATCAAAAGCATTCAGTAGCCATGTTGAACATTCTGGAATTCATAAACGGATTTTTGAAGTAGCTTGTAAAGTTGAAGGGTTACCACGTCACACAAGCATCCATGCTGCAGGTGTTATTATATCTGAACTTCCATTAACAAATGTTGTTCCATTACAGGAAGGAAATCATGGTGTGTTTTTAACACAATATCCTGCAGAAATCCTTGAAGAACTGGGATTAGTAAAAATGGACTTTTTAGGTCTAAGAAATTTAAGTTTGTTGGAAGATGTTTGTCGATTAATTTATGAAACAAACGGCGATGAAATTATATTAGAAGAGATTCCATTAACAGATAAAAAAACATTCGAGGTCCTAAGTAAGGGAGACACTTCGGGTGTATTTCAGTTAGAATCTTCAGGAATGAGAAGAGTATTACAACAACTACAACCTAACCAGTTTGAAGATATAGTAGCTGTTAATGCTTTGTACCGCCCAGGACCAATGGAACAAATCCCTAAATTTATACAATATAAACATGGGTTGGATACCGTTACTTATCCTCATCCTGACTTAGAAAAAATATTAGAACCAACATATGGCGTTATTATTTATCAAGAGCAAATTATGCAAATTGCCTCGACGCTTGCAGGCTTTTCTTTAAGTGAAGCAGATTTACTTCGCCGTGCGGTAAGTAAAAAGAAAAAGGAAGTTTTAGACGAAGAACGAATTCATTTTGTACAAGGTGCAATTTCAAAGGGGTACGATGAAATTGTTGCAAACGAGGTTTATGATTTAATTGTACAATTTGCAAATTACGGTTTTAACCGAAGCCATGCTGTAGCCTACAGTATGATTGCCTATCAATTAGCTTTCTTAAAAGCAAATTATCCTTTACAATTTTACGCAGCACTTTTATCTAGTTTTATTGGAAGTGAAGAAAAAATATCAAACTATATTGGTGAAGCAAAGCTTAGGGGGATACCAATTTATCCGCCTTCAATTAATAAAAGCCATTATGCGTTTGTGGTAGAAGGGAAAGCAATTCGCTATAGTTTGTTGGCAATTAAAAATATCGGTATGGCTACAGTGAGAGAAATTTTACAAAAGCGTCCTTATAAAGATTTTTTTGATGTGTGTATAAAAATATCACCAAAGGCATTAAACCGTAAAAGCATAGAAAATTTAATTTATGCTGGTTGTTTTGATGAGTTTAATCTCGATCGTGCGACTTTGCTTGCAAATATCGATACAATTTTTGATTATGTCGATATTGTTCGACCTGAAAACGAGGATCAATTTGATTTATTTCTTGATGAAGACTTTGTTCCAAAACCAGAAATAGTGAAAGTTGATCCAATGAAAATGTCCATAAAGCTAGAACTCGAGAAGCAAGCTTTAGGAACTTATTTAACGGGTCATCCAATAAGCCAGTATGAGAAACTGCAAAATGAGAGTGGTACTTCTACGATTTCATCAGCTATGCTAAAAAAAGAGAAAGAGCATTTTTTATTCGTTTACATTAAAGATTTAAGAATTACCAAAACAAAGAAACAACAGCAGATGGCTTTTTTACAAGTTGAAGATTTAAGTACTACTATTGATGCAGTTATTTTTCCGACTACTTATGAAAAATATCGCCACAAATTAAAGGAAAAAGAAGTCGTTGTAGTTAAAGCGAAGATTGATGAACGAGAAGAAAGAAAACAATTAATTATTAATGAAGTTCTAACGGTTGAAGAAATGGAAGAAAGAAATGAGCAAAAAGAGTATACTTTATTTATTAAAATAACGGGGCATACTAATAAAAATATTTCTTATACGATACAGCAAACAATCTCTAATTTTAAAGGACATACGAAGGTAGTTCTTTATTATGAAGAAGATAAAAAAGCAGTTCAATTATCTGAACAATATTATGTAAATCCCTCTGTAGAATGTCTTACATTGTTAAAAAAAATAGTAGGGGATGTAAATGTTGTATTAAAGAAATAGACAACTTTCTTCAAAATCATTTATTATAAACATGGGATCTTATTCTAAAGAATAATTTTACATTACCTTTAAAGAGAAAATCACCGAGAAATATACAGTTGAAAAAAGTCAACTCGTCGTAATAATAGGGAGAGTGAATAGTTTGTCATTATTAAGTGAAGAAGCATTACATATGCATAGAGTTCACCAAGGAAAATTGGAAACAGTTTCAAAGGTACCAGTTACAAATGCAAAAGAGTTAAGTTTAGCATACTCGCCGGGTGTAGCAGAACCTTGTAAAGAAATTTATGAAGAAAAAAGCAGAGTCTATGAATACACAATGAAGGGCAACATGGTTGGTGTTGTTTCTGATGGATCTGCTGTTCTTGGACTTGGAAATATTGGTCCAGAAGCTGCACTACCTGTTATGGAAGGTAAGGCTGCATTATTTAAAAGCTTTGCTGGAGTGGACGCGTTTCCAATTTGTTTAAATACACAAGATGTAGAGCAAATTATCCAAACTGTTAAATTGTTAGAGCCAACTTTTGGTGGGATTAATTTAGAAGATATTGCAGCTCCAAACTGCTTTATTATAGAGGAGCGCTTAAAGCGCGAAACAAATATTCCTATTTTCCATGATGATCAACATGGAACAGCTATTGTTACACTTGCTGGTTTAGTTAACGCTTTAAAATTAGTTAACAAAAATATGGCAGATATTAAAGTTGTTTTAAACGGTGCAGGTGCAGCGGGTATTGCAATTTTAAAATTATTATACCGATTTGGTGTACGACAAATTATTATGTGTGATACAAAAGGCGCAATTTACGCAGGACGTCCTACTGGAATGAATAGCGTAAAAGATGAAGTAGCTAAGTATACAAATAAAGATAAAATTCAAGGTAGCCTTAAAGAGGTAATCGAAGGCGCAGACGTTTTTATAGGTGTATCAGTAAAAGGAGCAGTAACAAAAGAAATGGTTCGCTCTATGAATGAAAATCCAATTATTTTTGCGATGGCTAATCCTGATCCAGAAATTATGCCAGAAGATGCAAAAGAAGCTGGTGCATTAGTAATCGGTACTGGTCGTAGTGATTATCCTAACCAAGTTAATAATGTACTTGCATTTCCAGGTATTTTCCGTGGAGCATTAGATGTACGTGCAACACATATTAATGAAGAAATGAAAATTGCTGCTGTTAATGCAATTGCAAGCTTAGTAGATGAAAATGAACTATCACCTGATTTTATAATTCCAGCACCATTTGATCCACGAGTTGCTCCTAAAGTAGCAGCTAGCGTTGCCAAAGCTGCGATGGAAACAGGGGTTGCTAGATTAAATGTTGACCCGAAAGAAATCGAAGAAAAAACAAAAAAACTTGCATTAATTAAATAATTCTTATCACCAGATAATAATATTTTGAGGGGATAGTATTACAATACTCAAATAAAGTAATGTAGTACTATCCTTTTTTATCTGCTATAATACTTAAATGCGATAAAATGTTGAATTTAAAGGAATTTTAATAATTTTGACTATGCTTTTTTTTGCTTTTATTTTGCATAAAACAAGGCTGATAAATCATTAGAATGACGAAATATAGCTGAATATTATCGACAAATGTTAACAAAAAGTGTATAACATTTATAGTATCCTATTAGTATTTAGTACTAAAAAAGTTAGGAGGAATTAGGTTGCAAATCAAAGACTTATTTTCCAAAAAGAAAAAATATGCATCTATACCTTCAGAAGTAATGAGACAAGATTTACCTGACGGTGTTATGACAAAATGTCCTAAATGTAAAAAAATAAGTATTACAAAAGAATTAATAAAAAATGTAAAAGTATGTAATAGTTGTGGTTATCATCATCAAATGACAGCATTCGAAAGAATTGAAAGTTTACTTGATGAAGATACTTTTGAAGAATTTGATAAAGAAATGATTTCTGCGAATCCATTACAGTTTCCAGATTATATAGAAAAGCTTGAGAGTGACCGTAAAAAAACGGAACTGAATGAAGCGATTGTTACTGGAAAAGGGGCAATTGAAGGAATTCCTGTCGTGATTGCAGTAATGGATGCTAGATTTAGAATGGGTAGCATGGGATCTGTTGTAGGAGAGAAAATCACTCGTGCAGTTGAACGTGCTTCAGCGGATGGCTTACCATTCATTATATTTACTGCATCTGGGGGAGCTCGTATGCAGGAAGGTATTTTAAGCTTAATGCAAATGGCAAAAACAAGTGCAGCACTTAAAAAGCATAGTGAACTAGGATTTTTATCAATTTCAATTATGACTAATCCAACTACTGGTGGAGTATCAGCAAGCTTTGCATCTTTAGGTGATTTTAATTTTGCAGAGCCAGGTGCATTAATTGGTTTTGCAGGTAGACGTATTATCGAGCAAACGATACGTGAAGAATTACCAGAAGACTTCCAAACTGCTGAATTCCTTTTAAATCATGGACAGCTTGATGCTGTAATACCACGTACTGAACTACGTTCGAAGTTATTTACAATTCTTAATTTACATCAAGGAGGTGTTCTGCAATAGTGGTAATGTTAGAATTTGAAAAACCGATTCATGAGCTAAAGACGAAAATAAACGAACTAAAAGTTTATACTAGTCAACATGACGTAGATTTTTCTGAGGAAATTAGACGTTTAGAAGAGCGTTTAAAAACGTTAGAAAATGAAATTTACGGTAACATGGGAGTTTGGGATCGCGTACAAGTTGCTAGACATCCTGAGCGACCAACAACTTTAGATTATGTAAATAGATTGTTTACAGATTTCTTTGAGTGTCATGGAGATCGTTTATTTGGTGATGATGCTGCGATCGTATCTGGTATAGCTTCTTATCGTGGTTTACCAGTTACTGTTGTTGGACATCAACGCGGTAAAGACACAAAAGAAAATATTCGACGTAACTTTGGTATGCCACATCCTGAAGGGTACCGAAAAGCACTTAGATTAATGAAGCAAGCTGAGAAATTTAACAGACCTATTATTGCATTTATTGATACAAAAGGTGCTTATCCTGGTAAAGCCGCAGAAGAGCGTGGACAAAGCGAAGCAATTGCACGCAATATTTTTGAAATGGCTGGGTTAAAAGTACCTACTATTTGTATTGTAATTGGTGAAGGCGGAAGTGGTGGAGCACTAGCGTTAGGAATTGGTAACAAATTACTGATGTTAGAAAACTCAACTTACTCTGTTATATCACCAGAAGGTGCAGCAGCATTATTGTGGAAAGACTCTTCACAAGCACGTAGAGCTGCTGAAACAATGAAAATTACAGCTCCAGACTTATTAGAATTAGGGGTAGTTGATCAAATTATTCCCGAAGTAAAAGGTGGAGCACAAAATGATGTTGAACAGCAAGCGAAATATATCGATAAATATTTATATGAGACATTAAAGTCTCTGTTATCTATGGATCAAGAAGAACTAGTTCAACAACGATATGATAAACACGCAAAGTTAGGAAAAATTTCTTTTACAAATAATATTTAGTTTAACTTCTAGAGTGTGTGAAACAATATGTTAGCATGCTCTTTTTTGTATTTTTTTAAGAAATTAGTAAAAAATAACATATATGTGTAAAATAGCGTCACATTTTTTGACAATGTTTCATTTCTTTAAAAAAGTTTATGAAAAAGTTCACATTATTTCTATTGTTTAAAAATGTATTACATGGTAATTTATTTAAATGAATAAATGCATAAGGTAAAATCATTGAGGTGAATACATAATGAAGAGAATTGGCGTATTAACAAGTGGAGGAGATTCTCCGGGAATGAATGCTGCAGTACGTGCAGTAGTCAGAAAAGCGATTTTTCATGGGCTAGAAGTATATGGGGTGTACCAAGGGTATTCAGGTCTTATTAATGGAAATATTGAAAAATTAGAGTTAGGTTCTGTAGGTGATATTATTCACCGCGGTGGTACAAAATTACTTAGTGCTCGTTGTCCGGAATTTAAAACATTAGAAGGACAAATGAAAGGAATCGAACAACTTAAAAAGTTTGGAATAGAAGGATTAGTTGTAATAGGTGGAGATGGTTCATATCAAGGGGCTAAAAAACTAACTGAACATGGCTATCCTTGCGTAGGAGTTCCAGGCACAATTGATAATGATATTCCAGGAACTGACTTTACAATTGGTTTCGATACAGCATTAAATACTGTAATCGATGCGATCGATAAAATTCGCGATACAGCTACATCACATGAGCGTACTTATGTAATCGAAGTGATGGGTCGTAATGCAGGTGATATAGCATTATGGGCAGGTTTAGCAGATGGAGCAGAAACGATTCTAATCCCTGAAGAAAACTATGATATGGACGATATAATAAGTAAGTTAAACCGCGGTAGTGAACGTGGTAAAAAACACAGTATTATCGTAGTAGCAGAAGGCGTTGGAAGTGCAATTGATATAGGTAAAGTGATTGAAGAACGAACAAGTTTTGATACGCGTGTCACAGTATTAGGACATGTTCAACGTGGTGGATCACCAAGTGCTGCTGATAGAGTACTTGCAAGTCGTTTAGGTGCGCGTGCAGTAGAACTTCTTATGGCGGGTAAAGGTGGCCGTTGCGTAGGAATTCAAAATAATAAATTGGTTGACCATGATATTATCGAAGCATTATCAAGAAAACATGAAATTGATCGAGATATGTATCAATTGTCGCAAGAGTTATCAATCTAAACAGTCACGTAAGATTGAGCAATCGATTTCATAAACTTAGCCTTAAGAGATAAAGTTCTTATAAAATTTGGAGGGTAAAAAATGCGTAAAACAAAAATAGTTTGTACGATTGGTCCTGCTAGTGAATCGGTAGAAAAGTTAGTTGAATTAATTAATGCAGGAATGAACGTAGCTCGTTTAAACTTCTCTCATGGCTCTCATGAAGAGCATGCAGCAAGAATTAAAAGTATTCGTGAAGCTTCAAAGGAAACAGGAAGAACAGTAGCGATCCTTTTAGATACTAAAGGTCCGGAAATTCGTACTTTAGATTTTGAAGGTGGTCAAGCTGAATTAAAAACTGGAAATGAAGTAATTATCACAACTGAGCCGGTAATGGGAACAGCAGAGAAATTTGCAGTTTCATATGCAGGGTTAATTGACGATGTACACGTTGGATCTAGAATTTTAATCGATGATGGATTAATTGGATTAGAAGTAATTGGTATTGAAGGCAAAGATATTCGTACGAAAATTTTAAACAGTGGTCTAGTAAAAAATAAAAAAGGCGTAAACGTACCAAATGTACGCGTTAACTTACCGGGTATTACAGAAAAAGACATCAGTGATATCGAGTTTGGTATTGAGCAAGGCGTTGATTTTATTGCTGCATCATTCGTTCGAAAAGCTTCTGACGTATTAGAAATTCGTGAGCTATTAGGAAAACACGGCGCTGATTACATTCAAATTATCCCGAAAATCGAGAACCAAGAAGGAATTGATAATATCGATGAAATTCTTGAAGTATCAGACGGTTTAATGGTTGCACGTGGCGATATGGGTGTAGAAATTCCACCTGAAGAAGTACCAATCGTTCAAAAATTATTAATTAAAAAATGTAATAATTTAGGAAAACCAGTTATTACTGCTACGCAAATGTTAGACTCAATGCAACGTAATCCTCGCCCTACACGTGCGGAAGCTAGTGACGTTGCAAATGCAATTCTTGATGGAACTGATGCAATCATGTTATCAGGTGAAACAGCAGCAGGTTCTTACCCAGTTGAATCAGTTTCAATGATGAACTCAATTGCACTTCGAATTGAAAAAAGCTTACAGTACGAAGAATTATTTAAAAAGCGCCAAAGAGAAAATAAAGGAACAATTACAGATGCAATTGGTCAATCAGTTGCTGCAACAGCACTTAACTTAAAAGTAGCTGCAATTATTGCTCCTACGGAAAGTGGACATACTGCGAAAATGATTTCAAAATATCGTCCAAAAGCTCCGATTTTAGCAATTACTTCTGATATTCGTATTTGCCGTCGTTTAACATTAGTTTGGGGTGTTCAAACGCAATTTAGAGAAAGAGCAAACTCTACAGACGAAATGTTAGAACATGCAATGGATGCTGCGCAAGAAGCGAAATTTGTTTCAAATGGAGATACTGTCATCATTACTGCAGGATTACCAGTTGGTGAAACAGGAATGACAAATATGATGAAAATCCATGTAGTAGGAGACGTTATCGCACAAGGTCAAGGAATTGGTCGAAAAACAGCAGCAGGTAAAGTTGTAATCGCAAAAACAGGTGAAGAAGCTGTTTCTAAAGTTACTTCTGGAAGTATTCTTGTAACGAATAGTACAGATAAAGATATGATGCCTGCTATCGAAAGAGCAGCTGCAATTATTACTGAAGAAGGTGGATTAACTAGCCATGCGGCAGTAGTTGGCGTGAGCTTAGGAATTCCTGTAATTGTTGGAGTTGAAAATGCAACAAATATTTTAGTAAATGGTCAAGCAGTCACTGTAGATGCGTCTAGAGGAATTGTTAGTACAGGACACAAGAGCATATTTTAATATATAATAAAGAGAAGGATGGAAATTCCTTCTCTTTATTTTTTAATCTAATGTAAGAGGTGAACTCTCATGAAAAAACTTGTCGGTTGGCTATTATTGATCCCGATAATTGATTTATTCTTTTTAACAATACTTGGTAGATTTATTGGTTCTTTATCAGTATTTCTATGGTTAATTGGTACGCTACTAATCGGCACTTATATCATGAGAACTGTTTGGGTCACCGTGAAGCAACAAGCCGGGGAACAGCTACGTGCCGGAAAAATGCCAGACTTAATCATGATTGAGGGATTGTCATTTTTTCTAATTGGTCTCTTATTTTTTATTCCAGGACCAATCACGGATCTCATTGCAATCGTCTTATTAATTAAACCAATTCGAATTAAATTAGTTCAACGTATTTTATATTTTGTCATGAAAAAACTTAAAGGAAATGTTGTTTGGACAGGTTATATAAAAAAATAAGCATTAATCCAAAGGTAGGGATTAGAATTCAACTTCTTCCCTATTTTTTTATTTCTCGATAAACGGAGAAAATGAAAGCATTCTAAGAAAAAAGGCCCTTGGAACGAATCGTTCTCAAGGGCTTTTTCTTGGACAGTAAGAAAGTATAATTTGGCAATGTAGAAAACTCGACGTAGTTGACGATTTTAGGGATTAACGATCAGTTCAACTAAGCATTCTTCGCCTAAAGCCTCGCCAATCGGCGATTTTCTTTATTTAGATTTAACAGCACTATTTAATGTGAGCCTTTTATATATGACCAAAGCTCGTGAAAGACTTTTGCTCGATACAAAGTTGATAAAACTACTAGCGTTACAGGACCGATGATTAATCCTAATAATCCAAAAAACTTAAATCCTACAAATAAAGCAATTAAAGTAGGAAGTGGATGTAATCCAATATTTGAAGATAAAATTTTAGGTTCAGCAAGTTGACGTTGTACGATTACAACACCATATAAGATTGCGAGTCCGATTGTTAACTTGTAATCACTAGATAGGAATGTGTAAAGAATCCATGGTACAAAGATTAATCCGGTTCCTAAGTAAGGGAGCAAGTCAATAAACCCAATTAGAATTGCGATTGTAATCGCAAAAGGGATTCTAAGAATTAATAATCCGATTAAGACAAGTACAGTTGTCATAGAAATAAGAGTTAGATGTGCTTTAATAAATCCAAAAAAAGCTTTACGTAAATCAATAAAGATTGTTTTGCTGTAATGTTGAATTCGATCTGGGGTATATTTTGCTAACAAATTTTTTATTTTGTACCAATCTTTACTAATAAAGAATGTTGCTAATAAAGAGACGAAAATTAATGTAGCAGTATTTGGTAGTAACGCTATGACTAATTTTATCCCTACAATAATTCCGTTTAATGCTTCTTTTCCTAAATTTATTGCAGAATCTCCAATCGATTGTATATTCATACGGATTGTTTGTTGTTGTCCAGCGCCAAGCTGACTATATTTACTCATGATTAAATCATATAAAGGGATAATCTTATCTGTAACCATGTTCTCAACGAAGAAAATTAGTCGTTCGAAACTTTCTGGCACAACTTGTATCAAATAAGTTGAACCTGAAATAATTTCAGTAATTAATAATGTAAATAAACCTGCAACAACAGATAATAATAAAATAATTGATAAGAATGCGGCTATACCTCTTGGTATTCTAGCCTTTTCATTTAATAAATTAACGAGTGGATTTAAAAGGTATGCAATAATTAGTGCAATGATGAAAGGATATGTAAGTTTTGAAATAAATAATGCAAGATAAAGACCTAATATGATGCATACAGTTACAAATAAAAAACGAATGATCTGAAAAACTAAAGTTCTATTCAAACCATTACCTCCTTTCAATGAGAAAAGAATCCTCTTAGTCTTATTTTATCAAGAATTATTTTTTTATAATAGTAAAGTTTGATAGTATTTATTAATAAATTATACATTAAGGGGATAAAAATAAATGAATGAATCTACAATATTTCTCTTGGTTTTATTATTAATTGGAATAGTCGCAAAAAATAACTCTTTAATTATTTCAATTATAGTATTGTTAATCCTAAAATATACTTTACTAGGTGATCGTGTATTTCCTTATTTACAATCAAAAGGGATTAATTTAGGAGTAACTATCATAACGATTGCTGTATTAGTTCCCATTGCAACAGGGGAAATCGGCTTTAAAAATTTAATTGATGCACTAAAAACACCTGTTGCATGGATTGCCTTACTTTCTGGAATCGCAGTAGCATTACTAGCAAAAGGAGGCGTGCATTTACTAGCAACAAGCCCACAAATTACAGCTGCTTTAGTACTCGGTACAGTATTATCTGTTGCCCTATTTAAAGGGGTTGCAGTAGGTCCATTAATTGGGGCTGGAATCGCATATCTATTCATTTGGATTGTAGAATTAATTAAGTAATTGAATAATAATTATATTTTAGTAAATTGTTTTCATTCACAAAAGTCAGATTATTGTTTATAATAAATGATAGTAGGGTTCCTTTCTATGTATACTCGGTTTTATTTTAGAATTATACCAGTATATATATGTTTAAAAATACTAGGGAAATTTTTGCGTAAAGGAGAGAGGGGAATATGACAGTTAAAAGTGGTTTAGAAGGTGTTGTAGCAGCTACGACTTCTATAAGTTCTATTATTGATGATACATTAACGTATGTAGGTATCGGTATTGACGAATTAGCAGAATTTGCGAGTTTTGAAGAAGTTGTATATTTATTATGGCATCGTAAATTACCAACTAAGGTTCAGCTTAAAGAGTTTTCTGCTCAATTAGCAGATCATGCTGAACTTCCAGTTGAGGTTATTAATTTCTTAAAAGCAACAGATTTTAAAAATGTACATCCTATGACAGTACTTCGCACATTTATTTCAATGCTTGCATTGTACGACAAAAATGCTGAGGCAATGGATTCAGATTCAAATTATCTTAAAGCAATCCAGCTTCAAGCAAAAGTATCGACATTTGTGGCAGCGTTTTCGCGAATTCGTCAGGGGCTTGAACCAGTCGCTCCTCGTAAAGATTTTTCATTTGCAGCCAACTTCTTATATATGCTGACAGGTGAAGAACCAAATGAAATTGCAGAAGAAGCAATCAATAAAGCATTAGTATTACATGCTGATCATGAATTAAACGCTTCGACTTTTACTGCACGCGTTTGCGTAGCTACATTATCTGATATTTATTCAGGTGTTACAGCTGCTATCGGTGCTTTAAAAGGCCCATTACACGGCGGTGCAAATGAAAGCGTTATGAAAATGTTAGCTGAAATCGGTGAGATTGATAATGTAGAATCTTACATCCAAGAAAAAATGGATCATAAAGCTAAAATCATGGGATTTGGACATCGCGTATACCGTGGTGGAGACCCTCGTGCAAAACATTTAAAAGAAATGTCTCGTCAATTAGGTGCAATTACTGGAGAGTTAAAATGGTATACAATGTCTGAAAAAATCGAAGAGATTGTTACTACTCAAAAGAACATTCCACCAAATGTTGATTTCTACTCTGCGTCTGTTTATCACAGTTTAGGAATTGAACATGATTTATTTACTCCAATCTTTGCTATTAGCCGTATGTCTGGTTGGACTGCTCACATTTTAGAACAATATGAAAATAATCGTATTATTCGTCCACGCGCAGATTATACAGGACCAGAGAAAAACTCTTACATTCCAATTGAAGAGCGTGCATAAAGAAGAGATTGAATACTTAAAATAGTATTTAATATTTGAATAATAATGGTATAGTAAAGAGAGGAAGAGGTATCTTCCTCTCAAAAGCATGTGTTTAACAATTTTTTTAAGGGAGAGAATGTAATGCAAGCTGAAAAAATTACATTAGTAAATGGCGAATTAAACGTGCCAAACAATCCAATTATTCCTTTTATTGAAGGTGATGGGACAGGTCCAGATATTTGGGCAGCAGCATCACGTGTTTTAGATGCAGCAGTTGAAAAAGCATATAACGGTACTCGTAAAATCGAATGGAAAGAAGTTCTTGCTGGTGAAAAAGCATTCAATATTACAGGTGAGTGGTTACCTCAAGAAACTTTAAATGTAATAGAAGAATACATGATCGCGATTAAAGGACCTTTAACTACACCAGTTGGTGGAGGAATTCGTTCTTTAAACGTTGCGTTACGCCAAGAATTAGATTTATTCGTGTGCTTACGCCCAGTACGTTACTTTGATGGAGTGCCTTCACCAGTAAAACGTCCTGAAGATACAGATATGGTAATCTTCCGTGAAAATACTGAAGATATTTATGCTGGTATCGAATATGAAAAAGGATCTGAAGCAGTTCAAAAAGTTTTAGCATTCTTACAAAAAGAAATGGGTGTTAATAAAATTCGTTTCCCAGAAACTTCTGGTATCGGTATTAAACCAATTTCTGAAGAAGGTACTAAACGTCTTGTACGTGCTGCAATTAATTACGCAATCCAAGAAAACCGTAAATCTTTAACTTTAGTTCATAAAGGTAATATCATGAAATTCACTGAAGGTGCATTTAAGAACTGGGGTTATGAAGTTGCTGAGCAAGAGTTCGGTGATAAAGTATTTACTTGGTCAGAATACGATCGCATTGTAGAAACAAGCGGTAAAGATGCTGCTAATAAAGCGATGGATGAAGCTGAAAAAGCTGGTAAAATCCTAGTTAAAGACAGCATTGCTGATATTTTCTTACAACAAATTTTAACTAGACCACGTGAGTTTGATGTAGTAGCTACAATGAACTTAAATGGTGATTACATTTCAGATGCACTTGCAGCTCAAGTTGGTGGAATTGGTATCGCTCCTGGAGCAAACATCAACTATGAAACTGGACATGCAATTTTTGAAGCTACTCACGGTACAGCACCTAAATATGCTGGATTAGATAAAGTAAATCCATCTTCAGTTGTTCTTTCAGGTGTATTAATGCTTGAGCATATGGGATGGAATGAAGCAGCTTCTATGATTCTTAAATCAATGGAAAAAACAATTGCTTCTAAAGTTGTAACATATGACTTCGCTCGTCTAATGGATGGAGCTACTGAAGTAAAATGTTCAGAATTTGCTAACGAATTAATTTCAAATATGGAGTCTGTTCTTGTATAATTAAGCTGTAAACGAAAGGGGAGGAATTTATCATGTCAATTCGTAGACGTAAAATTTCTGTAGTAGGTGCTGGATTTACTGGAGCAACAACAGCTTTCTTGCTTGCACAAAAAGAATTAGGTGATGTTGTAATTGTTGATATTCCACAACTAGAAAACCCTACAAAAGGTAAAGCTTTAGACATGCTTGAAGCAAGTCCAGTACAAGGTTTTGATGCAAATATTATCGGTACTAGTGATTATGCTGATACAGCAAACTCTGATATTGTAGTGATTACAGCAGGGATTGCTCGTAAACCGGGAATGAGTCGTGATGATTTAGTATCAACAAACTCAAACATAATGAAAGCAGTTACTCGTGAAATCGTCAAACACTCTCCTAATTGTACAATCGTTGTTTTAACAAACCCGGTTGATGCAATGACTTATACAGTATACAAAGAATCAGGTTTCCCTAAGCACCGTGTTATCGGACAATCAGGTGTTCTTGACACTGCACGTTTCAGAACTTTCGTAGCACAAGAATTAAATTTATCTGTAAAAGATATTTCTGGCTTTGTTTTAGGTGGACACGGAGATGAAATGGTACCTTTAGTCCGTTTCTCTTATGCTGGTGGAATCCCATTAGAAAAATTAATTCCAAAAGACCGTTTAGACGCAATAGTTGAACGAACTCGTAAGGGTGGCGGTGAAATCGTAAATCTATTAGGAAACGGTAGTGCGTACTATGCACCTGCTGCTTCACTAGTAGAAATGGTTGAAGCAATACTTAAGGATCAACGTCGTGTATTACCTACAATCGCTTATTTAGAAGGTGAATATGGTTATAGCGGCATCTACTTAGGAGTTCCGACAATTATCGGTGGTAACGGGATTGAACAAATCATTGAATTGGATTTAACTGCTGATGAAAAAGCGGCATTAGATCGTTCTGTTGAAGCTGTTAAAAACGTAATGAACGTATTAGCATAATTAAAAAGAAACCAGACGCTTCTCTATAGTGTCTGGTTTTTTTATTCCTTTTTCCCTATCTTGTGATTAATTTTTTTTGCCGATTAAGGAGGAATTTTGGAACTGTTTATCGAATTTTTAAAATATTAAGATAAACAGGGGGTTTAATATGTTAACAAAAAAAGCAAAAATCGGACGAAAACTTGAAGACATTTCAATTGGTGAAAAGTTAATTGTGACAGAACATATCGAAGAAAAACATATTTACTTATACCTGGCATTAACGGGCGATACAAATCCTTTATATACTCAATATAATTATGCTTCTCAAACAAAATATAAAAAACCAATCGTACCTAGTATTATAATAAGTGGTTTAGTTGCAGCAGCAGTTACGAAACATTTACCAGGACCAGGTAGTCATATCGTTAAAAAAGAGATTCAATTTGATCAACATATTCACCATAACGAAACAATATCAATTCATTTCGAAGTAGCTGATATCAATGTGGAGAAAAATGAAGTAAGTATAAATGTAAGCGTTTTAAATAAATCTCAAAAAGTAATTGCTTCTGGAAATCTTATCGTAATTCCACCAAAAGTAAATGAATCGAATGCTTTACTATATGAAAATTTTTAATGTGAAGAATGTCTAATTGACATTCTTTTTTATTGCGATTTTATATGGATGTCTTCAAGACTTCCTCCTCCTTTCCTTGGAAGTGCAATTTAAGGAAAAGATTTTAAACACAATTAATCGTTTTACGTCTGAAAGAATTTCTAGTATGATAAAAAAGTAAAATAGAGATAAATAAAGTTAAATGGATGAGGGTTTAAATTTAACCTGGAGGAATATGTAATGAACAATAAAATTCTTGTAGTAGATGATGAAGAACATATCTTAACTTTAATTAAATTCAACTTAGAACAAGCTGGCTTTCAAGTTGTTACAGCTATTGATGGGGATGAAGCTTTGCAAAAAGCAGTAGATGAAAAGCCGGAATTAATTGTTTTAGACTTAATGTTACCAAAAAAAGATGGTATGGAAGTATGTAAAGAGCTTAGATTACAAAGAAATACAACTCCAATTTTAATGGTAACGGCAAAAGACGATGAATTTGATAAAGTATTAGGACTTGAACTTGGTGCAGATGATTATATGACAAAACCATTTAGTCCAAGAGAAGTCGTAGCAAGAGTTAAAGCAATTTTACGAAGATCTAAAATTACTGAAACTCCAGTACAAACAAGTGAAGATACGACGGATACTTTAATCATCGCAGATTTAAAAATATTACCGGAATATTATGAAGCATATTTCCAAGGGGAAAAACTAGAATTAACACCTAAGGAATTTGAGCTATTATTATATCTAACAAAAAATAAAGGTCGAGTTTTAACTCGAGACCAATTATTAAGTGCAGTATGGAATTATGATTTTGCGGGAGATACGCGAATCGTCGATGTTCATATTAGCCATTTAAGAGAAAAAATAGAACAGGATTCAAAAAAACCTGTTTATATTAAAACAATCCGAGGTTTAGGTTATAAATTAGAGGAACCTAGATTCAATGAGTAAACTGAATCGAAAATTGCTTTACGGATTTTCCGCAATCATTATACTAATTCTTGTATTTTTAGGAATCATCTTAGGGCAAATCTTTAAATCGTTTTATTTGACAAATTATGATCACAGAATAGAGCGAGAAACTAACTTAATTGCGTCTATTATGGAGTCGAATACACCATTAACGAAAAATATTTCAAATCAAACTTTGAAAAAAATTTCAAAGGATTTAGATATAGATATTATTTTAATTGATGATAACTATCATCTTATTGCTAAGTCTACTAATGAAAACGTTGCGTTAAATCTATCATCTCAAAACTTAAAAGAATACTTAGACCGACTTGATAAACTAAATCACGCTGCCAAGTATGAACCAGTTAAATCTGACCCATATCAATCTTCAGAAAAATATTATGGTAAGAAAATAACTGATCACCAAGGTAATAAGCAATTCTTAATTGTCGATTATTCAACCAAGTCGATTAAAGAAGTATATCGTAGTATATGGATACTATTATTTTCTTTATTAGGTTTTGTATTATTAACGATTATTGTTTTACTAATTCGATATTCACATCAGTTTTCTAAACCAATTGAAGATATAACCCAAGTAGCAATCGAATTGTCAAAAGGGAACTATAAAGCAAGAACGCTTACTGAAAGTAATGAGTCAACCTCAATGTTAAGTCAAGCGATGAATGTACTGGCAAAAAATCTACAAGAAATGACTACACAACAAGAAATGCAGCAGGATCGTTTGAATACTTTGATCCATAATATTGGTAGTGGTGTCGTATTAATTAATAGTAGAGGTCATGTTAATTTAATTAATAAAACATATCGAGAAACATTTAAAGTTGATTCAAGAAGTATTATTGGAGAACTTTATTATGATGCATTTAAACATAAAGAAGTCATCGAAATAGTTGAACAAATCTTTTTAAAAGAAATAAAAGTTAGAAAACAAGTCATTTTGCCCTTATCGATTGAGAGAAAACATTTTGAAATTTATGGTGCTCCAATTATTGGAATTAACCACGAATGGAAAGGGATTGTTCTTGTTTTCCATGATATAAGTGAATTAAAGAAACTCGAGCAAGTTCGAAAAGATTTCTTTGCTAATGTTTCTCATGAGCTTAAAACACCGATTACGTCTATAAAAGGTTTTACTGAAACACTTTTAGATGGTGCAATGGAAAATGATGAATTATGTAAAAACTTCTTATCGATTATATTAACGGAAAGTGATCGAATGCAAACACTTATTCAAGATTTATTAGACCTGTCTAAAATGGAACAACAGAATTTTAAGTTAGACCGTTCAGAAGTGTCTGTAAAACAAATCATTGAAGACGT
The DNA here is from genome assembly GCF_002156865.1 of Gottfriedia luciferensis. Classification (GTDB taxonomy): domain Bacteria; phylum Bacillota; class Bacilli; order Bacillales; family Bacillaceae_G; genus Gottfriedia; species Gottfriedia luciferensis. Next base: position 150,734 of record NZ_NCTA01000005.1, on the reverse strand, counting down.
GCAGCAAATGATTAGCCAAAAAGCTGAAGAGAAAAATATCGATTTCAAACTATTTTTAAATAGTCCTTTGGTCATTAATGCTGATGCTATGAGACTAAAACAAGTATTTATAAACCTTGTGGACAATGCGATTCACTATACTCCAGCAGGAGGTAAGGTATTTGTTACGGCGTCTGAAACAGACAACAAAATTGTTGTAAAGGTTAATGATACAGGAGTAGGAATTGGAAAAGAAGAGATTTCTCGTATTTTTGAACGCTTTTACCGAGTAGATAAAGCAAGAAGTAGAAACTCTGGAGGAACTGGTTTAGGACTTGCTATTGTGAAGCATCTCGTAGAAGCTCATAAAGGTAAAGTTGAAGTCGAAAGTAAACTAGGACATGGGACATCATTTATTGTAACTTTAAATAAAAATGTTTAAATGTAAACACTTTACATTCATTTAACACTAGATTTATTATTATTTAATAAAAAGTTGTTATAGTTATGATGAAAACCCCTTCATCCAAGGAGTTGTCTTGAAACCGGAAGTATTTATGCTTCCGGGATTTTTTTGTGGTTTGAACTTGAATAGAAATAATTAGCTTTGTTTTAATTTACCATTTAGGTGTCCATACTAGAGGATACCTTTTTTTTGTGCGTTAAAAAATTGGCTTTGTTAATGTTAATTGTTGATTTTTTACAAAACACATATTTGAAAAAGATGTTATGCAATTTAAAGACATTGATTGGAGTGGAAGGTGGGAGAACTAAATAGCAGGAAGAGCAGGCAAGGCAGGTAAAGAAGGGGAAAACAGATTGATATGAAAAATGAATAGAATTCTCTAAAGTCATTTAATCTCTTTTCCTTTCACTTTGATCCTGCCTTTCCTTGTTCCTGCTCTTTAGAGCATCCTGTAACGGAAATCGTCAACATTCTTTTTTTACAGAGCCAAAATATTAAAAATTGACAGCTAAGAACCATTTTTGTGACTTAAGGATAAAAGTTATCGTTAACAATGAGCGAGTTAGTCATATTACTTTTAAAATTATTGGGGAAATTATGAGTATCATAATTAAAGTGGAGGGAGCTTGTCGATGTACGAATACGAATTTGTAAAAGTAAACACGAAATCCTCAAATCGTCATTACTACGACGTGGTAGGGAATTATGCTAAAAGTGGTTGGCGGCTTCACCAGGTTTTAAATAATCAACAAGCATTAGAAGGTTCCTGCGTAGAACTAATATTTGAGCGAGAAATACACGACTTCGATTAATTTTTAGAGGTAGTCTTTCGATTCATTCTTAAAAGTCATAAATTATTCAGCTTTCAATTTTAGTGGATAAATACTTTTAATAGTTGAATCAAAAGGCGACCTCTTTTTCTTTTATGATTAGTTCATGGTAAAATGTTAGGAGCAGGAAGAGCAGGAGATAACAGGTAGAGATTAAGATTGGGAAATTCTATAAATTATACATAAAAAAGTTAAATAATAAGATTTGTAATTAGAAAGGGGATCTATTTTGAAGAAGAAATTGATTTTAATTGATGGGAATAGTATTGCCTATAGGGCTTTTTTTGCATTACCACTTTTAAGTAATGATAAAGGTGTTCATACGAATGCAATTTATGGATTTACTATGATGTTGATGAAAATTTTAGAAGAAGAAAAGCCGAGTCATCTACTTGTTGCGTTTGATGCAGGCAAAACTACATTTAGACATAGTACATTTAAGGAATATAAAGGTGGAAGGCAGAAGACTCCGCCGGAATTAAGTGAGCAATTTCCTCTAGTTCGTCAGTTATTAGACACGTATGGTATTTCGCGTTATGAATTAGAAAATTACGAAGCGGATGATATTATTGGAACGCTTGCAGGACAAGCGTCTAAAGAAGATTTTGAAGTAAAGGTGATTTCAGGAGATCGAGATTTATTACAGTTAGTTGATGATCGTATAACGGTTAGTATGACGAAAAAGGGTATTACTGAAGTGGAAGAGTTTACTCCAACAGCAATATTTGAAAAGTACGAAATTACGCCTGAACAAATTATTGACATGAAGGGATTAATGGGTGATAAGTCAGATAATATCCCTGGTGTTCCTGGAATTGGTGAAAAGACTGCTATTAAGCTTTTAAAACAGTTTGAAACTGTAGAGGGGCTTTATGAACATTTAGACGAAGTAAGCGGTGCAAAGCTTCTTCAAAATTTAAGTGAAAATAAAGAACAGGCATTAATGAGCAAGCAATTGGCTACAATCAATACAAATTCACCTATTGAATTAACCGTAAATGACACAATTCTTCCTGAAGCGGACATGAAAAAGATAGCGGAATTTTATAAATCACTTGGATTTACTTCATTGTTAGCAAAATTGGATGTAGCAGAATTAACTGAAGAACTTGAAGAAATTAGCTATGAAATAATTGACTCAATTGAGGAAAAACATTTAGTTGATCAATCAAGCTTAATCATTGAAATGATTGGTGAAAATTATCATACAGAAGCTATTCAAGGATTTGGACTTTCAAATGAAAATGGTCATTTCTTTATTCCAACAACTATTGGATTAGAATCAGATTTATTTAAAAATTGGCTTGAGAATGAGCGTGCAACTAAGAATGTTTATGATGCAAAAGGTGCATACGTTGCTTTGAAATGGAAAGGGATTAGTTTACGAGGGGTGAATTTTGATCCTTTACTTGCTTCCTATATTTATGACCCTGCACAATCTAATAAAGAGTTTGCAGATTTAGTAAATGGTAAAATTGATTTTTCCATTCAAACAGCAGAGTCAATTTACGGGAAAGGTGCAAAGCAAACTCAGCCATCTACCGAAGTACTTGCAGAATATATAGTTCGTAAAGCAATTGCAATTAGCAAATTAAAAGATATTCTTGAAGAATCATTACGAAAAAATAGTCAGTATGAACTTTTAACAGAGCTAGAATTACCTTTAACATTCATTTTAGGTGATATGGAATTTGAAGGGGTTACTGTTCGTGAAGAGACTCTTCGTAAAATGGGTTCTGAACTTGCAAATACTTTAAAAGATCTTGAAGAGAAAATTTATGATTTGGCAGGCGAGAAATTTAATATTAACTCACCAAAGCAATTAGGTGTAATATTGTTTGAAAAATTGAATTTACCTTCTGGTAAAAAAACAAAAACAGGTTATTCAACTTCTGCTGATGTCCTTGAAAGGCTAGAATCAGAACATGAAATTATCCGTTTGATTTTACATTACCGTCAAGTTGGAAAATTAAATTCAACTTATGTAGAAGGTTTATTAAAAGTTATCAATGAATCAGATTCAAAGGTACATACTCGTTTCAATCAAGTATTAGCGCAAACAGGTCGATTAAGCTCAATTGATCCAAACCTTCAAAACATTCCTATTCGTTTGGAGGAAGGAAGAAAAATTAGAAAGGCATTTGTTGCTTCGAAAAAGGATTGGGTAATCTTCGCTGCAGACTATTCTCAAATTGAATTAAGGGTATTAGCTCATATAGCTCAAGACGATAATTTAATGGATGCGTTTAAAAATGATTTTGACGTTCATACAAAAACTGCTATGGATGTTTTCCATGTAAGTGCAGAAGAAGTTACAAGTAATATGCGAAGACAAGCAAAAGCTGTAAATTTTGGAATTGTTTATGGTATAAGTGATTACGGTTTATCACAAAGCTTAGGGATCACAAGAAAAGAAGCAGCGAATTTTATTGAAAAATACTTTGCTAGTTTCCCAAAAGTAAAAGATTATATGACTGATATCGTACAAAAAGCCAAAATAGATGGGTTTGTTAGTACGATCTTAAATAGACGTCGATACATTCCTGAGATTACTAGCTCTAACTTTAATATTCGAGGATTTGCTGAAAGAACAGCGATGAATACGCCAATCCAAGGGAGTGCAGCGGATATTATTAAAAAAGCAATGATTTTATTGGATGAACGTCTAAAAGCAGAAAAGCTACAAGCAAAATTAATTTTACAAGTACACGATGAATTAATATTAGAAGCTCCACAAGAAGAATTAGCGATATTAGAAAAATTAGTTCCAGAAGTAATGGAACATGCAGTTGAGTTATTAGTACCTTTAAAAGTGGATTATAATTCTGGAGAATCTTGGTTTGAAGCAAAATAAATAGATAGGATGACTTAGTATGCCTGAATTACCTGAAGTTGAAACGGTTAGACGAACATTATTGGATTTAGTAGTAGGGAAAAAAATCTCAAGTGTTATCGTTTCATGGGGGAAAATAATTAAGAAACCAAGTGAAATAGAAGAATTTCAACTATTACTTATAGGCCAAACAGTTGAAGACATCAATCGCCGTGGGAAATTCTTGCTTTTTCATTTAAGTGACTTTACGCTCGTTTCGCATTTAAGAATGGAAGGGAAGTTTCGTGTGTTCCCAACTGAAGAACCTGTCGCTCCTCATACACATGTACGGTTTTTATTTGAAGATGGGACAGAACTTCGTTATCAAGATGTTCGTAAATTTGGGACTATGCACTTATTTAATAAAGGTGAAGAAAATGAAGGACCTCCTCTTGCAAAATTAGGTCCGGAGCCTTTCTCTGATGAATTTACACATGAATATTTAAGGAAAAAACTTAAAAATACAAGTCGGAAAATAAAAGTTGTCTTATTAGATCAAGAATTAGTAGTTGGTTTAGGGAATATTTATGTAGATGAAGTTTTATTTAGGGCGAAAATTCATCCAGAAACTCCTGCTTCATCGTTGAAACCAAAACAAATAAAACTCCTTGCTGAGACAATTACGTCTACTTTACAAGAAGCTGTAGAATTAGGCGGAAGCACTATTCGTTCTTATGTCAATTCTCAAGGGAAAATAGGAACTTTTCAAGATATTATTAAAGTGTATGGTCGCAAGGGGTTAGAATGCCAGAATTGTGGTCAACCAATTGAAAAAATAACAGTTGGTGGAAGAGGAACATCGTACTGTCCAATATGTCAGCCTAAAAAAAATTAACATACGGTTCCTTTCTTTCATACTATAACATGAGTACGAAAGAGAGGAGCCTATTTTTATGGTAAATATGCTATCATTATTACTACTAGCGTGCGCATTAAGCTTAGATAGCTGTAGTGTTGGATTTACTTATGGACTTCGAAAAGTTAGAATTCCTTTAAAATCAATTATTACAATTGCATCTTGTTCAGGAATTATATTAATGACATCTATGGGGATTGGGCATGCAATTACAGCCTTTTTTTCTCCAATAATAGCAAAAAGAATCGGTGGATTTGTACTTGTTTGTATTGGGTTATGGGTACTTTTTCAATTCTATCGTTCAAATAAAGCATCAAATTCAGTAACAGAAGAAAAGAATGAAATCGAAGAGAAAATGATTGACTGGGAATTTGAAATTTTAGGAGTTGTTGTAAAAATTCTAAGAAAGCCAACAACTGCGGACGTAGATCGTTCAGGTAGTATTAATGGTTTGGAAGCATTGTTACTTGGCTTTGCACTATCACTTGATGCCTTTGGAGCGGGGATAGGAGCATCATTACTTGGATTTTCACCATTATTGACTGCATTAGTAACATCAACTGCAAGTGCTTTATTCTTATTATTTGGAATGAAGTTAGGGAATGTTTTATCGAAAACAGTTTGGCTACAAAAATTAACTTTTTTACCGGGTGTATTTTTAATTTTAATTGGATTAATGAAAATGTAATAATAATTATAAAAGATAGAGTGTATCCGAATGGATTTAATTCCGTTTGGACCTCTTTATTTTTGTGAGGAGTAATAACTATGGGCAAAATTTTTGGACTAACAGGTAGTATCGCAAGTGGAAAGAGTACAGTATCGAATTTTTTGAAGGAATTACATATACCAATCGTTGATGCGGACGTTATTGCAAAAGAAGTAGTTGAAATTGGACAAACTGCTTATAAAATGATTGTTGAAGCTTTCGGAAGTGAAATTTTATTAGATTCTGGAGAAATTAACAGACCACTTCTTGGAAGTATTATTTTTAACGATAAAGAAAAGCGCTTACAATTAAATTCAATCGTACATCCAGAAGTAAGACGAGTGATGAAAGAACAAGCTGATACCTATTTAAAAAAAGGCGAACCACTCGTTATTTTAGATATTCCTCTTTTATATGAAGGTGACTCGATTGAATTAGTTGAAAAAGTCATCGTAGTCACAGTTTCAGAAGAAACTCAGCTAGAACGTCTAATGAATCGAAATGGATTATCTAAAGAAGATGCGTTATTACGAATAGCTTCTCAAATACCAGTAAAAGAAAAAGCGGCAAGAGCAGACTATGTTATTGATAACAATGGAAGCCTTGAGGATACAAAAATACAAGTTATTAACCTAATAAATAAAATAATTTCATAAATAATGTAAATAGTTTAACCAAAAATCAACTTATGTGTTATACTAATTGAGGGGAGTTAATAAAACAGTATAACTTAATTGGGGGTTTACTTATGGTAAATGTAGCAATAAATGGATTTGGTCGAATCGGACGCATGGTTTTCCGTCAAGCAATTAAAAATGGTGATTATAATATCGTTGCGATTAATGCAAGCTATCCTTCTGAAACTCTAGCACACTTAATTAAATATGATACGGTTCATGGTAAGTTTGATGGTGAAGTGATTGCAAATGCAGATCATTTAATTGTAGATGGTAAACGTGTTGAATTAATCAGTGAGAGAAATCCTGAGTTACTTCCATGGAATGAACTAAATGTTGATATCGTTATTGAAGCAACTGGTAAATTTAATGATGCTGAAAAAGCAAAAGCGCACATTACTGCTGGAGCACAAAAAGTAATTTTAACAGCACCAGGTAAAAACGAAGATATTACAGTAGTAATCGGAGTAAATGATGATAAATTAGATTTAGAAAACCATCATATTATTTCAAATGCATCATGTACTACAAACTGTCTAGCACCAGTTGTAAAAGTTTTAGATGAGCAATTTGGTATTGTTAATGGATTAATGACAACAGTACATTCATTTACGAATGATCAAAAAAATATCGACAATCCACATAAAGATTTACGTCGTGCACGTGCTTGTAGTCAATCAATTATTCCAACAACTACAGGTGCTGCAAAAGCACTTTCAAAAGTACTTCCACATTTAAATGGTAAGTTACATGGTATGGCATTACGTGTTCCTACACCAAACGTATCACTTGTTGACTTAGTTGTTGACTTAAAACGTGAAGTAACTGTTGAAGAAATTAATGAAGTATTTGAAACAGCATCAAAAGGTTCAATGAACGGTATTATCGAATACTGTAACGAGCCACTAGTTTCAATTGACTTTAACACAAATACACACTCTGCAATTATTGATTCTTTATCTACTATGGTAATTGACGGTACAAAAGTTAAAGTTTTAGCTTGGTATGATAACGAGTGGGGTTACTCAAGACGTGTTGTTGACTTAGTTTCAATCGTGGCTTCTAAAATAAAAAAGCTTGAAACAGTCTGAAAATAGAAAGATCGTATTTATTTAAATTTGAAAACGAATACAGAAGGCTAACTGGACACCAGTTAGCCTTTTTGAAGTTGCATTAAAGGCAGGAAAAGCAGGAAGAGCAGGAAGTGTAGGAAGTGTAGGAAAGAACAGGGAAAGTACTATGGGCGAGAATTACATAGAGGAAATAAAATACTTTAAAGTCTTTTAATATCTTTTCCTGTTTCCTTGATCCTGCTCTTCCTTTGTTCCTGCTCTTAGTCTGTCTCCTTGATCCTGCTCTTAAGGCGAGCATCCTGGAACGGAGATCAACCTTCTTTTTTAATAGAGCATAAAACCTTCTTTTTTAATAGAGCCTACACTGAAAGAGGTTGTTTTTTTTTTCTGCTCTTATTAGGCATGTCTCTTCCTTTTTTACCTTGATATAATTGAAGTCCTACTGGCAATACCATTATTTTCCGCCCCATATTTTTCACATTTAAACCATTTAATTACAAAAAAATAAGAATTTATCTTGCAATTCAAATTTAAAAAAAGTATACTAACTTTCGTGAACTTCTAAAAGTATAACTAACTACTTAAAGGGTTAGGACCTCTTTGGACTAACTTTCCCCCGTGGTAGTTGATCATACTTTCGCAATAGGAGTCATGACAAATTATTTAAGGGGGAAATGAATATGGATACTATGGGTCGTCACGTCATTTCAGAACTATGGGGTTGTAATACAGAAAAATTAAATGATATGAAATTTATTGAGGAGACTTTTGTCGATGCTGCATTACGCTCTGGCGCAGAAGTTCGTGAAGTTGCTTTTCACAAGTTCGCTCCTCATGGCGTTAGTGGTGTCGTAATCATTTCAGAATCACACTTAACTATTCACAGTTTTCCTGAGCATGGTTATGCAAGTATTGATGTTTACACTTGCGGTGATAGAATTGATCCGAATGTAGCTGCAAACTTTATCGCTGAGGCACTAGAAGCTGATACTCGCGAAAATGTTGAGTTACCTAGAGGAATGGGTCCCATTCAAGTTAATAATGTAAAAGTTGTAAATGGTAACTAAAAAAACTGAGAGAGATGATTATTCATCTCTCTTTTTTGTACGTTAAGAAAGTACAAATTGGTAACGGAAAAAATTAACGTAGTTGCGTGGAGTAAATCGTGACAATAAACTTTAAAATAATGAATAGTGTACGTTTAAGCTGGCTTATTTAGCAATAAAATTTACTACATCAGTCTTTTTGAAATTAACTTTTGTTTATTTTGAATTTGTTATAGTATAGAGTTATAATAATACGTTTAAACAATATAGTGTGTTTGGAGTTGAACTATAACGATGAGATGTCCAACATGTAATTTTAATGGGACAAGAGTACTTGATAGTAGACCAGTAGATGAAGGGCGTTCAATTAGAAGAAGACGTGAATGTGAAGAGTGTCAACATCGTTTTACAACTTTTGAACGAGTTGAAGATAATCCTATTTTAGTTGTTAAAAAAGAGGGAGCTCGTGAGGAGTTTAGTAAAGATAAGATGTTAAGAGGGCTTATTAAGGCATGTGAAAAACGTCCTGTATCTTTATCACAGCTAGAAGAAATTATAAGTAGCATCGAAAGAGAATTGAAAAATAGCGGTACATCTGAAGTTCCTAGTGAGGTATTAGGTGAAATGGTCATGGAGCATTTATCAAAGATTGATGAAGTCGCTTATGTTCGATTTGCATCAGTGTATCGTCAATTTAAAGATATAAATGTGTTCATTGATGAATTAAAAGATTTAATTAACAAAGAGCGAGGTAAAGACGAATAAATACTTCGCTCTTTTGATACAAGAAAGGAATGTTTGAATGTCTATTGATAAGCAACATTGGATGGATGTTCTACCTGCGGATCCATATACTGTAATGGCAGCGGGCTATTTACATGATTTTCATAGACAAGTGTTGACGATGTTGTATCAACCAATAATTGGTAGCCAAGCTTTAAGTTTGTATATGACACTATGGAGTGAATGTGAGCAAACAGACCTCAATCCGAATACATTAACACATCATTCTTTAATGCTTGGAATGAAATGTAATTTAAAAATGATTTATGAACAAAGATTAATTCTTGAAGGAATTGGTTTACTGAAAGTCTATGAAGGATTTGTAGATAGTAATAAAAAGCTTCTATATGAGCTTCAATCTCCGCTAGATCCTCATTCTTTTTTCGAAGATCCTATTCTAAATATCTTTCTTTTTAAAACCATTGGGAAAACTCAATATCAACGAACTAAAAACTTTTTTAGCAGAAATGCATTTTCAAAAGAAGGATTTCGAGAAATTTCTCGTTCGTTTGATTCGGTTTTTCAAACGATTACAATAGATCAATTGCATGAAATTCAACAAAGTAATGATCTTTCTAATTCGAATGATTCTAGAATATTACAAGAAAGCCAGCCACTTAAAATTTCAGTCCAAATGGAAAATTTTGATTATGACTTGTTTTTAGAAGGACTATCTGATTCCTTTGTACCAAAACGCTCATTTACGTCAGAAGTGAGAGAAACAATTTTAAAGCTTGCTTTTTTATATGGAATAAATCCAATTCAAATGAAAACAATTGTAATGCGTTCGTTAAATGAAGAAAATAAAATCAACATTGAGACTCTTCGCCTTGAAGCAAGAGATTGGTATCAATTCCAACATCACGAAGCACTTCCTACAATTGTAGAAAAAGTTCAGCCGATTCAGCATAGGGAAATGGTAAATGATAAACCAACAACTCAAGAAGAAAAGTTAATTCAATGCTTTGAAACGATATCACCTCGTCAATACTTAAAAGAGATATCTGGTGGTGCTGAACCAAGCGAAGCAGATTTGAAAATCATCGAAGAAATTATGGTCGATCAAAAGCTTTTACCTGGTGTCGCAAATGTATTGATCGATTACGTGATGATTCGTTTAGATAAAAAGCTTTCTAGAAATTATGTTATAAAGATTGCTAGTCATTGGGCACGAAAAGGTGTGACAACTGTTAAACAAGCGATGGATCTTGCTCGTAAAGAGTTTGAAGAAACAAAACAAAGTTCAGTGGCTTCAAAAGCTCGAACTGGTAACAGACGAAATAAAGCAATCCGTACTGAAATAGTTCCGGATTGGCTTCAATCAAATGCAACAAATGAAACACAAAATACTACTCCAGATAGCAGTAGTCAAAGTAATTCTTCGATTGATGAAGAAAGAAAAAGATTAGAAAAAGAACTAGAAATGTTTAAAAATAAGAAGAAACGTTAACCGGGAGGACTAAAGTGGAACCAATTCAAAACGCATTTACTGCATTAATGAAAAATAAACAATTTCAAGATACATTTCGAAAAATGCGACAAGAAGTTCGTAGTCACCCAAAAATTGCCTCATTTTTAACTGAACATAAAAATGAAATTACTGAACAAATGATTGATAATAGCTTAGGGAAGCTTTATGAATATATTGGGCAAAGTGTAAATTGTGATGATTGTCCTGCATTTAGTGAGTGTAAGAATATGGTACAAGGGTATCATCCTCATTTGGTTATCCAAGGAAAGCGAATCGATGTTCAATATGATCGTTGTCCAAATGGGATGAAAAATGATAAACGTAAGAAACATGAATCATTAATAAAATGCTTGTATTTGCCTAAAGATGTTCTACAAGCTTCAATGTCAAATTTATCTCTAGATGATTCAGGTCGATTTGAAGCAATTTCGGCAGCGAAGCAATTTATTACAAGTTATGAAAAAGGAAAGCCGAGTCAAGGTCTTTACTTGCATGGACCTTTTGGAGTTGGAAAAACGTATATTCTTGGAGCAATCGCTAATGAGTTAGCAGAAGAAGAAGTCAATTCAATGATTGTCTATTTACCTGAATTTTTACGAGAACTTAAAAGTTCAATTAGCGAGGGAACTTTAGAAGAAAAGATAGAAGCAGTAAAAAAAGTAGAAGTTCTAATGTTAGATGATATCGGTGCAGAACAAATGTCAAGTTGGGCAAGGGATGAAATATTGGGGACTATTCTTCAATATCGAATGCTAGAAAAATTACCAACATTCTTCACTTCTAATGCTGATTTAAGTCAATTAGAACATCATTTAACTTATTCACAACGTGGTGAAGAAGAAAGAGTAAAAGCAGCTCGAGTTGTAGATCGAGTTAAATATTTAGCAAAACCAGTAAAAGTTTCTGGGTCAAATCGTAGATATACTTAAAAAATCCAAAAAATGGCGTGAAATCACAAATAACATAGTGATTTTGCGTCATTTTTTAATTATTTCCTTAATATATATAGGACTAGGTGGTGCTAGAAAGGGGGGAACAGGGTGATTGAAATTTTTTTCAATGAACCCATTGATGCAGCTTATGTCTACGAACGATTACAAAAACACTTAAAAAAGCAATCGAGACCATACTTTTTAAGAAGACACAAAATCAATACAATTTTAATCACATTTCCTCAAAACACTGAAGATTTAATAAAAAGTATTTTAGTTCCGACACTAGTACAATTTATTTTACTTCAAAAAGAAGATAAATGGATTCAATCCATTTTACATACATCTTTTTTCTATGAGGAAGACGAACAAAATCAAATCATACCGATCGCCCAATCAATTTTAAGAGGAACTAGAAGAAGTATACCAAATCAGAAAAAAATTCGTAGGAGTAAACATTTAGTTTCACACGCCATTGCAGGATATTTAAAAGACGGAGTAAGCTTTAGCTTTGATTCATTTATTACATTCCGTTTAAAAGAATATTATAAACAGCTAGCCTATGTTTGTGAAATTGCAATAGATGAATACAAATTAGAAAATGAATATCAAAACCTTATTGAAAATTTTAGGCAACAAGTACTTAAGACAGAAGCTCTTATTCCAGATGTGCATATCGTGTATGATGGTAAATTTAATGTGTATGATCATTTACTGCTTCCCATTTCAAAAGATGTACTAAAAGAATATGGAAAGTTTGTAGAAAACAGGGAATATATTGATAATGAATTAATTGTGCCTTTAACAGCAATTGCTCCTAAAAACATTCATTTATACACATCAACCGTCGATTTAGCGTTAATTGTAACATTGCAAAACATATTTCAGGAAAGAGTTCTAATACATACATTACAAGAGTTTTCACACGAAAAATTGAAATGAAAATATTGAACAAAAAAAAGCATTGTCATAAATAAGTTTCTTTGATATAATAAATTTCGTTGCGAACAAAGCAAGCGAATATTGACAACATCATGTCGCTATGTTATAGTAACGTAAGAAAAGAATACTTATTTGTTGAAGTAGAAGCACCCGCTTCTCACCTGGATGACGCGTAAAGTTGTTATCAGGTAACAGAATCATTAATTACTTTGATACTGTCAGTGTGGGTGTATTTATATACCCACACTTTTTTGTTGAGTTAGGATTGCTTCAACAAAACAAATTAAGATTATTCTTATAATACCCTGGAGGTGTTTTACTATTAGCAAAGACATGATGGTAAACGAAGGAATTCGTGCACGTGAAGTTCGTTTAATTGGTCCTAACGGAGATCAACTTGGAATCAAGACTAAACAAGAGGCTCTTGAGTTAGCTTCAAACGTTAACCTTGATCTAGTAATGGTTGCACCAACGGCAAAACCACCTGTATGTCGTATTATGGACTACGGAAAATTCCGTTTTGAGCAACAAAAGAAAGACAAGGAAAGCCGTAAAAACCAAAAAATTATTAGCATGAAAGAAGTTCGTTTAAGTCCAACGATTGAAGAACACGACTTTAACACAAAACTTCGTAATGCAATTAAGTTCTTAGAAAAAGGCGATAAAGTTAAAGCGTCTATTCGTTTCAAAGGACGCGCTATTACGCATAAGGAAATCGGACAAAGAGTACTTGATCGTTTCTCAGCTGCTTGTGCAGAGGTTGCAACTGTTGAGACACACCCAAAAATGGATGGTCGTAGTATGTTCTTAGTCTTAGCACCTAAAAACGAAAAGTAATAATTTATTTGAGGAGGAAACACGATATGCCTAAAATGAAAACTCACCGTGGTTCAGCAAAACGTTTTAAAAAGACTGGATCTGGTAAATTAAAACGTGGTCGTGCATACACTAGCCACTTATTCGCTAACAAATCTACAAAAGCAAAACGTAAATTACGTAAAGCTTCATTAGTAAGCAAAGGGGATTTCAAACGTATCCGCTTTATGCTTACAAACATGAAATAAGAACGATAACGTATTAGATAGATATCTAGGAGGGAAACAATATGCCAAGAGTTAAAGGCGGTACAGTTACACGCGCTCGTCGTAAAAAGGTTATTAAATTAGCAAAAGGTTATTACGGTTCAAAACATACATTATTCAAAGTTGCAAACCAACAAGTAATGAAATCATTAATGTATGCATACCGTGACCGTCGTCAAAAGAAACGTGATTTCCGTAAATTATGGATCACTCGTATCAACGCGGCTGCTCGTATGAACGGTCTTTCTTACAGCCGTTTAATGCACGGTTTAAAATTAGCTGGTATCGAAGTTAACCGTAAAATGTTAGCTGACCTAGCTGTTGCTGACGAAAAAGCATTTGCTGAATTAGCAAACGCTGCAAAAGCAAACTTAAAATAATTAATAAGATAAAAATCCTTAACATTAACTTGTTAAGGATTTTTTTTTTGATTTGACTGTAATTATTTAGTTATAGAACAATCACCTCACTACCCTTCCAAAGAATTCATTTCAATCTAATTAAATTCAAAAAATAATTCACATTTTTTTTCTTCTTTTAAGGAATTTAAATCATTCAATCTCCAAAAAATGTTCACTCAAAGTTTTAAAATTATACATATGTTGAAAAATTAAAGAGATATTTTTCTGTTAATTTAAAGAAGTAGTAGTTTTTGTATATTTTTCCAACTAAATGCACTTTTTTAAAACAAAAAATAGAGGAGGTAGAAATGAAGAATAAAACATATTTTTCTCTTATTCTTTCGGGGATTATTCTTGTGACTTCAATTTTTCCAACTTACGGAAGTATGATGGTGCCAAAGGTAGATGCCGCCCTTGTTCAAGATAATCCTCCTTCAAAAATTGATTTAACGAATATTTTTACTACACCGATTGGTTCAAATAGTACAGTCATTAATAATAATATTGTTCAGTTAACACCTGCACTAGAAAATCAAAAGGGGGGTATTTGGTCTACTGTAGTAAATAAAATGGATTTAACGAAGGACTTTAGTTCAAGTATGTACTTGTATTTCGGTAACCAGGGTAGCAATGCTGCGGACGGTATAGCATTCGTTATGCATAATGACCCAAGAGGGACCCATGCTCTATCTCCTAATTTTGGTTCCGGGCTAGGCGTTTATGCTGGTGAGACGAATGGTTCCTCTAAAATAACTGGCATTCAAAACAGTTTTGCCGTTGAATTTGATACATATATTAACAATAAACCTTACGATGGTTATTTTGATACGAATGTTACGAGAGGTAATCACGTTGCTTGGAGTTATCCTGGGAAAGAATCAACTTATATTGATTACAACGTGTTATTATCCTTTAGAAGAACAATGAAACATAATAATATTGATGGAAATGTAGGCGTTCAATTTCCTGGTTTATTATCAAATGATACATGGCGTAAATTTACCGTTAAATGGGATTCGAAATCTAGTTCAATTACTTATCAATTACAAGGTCTATCACCAGTAACAGTCCCAATAAATGTAATTGATGTATTTGATGCTACTTCAGTTTATTGGGGGTTCACAGGTTCAACAGGAGGAAATTATCAGATGAACCGTGTTGCTTTTGATCAAGTACCAGGATTAGTAAATGGGGATGTAAATTTAACGATTAAAAAAGAAGATAATTCTTTCCTTAATGATCAGGAACAGGTTTTAGGTGGAAAAATCTTAACTTACAATCTTAATGCTACATATTACTCTGGATTACAAGATTGGACGAATATTACTGCAAATACTACATTAGACAATAATGTAACGTATATTCCTGGTTCAATGAAGATAACAAATAAAGATGGCACTCGAGAATTAAGTGACTCTTTATGGACAGATAAATCATTAAAAGTCAATATAGGGAATATGAATACAAAAAATAATGATGTTACGATTTCGTTTAAAGTTTTGGTCAATAAAGTAAATTTAACCACTCCTATAACACAAGATGCTTATTTTTATGGGAATAATGCAAACTACTATACCTTACCAATAAATTTTGACATAATAGCAAATCAGACACCAGAAACAACGATTAGTCAATTAAGTCCTATTCATCTTTTAGTAGGTGAAGAATTATTAATAAATGGAACTTGGTATGATCCTGATGATACAACGAATACCCTTATGTATGAATTAAATGGAAGCATACTTCATTCAGAGAAACTAAATAATCCAAAATTGAATGAGACAGCACCTTGGAGTTATTTAATTACATCAGATAAGTTGAAACTAGGGGAAAATAATTTTAAAGTTACAGCAGTAGATAATAGTGGATTATCAGAAACTTCATCCATAAAGGTTATTGTTGAAAGTCCTCCAAAAGTTTCATTAAACGATGCAAATAAAGATGTTTCTATAGAGAAGGATAAAGATTTTACCATTTCGGGAACGTGGAATGATTTGGATAGTGATTCAATTAATTTATATTATTCTTTAGATAATGGAATACCAATATTATTTGCTAATAATGTGCCTAATACGGTTATTAAAGGTGATGATATACTGTATTCACACACTATTCAAGCAAGTCAACTTCCTATAGGTACTCATCAATTAACAGTTTATGGGGTAGATGATACTGATAGAAAATCAAATATAGAGAAATTAACAATAAATGTAACCGGAAACTTAACCTTTACAAATGTACCTACAAATGTAAGTTTTGAAAATATGGAAATACCAAGTGAGCCAGTCTATGCTAAAAGAAATAATGAGTGGGATATTCGAGTTAAAGATACTCGTGGTACAGGTAGTTCTTGGCGCGTTACTGCTACTTTAGGAGAAAATTTATCTGATGGTCAAGGACACTATTTAAAAGGTGCTTTAAAATTTATTGATAGAAATGGAAATAGTTCAGATATGCCAATAGGCGTTCCGGTTAACGTTTATGAGCATAATTCAGTAAACACTGAAGAAGTAACATTAAATTGGCAAGACGATAAAGGAATTTTACTAAAAATTACCCCATCTATCTTTGCAGGTAATTACAATGGTACGATTAGCTGGTGTTTAGTTGATGGACCATAAGGGCAGGAAAGGGCAGGAAAAGCAGGGGAAGCATACGAGATTTACTTAAAGGAAATCAATACTCTTTTTAGCAGAGTTAGTATATGATTCTTAAATGTTGAAAGTTTGATTATAATATAGAAACTTAAAGTCATCACTTATGAAATTTACTCATGGTGATGACTTTTTGTTTTTCTAAAAGTTATACAAATTCTTTTTTCATAATTTTAACGTTTGATTCATGACAATATTTCGTAAAACCTGATGGGAATAAAAATTCATTTTCTAATGATCGAATCATTTTTTCATCTTCTTCTTGTACTGCTATTTGTAATCTTTGTAAATAATCTCTACCTAATTTTATTCGTTTCATTATTTCATTTTTATCTGTAGCGATTTGACCGTGGCCAGGTATCAGTAGGTGATTATCAAAGTTAGATAAAAGGTTTTCTGCTTTGTTTAAAGTATCGTAATAGCTTTTCACACTATCAAATACAATTGGTAATTCAAAATCAGATAAATAATCACCTGTAATCCAAACTCCTAATTCTTCAATATAGAGAAACAATCCATCTTTCGTATGGCCAGGTGCATGGGAAAATTGTAAAGTAGTTTGACCAATCTGTATTTTTTGACCATCTTCTTTAATGATTAAATCAATACTTGGAAAGACAATTGGTTCATCGTGTTTAATATAATTATCATTATAAAATTGGCGGATTTTTTCTACTTTAATTTCTTTTTCCGGATGATTGTGTAAATTTTCGCTTCCAATCGTCTGTGCGTCCGAAAATGCGTAGTAACCAATAATATGATCAAAATCACCGTGAGTGAAATAGAGATAAACCGGACGCTCTTTTTTTATTGCCTCTATGTATCTTTTTATTTCGTTAATTTCGTTAGGTAACCAAGTAGGATCTACCACGATTATACAATCATCAGTTTCGACAACAGTTGAATTCGTTTGATATAAGGCACTTTGAAATACAGTAACATGGTCATTTTGAAATAATATCATTTTGTTGCTCCTTTATTTTTAAGAATATTTAAAAATTAAATCGATATGTAATATTGTAACAAAAAAAACCTTAATGAGCTGACCAAATTTTTAGGTTTGTCAGTATTAAGGTTTTAGGAAATATTATCTTTGAAAGAAGTTTGGTTTCACGATTGTATCTTCGTATCGATTATGAAATACATGCGTCGTTGCTGGAGACATAGGCGGGATTAGCCATTTCCAGTTTCCAGTCAATTGTCGACCGCATTCTGTTTCTTGTTTTTCAAATTGGAGAAATTGTTGTGCAGCTGAGTGATGATCAACAATACTGACACCATTTTTTTTATAAGAATATAAAACGGCAATGTTTAATTCGACTAATGCACGATCTTTCCATAGAGTACTATTTCTTTTTGTATCTAAACCAATTATGTCTGCAACTTTAGGAAGCATATTGTATCGGAATTCATCAGCTAGATTTCTAGCTCCAATTTCAGTTCCCATATACCAGCCATTAAAAGGTGCAGCACTATATGATATTCCGCCAATTTCTAGAATCATATTAGAGATCATTGGAACAGCATACCATTTTGCGTTTAATGAAGAGAAATCGAATTCTGGATGTTCAATTGGGACTTCAAGGACAATTTCATTTGGGATGGTAAAATATTTTAGCTCGTTTCCGTTTAATGAATAGACTATAGGCAAAATATCAAAGTTAGTTTGACTACTTACCCAACCAAGAGTTTCACATTCTTTCGTGAAGTTAATAGAGATTGGATCTCCAATTATTCCATCGTTAGTTTCATAGCCAGCATATCGTAGAAGTTGATGATTGTGGATTTTAAGAGAATTACTTGGTCCAAGATTTGGTTTGAAAACGGTAATCGTTGGTAAAATTTTACCTGAATTTGTAGCATATTTTATGTGATGCAAGATTTCTTGCTCAATACTTTCTTCGTCATTTATATGGCGAGCATCTAAAACATGTAGCTTATCCCAAAATAGTCTACCGATACAACGGTTGCTATTGCGCCATGCCATTTTTGCACCATGCTCTATTTCTTCATAAGTATGAGTGTAAAAACCAGTTTCTTGAATCTCAGCCTCAATATTTTTTAAACGTTCGTTAATTTGTTCAGATTTATTCAGTTCCTTATAACACTGTGAAATAAATTGAATTGCTTCTTTAAATAAAGCAGAAGTAGTTATCATGTTAATCTCCAAATCGTTTTATTCTAATAAATGGTAGCTCATTTATTATACCCCACAAATATTTAGGAGAAAATTAATATAAAGAATATATGTTTAAATCATTTATTGCTATCAAGCAATTGTAGAAATTTCCATAAGATTTTGTCAAAAGGAATTCCTAAATGTATAATGTAAATTGTACATAATCTTAAATAAAAAAAGGATGGATGAGTTTGTCTACTTTAGATGCTAAGTTACAAATGTTAAAAGAACTAACGGATGCAAACGGTGTAGCTGGATTTGAGCATGAACCTCGTGAAGTTATGAAAAAATATATTGCTCCACTTGCTGATGAGGTTGTAACTGATAATTTAGGTAGTTTAATAGCTGTTAAAACTGGTGATCCAAATGGACCAAGAATTAAAATTGCTGGACATCTTGATGAAGTTGGATTTATGGTTACGCAAATTGATGATAAGGGATTTTTACGTTTTCAAACAATAGGTGGTTGGTGGTCACAAGTAATGCTTGCACAAAGAGTGACTATTTCTACTAAAGAAGGTAATATCACTGGTATCATTGGGTCAAAGCCCCCTCATATTATGAGTGCTGAAGCAAGAAGAAAAGTTGTAGATATTAAAGATATGTTTATCGATATTGGTGCATCTAGTAAAGAAGAGGCATTAGAATTCGGTGTCCGCCCTGGTGACCAAGTAGTTCCACATTTTGAATTTCAAACGATGAAAAACGAAAAATTATTACTTGCAAAAGCATGGGATAATCGTATCGGTTGTGCTATAGCAATTGATGTTTTAGAACAATTACAAGGACAATCACATCCTAATATTGTATTCGGAGTTGGAACTGTTCAAGAAGAAGTAGGACTTCGTGGTGCAAAAACAGCTACATATAAAATTGAGCCAGATATTGGTTTTGCATTAGATGTTGGTGTTGCAGGAGACATGCCTGGTGTATCTGAAAGAGAAGCTCAAGGTAAATTAGGTAAAGGTCCACAAATTGTTTTATATGATGCTTCGATGGTGTCTCATAAAGATTTACGTGAATTTGTTGTGAATGTAGCGGATGAAATCGGAATTCCTTATCAATATGAATCAATGCCTGGTGGAGGAACTGATGCTGGTGCAATGCATTTAACGATGAAAGGTGTTCCAGCTTTGGCAATTACAATTCCAACGAGATATATTCATTCTCATTCGGGTATTCTTCACCGTGATGACTATGAAAATACAGTTAAATTACTCGTAGAAGTAATTAAACGATTAGATCGCGAGACAGTAGACCGATTGACATATAACTAAGAAAAAAACCTCAAATTTGAGGTTTTTTTTGTTTTCTAGCTTTTTCTATTCCTTACCTTTTCTCAAGTCAAATGAAGCTTCTTTTATTTTCCTGCTTCATTGAATTGAAACAAATTGTATTGTTTCTATAACTTGATTGAAATAATTTTGTCATATCTTATTGTTAAGATAAATGCACGCTTTTCAAATAAGGATACTTGGAATTAATTGAAAAAGTTAATTCTATGAGCGCTTTAAAGCTAACATAAACGATTTTTATTTGTACCAAGATATAAACTTTTTATTTTAAAATATTAAGGAGCCAAGACTTTTTAAAGTACTTGGCTGATTTTATATACAGGAGTAACTTTATTTCGAAAAGTGAACTAAAAATTATTGTTTTGAGGTGAGTTGATGAAAGCGAAAGTTAAAGTGAAAAACGTAACAAAGGTTTTCGGGAAATCTCCAAAGAACGCTATAAAATTACTTGAGAAAGGGTACTCAAAAAAGCAGATACTAGAACAAACAAGTTCAACAATAGGAGTGAATAACGCAAGCTTTGAAATATACCCAGGTGAAATTTTTGTAGTGATGGGATTATCAGGGAGTGGTAAATCAACTCTGATTAGAATGCTTAATAGATTAATTGAACCGACTACAGGACAAATATTGATTGATGACGAGAATATCGTAAAAATGAATCCACAACAATTAAGAGAGGTTCGTCGTAAAAAAATTAGTATGGTCTTTCAGAATTTTGCCTTGTTCCCACATAAGACTATTCTTGAAAATACAGAATATGGTCTTGAAATACAAAATATTTCATCTGTTGAAAGAACAGAAAGGGCTCTGAAATCATTAGAAATAGTTGGGCTAAAAGGATATGAACATCAATTTCCATCCCAGTTAAGTGGTGGAATGCAACAACGTGTGGGCCTTGCAAGAGCACTAACGAGTGATACAGATATTTTATTAATGGATGAAGCCTTCAGCGCGCTAGATCCATTAATTCGTAAAGATATGCAGGATGAATTATTAGAGCTACAGGAGTCGATGAAAAAAACGATTATTTTTATTACGCATGATTTAGATGAAGCTTTACGAATTGGAGACAGAATTGCTCTAATGAAAGACGGTAATATAATGCAAATTGGTTCTCCTGAAGAGATTATGGTAAATCCAGCTAATGAATATGTTGAGCGATTTGTAGAAGATGTTAATCTATCAAAAGTATTAACGGCAGCTCATGTCCAGAAACGTGCTGAAAGAATTACTCCTGACCGTGGACCAAGAATAGCGCTACAAATAATGAGAGACCAAGGTTATTCCAGTATTTTTGTAGTTGATCGTCGACAAAAGCTACTTGGAGCAATTACTGCTGAAGATGCTTCAAATGCACTGAAAGAAAATAAATCGGTAGAAGAAGTTATGCAGAAAGATATTGTGTCTGTTTATGAAGATACTTTGTTAACTGATGTAATTGGAGCACTTGCAACTTCTGTTCTTCCATTAGCAGTCGTAGATAAAAATAATAGATTAAAAGGCGTAATTATCCGTGGAGCAGTTATTGGTGCATTAGCGGGTAAAACAGAGGATTTAAACATAAAGGGAGGTTAATTTTATGGGGATACCAAAAATTCCGTTGGCTGAATGGGTTGATAAACTAGTAGAATTGATTATCAAAACTTTTCATCCTCTATTCAATTCAATATCGAACGTTACAGAAACCCTTTTAAATAACCTAGTGAAAGTTTTAGGACTTGGACCATCAATTGTTTTAATTTTATTATTATCATTTCTTGCTTTCTATACAAGTAGGTGGACTGTTGGGCTGTTTACATTACTTGGATTGTTATTAATCGATAATCTAGGACTTTGGGATGCTACAGTAGAATCGTTGGCATTGATTTTATCAGCGATCGTAATAACGGTTGTTATTGGAATTCCATTAGGTATATGGGCTTCACAAAACAATCGGGTGAAACAGGTAATCACACCTATACTCGACTTTATGCAAACAATGCCAGCATTTGTGTATTTAATTCCTTCAATTCTCTTTTTTGGAATTGGGGTAGTACCCGGCATATTGGCATCTGTCATTTTTGCATTACCACCAACTATTCGATTAACGAATCTAGGTATTCGAGAAGTTCCAAATGATTTAATTGAAGCATCAAATGCGTTTGGATCAACAACTTGGCAAAGGCTATTTAAAGTGCAGCTACCTCTAGCAGCTCCTACAATTTTAGCGGGAATTAATCAAAGTATTATGCTTGCTTTATCGATGGTAGTTATTTCCTCATTAGTAGGTGCACCAGGTTTAGGTGCAGAAGTATATCGTGCTGTAACTCAGATTAAAGTAGGTGAAGGATTCGAGGCAGGAATATCGATTGTTATCGTTGCAATTATTCTCGATCGAATTTCCCAAAACCTACGTCAACCTGCTTATGAGAAAAAATTCGCCAAAAAATATGCTTATGGGCTAATCGCAGTAATCCTTTTCCTTTCTGCCTGTGCAGTTGGATTTGCAGGGTCTAAAGATGAGAAAGCGAAGTCAAATAATTTGGGTGCTCAAGTAAATTATGAGATTACCGGAATAGATCCAGGTGCTGGATTAATGAAGGCAACAGAAAAAGCGATGAAGGATTATGATTTAAAGGATTGGACATTAAAAGAAGGCTCTTCTGCAGCGATGACAGCTGAGTTGAAAAAAGCATACGAAAATAAAGAACCAATCATCGTTACAGGATGGACTCCTCATTGGATGTTTTCAAAATATAAATTAAAGTATCTAGAAGATCCAAAAGGATCATTCGGCAAAACTGAATCGATTCACACGGAGGTAAGGAAAGGTTTAAAAGAAGACCTTCCTGGTGCGTACACGATATTAGACAATTTTTATTGGACACCTTCCGATATGGAAGAAGTTATGAGGGATATACAAGATGGTATGAAACCTGAAAATGCAGCAAATAAATGGCTGGAAACGCACAAAAATCAAGTGAATAAATGGACAAAAGGTACTTCAAAAGGTAATGGTGAAAAAATTAATCTCGTGTATGTTGCGTGGGAATCTGAAGTTGCTAGTACAAATGTCATAGGAAAAGTATTAGAAAAACAAGGATATGATGTGACGTTAAAACAAGTCGAGGCAGGACCAATGTTTGCTGGTGTAGCAGATGGGAGTGCAGATGCAATGGTAGCAGCATGGCTTCCAACTACTCATAAAG
The DNA here is from genome assembly GCF_002156865.1 of Gottfriedia luciferensis. Taxonomy (GTDB): domain Bacteria; phylum Bacillota; class Bacilli; order Bacillales; family Bacillaceae_G; genus Gottfriedia; species Gottfriedia luciferensis. The sequence goes on along the minus strand of NZ_NCTA01000005.1, from coordinate 127,296 downwards.
ATTACATCAATGAATATAAAAACAAATTGATCGATCTTGGTCCAAATTTAGAAGGAACTAAATTGGGCTTGGTAGTCCCGAAATATATGAAGATTAATTCGATCAATGATTTGAAATAGTTTAAATTCAAAAATAGTAATAATAAAAGGACTAACTAAGCTAATTGCTTAAGTTAGTCCTTTTATACGTTGTGAAAAGATACTTTATTAATGGCTTACTCCATTTTCTAAAACTGATAATAGTTCATGCTTTTGCGATTCATTAGCGTTATTCCAAAAAAGTTCTAAAAGGACACCTAAGCCTGGTAAAACTTTTTCCTCACCACTTTGAATAGCGTCTACAATTGTTGCCTCTAATTGGTCGCTTTTATTACCTGAAATATTGTGAAGAACTGCACCGCGAATATTAAAATTCATTTTGAATTCTCCTTTCATATTAAGCTTTATATAGTATTTGTAAACAGAAACGATTTTATGTATGATAAACGATATGATATACGAAGAAAGGTAAAGGAAATCTTATGAAACAAATTGATTCCATACAAAATAATTCTGTAAAAGCTTGGAAAAAATTACATACTAAAAAAGGAAGAGATAAAGCAAAACAATTTATCGTTGAAGGATTTCATTTAGTAGAAGAGGCAATCAAACACGATGCGCCAATCCTTCATTTACTAATTTGTGAAGAAGTTGATTTACCTTCTAATTTTTCAACAGGTTCTTTTGATATTACATATATTTCAAAGGAAGTTAGTAAAGAATTAAGTGAAACGGAAACAACACAAGGTATTTTTGCGATTATCGAATTTTCTTTTGTACGAATTGATTTTGAAAAAGTATCGAAATTATTATTAATTGATGAAGTTCAAGACCCAGGTAACGTTGGAACGATGATTCGAACAGCGGATGCAGCTGGATTCGATGGCGTTATTCTAGGTACTGGAACAAGTGATTTATATAATGCTAAAACAATTCGCTCAACACAAGGTTCAATCTTCCATTTACCGATATTACGCGGTGATTTATCGGAAACGATTATGAATCTAAAAGAAAAAGGATTAACTGTTTACGGTACATCTCTTCAAAATGCAAAACCGTTTAATGAAGTGAAAGTAACAAATCGTTTTGCAATTATTGTTGGAAATGAAGGGAAAGGTGTAAATTCCACACTTCTTTCACTGACTGACGAAAATTTATATATCCCAATATACGGTAAAGCTGAATCATTAAATGTTGGAATCGCAGCAGGAATTTTAATGTATAGCATGTAGGGCGGGGAGAGCAGGAAAAGCAGGAAAAGCAGGAAAAGCAGGAAAGAAGAAAAATCTTTTAGCTTTAAAATCTTTTCCTAATCCTTATCCTGCATTTCCTAAATCCTGCCCCTAATTCCAGTTGCATTAATTGAAAAATATCACTATAATTAATTAAGGAAATTTAATACATAAAAAAGCTTTGACAGAGAATAGTAAATTTGAATCACTATTAAGGGAAAAAGTGTCATAGACTGCAAGCACTTTTATAGTAGACCAAATTGAATTCACCTCTTGAGCTAGCGCCGGGACCATTTTTTAATGTAAAGGCGACTCGGTCTATCTTAGTAGATCGTTATATGAATGAAGTGAGCAGTTAGTTTGTGTTTTAATCATAACTGTTAATTAGGGTGGTACCGCGATCAATCCTCGTCCCTTTTTGGGAGCGAGGTTTTTTTATGTTTAAAAATGAAAAATTGATATTGATTAGGAGGAATATTCATGCAAGAGCGTTTAATTTCTTTACAAGCAGAAGCAATTAAGCAGATTGAAGAAGCACAAGATTTAAAAGCATTAAATGAAGTAAGAATTGCCTATCTTGGAAAAAAAGGTCCAATTACAGAGGCAATGAAAGCAATGAAGGATTTATCTCCTGAAGAGCGTCCAAAAATGGGAGCTGTAGCGAATGAAGTACGTGCAGCAATTCAAGAGAAGCTTGAAGCAAAACAAGTCTTATTAGAACAAAATGCAATCAATGAAAAATTAGAAAGTGAAAGTATTGACGTGACACTTCCTGGAAGACCAGTTCATGCAGGGGGAGCACATCCTTTAAGAGCTGTAATTCAAGAAATTGAAGATTTATTTATCGGAATGGGCTATGAAATCGCTGAAGGTCCAGAAGTTGAAAAAGACTATTATAATTTCGAAGCATTAAATTTACCAAAAGGTCACCCTGCTCGTGACATGCAAGATTCGTTCTATATTTCTGAAGAAACTTTAATGAGAACTCATACTTCACCAGTTCAAGCAAGAACAATGGAAGCGAATGTTGAAAAAGGACCAATCAAAATTATTTGTCCAGGTAAAGTTTATCGCCGTGACGATGATGATGCTACTCACTCACATCAATTTATGCAAATTGAAGGATTAGTGATTGGTGAAAACATTTCAATGAGTGATTTAAAAGGAACGTTACAACTTTTCGCTAAAAAGATGTTTGGTGAGGATCGTGAAATTCGCTTACGTCCAAGTTTCTTCCCATTCACTGAGCCATCAGTAGAGATGGATATTTCTTGTATGAAATGCGGAGGAAAAGGTTGTAATATGTGTAAGCATACAGGATGGATTGAAATTTTAGGAGCTGGAATGGTTCATCCAAATGTACTTGAGATGGCTGGATATAATCCAAAAGAAGTTCAAGGATTTGCATTCGGTATGGGTCCAGAGCGTATCGCATTATTGAAATATGGTATTGATGATATTCGTCATTTCTATACGAACGATATAAGATTTTTAAAACAATTCCAACAAATGTAAGGTAGGAGGGGACAAAACATGTTTGTATCGACTAAATGGTTACAAGAATACGTTGATTTAAGTGGTGTAACGCCAGATGAGCTTGCAAAGTTAATAACAAAAGCAGGTATTGAAGTTGAAGGTGTAAATCATCTTTCTGAAGGAATTAAAAATGTTGTTGTTGGTTATGTAATGGAACGTGAACAACATCCTGAAGCTGATAAATTATCAAAATGTACTGTGGATGTTGGAGAAGAACAACCAGTTCAAATTATATGTGGTGCACCAAATGTTGCAAAAGGTCAAAAAGTTATCGTTGCAAAGGTAGGCGCAGTATTACCAGGTAATTTTAAAATTAAAAAAGCAAAATTACGTGGAGAAGTTTCTGAAGGAATGATCTGTTCTCTTCAAGAATTAGGAATTGAAGGAAAAGTAGTAGCAAAAGAGTTCTCAAATGGAATTTTTGTATTACCAAGTGATGCTGAAGTAGGTGCTGATGCATTAGAAGTATTATTCCGTGATGATGCTGTATTAGAACTTGGGTTAACACCGAACCGTGCGGATTGCTTAAATATGATTGGTGTTGCTTACGAGGTAGCTGCAATTTTAGATCGTGACGTAAAACTTCCGTCTATTAATGCGGACACAGCTGCTACTGCTGATTATGTTTCAGTAACAATTGAATCAAAAGAAGATGCTCCATATTATAGTGCTAAATTAGTTAAAGGTGTAAAAATAGGACCTTCCCCATTATGGATGCAAGCTCGTTTAATGAGTGCTGGTATTCGTCCAATAAATAATGTTGTTGATATTACGAACTATATTTTAATTGAGTATGGTCAACCATTACACGCGTTCGATTTTAAAAAATTAAACAGTAATCAAATTATTGTTCGTCATGCAAAAGAAAATGAAAAAATCGTTACACTTGATGGTGAGGAGCGCACATTACAGCCACATAATTTAGTGATTGCAACAGAGAAAGAAGCAGTTGCAGTTGCAGGTGTAATGGGTGGTCAAAATACTGAAGTTGATGCAGAAACTGTAGACGTTTTAATTGAATCGGCTGTTTTCAGAGGCCAAAGTGTTCGTCAAACTTCAAAAGACTTAGGCTTACGTAGCGATTCTAGTGCTCGTTTTGAAAAAGGGATCGATGCTTCACGTACATTCCCTGCATCTGAACGTGCTGCTCAGTTAATGGCTGAACTTGCTGGTGGAACAATTGTAGAAGGTACTGTAATTGCCGACAATTTAGTTGACGATGCTATAACAGTATCAGTTACTGTAAGTAAGATTAATGGTGTATTAGGTACATCAATTGATGCTGAAACTGTAAAAGAGATATTCCGTCGTTTAAGATTAGAAGCTACACAAAATGGTGAAGTATTTACTGTTACTGTACCTAGTCGTCGTGGTGATATTTCAATTGAAGAAGATTTAGTTGAAGAAGTAGGACGTCTTTATGGTTACGATCATATTCCAGCTACATTACCAACTGGAGTTGCTAGCCGTGGACAATTAACACCTTATCAAGCACAACGTAGAAAAATTCGTAATTATTTACAACACGCAGGTCTTTACGAAGCTGTAACGTACTCTTTAACAAGTAATAATAAGGTAAAACGCTTTGCATTAGAAACTGTAGATGCGGAACCTGTACGTTTAGCATTACCTATGAGTGAAGAGCGCAGTGAGCTACGTTTCAGCTTAGTACCACATTTATTAGATGCTGTTTCATATAATGTTGCGCGAAAAGAAGAAAACGTTCAACTATTTGAAACAGGCTCTGTATTCTTAACGAAGGAAAAGAACGATCTTCCACACGAAGAAGAATATTTAGCTGGAGCGTTAACTGGTTTATGGTTGCAACATGCGTGGCAAGGTGAGAAAAAAGCTGTTGATTTCTACGTAGTAAAAGGTATTTTAGATGGTTTATTTAATGAGATAGGTTTATCAAATAAAATAACTTATACTGCTGCTAAAAAAGAAGAATTACATCCAGGACGTACTGCTAGTATTTTATTAAATGATGAAGAAATTGGTTTTATTGGTCAAGTTCATCCTGTTACACAAAAAGAGTGGGATATTAAAGAAACTTATGTTTTCCAATTATCTCTTGAAAAGTTATTAAACACTGAATTCGAAGATATTTTATACAATGCAATACCTCGTTTCCCATCAATGAACCGAGATATGGCATTAGTAGTTGATTCGAAAGTATTTGCTGGTGATATACTATCTACTATTCGTTCAGCAGGTGGAAAACTTCTAAAAGATGCTACAATATTTGATTTATATGAAGGTGACAAAATGGAAGCAGGCAAGAAATCTGTTGCCTTCTCATTAACTTACTTCGATCCTGAACGTACTTTAACGGATGAAGAAGTAACAAAAGCGCATTCTAAAGTATTGAAAGCAGTAGAAGAAACACATAACGCTCAATTAAGAGGCTAATTTAAAAAGACTTCTTTAATAAGTCTATAACGATCCTTTTAATGAAATTAGTTATGAAACCATTTTTGAGATAAGCTTGAAATGGATAAAAAACCAGAAATCATTCGATTTCTGGTTTTTTTGTATTGCAATATTCCATAAATCAGATAATCAGACTGATTGAAAAACGTTTGTCTTTCGAGGCGCGAAGCCTTATGAGGAGCGGAGTTACCCAAGACGGTAATGAGTACCGTAAGCAGTCGAAGCAACGAAGTAAGTGAGCGTTTGCCAACAGTATGGTACCAGAAATCATACTATTTCTGGTTTTTTATATGGGTGAGTATTCTATTAGAAAATTTTAATAGAATATTCACCTATTTTTTGTCCCATTTTTATAGTGTGAATGAACCAATTTGTCCTTTTTCTATACTATAAAATGTACAATTAAAAATTTTTGAGAGGTGTATATTTTTGCCACTACCACCATTACCACCACTACCACAACAACCATCAGAAGAACCAGAAAAAACAGGTATGGGACAATATTCAGATTCATTAAATTCACCACAACAGCAGAATTCTTCATTCCAGCTTCAAGGTCCAGTAGGCCCAATTGGCCCGATGGGTCCAGTAGGCCCAACTGGTCCAACTGGTCCAACAGGACCAAAAGGAGACAGAGGGAAAAGAGGAAAAGATGGTGATGACGGAGAGAGAGGGAAAAGAGGTCATATGGGACCGATGGGACCAATGGGTCCAATGGGTCCAGTAGGTCCGGCAGGAGCAACAGGCCCAGCAGGAGTAACTGGAGCAAACGGAGCGACAGGTCCACAAGGTCCAGCAGGCCCTTCAGGAGGACCTCCAGGCCCAGCGGGAGTAACAGGTCCACAAGGTCCAACAGGTCCAGCAGGAGCAACAGGTCCAGCGGGAGCAACAGGCACAATCGGAGCATTTGCACACATCTTTAACGTAGGAACTCAAACAATAGCAACAGGTAATCCTGTCTCTTTTGATACGAATGGAACCATTTCAGGGACGGATATTACTCATGTAGCAGGCTCACCAAATATTGTACTTGCTCAAGGTCACAATTATCAGGTTATATATACTTTTGTTGGTGATGCTTCTGTTTCAGAAGTTTCAGTTCATTTTACTTTAGCGAGTACAGATATTCCAGGAAGTGGATTCACTGATCCAAGTTCCGCAGCTTTAGTAACTGCTTCAGAAGGTTCAGGTGAATTTATTATTAGTACTGTTGGACAAGTTGCACCAACTAATTTAGTTATGATTGTTGACAGTACTACAGACATGACTTTCCCAGCTCAAGATGTTAATCATCCAAATGTTAGTATTGTGATAATTGAGCTGAGCTAATTAAGGGTTTAGAATCCGTTGTTAAAACGGATTCTTTTTTTTGAAAGATAAGAATGAAATATTTTTTTAATACTAGCAAAATATTCCATAGTTGAATAAGTTAATTAAGGCGGTGACAGAAATTTAGTAATTTTTTGAGGATGTTTTTTATAGGAATGGAAATATATTTCTTGTTTAAAAAGGAACAAAACACGAGCTCAAAATGAAATTGTGCAGGAATTTTCTGGTAAACACAAATAAATAGTCATGATTCTAAAATATTGATAAGAGGAATGGAGCGTCTACTTTTAAAGTGAGTTAAGAAGGTGATTAACAAATGAAAACTAGTATAATTATTTTGACTTATAATCAGCTTGAAGTATCCAAAAAATGCTTTGAAAGTCTTGCAAAGTATACAAAGGAAGAAGAAGTAGAGATTATCGTTGTGGATAATGGTTCGACAGATGGGACAAGAGAATATTTAAAGAGCAATTCATCATTTATTACAATATTAAATGATATAAATATGGGCTTTGCAAAAGGCTGTAACCAAGGAATTGAGGTCGCAACAGGAGACAACTTGTTATTTTTAAACAATGATACAATTGTAACCGAAAACTGGTTAGATGCAATGTTTGCCCTCTTGAATAGTAATGAAAAAATTGGAATGGTAGGCCCAGTTAGCAATTATGTAAGTGGTTTGCAAAGAATTAACGTGGATTACCATACCGATGAAGAAATAAATGAATTTTCATTACGTTATTGTGCAAAAGTAAAAGGGAAATCTAAACGGGTGATACGATTAGTAGGATTTTGTTTACTAGTAAGAAGGGAATTAATAGAGAAATTAGTTGGCTTCGATGAAAGATTTAAATTAGGATCTTTTGAAGATGATGATATTTGTTTAAGGACAGTTTTAGAAGGATATGAATTGCATATTGCATTAGATTCATTTGTTCATCATTATGGGCATGTAACATTTAATGGTAATAACGATATTAATATTAATCAACTTTATATTGAAAACAGAATGAAATATATAGAAAAGTGGGGCAATCATTTAATTGATAGTGCCTATCCAAAATTGGAAATTATTGAAATGGTACCACAAAATGTGGAAAATATATTAGAAATCGGCTGTTTAGCTGGTGCAACAGGCTTAGAAATTAAAAATCTTTATAAATGTGGTTTGTATGGTACCGAAGTAGATTCAAAACTTTCTTTTATATCATCCCAATTTTATAATAAAGTTGATAATCTAAGTATTAATGAAGTGCCTCAAGGGTACGCTAATGAATTTTTTGATTTAATTATACTTGATCAGATTGTTGATCAATTAATTGACCCTTGGAGTTTTGTACAAGAAGTTACGAAATTATTAAAACCATCTGGTTCAATTATATGTAGGGTTCCAAATGTATCTCACGGAGAAGTTGTTTTTCAGTTATTACAAGGTCAATGGAATTACATTCAAGCAGGTATATTGAATAAAGAACATATTCGGTTTTTTACGCCTCAAACGATAAATACACTATTCCCTTCTAATCAATTTGAAATTATCACAAAAAAATATGAAAATATCGACGTTGATTTAAATATTAAGTTGTTTTTTGAAGAAGTGATTCATTTAGCACATAGCTTTGGAATTGACCTTAATGGATTAAATACAAATCTGGAAATTTATCAAATGTGTTTACTTATAAAGAAAAAATAATAAAAAGGCAGTTGATTTACTCAACTGCCTTTACTATTTAATCTATAAGAAAAATATTCTCGATTTGAAAGAATGATAGGATGCGCAGGGGAGAATTGAAGTGCTTTTTCATTGTGTTCATTTGCAAGTTCATATTCACCGATTTTGTCATAGCAAACGGCTAGTTGTAAATGTGGTAGCCAAGTGGAACAAGAGGGATTGTGATCAAGTAATCTCGTATTTACTTTATTTAATATTGCTTCTTTATACCAATAGATTGCTGAATCCAAATTCATTTTCTCTAAATATAAATAACCAAGTCTACAACATGTTTCAGGGTGAGTTTTGCCGTATTGAAGAGCTTTTAATAACCAAATAGTTTCCAATTCTTTAAAATTTAGCTCGTGATAACAATTTGCTAAATAATTACATGCAAGGATATTATGTTCTTCAAATTGCTGATTAGTCCTCAAATAGTTTAAAAAATATTTAATCGCTTTTTCAAATTGAGTGTTTGAGCAAAGTTCTCTAGCGTAATAAAATAAATCTCTTGGTGAAAAATTAAGATTATGATTTAACATTTGATCAAACATCGAGAGATTATCTTCTATATTTTCGGTGAAAGGAAGGTCTGTGATTGTAAGATCAATGGATAGAAGAGTTTCTAAAGTATCTTCTTTATTTAAGGTTTCATTCACATTTCTAGTGTGGAGTCTATTAACTAATCTTGTGACTTTTCGTTTACTAGTTTCATTCCAGCCAAGCTGATAATCTAATGTAAAATGAATAGCATCTTTGTTCATTTCTTGTTTTAATTGAACAAATTTTTTACGATCGTTCTCTTGCAAGACTTCACTAGGGTTTAGAAATAAAATGAAGTCTTTAGTTGCCTTTGTTATTGAATAACTTAGAGCATCTTCTTTATTAGTGTTCTCTTCTAAACTGAATACTCGTTCTGAAAAATTCTTCACAAGCCCAACAGTTCGATCAGAAGAATCGAGATCTACAACTATGATTTCATCGACGATGCCTATAACGGAATTAAGGCATCTTTCTATTATTGCTTCGTTATTATGAACAACAATACATAAACTAACTGTAATCAAACTATCACTCCTGGTTTATTTCAATGAATTTTTTAGTTTTTTTGAGTTCAATTGTATATAAGTAAGTTTTAAGGGGAGTCATTAATCTTTAAAATAAGTGCGAAAATATTCTTGATTGTATAGTACAGAAGGATTATTTGGGACATAATTTGCTGCTAAATCATTATGCTTTTTTGCGGTCACTTGATCTCCTAAGCGACTATAGCATAGACATAACTGTAAATGGGGTAACCAAGTGTAACACGCCTGGTTGATAAATGGACTAGTTTCAGGAACACTTACTAATGTAGCAAGTTTGTACCAAGATATTGCTCGTGAATAATCACCTTGTTGAAGATAAATATAGCCTAAACGACAACAGTTTTCTCCTCGTGGGCCATCATAATAAAAAGATTTTAAACAACTGTTTATTGCTTTTTCCCAGTTTTGTAAATTGATAAAGCAATCTGCCATTTTTCCGCAAGCCTGAATACTATCTTCATACCAACCTTTTCCTTCTTTTAAAAATAATTCGTACCATTCGACGGCTTTCTCATATAATTGATTATCAACGCATTCATTTGCATAATAATATTTGTCACGAGGACTTAATTCTTTTCCTGAAGAAATAGCATTTTCATATATTTTTAAATTTCGATCTGAATATTCCTTGTCTTTTTGATGAATAATTGCGGCATCTGATTGAATAATTTCACCATAAACCTCTAAATATTCATGAACGAAACCAATCCATTTAAAGTTTCGTTCTCGTTTAACAATTCGATGTCTCACAGAACTAAAACTCGGATTTCCATTTTCATCAAATGAAAGATGATACTTCATCCCAACAGCATCAACTTTTTTATTAAGCGATTTTTTTAATGCAAGTAACTTATTTGCATTCTCTTCAGTTAGAATATCATCTGCATCTAACCAAATAATATAATCCTTAGTTGCTTTAGAAAATGCAAAGTTTCTTGCCGCTGAAAAATCGTTAATCCATTTAAAGTCATATATAAGACTATTAAAATTTTTAGCAATTTCTTTTGTTTTGTCGGTTGAACCAGTATCAACAATAATAATTTCGTCTACTATATTAGATATAGATGATAAGCATCTGGAAAGTACTGCTTCTTCGTTTTTGACAATCATACAAAGGCTTAAAGTAATCGCATTATTTTTCATATTATCCACCTCAATTTCTATGTTATTAAGGTTGTCAACAAATGGTGTCATTCTTAAAGGTTAAAAAGATTATTGTATTTCTACCTTGAATATGATTAAATAATTAAAATGAATATTACAAATTTTATGAAGAAGAGAGTAATCTTATTTTTATTTTTTAGCGAGTTAGGGATGGTGGAAGCCTAATAGAATGGATAAGGTGAAGCGCACTTCGGAATTGCGGTCTGAAATAATAGTAGGACTTTGCCGGGGAAGACCTCGTTAACAAATTTTAAAGTTGGTTCAATTTAGTTGAACAATTAGAGTGGTACCGCGGATTTTTAAACCCGTCTCTTAGTATAGAGACGGGTTTTTTATTTTGCTTCTTAAATGATTAGAAAGGAATGAGAAAATGAATTATTTAGAAATGTATAGCCAACAAATCGAAAAAGCGTTGAATGGAAAATTAACCTTAACCGAAATCATTTCACTTATTGAAAAACCGAATTATTCAGATCAAGGTGATTTGGCATTTCCATGTTTCCAATTAGCAAAAGCATTAAAAAAATCGCCTGTATTAATTGCCAAAGAAATTGCACCACAAATTGAACATGATTTGATAGAAAAAGTAGAAGCAAATGGACCGTATGTAAACTGTTTTTTGAATAAAAAGTTGGTAAGTAAGCAAGTAATAGATTTAGTTCTAAGTCAAGGGAATGAATATGGTAATCAAGAAGTTGGAATTGGAAAGACAATTGCAATTGATTGTTCTTCTCCAAATATTGCAAAACCATTTTCAATGGGACATTTACGATCTACGATGATTGGAAATTCGATTGCTAAAATAGGAGAAAAAAATGGTTATAAATCTGTAAAAATTAATCACCTTGGAGATTGGGGAACTCAATTCGGAAAATTAATTGTAGCTTATAAACTTTGGGGCAATGAAGAAGATGTAAAAGAGAACCCTATAAAAGAGTTATTAAAATTATATATTAAGTTTCATGAAGTCGTTGAAAATGAACCACATTTGGAAGAAGAAGCAAGAAGTTGGTTTAAGCAATTAGAAGAAAAAAATGAAGAAGCTCTACAATTATGGAAATGGTTCCGTGATGAGTCACTTAAAGAATTCATGTTAGTTTACGATTTATTGGGTGTTAATTTTGATAGTTTTAACGGTGAAGCTTTTTACAATGATAAAATGGATCGAGTTATTGAGCTACTAGAGCAAAAAAACTTATTAGTTGAATCTGACGGTGCTGACGTTGTTGAGTTGACAGAAAAAGAATTACCGCCATGTTTAATTCGAAAATCAGATGGTGCTACATTATATGCTACTAGAGATTTGGCAGCGGCACTTTACAGAAAAGAAACATACGATTTCGATAAAGCGGTTTATGTAGTTGGTGGTGAACAGGCGTTACATTTTGAGCAAGTGTTTACTGTCTTGGATAAAATGGGGTACACTTGGTCAAAAGATATGGTTCATGTACCATTTGGTCTAATCCTACAAAATGGTAAAAAAATGTCTACACGAAAAGGTAAAATCGTCCTTTTAGAAAAAGTAATTGAAGAAGCAATTAACCTTGCAAGTCAAAATATTGCTGAAAAAAATCCTACTTTAAAAAATAAAGATGAAGTTGCCAAAATGGTAGGTGTAGGCGCGATCATATTCCAGGATTTAAAAAATGATCGTATGAATAATATCGAGTTTTCACTAGAACAAATGCTAAAATTTGAAGGTGAAACAGGGCCTTACGTTCAATACTCAATTGCTAGAACAAATTCAATTTTAGAAAAAGCTAATTCAAAGGATTTAAGTAAACAAGAAGGACTTGACGATGCTTATAGCTGGGAAATCATTAAGCTTGTATTGGAGTTTCCAAATAAAGTGTCACGTAGCATTGAGCAATTTGAGCCATCTGTCATCGCTAAATATACAATTGATTTAGCACAAAGTTTTAATAAATATTATGGAAATACACATATTCTAACAAATGATGACCAACTCGAAAGTAGATTATCTTTAATCAAAGTTGTTTCAATTGTTTTAGAAGAAGGTCTAAGACTATTAGGGATTCGTGCTCCAAAAGAGATGTAAAAAGAGACAGGTGTTGAAGAAAAAAATCTTCAATACCTGTCTTTATTTATTGCCTCTGTTAATATTAATTGTTGATTTTATACAAAAAACATTTTAGAGAATTTAAAGTTTAGAATATTAAAAGACATTGATTGGAGTGGATGGTGGGAGAACTTAAGAGCAGGAAGAGCAGGCAAGGCAGGGAAAGTAGGGGTAACTTATAAGGTAGGAATAAAATCTCTAATGTCTTTTAATCTTTTTTCCTTTCTCCTTAATCCTGCCTTTCCTTGTTCCTGCTCTTGAGAGCATCCTGGAACGGAAATCAACCTTCTTTTTTAACAAAGCCTATTTATTAAAGATAATTTAAATATTATACAATCTTTCCAGATATGGCCACATATAGATAGTATTGATTGTAATAATATAAAACAGTTATTGATAATGATTATCATTTACATTTATAATGAATTTAGAGATTATTTAGAGACTAAGGAGAAATCGTTCAATGTCCATATTAGATTTTATTAAAAATAGAAGAACAATCAGAGAGACAAAAAAAGATCCAATTAATATTAAGGTTTTAATGGAGCTACTTGAAGCAGCATCTTATGCTCCGTTCCATAGCAAAGAAGAGCCTTGGCAATTCATTATGATTTCAGAAGAAAAAGAAAAAGAATATTATGCTTCAAAAATTGTTGATAGTTATGAAAGAATGGAATTGACCGAAACATATACAATTGAGAAAATCAAAAAATCAACCGAATTTTTTAAAACATATATTATCGATACACCTATGCATTTAATTATAACGACCGATCATTCTGATAATGAAAAGAAAAATTTAGAAGCAATTGGAGCTACTTGCGCATTTGTACAAAATTTACAATTAGCGGCTTGGGAAAAAAACATTGGAATGGTTTGGCGCACTAATCCTTATATTTTTGATAAACAATTTTATAAAGAAATGGGCATTCCTGAAAATCGAAAAATTTTAGGAGCGCTTCATATCGGTTATATTAGTGTAATGCCAAAGGGAACAAAGAAAAGAAAACATCCGACTGAATGGACTTCTAAGCTTAGTCAAATTATTTCACTTTAAACGATGATAAAATAAAAAGAGAGACTGCCCGCCAAACGCTCGCTTTTTTCGTTGCTTCGCCCGCCTGTGGTGCTCATTACCGTTTAAGGGTAACTCCGCTCCTCACCAGGCTTCGCGCCTCGAAAGGAAACGTTTTCAATCAGTCTGAATATCAGATAAAAGACTTTGTCTACACACTGAAAAGAGAGACTGAAAAGTCTCTCTTTTTTATTCAATCTGTTTTTAATTAAAACACCTTAGTAGTCCAGTTTTCTCCATTCCATACATCCGTAACTAATCCTTCGTAGAATTCAGGCTCGTGACAGATAATTAAAATGCTACCTTTGTACTCTTTTAACGCACGTTTTAGTTCGTCTTTTGCGTCTACATCTAAATGGTTAGTAGGCTCATCGAGAACTAATAGGTTTGTTTCTTGATTGATTAATTTACATAAACGTACTTTTGCCTTTTCTCCACCACTTAGTACAGTAACTTTACTTTCGATATGTTTTGTAGTTAGACCACATTTTGCAAGTGCAGAACGAACTTCATATTGAGTCATTGAAGGGAACTCATCCCAAACTTCATCGATACATGTTTTATTATTATCACTTTTAACTTCTTGTTCGAAGTATCCAATGTGAAGGAATTCGCCGCGCTCAACTTCACCAGAAATTGGTTTAATATCGCCAAGCAAACTACGCATTAAAGTCGTTTTACCGATACCGTTAGCACCAACTAAAGCAATTTTTTGTCCACGTTCCATACGCAGATTTAACGGTTTTGATAGTGGTTCATCATAACCAATTACTAAATCTTTTGCTTCAAATATTAATTTGCCTGAAGTACGGGCCGGTTTAAATTGAAATTCTGGTTTTGGCTTTTCACGTGCAAGCTCAATTACATCCATTTTATCAAGTTTCTTTTGGCGAGACATTGCCATATTACGAGTAGAAACACGAGCTTTATTACGAGCAACGAAATCTTTTAGTTCAGAGATTTCTTGTTGTTGACGTTTATATGCTGATTCTAATTGTGATTTTTTCATTTCGTGAATTGCTTTGAAATTATCATAATCACCTACGTAACGATTTAATTCTTGGTTTTCCATATGATAAATTAAGTTAATTACACTATTTAAAAATGGAATATCATGTGAAATTAAAATAAATGCATTTTCATACTCTTGTAAATAACGTTTTAACCATTCAATATGTTGCTCATCTAAATAGTTAGTAGGCTCATCGAGTAATAAAATGTCTGGTTTTTCTAATAGAAGTTTTGATAGTAGAACCTTTGAACGTTGACCACCAGAAAGTTCCGTTACATCACGATCAAGTCCGATATCTTCTAAACCTAAACCTCGACCAATTTCTTCAACTTTAGCATCAATAATATAGAAATCATTATTTGTTAAAGTATCTTGAAGAACACCTACATCTTCAAGCATTTTCTCCATTTCTTCAGGAGTTGCATCAGCCATTCTTACATATAAATCATTAATTTCATTTTCCATATCAAACATATATTGGAAAGCACTTTTTAATACGTCACGAATAGACATACCTGGTTGCAATACAGCATGCTGATCTAAATAACCAACACGGACTTTTTTAGACCATTCCACCTTACCTTCGTCAGGCTGTAATTTTCCAGTAACAATATTCATGAAAGTTGATTTACCTTCACCATTTGCACCAACTAGTCCAATATGTTCTCCTTTTAATAAACGAAACGATACATCGTTAAAAATTGCACGATCACCGAATCCGTGGCTTAAGTTTTTTACAGTTAAAATACTCATTGATCGACACCTTTTCTATATTTTCATTTTCATATAATAATGTTCTTTGTTAAAGAACGTAATTTAAACAGTCACCTTCTAATTATAGTCTGCAACTAGGGAAGTGTTCAATATTAAATTCAGGAATGGTAAGAGCAGGAAGTACAGGAAAAGTTGGGATAGAACTGGAAAGGTAGAAATAATAGGAAAGTATAGATGTGTTATAGAGTCTAAGAGGAGGAAAAAACAAAATTTATGGAAAAAAATTCCTTTATGTAGTGTTTGTTATCTTCTAATCGACGTAATTATTGTATAATTATTATGAATAAAAAAAATAAAACTGGGCATTAGGAAGTAGGTAATGCAGAAAAGAATTTCTAAGATTTTCAAAAATCACTGCATTTCTGTACCCTTGAGACCTGCCCTTAACTGGAGGGAATTTAATGTTTGGTAAAGTTGCTGCAGATATGCTTGGTTTAAGTGATGTAGGTAGTGTTATTGAACCGAAAAATTACGATAAGGTTGATTCTGATGATTATGTAATGCATGAAGATGATGAGAAAATTTACTTTTTAATTAAATCAAAATCAGATGAGTATTGTTTTACAAATAAAGCATTAATACATCTAGATGGTACTAGTGCAATTAGCAAGAAACGTACTCTACATCGTTATAATTATCATACTCATAAGATTTCACATGTAGTGCTTGAAACAGCGGGTACAATTGATTTAGATGTTGAAATTAAATTCAATATTGGTGGTAGAGAGTTTTCAATTGATGTTCATAAAAAGTTTATTGAAGAATTAAAAGATCTATATAAAGCTTTACTAATGATTGCGGAAATTAGCCATGAAAACGAGTTAGCGCTTGGCTATGCAAAAGAAAGTATTGAATTAGCTTCCACAACATTAGGTCGTGTAACATCTAACGAGAATTCTTTAGTAAACAGTTTTAAAGAAATTAATGAAGCTGCTTTTGAATGGTTAATGAAATCAAGAGAGCAGTATAAAGTTAAAGACTTCGGGTATGTTTTTGAGAAATATATTAATAATTAAATAAAAAGGGATGTCTCATAGAGACATCCCTTCAGTGTGTTGAAAAATATAACGGTCAATATAAAAAAAGGTCATTAAGTGAACTTTATTGATGATAAGTTAGTATTTTTTGATGTTCTTTTAAGAATATAAAAGTTAGTATTTTTGAGCAATATTTATAACTCCGTCAAACTCAAATCATTACTTAGATCATCTTTTTATAAGTTTAAACGATTAAATACTAATTTTTAGAAAAATGAAATCAAATCTTATAAGACGATGCTTTTTTTGAATTTGTCGTTAAACTGATTAAATTTAAATCGTTTTTAATGAATACTTTTTTTGAAGGATAAGTTAATTGGAACGAAAGGATGCTCGACTCCTATGGGAAATGCGGAAAGGCTAAAGACCCCGCAGGCTTGCCGAGGAGGCTCAGGTTTCGCCCCATGGAAAGCGAGAATCCTGTAGTGGAAATGAACATCACTCAACTTCCTTTAGGAAATTTATTTTTAAAGCCTATTACCTAATTTAAGACTGTTGTACCTATCTCTTTTCCTTGACGATTTAAAACAGTAGCAGATGGGCAATGTTTTTTTATTTCTTGTAAAAACATTTCTTCATCTTTTGGTAGTGAAAGTAAAGCAATTCCATAGTTTTTATATTCAATTTTTAATCGTTTGAAAGTCCATGATGGAGATGAAATTGGATTATTTGAAAAGCCAACGGTCCTAATCTCATTTAAAGGAAAGTTATATTTTATAAAACCAAAAGTTGATGTGAGTTCGGTGTCCGTGATTTCATGATATGTTTTAAACAATGCCCATACTAAAATAATTAGTACTGGTAATAAAAGAACAAAGACAACAAGACTCATAATAATCCCTTCAGTTTTCCCTTCAACAATACTAATAATTGGAATTGAAAGAAAGATTGGAACTAAGCTAAGAATTAGAACGACTAATACAGGATTTTTCTTCACTTGAAATTTCATAACGACTCCTTAATTCTATTCTAAAATTTGGTTCAGATGATGTTTCAGATGATCAATATAATCTGTAAATAACCAGCTTAATGTAACTTTTTCATTTTGATTGATTATATATTCAAATTTCCATTGTTCTTCCGTAACATTATCTAGTACATTTTTAAACCGTTTATTAAGTGCAGTCCATAAAGTAATAACTTCGTCTATTGTATAGCAATTTTGATAATCATTTAATTCTACCCATGAATTTTGTTTATAAAGCTCTAAATTTAATTCTTCATTTGATATTAATCTTTCGATAAATCGTTTGTGGTTCATTGTTGCAGAATCGCAAAGATGACCTAATATTTCTTTTTTAGACCACTTTGTAGGATTTGGCTTAAAATCTGTATTTGTTAAAGCAATCATGATTTTTGGAACGGTCTGAATTAGGCTACTAAATTCGTTTAATAAGTTATTCATCTAAATACGCCTCCTTCGTTTCTACTAAGTTATGAATATGTATAAACATTTTTCTTTATGTGTCTTTAGACAAGCCATGTATGAATAGTTTAATAGTAGGACAATCTTGGAGGTGGCTTGATGTTAATCTTTTTACTTTATGTTGGATTGTTAGTTGGAGTGTTAGCTGTATATAAAGATGCCATTAAGCGTGATGTTAGTAATCTTGGTTTTCAGCTGATCGGTTATTATGTACTAGCATCTTTACCATTTCGATTATTTTGGTTACCGATACCATTTGGATTTTTAATTTGCATCTTTTTATTATCTAAACCGATGCTTCGATATAAGAAACAAAAGCAAGTAGCTTGTTTTTTAGGCTTTATTATATTTATTGTAGATGCTTTATTCTAAATGAAGTTTTCATTTAGAATAAAGCTTTTTTTTGTACATTAAGAAATATAACAACGGAGAAAAAAACTCGACGTAGTTGCCATTTTTGCTTGGTTTTTTAAGATTTTTTTGCAAGCTTCATTGCTTTTTCTGTATTCGCAAAATGTAGTTTTGTAAAACTTCTAAGTGCATCAAAACCTTTTAACCGAATAAATTTTGCAGCAGCTTGGTCGACTTTTGCACCTGCACCCTTAGGTAGGGTCATCCCAGCTTTTTCACTTAATAGATCCATTTGTTGTAAGAAAGCATAACGAGCAAGGATCGAGGAAACAGCAACAGATAAATGAATTCCTTCTGCTTTTGTAGCGAATTGAACTTTGTCTCGAATAACTTCTTTCGTCCCTTTTAAATAACCATAATATAAATTTGGAGGAGTAAATTGATCAATTAAAATTGCATCATATTTTTTTCCTTCCAATTTTGAAATCATGTTTCGAATTGCTTGATTATGTAATAAAGCTTTTAATTTGTTCATATTATAGCCTTTTTCCTGCATGGCATTATATTTTTCATTGTGTAATACTAAAAGGCTATATGTAACAACATGAATGATTTCTTTAGCAATTTTACATATTTCATCGTCATTTAATTCTTTAGAATCTTTTACACCTAATTCTTTTAATAATTCAAATTGGCTTGGTTCAACGAAGGATGCAACTACTGTCATAGGACCAAAGTAGTCACCTGTTCCTACTTCATCGCTTCCAATGACTGCAAGACTAGAAAAATTAGATGGCAAAGTAGAATTCGTATTTACTTTCTTAGGTGCTTGTGTAGCAGATTTACCTTCCCACTTATTTGCCTCAGCATCACAATTTGAACCTTGAAACATTACCTTTCCTGACTTATAAGCCGTGATGGTACATCCTGAAGGCTTAGCCATAAAGATTCCACCTTGTGGTACTTTGGGTTGAAGACTATTTTGATAATAATCTTTCATTTTTAAAAGAGTATCCTGAGAAACAGTTAAAACAATGTTTGACATATATTTCCCCTTTATTTTGTATAATTTCCAATACTTTCGTTTGTATTGAATTTCATGTTATAGTTAAGGTTAGAATGTTTATAGCTGAATGGAGGTATGAAGTTGTCCAATTCTTCATCAAAACAAAAACTAAATGTGACTATCTATGGGCAACATTACTCAATTACTGGTGATGAGTCAACTGAGCATATTCGCCGTGTTGCCTCAATTGTAGATGAAAAAATGAAAGAAATAAATCATAAAAATCCATTTTTAGATACAAATAAATTAGCTGTTTTAACGGCAATTAATATTGTTAGTGATTATCTAAAATTACAAGAAAGAGCTGAATTGCTCGAAAAACTACTACTTGAAAAAGAAACGAAAAGTGAGAAGAACAACGATGATTGATTTAATTATTATTATTATATTTATTTTAGGAATTTTAACAGGATGGAAAAGAGGGTTTATTAGCAGTCTAATACGCATAATAGGTTTTTTACTATCCTTATATTTAGCTTATCATTATTATGAACAGGTAGCTACTTCGCTTAAAAAAATATTTCCAATTCACATAAGTGGAAGTCAGATCGTAAATGTAGAGCAATTTATTTATGAAATTATTGCATTTGCATTGTTGTTTATTGGGACAAGAATTGTTATATCTTTTCTTGGTTCTTTATTAAACGGAGTGTTTCAATTACCAGTTTTAAAGCAATTGAATTCTTTCTTAGGAGGAATTTTAGGCTTTATTGAAGTTTATTTGTTTTCGTTACTGGCATTATTTATTGCTTTAATCATTCCAGTCGATTCACTTCACATATTATTACATAAATCAAATATCGCTTATGTGATGGTTCAACATACGCCATTTGTATCAAGTCAATTGAAGGAGTTATGGAGCGGGTTATCTAGCTCAGAAATTCTTTAATAGAACGAAACGATCAACCAAATTTTACGGTATAAGTAAATTAAGTAGGTGACTAAGATGCATAAAAAGGAATTAATTAAATTACTAGAACAAATTGCAACTTATATGGAATTAAAAGGTGAAAATACCTTTAAAATATCGGCCTTTCGAAAAGCAGCAAATGCAATAGAAACGGATGAAAGAAGTCTTGAGCAAATTGATGATTTCACTGCAATAAAAGGAATTGGTAAAGGTACTTCTGCAGTTATTTTAGAATACATTGAAACTGGAAAAAGTTCAGTGTTAGAAGAATTACAAGAATCATTACCGAAAACTTTACTGCCTTTATTACGACTACCAGGATTAGGTGGCAAAAAAGTAGCAAAGCTTTATCAATCATTACAAATTGAAAGCATGGAGCAGTTAAAGGAAGCATGTTTAAGCGGTAAGTTACAAGGTTTAGCTGGATTCGGGAAGAAGACAGAGAAAAATATTTTAGAATCGATCGAAGAATTCGGAAAGCAGCCTGAACGTTTACCGTTAGCTGATGTTTTACCGATTGCTAGTAAAATTGAAACTTATTTAGCAGAAATGAATGATGTAGAGAAATATTCTAGAGCAGGGAGCTTACGAAGAGTACGTGAAACTGTAAAGGATTTAGATTTTATTATCGCATCCACGAAACCAGAAAGCATAAAAGAACAATTACTTTCCATGCCTGACATTATTCGAGTAATCGCACAAGGTGATACAAAGGTTTCACTTGTATTAAAAGGTGTTGAATATGAGATTTCTGTTGATTTCCGCATTATTCAACCAAAGGAGTTTGCAACAACACTACACCACTTTACAGGTTCAAAAGACCATAATGTTGCAATGCGTCAATTAGCGAAAGATCGTGATGAAAAAATTAGTGAATATGGCGTTGAGAATGTTAAGACTGGAGAGGTTTTAACGTTTGAAAATGAAGAAGATTTTTATGCTCACTTTAATTTACCATGTTTCCCGCCTGAGATTCGTGAGGATGGAAAGGAAGTTTCAACCTTTACAAATAATTATCCATTGATTCGTTTAGAAGATATTAAATCTGATTTACATATGCACTCTACTTGGAGTGATGGTGGATATTCGATTGAAGAAATGGCAGATGCGTGCCGTGCAAAAGGCTATAAATATATTGTAATAACAGACCATTCACAATATTTAAAGGTAGCGAATGGTTTAACACCTGAACGTCTATGGAAGCAAAAAGAAGAGATTCAGCGTGTAAATGAAAAATACACTGATTTTACAATTCTTCATGGGGTAGAAATGGATATTTTACCGGATGGTTCATTAGATTACGAAGATGATGTATTACGTTCACTTGATTTTGTTATTGCATCAATCCATTCTAGCTTTAGTCAAGATGAAGAAACAATCATGATGCGTTTAAAAAATGCAATGAGAAATCCTTACGTTAGCATGATTGGACATCCAACAGGTCGAAAAATTGGCAGAAGAGCTGGTTATAAAGTAAATGCTGAGGAACTAATTTCTGTGGCGAAAAAAACAGGTACAATTTTAGAATTAAATGCAAATCCAAATCGATTAGATTTAAATAAAGAAATGTTGATGATGGCTCAAGAAGCTGGTGTAATGCTATCAATTAATACTGATGCACATAATATTGATATGCTAGAGCATATGTCTGTCGGAGTAAGTGCGGCCAAGAAGGCTTGGTTAAAAAGAGAAAATATTGTAAATACATTTGAATTACACGAACTTTTAAGTTTGATTGAAAGGAAACGTGGTCGAGTGTAAGGAGGTTCGGGGTATGCAACGTACGTTAAGAGTTTTAGAGTACGATAAAATAAAAGAGCAATTGATTAAACACGCTTCATCATCATTAGGTAAGGAACGGATTAAAAACCTTTTACCTAGTACAGATTTTGATGAAGTTGTCGATCTTCATGAATCAACTGACGAAGCAGTGAAAGTTATTCGTCTAAGAGGGAATGTTCCACTTGGTGGATTAACTGACATTAGAATGCAAGTAAAAAGAGCAGATATTGGTGGTACGCTTTCACCAACTGAGTTAATAGCGATTTCAGGTGTTACGTATGCCGGACGTCAAATGATTCGCTTTATTGAAGGACTGATCGAAAGTGAAGTAGAGATTCCATATTTAGAATCATTAAGCGAACAGATTATTCCATTACTAGAACTAGATAAAAATATTAAAGCGGCAATTGGCGACAATGGTGAAGTTTTAGATGATGCAAGTGTGACACTTCGTATGATTCGTGGACAAGTTCGAACAGCTGAGGCACGCATTCGTGAAAAGTTAGAAAGCTTAACTAGAGGAACAAATGCACAAAAAATGTTATCAGATGCGATTGTTACAATTCGTAATGACCGCTTTGTTATTCCCGTAAAACAAGAGTATCGCCATGTTTATGGTGGTATTGTTCATGATCAATCTTCATCTGGTCAAACGTTATTCATTGAACCACAAGCTGTAGTAACATTAAACAATAGTCTACAAGAAGCTAAAGTAAAAGAAGAGCAAGAAATTGAAAAAATACTGATGGCATTAACAGGTCAAGTAGCGGAAGCATCAGCCGATTTATTACAAAACGTTGAAATTCTAGCTGAAATGGATTTCTTATTTGCAAAAGCAAATTATTCACATGCTATAAAAGCAAGTAAACCAATTTTAAACAATGACCGATACTTTAAATTAAAAAAAGCGCGTCATCCACTCATTCCTAGAGATGTGGTTGTTGCAAATGATATTGAATTAGGTAAGGATTTTTCAACGATTGTTATTACTGGTCCAAATACAGGGGGTAAAACTGTTACATTAAAAACAATCGGGATTTGTGTTTTAATGGCACAATCTGGTTTACAAATTCCTGCGTTAGATGGTTCAGAAATTTGTGTATTTGAGCAAATCTTTGCTGATATTGGTGATGAGCAATCAATCGAACAGAGCTTAAGTACATTTTCTTCTCATATGGTAAACATTGTAGATATCTTAAAATATGTCAATCATAATAGCCTTGTTTTATTTGATGAATTAGGAGCTGGAACTGATCCTGGAGAAGGAGCAGCTTTGGCAATCTCAATCTTGGATGAAGTAAGTGAATTTGGAGCTAGAGTAGTAGCTACTACACATTATCCAGAACTTAAAGCATATAGTTACAATCGAGAGCATGTGATGAATGCAAGTGTTGAATTTGATGTAGAAACATTAAGTCCGACTTATCGATTATTGATCGGGGTTCCTGGTAGAAGTAATGCTTTTGAGATTTCTAGAAGATTAGGCTTATCAAATCGTGTAATTGAAAAAGCAAGAAATCATATAAGTGAAGAAAGCAATGAAGTTGAAAATATGATTGCATCTTTAGAAACAAGTAGAAAAAGTGCAGAATCTGAATGGAAAGAAGCAGAAGACTTCCGTAAAGAATCAGAACGTATTTTCAAAGACTTACAGAAGCAGATGATGGAATTCTACGAACACCGTGATGAATTATATCGTGGTGCACAGGAAGAAGCGAAAAAACGTATTAAAGTAGCACAACAAGAAGCTGAGGATATTATTAAAGAACTTAGAGAGCTAAAAGCTAGCGAGTTATCTTCAATTAAGGATCATGAATTAATTGAGGCGAGAACTCGTTTAGAAGGGGCAATTCCTTATGCTCCTAAGAAAACAATTCCTCAAGCAGCTCCAAAGAAACAAAGAAAACTCCGTGAAGGTGACGAAGTAAAAGTCATAAGCTTTAATCAAAAAGGTACTCTACTTGAACAAATTAGTGATGGTGAGTGGCAAGTTCAGCTTGGAATTATTAAGATGAAGGTTAAAGAAAATGATATTGAATATATTAGTACACCGAAAGAAGTAAAAGAACGAACTGTAACATCAGTAAAAGGGAAGGATTTCCATGTAAATCTAGAATTAGATTTAAGAGGAGAACGATATGAAGATGCGTTAATTCGTGTTGAAAAATATATCGACGATGCTTTATTAGCTGGTTACCCAAGAATTAATATTATTCATGGAAAAGGAACTGGTGCATTACGACAAGGTGTACAGGAATACTTAAAAAAACACAGATCGGTTAAATCCTATCGATATGGAGCAGCATCTGAAGGTGGAATAGGTGTTACAGTAGTTGATTTAAAATAAGGTAAAAGGTCTAAAGGGGATCTACGATGGAAAAGTTGGCAAAAATATTATTTGCAGTTTGTGCTGTATTTCTAATTTGGGGAATTTTGTACGTGACAGTTATTAAATAAAGTAATTAGAGGCTATCATCATTATCGTATTTTTAATGATTTATGTAGGTTTTAAAATAGTAATTCTACATAAAAGTTATTTGAGATTACATAATCGAGTTAGTCTCTTTTTTAATTGAAAGGTGAAGTGGATTGAAGAAAGTCATTTTAGCATTAGTCATCTTTGTTATTGCATTTGTTGGATTTAATGGTTTTCATCATAAGCCTAAAAAAAAGATAATTGTAAGTAAAGATGTTATTGTACAAAGAGATGTGCGTTACACAAACCCTGTTGAAGTTCCGCAAACCTTTGATATATACCGGTCTAAAAATTTTCGTGGTCCTTCACCTACGTTAATATTTGTTCATGGTGGTTCTTGGAGGTATGGAAGCAAAGAGTTAAACAAACGCTGGAAAA
Organism: Gottfriedia luciferensis; assembly: GCF_002156865.1. Classification (GTDB taxonomy): domain Bacteria; phylum Bacillota; class Bacilli; order Bacillales; family Bacillaceae_G; genus Gottfriedia; species Gottfriedia luciferensis. The sequence continues at coordinate 102,398 of NZ_NCTA01000005.1, read as the reverse complement.
CGATTTTTAATGAAATTGTGAATGATGGCTATACTGCAATTAGTATTGATTATACACTTTATTCTAAAGAAAATTATTCTTATGATTTTCCTGTACGTGATGTGAAAACGGCAATAAATTTTATTTATAAAAATTCAACTGAATTAGGAATTGATCGAAAGCAAATCGGTTTGGCAGGTGCTTCAGCTGGAGGTCATTTAGCCTTATTAACTGGTCTTCAGCCTGATATACAAAATAAATTAAAGTATATAATAGCTTGGTATCCTATATCAGATTTAACAACTATGAATCAATCACCTTCTTCTAGAAGTACAGAAATTGTTGATAAATATATGAACAGTACCGTAGGGCAAATGACAGATGAGTATAATCGAATGAGTCCAATACAATATGTAGAACATACCAAAATTCCAATTTTTATAGTACATGGTACAGGCGATAAGCTTGTTCCTTTTAGTCAGTCGGAAAGATTCGCTAAAAAGAATCCAAAAATGGTTACTTTGATTGCTCTCAAGAACGGAAATCATGGATTTACGAATCTTTCGATACAAAAATCTACGAATGATACGATAAATTATTTAAAAGCCAGATTAAAAAAGTAGGGAAACAAATGATTCATTTAAAAGAAGTGCATTCTCTAACAGATGAACATTGGAAGCTTTTGTTACTAGCTGATCCGTCAAAAAAAATGGTAGATGAATATATTCATAAGAGTAATATTTATGAATCGGTTATAGAAAATTTAGTTGTAGGTGTAATGGTTCTAGTAGAGAATTCTAATCATGAGACTGAAATAAAAAATATTGCAGTCGATCCATCCTTTCAAGGGAAAGGGATTGGAAAAAGTTTAATCCAATTAGGAATAAGGGAATCTAAGAAACTAGGTTATTCTAAAATTTCAATATGTACTGGTAATTCAAGTATTTACCAAATAGCATTGTATCAAAAATGTGGATTTCAATTAACAACAATTTTTCATGATTTTTTTATTCATCATTATGAAGAGGAAATATGGGAAAATGGGTTACAATGTAAAGACTTGATGAAGCTTGAACTAAATATATAGAAAAGAGCTAACTAGGATTAGAAACTTAGTTAGCTCTTTTTATTATTCTATATAAGGTTTCACATACATAACGTAAGTATCACGGTCTTGATCAACTTCATTAGAAATTTGCTCATAAACTTGATGATCGATTGTGAGATATGTTGATTGAAGCCACGAAAGTAGATCTGATTCATCTCCGCTTCCATAAAAATGAATCTCTTCAAACGTATCAACATCCCTAATCTCGATTCCAAGCGGTCTATTTGAGGTATAAAAAGGAGTGTTTTCCAAGTCAGATTCAATTACTTCAATGACATAGCGGTCTTCTTCAATATAAGAGCCCCTGTTCTCGTATACGAAACCGTTTAATATAAAATAATCACAGTATCTTCTTGTAAAGATTTGAACTTTTGATAAAAAAGGAAAATGGTAAATAGGTCTTGTAAGATCACCGTCAACTAATCGATATTCAAGAACAAAAATATTGTCTGTATTAAACATGGTAAGACTCCTTTTAAAATTGTATATACATAAGTATATAACAAAGTCTAGGATAGAATTGTATGAATTTATATCATTAAATGGACAATCAAATGTCAAAAAACATTGTTCAGGGGAACATCTGATTAGTGGGAGTTAATTCGTTTTTTCAAGTTTTGCTAGTTGCTAGTTTTTATATACAGTAAGAGTCTGGTTAGTTTAGTATAGAATAGAACGTATAATTTGTGGAGGGAGATCCATATGTCAAAATCATCATTATTAATGAAAAAAGTTAGTATCGCATTAACTAGTGGATTAGCAGCAAGTACATTAGCCGGCTGTGGTTCTACACAAAATGCAAATATTCCGGATAAGCCGAAAAATGACGATTGCCGTGATTGGGAATTCGATGATGACGAAGGTGTTTGGGTATGTGATGACCATAACAGTCATTATTATCATAGTTACTATCATGGGGGGATATTTTTTCCAACGAGAAAAGCACTACATGGTAGTCCATCATACAAAAGCTATAAATCTTCTAGTAGTTATGCAGGTCATACTTCGTCTTCTAAGAAAAGTGGTTTTGGAAAAGGCTCATTTGGAGGATTTGGTGGTTAAAAATGGATAATGCCAATTTGCAAAATCATCAACAAAAGCGTAAGGAAATTTTTAATAAACTACCAGAATTTTGGGCTGATTTACAAGATTCATATTATGCATTATTGGACTACTATCCATTTACAAAAAAGCAAGTAGATGAAATTCATTTGATAACTGAACAAATTGGTAAAATTTATGATAAGACTGCTAGTTTAATGAGGCAGCTTCCAGATGATATTTTTTATATGCTTGGTTATTCGAAGGAAATTGTCCCTTATTTACGTCATAAAACGATTGAAAGTGAAGGGATTATTAGAAGGATAGATCTTGTTTGTACTGAATTTGGATGGAAACATTATGAATGTAATAGTGATACACCAACTTTTATAATGGAAACACACCATGTTAATGGATTTATTACGGATTATTTCAATTTAAAAAATCCAAATGAACAAAGTGAGCTTAAATTATCTAAAGTCATAAATCAAATCGTGAATAAAAGTATAAAAGGTCTAGATCAGCCGATTATTGTCTTTACTGCTCATGGAGGTCATGAAGAAGATTGGAAAACAACAAAGTATATTCAATCTTTATACGAAGGTAAAAGTCAGTTAATTCCATTAGAAGAATTACAAATCGTTGAAAATGATGGACTGTATACACCAAAAGGGGAAAGAATACACATACTTTATCGCCAAACGTATCCTATTGAACAGCTTGAGCTGGATCAATCTCCAGATGGTACAAAAATTGGTTTATCATTATTAGAGCTTGTAAAAAGTGGTAAATTAATTATCTTTAATCCTCTTTCTTCATTTTTACTACAATCAAAAGCTGTTCAAGCATTAATATGGAATTTACATTTAGAAAAATCAGATGTGTATACAAGCAAAGAGCATGACATGATTCGTAAATATTTCTTACCTACTTTCTTAGAGCCGGATTACTTTATTGAAAATAAACTTCCATATGTTGAGAAACCAGCATTCGGTCGTGAAGGAGATTCAATCAAGATTATAAATGATGGAATTTACCAACAAAGTAAAGAAAATAATTATCGGGATCAAGTAATGGTATATCAACAATTTGCGCCTTTACCGAAGAGAAAAGTTATGACCCCCGAAGGAATGTTAGATTTACATATATTGGTAGGTAGTTTTCTAATTAAAGAAGAATATGGTGCCATTGGTGTCCGTGCAGGAAATATTATTACCGGTAATGAAAGTTGTTTTTTACCCGTAGGAATTGTTGATGATGAAAAATAAAGTTAGTCAGGAGTTGAGAAATTAAATGGAAAGTTTCGTTAGTACATTGCTTTATTTAGGTTCAGGACTAATTCTCTTATTTATTGGATTTATAGCATTTACTTTTAGCACAAAAATGAGTGAGCAAAAATTAATATTAGAGGATGGCAATATTGCTGTTGCATTAAAATTAGCTGGGAAGCTAGTTGGGTTAGCAATTGTCATTATGTCTTCCGCAAAGTATTCAGTAAGTTTCACAGACTTTATTATTTGGAGCTTAATTGGTGTCTTAGCTCAAATGGTTACATATTGGATTGCTGAATTTATATTATTTCCAAAAGTATCATTTGCTAAAAAGGTTGAAGAGGGAAATATTGCAGTAGCTATTTTATTATTCACGTTAAGTGTTACAGTTGGATTATTAATTTCAGGAAGTATTTCATATTAATTAGTACAGAGAGAATGCTAAAATAGCATTCTCTTTTTCTACAATCTTTAACAATTTACAAATTTTTCCTTTTATTAAAATATAATTATATGTATGCTTAATAATATAAGTAATACTGTTAAATAGTTTTACAAGAGTAAGTTAAATCTTGTTTTAAACTACAGAAAGGGGAAAAGGTATGACATTAGAAATTAAGCAACTTTCTAAAAGTTTTGGAACTACAAATGCCGTTAATCAATTGTCATTAACTTTGCCTACAGGAAGTGTATTAGGCTTATTAGGTAGGAATGGAGCGGGAAAAACAACAACTATAAAAATGTTAATAGGGCTTCTTACACCTACAAACGGAGAAATAACTTGGGATGGTAGCCCATTTAAAAATTCTAAGGTTAAGATAGGCTATTTACCAGAAGAAAGAGGTTTATTTACAAAAAGTAAGGTAAATGATCAGCTTAAATATTTTGGGAAATTAGAAGGTATGTCTAATAAAGAGGTTGATGAAGCAATAACGTATTGGTTAGATCGTTTAGAAATACCACATTATCGAAACAAAAAGGCTGGAGAGCTTTCAAAAGGTAATCAACAAAAAATTCAATTAATTGTAACTTTATTACATAACCCTGAGTTAATTATTTTAGATGAGCCTTTTAGTGGGCTAGATCCAGTTAATGCGGAGCTAATGGCCTCAATCATTACCGAACAAATTCAGGCTGGGAAAACGGTTATATTATCGAGCCACCGTATGGATCAAGTTGAAGCTTTTTGCGAACATGTTTGTATTCTTAAGAATGGAAATGTAGTCGCGGAAGGTAGTTTAAGTAGATTAAAAGAAGAATATGGCTATAGAAATTTAATTTTAGAGGATATCGAGTCGATCAGACAGTTACTGGATTCAAATAATTTAAATTATGAACAAAAGCAATTAGGAATTTACGTAAAAGTGAAAAATGATGAGGAAGCTTTTATGATTTTAAATCGTATTAAGTCGGACTTGGGTTCTATTAAGAAGTTTCAATTATTAGAGCCTACACTAAATGATATCTTTATAGAGAGGGCGAAATAAATGAAGAAATTTAGTACGGTCTTTTTATTTCATTTACGTGAAGGTCTGATGGCTAGAGCGACTATGATTATGAGTGTTATTTTATTCGTATTAGTCGTTGGAATATTTGGAGTACAAAAGTATTTTGCGAGTACGGAAAAAGATAACAAGGATAAAGATAAAATTGTTTTAATAAATAAATCAGTTAATTACTCATTAGATCCTACGGATTTAAATAAAACAATTAAAACTGCTAAATTAGAGCAAGGTGATTCAACGAAAGAAAAGAATTTAAAAAAACAAGTTGAAGAAGGTTCAATTGATGGGCTAATGATAATTTCCGAAAAGAATAATGTACCGTCAATTCAATATACATATAAAAAGTTTTCAAATAGTGAAGCTCTTTCAGTGTTAAATATGACATTGCAACAAAATTACTTAAATAAAACGGCCCAAGACTTAAAGCTTTCGCCTGAATCAGCAGCAAAGTTATTACAAAAAGTAGAAGTTAATGAAAATGTACTAAAAAATCCGATGGCAACATTCGGAATAGCTTACTTTTTTGGATTTTTACTCTATATGTTTCTACTAATTTATGGAAACTCAATTGCAACAGGAATTGTAGCTGAAAAGTCTTCTAGGGTAATGGAAGTAATACTACCGAAAGTAAGTCCTGTCGTGACTTTATATGGAAGAGTCATTGCAGTATTCTTTGTAGCTTGCACTCAATTAATTGTATTAGGAATAGGATTTTTATTTGCTAATTTATTAGGGTGGGTGAATACTAATGCAATTTCATTCATTGGGATGAAAATTGATTTAGAAGCATTAGATGCACCAACTATTATCGCTTTTGTCGTTTATTTCATGCTAGGATATTTAATTTATGGATTACTTTATGCTGCAATTGGGTCAGTTGTTTCAAGAACGGAAGAACTTCAAATGGTTCTGATGCCAGTGACATTTTTAGTTGTAGCAGCGTTCTTTATTAGTATTAATGCATTAGTAAACCCAAATGGAACATTTGTTCAAATTAGCTCATACATTCCTTTTTTTGCACCACTTGTAGCATTTTCTAGATTTGTAAGCGGAGAAATGAATTTTATAGAAATAAGTGCTAGTATTTTAATCTTAATCGTAACAATTTTGATCTTAACTCGTATTGCTAGTCGTATTTATGTAAACGGGGTAATGTATTATAGTGAAAAAGTGAAATGGAAAGATGTAGCTAGGTTATTAAAAAGACAATAAAAAAAGGATGCCTATGGCATCCTTTTTTATTCCTTAGGATCATGAATAGTATTTTTGTCTATTTTATCAATCGTATGTTTAACACCATAACCTTTATTTACAGATAATACAAAAGCTCCAAACACCACAAAAATAATAATCCCACTAACGATATATACGCCTGTCATTATATAACCTCCATTTTATTTCATGGTATTTAATAAAAATTGCCTTTCTTATAAATAACCCCAAATCATACATAGTAAAGTGCCAAATACAGTAACTAATGCGATAGAAAGAGCATAATAGATGTTCGTATAAATAGCACGTTTATCATTGGTTTCACCCGCGTGCATAAAAACAACTAATTGAAGCCCAGCTTGAAAAAATGCTGTAATTAGCAAGATGGTCATTCCAACTGTAAATGACAGCTTGAAGAAATAGACTACAAGAGCGACTCCAGTAAGAATTAATGAGAAGGCAAAGCCTTTGATTTGTTTCAGGGGAAATAGTTCTCTCATCTGTTACATCAATCCTTTCAAATACACAAAGCTGAAAATAAAGATCCAAACTACGTCTAAGAAATGCCAATAAAGTGAGAAGATAAATGTTTTATTAGCTGTTTCAGGAGTCAGACCACGTTTTTTAACCTGTAGGAGAAGAAATAAACCCCAGAAAAAGCCAAATGTAACGTGAGCTCCGTGAGTTCCTAAAGTAGTCATAAGTATTGCAGTAAAGGCGCTAGTTTGAAGGTCTGCACCGATATGAATATAGTGCATAAACTCAGTAATTTCGAAGCCTAAAAAAACTAAACCTAATAGAAGTGTGACTGCAAGAAAAACCATTAAAGGTTTTTTTCGACCTAATCGCATTGCATGAACGCATAATCCAATCACAAAACTAGATGTTAGTAGTACAAACGTTTCAATTAATACCGGACTTAATTCAAAAATTTGTGCACCTGTTGGCCCGTTATCAGTTCGGTGAACTAAAGTGAAATACGATGCAAACAATGTACCGAAAAGCATGATTTCTGCTCCAAGAAAGATCCAAAAACCTAGTATATTAATTTGATTTTGTTCGGTTCTATACTCTAATGGTAGCGAGTTTTCTAATTTCAAGATTAAGCACCTCGCAATTCTTTTTCTTTTTCAACAATTTTATCTACAGGAATGTAATAGCCATTATCAATTGTGAATGAACGGTAGGCCAAAAATCCAAAAATACTAATTGTAGATACGATTAAAGGAATCCACATACTGAAAATAAACGTAAATCCCCATATGAAGATTAGACAACTTAAAATAAAAGGAGCGCCGCTGTTGTTAGGCATATGAATTTTCTTATATTCCCCATTAAATAATGATTTCTCTGTTTTTTTAGCATCCCAGAAAGCTTCAATTGAATCTGCTTCAGGCAGTATTGCAAAGTTATAATCTGGTACTGGACTGTGAGTAGCCCATTCTAGCGTACGGGCATCCCAAGGATCAGAGCTAATATTTCTAGATGCGTAACGAGTACTATAATAAATGTTATAAACAATCAGTATAAATCCTATAGCTAATCCAATGGCCCCAATAAATGAAACGAAATTTAAAGGTCCAAATCCAGTTGATTCTGAGTAAGCGTACATTCGTCGAGCTTGCCCATTTAAACCTGTAAAGAACATGGGGAAAAATGTTACATTAAAGCTAATTGCAATAAACCAAAACGCCCATTTCCCAATGCGCTCGTTTAGCATGAAACCGAACATTTTAGGCCACCAATATGTGATTCCTGCAATCATAGCAAACACTACACCAGGAATAATCGTGTAATGGAAATGAGCTACAAGGAACATTGTATTATGATATTGATAGTCTGCAGCAGACATCCCTAACATTACACCAGTAACACCACCGATTGTGAAAATCGGAATAAAACCGACAGAATAGAGCATTGGAACTGTAAATTTGATTTTTCCTCGCCAAAGAGTAAATAACCAGTTGAAAATTTTAACACCGGTTGGAATGGCTATTGCCATAGTTGTGATCGAAAAAATGCTGTTTGTTAAAGCCCCTTGACCCATCGTAAAAAAATGATGTGTCCATACAAGGAAAGAAAGGAATGATATAATAACCATTGAAGCTACCATTGATTTATATCCATAAAGATTACGGCGAGCAAAGGTTGAAATGATCTCACTGTATACTCCGAATGCTGGTAATATTAAAATATAAACCTCTGGATGCCCCCACGCCCAGAAAAGGTTTGCCCAAAGCATATCCATGCCACCATTTGTAGTAGTAAAGAAATTTGTACCAAATAGTCGATCCATTGTTCCCATTAAAAGAGCTACTGTTAAAATCGGAAAAGCAAATACAACAATCACGTTAGCAACTAGAGCTGACCATGAGAAAATAGGCATTTTCATCAATGTGATACTTGGTGCTCTCATTTTAAGAATTGTCGTGATAAAGTTGATACCGGAAATTAACGTACCAAGTCCTGCGATTTGAAGTGCGATCATGTAATAATTGGTACCGACAGATTTACTTAATTCATTTCCAGCAAGTGGGAAATAAGAAGTCCAGCCTGCGTCAGGTGATCCCCCAATTACGAAAGAAATGTTTAAGAGCATCGCCCCCATAAAAAATAACCAGAAACTTAATGCATTTAGCCGCGGAAAAGCAACGTCACGTGCTCCAATTTGAAGTGGAACTACGAAATTCATTAATGCATATATGAAAGGCATCGCCATAAATATAATCATAACTAGGCCATGTGTAGTAAAGACCTCGTTATAGTGCTGTGCATCTAACAAATGATTTTCAGGAACTGCGGTTTGAGCTCTCATCATTAATGCATCAACACCACCACGAAATAACATAAGTAATGCCGATAGTAAATACATAATACCAATTCGTTTATGATCAACAGTCGTTAACCACTCTCTCCATAAATAACCCCATTTCTTAAAATAGGTTAATCCTGCAAGAATCGCAATTACCGTCACACCAATCGCAATCATTGATGCGTAAATTGCTAAACTTGCATGGGGTATAGCGAATCGATCGAAGTAATTCATATTTTACGAAGCTCCTTTCGGAAATAAAATTTCTAATGTTGTTTTCCAAATTTTCAAACATCTAACGGTTAGAATGATCCGTTTGCTCACTTTTATTTTTCTCATGTTCCATATTCATCATTGATCCCATTTCTTGTTTTGTATGGTGAGATTCATTTGGTGGTAAGTATTTTAAGTGAGTACCTGTGAATGTTAATTGTCCAAGATGACCAGGTTTTAAAAGTTGTGTAAATGTTTCTTTCGTTAATGGCTCGGCAGTAGCTTTAACGTCTTTTACCCATTTATCAAAGTCTTTTTGTTTTACTGCATTGACGTTAAATGTATTTTCAGCAAATCCTTTTCCGCTGAAATTGGCATTTCGTCCCATATATTCACCTGGAACATCTGCAGCTAAGTGCAATGTAGTGACCATATCAGACATTGCATATTTTTGTCCCCCTAGTTGTGGAATCCAAAAACTTGTAATTGGTCCATCTGAATACAGTTTAAACTCAAGTGGTCGATCAGTTGGTATATATAAGTAATTAACTGTCTCAATATTTTCACTTGGATAACTAAAGTGCCATTTCCAATTAGATGATGTAGCATAAATAATTAAAGGTTTTTTATTTCCATAACCTGTAGGCTGAGACTCAACTTTTTTGTTACTCTGAACAGATACTACAGAAAGAAAAATGATAATTAATATTGGAATACCAACACAAACTAATTCTACAAGCAAACTCCCTTTTATGTTAGGTGGCTCATAATCATTTCTCTGCTTTGATGCTCTAAAACGAATTAACATATAGGCTAACATGAGAAACACAACTAAGACGATAAAAGACATAATCCATATGGATAGCATAATATCATTAGCCTGGGTTTGCGCTTGAGGACCTTTAGGATTCAGAACCATAAGTGGTTCGCACCCAGTTAACAAAGTGAGAATGGAAATAAGAACTGTTAATGTAGTCCATTTGTATTTCATGAACAAACTCCTTTTCATTTTTGTCTAGCTTTTTCATAACGTCATGACTTTTGTGTATTTGATTCACAATTCGTCCTCATATTAGAGCCATAAAAATTGAAAGTCAATGAAATGTGAAATATGTCACGGAACGTTCACAATCACTAAAAAAGTTAATTTAGCAGTATTTGAGCCGGTTTTTTTATCGGAAATAAGAGTTCGCACTTTGATAATATTGATTTTTAATAAATTCTAAATTTCCAATTTTAACTATAAAAGACACAATATGATTAAATGGATGGTAAATTTAATGAGGAATTGGATGGTTAGTAAACTTAGGAAATGTACTATACTTATTTAATTATTGAATTTTTCTAATAGATCGTTGCTTTGTCACAACAAACTTTATGTTAATTTATTGATTTCATTACAAGTTTAAAATTATGGATTTAGAATAAAAAATTTAAAGAAAAATTAAAGGAATGTCGTCGATGGAATGGAAACCAGATCGCAGTGCAAAAAAAGCAATCTATAAACAACTTGCAGAATTTATCGAAGAAGGAATTGTTAATGGTTCCTTTCCACCAGATAAACCACTTCCTTCTGAAAGACTTTTAGCAAAAGAATTTAATATCAATCGAAGTACAGTTGTTGCAACGTATGATGAGCTGGAATCGCTTGGTTTAATTGAAAGAAACAGAGGAAGTGGAACAACAATTAGCAAGGATATATGGGGGATTACGAGAAAGCGAATACCAAGTTGGAACAGATATGTTGAAGGGGGTTCTTTTTTACCGAATTTACCTGTTACGCAAAGAATTCGTCAGAAAACAGTTGAGGATAAACTGATTAATTTAGCAAGTGGGGAATTATCAGAGGATCTATTTCCGTTGAATGCATTAAGAGAAATTACTTCAACGAGATCATTTATTGGGAGTCTCGGATATGATCATCCACAAGGATATAAAATATTAAGAGAGACAATAACTAAGCATGTTAAACATTATAGAAAGATAGACACAAATTCTTCATCAATATTAATTACATCTGGAGCACAACAAGCATTATTTTTAGTTGTTCAATGCTTGCTTAAACCTGGAGATTCAATCGCTATTGAAGATCCTTCATATGCATATAGTTTACCAATTTTTAAATCTGCAGGAGTTAAGCCATATTTATTATCGGTAGATGAAAATGGCATAAATCCAGGGGATGTTATTGAATTACATAAAAAGCATCGGATCAGAATGCTTTTCTTAAATCCGACTTTTCAAAACCCAACTGGAACGAATCTTAGTATGGAACGTCGTAAAGCAATTTTAAATATTTCATCAGAATTAGGGATACCTGTAATTGAAGATGATCCATATAGTTTAACGTCGTATACAGGTGAAAAAGTAGCAACATTAAAATCAATGGATGAAAACGGAAATGTTTTATATATTAGCTCATTATCAAAAATCGTCGCTTCTGGATTACGTATTGGATGGATAATTGGTCCATCAGCTGTAATAGAAAGATTATCGGATGCTAAACAACAAATAGATTTTGGACACTCTGGATTTACACAATGGATTGCCAATGATTTTTTAGAAGCAGAATATTTTAATAACCATATCAATAATTTAGTAAAACAACTCGAAAAACGAAGGGATCAAATTGTAAAAAGCCTTCAATTTTACTTGAAAGATAAAGTAGAATTTAATGTTCCTCAAGGAGGTGTTCATTTATGGTGTAAATTAAAAAAAGAAGTAAATGAAGTGAAATTATTAGAGGAATCAATCAAACGAGGGGTTATTTTTGCACCCGGTTCAACAATGGGATCCAAAAAGGGGTTTGTTCGATTTACTTATGCAAGAGAAGATGAGAAGTCGATAGATGAAGGAATCAAAAGATTTACTCAAGCTCTGAATAATCTTTAACATTTAAGAATCATGATTAATCATGATTTTTTTTTGCTCAGTTAATGTTAATAGTTGATATTATACAAGAGCCATTTTCGAAAAAAATTATTTAATAGAATTTATGTATAGATATTTAAAGACATTGAAAGAGCAGGAAAAGGAAGAATAGGGCAGGAAAGTCAAGGATAGGATTTATTTACAGGGAATTAATAGAGACTTTTTTTGCATCTTGCCTAAAAAGTTGCCATTTCTAATGTCCATATTTATTCCAAAAATAGTTAATTGGATGAGCAATAAAGTAGTAGATTGGATGGTTTAAAAATTAAAGAATTTCTTATAATTAAGTTGTGGCAATCATCCACAAATTCATAACGTTAAATTTTATATTACCGTATTAAATATTCACAATTCAAATTTACTATTAATATAAAGTAGATTCACATTAGAGTATTAAGAAATAGAATCTTTAGAGTCATCATTGAATTACAATCTCAGAAAAGAGGCAAGAAAAATTGGAATATAAAAATATAATTGACCATACATTACTTTCACCAGAAACAGATGAAGTAGGGATTATTAAGTTATGTTATGAAGCGATGGAAAACGGATTTGCTTCTGTATGTGTAAATCCTACATGGGTAAAATTATCATCGAAGCTTTTAAGTAAATCTAAGGTAAATGTATGTACAGTAATTGGATTTCCACTAGGATCCAATACACCTGAAACAAAAGCGTTTGAAACAAAAAATGCAATTGAAAATGGTGCCACAGAAATTGATATGGTTATTAATATCGGAGCGCTAAAAGGTCAAAATTACGATCTTGTTGAAAAAGATATCAATAATGTAGTAGAAACTGCGAGAGGAAAAGCATTAGTTAAAGTCATTATAGAAGCATGTTTATTGACTGATGAAGAAAAGCGAATAGCGTGTGAGTTATCGGTTAAAGCAGGAGCAGACTATGTTAAAACTTCGACTGGATTCTCTTTATTTGGAGCTACAATTAATGATGTTTCACTAATGAGAGAAACAGTTGGTACTTCAGTTGGAGTAAAAGCATCTGGTGGTGTAAGTAATCTAGGTGATATAAAAGCAATGGTCGAAGCGGGTGCGACAAGAATTGGAACAAGTTCTGCACTGAAAATATTTAATGAACTGAAAAAAATCATTTGATAAATTATTAATATAATCAATTGATGTAGGAACTATAACAATAAAAATTACACCATAATTATTAGTAGAAAAACAATTATGGTGTAATTTTTTATTTTTCGAGAAATTTAGTTAGTTGACTGATCCTGTGGGATTTTTTCAATTAAATTAGTATAGGCGTCTTGAATTCTCTTTGTTATTATTCCACGTATACCTAGACCAATAGAATAAGATTTTTCATCGATTAAAACTGAAGTTACAGGTAAGATATCAGATACAGATGCTGATGTAAAAGCTTCATCTGCATTTAACAGTTCATCAATTGAAAACGGGATCTCTTTAACTTCGATCTTTTCTTTTTTTGCAATTTCAAGTATTACTCTTCGGGTAATGCCATTAAGAATTAGGTGATTTGCAGGATGTGTATATAAGGTAGCGTTTTTAACAATAAAAACATTCGTAGCTGAACCTTCTGTAACAATTCCATCTCTATGCAATATTGCTTCTTTTGCACCTTTAGCATAAGCTTCATTTTTGGCTAAAACACTGCCTAACAAATTCAAACTTTTTATATCACAACGGAGCCATCTAATATCGTCAGTTAAGTATGCAGTAATTCCATTAGTCATATGCTGTAAAGGTCTATGATCTTCTCTTACTGTATAAGCAATCAATTGAGGTTTTAAGTTAGGCTCATCTAGGTAAATATGGTTTCGATTCATAACTCCTCTACTGATTTGAATATAAACATATCCATTATCATAATCACAAGTGTTCATTAAATAAACTAAATCACTTTCAAGCTTTTTGAGATGCATTTTAAAAGGAATTGAGATTTTTTCACAGCTTTCTTTCAAGCGAATTAGATGGGCTTCGAGTTCAAAATAAGACTTGTTGAAAAAACGAATAACCTCATAAACCCCGTCTCCAAATTGATAACCACGATCTAAAATATTTACATTTGCTGATTTTAAATCGACAATACGGTTGTTTAATAGTACCTTTGTTTTCATATGATACTCACTCCCTAATTCAGACTGTTGGGGCACCTCGATTTTTGACTTTGTATACTAACTGTTGTTTATGATACATTCAATATAACATAAGTTTATTAAATATTTTGTAAAAAGGAGAGAGACAATGAAAATATTAATTTTAGGTGCAAGCGGGTTAGTTGGGAACGCTTTAGTAAAAGAGTTTTCTCCTGATTATGATGTATATGGAACCTATCACTCTACGAAGTTAGACTTAAATAGCGAAAATCAATTACAATGGGATATTAAAGATTCAGAGAAAATGATGAATTGGATTGAAAAGATTTGTCCAGATGTAGTTATTTCGTGTTTACGAGGTGATTTTAATGTTCAATTTGAAGCTCATGCTAATATTGTGGAAAAAATAAAATCGACTTCTACGAAATTCCTATTTTGCTCTACTACTAATGTATTTGATGGTGAGGTATCAAAGCATCACGCTGAAAATGACCAACCGGTTGCTGAATCTGATTATGGTCAATTTAAAATTAAGTGTGAAAATTTAATTACAACTGAACTTGGCGAACGTGGAATCGTTTTAAGATTACCAATGGTTTGGGGGAAACAATCTCCAAGGCTAAATGAAATAAAAGAAAAAATAAAAAATGGTCAACAGATTGAAGCTTATTCGAATATTTATTTAAATCATGCAATAGATTATCTGATTGCAAAACAAGTACGACAAATTATTGAAAATCATTATAAAGGGATATTTCATCTTGCAACAACGGATATTGAATCACAATTCTCATTCATTCTTAAACTAGTTAGAGGCTTATCGAATGATGGGAAAGTAATATCGACAACATTAGAGAATGTAGATGAATATAATTTTGGTTTATTAATCAATCGCACGGACCTTGCTTCGAATTTTTATTACAATAATGAAGAGTTAATCAATAAATTAGTTAATTAATTCAATGAGCATAAGTCATCTTAAAAAAAGTTGATTAAATATTCTTAATATTTTGATTGTATACATGTAATAAGTAACATATACTTATTTTAGTATGAACATACTATTAATTTACTGGTGGTGAGTGGTATGGAGGAACTAAGAGCAAAGCCTTGGGTGAGTCAGTATCCAGAGCAAATACCAACAACATTAGACGAAAACTTTGAACTTTTGCCAAATTATTTAAAACAAACGGCTTCAAATTATCCATATAAGAAAGCGCTTAATTTCCTAGGTAAATCGATGACATTTAATGAGGTTTATATTCAATCTTTACGATTTGCAAATTATTTAAGGAATTTGGGAGTTAAAAAGGGAGATCGAGTCGCAATTATGCTTCCGAATTGTCCACAAGCAGTAATTGCCTACTATGGAATTTTGTTTGCAGAAGCAGTAATTGTCCAAACGAATCCACTTTATACTGAACGTGAACTTGAATATCAAATGAATGATAGTGGTGCAACAGCCATTATTTGTTTAGATTTATTGATTAATAGAGTCTGCGCAGTAAAAAAATCTACTAATCTTCAACATATCTTTGTTACTGCTATTAGAGATTATTTACCATTTCTAAAAAAAGTATTATATCCACTTTCAAAACAACCAAAAGCGCCTGAGATTCCTGAAGACCGTTCAATCCATCAATTCAATTATATAATGAAAATATCAGCACCAATCGAAATGGAACTTTCAAACAGTAGTGTAGATGAGGTAGCAATTTTACAATACACTGGTGGAACGACTGGTTTTCCAAAAGGTGTAATGTTAACACATAAAAATTTAGCATCTAATACGTTGATGGCAGAAAAATGGTTATATAAAAGTAAGAAGGGCCAAGAAAAGATATTAACTGTATTACCATTTTTTCATGTATACGGAATGACCACATGTATGAATTTATCGATTATGTGTGCGTATGAAATGATCATTATTCCAAGGTTTGATGCAACTCAAATGCTTGAAGCAATAAACAAATATCGACCTACATTGTTTCCAGGAGCACCAACAATGTATATTGCATTATTGAATCACCCAGATTTAAAGAAAAATGATATCTCTTGTATACATGCTTGCTTAAGTGGTTCTGCAGCTTTACCTGTAGAAGTTCAAGAACAATTTGAAAAGGTAACTGGCGGAAAATTAGTTGAGGGCTATGGATTGTCAGAGGCTTCTCCAGTTACACATAGTAATTTCCTTTGGGACAAACGAGTAAGTGGAAGTATAGGTGTTCCATGGCCAAGTACGGACGCAAAAATTGTTTCATTAGAAACTGGAGAAGAGTTACCTTCTCGTGAAATTGGTGAATTAATAGTCTCCGGTCCACAAATAATGAAGGGATATTGGAATCGACCAGAAGAAACTGCGGCTACATTAAAAGATGGATGGTTATATACTGGTGATTTAGGATATATGGATGAAGAAGGATTTTTTTATATTGTTGACCGAAAAAAAGATATGATTAATGCAGGTGGGTTTAATGTCTATCCAAGGGATATTGAAGAAGTATTATATGAGCATGAGGCTGTTCAAGAAGTAGTTGTAATTGGAATTCCTGATTCATATCGTGGAGAAACAGTAAAAGCATTTATCGTATTAAAAGAAGGGAAATCAGTTACTGAAGCTGAATTAGATGAGTTTAGCCGAAAATACTTAGCAGCTTATAAAGTTCCAAGATTTTATGAATTTAGAACTGAATTACCTAAGACTATGATTGGTAAAATATTAAGAAGAACTTTAGTAGAAGAAGAAAAACAAAAGAATGATCAGAATGATAAAAATGAAGATTCAGGAGAACAATTAGTATAAGGTATTTGAGGGATGACTCACTAAACATCCCTCTTTCATTTTATTAATCAGATACTGAATAAAAAATATTACAGGATAATTGACAATTTTCTGATAAGTTTGTATTATGAAAATATGAATGATTATTCATTCACTGTAAGAAGGGGAATATAAATATGAAAAGAGATAAACCAAAATATAAACAGATTATAGATGCTGCAGTAGTAGTCATTGCTGAAAACGGTTACCACCAAGCGCAAGTTTCTAAAATTGCAAAACAGGCTGGAGTAGCTGATGGAACAATTTATTTATACTTTAAAAATAAAGAATCTATCTTAATTTCTCTGTTTGAAGAGAAGATGGGAAATTTTACTGAAAAAATTCGTGAAAAAATTGAAGGTAATCCCGATGCAATATCGAAATTATTAACGTTGGTGAAAACTCATTTTCATGAAATGTCTAAAGATTTATATTTAGCAATCGTTATGCAATTGGAAGTAAGACAAACGAATATTGACCTTAGATTAAAGATAAACGAAGTGTTAAAAGAGTATTTACATATTATTGATTCAATTTTAATTGAAGGTGTAAATGAAGGTTTGTTTGACCAACAATTAGATATACGTACAGCTAGACAAATGATTTTTGGAACAATTGATGAAGTAATGACTCATTGGGTGATGACAGGTCAAAATCAAGATCTAGAATCAAAAGCCGATAAGGTTCACCAATTATTAATAAGAGGGTGCGGGTACCAAAAGTAACGTTCTAGGAGATTTGAATAAAAAGGGGGAAAAGTTGTGAGTTTACTTCAATGTAAAATTTCGAATGGTATTGCATTATTAACAATTCAAAATCCACCAGCAAATGCGATGTCTTCAGTTTTATTTGCTGATCTTGTTAAGCATTTAGATGAATTAGAAAAAAATGATGATGTAAGAGTTCTAGTAGTTCATGGAGAAGGTAGATTTTTCTCTGCAGGAGCAGACATAAAAGAATTTACTTCATTCAAAGGCGCAGAAGATGCAGCTGCTGTTGCAAGAAAAGGCCAACTAGTATTTGATCGTGTAGAAAATTATTCTAAGCCGGTTATCGCGGCGATTCATGGTGCTGCATTAGGTGGCGGATTAGAATTTGCAATGAGCTGCCATATTCGTGTTGTTGCAGAGAACGCAAAACTTGGTTTACCTGAATTAAATTTAGGGATCATTCCTGGTTTTGCTGGCACACAACGATTACCTCGTTATGTTGGTAGAGATCGAGCTTTAGTTATGTTAACGACTTCTGAACCGATTTCTGGCGTTGAAGCTGGAAAGATTGGATTAGCTACAATCGTAGTATCTGAAGATAGCTTATTAGAAGAAGCAAAAACATTAGCTGCGAAGATCGCTAACAAAAGCAAACAATCAATTGAATATGTTCTACAACTATTATCTTCTACAAGAACTTCTTCATACCATGAAGGCGTTGAAGAAGAGTCTAAATTATTTGGAGAAATTTTTACTACCGAAAATGCAAAAGAAGGTATTTCAGCATTTTTAGAGAAAAGAAAACCAGTATTTAATAAATAAGTAGTTTAATATTTTAAAAAATAGATGTAGTTAACATTTCCTAGGAGGGTATAATGATGAACATTTATGTACTGTTAAAAAGAACATTTGATACTGAAGAGAAAATTACAATTTCGAATGGTGTAATCCAAGAGGATGGCGCTGAATTTATTATAAACCCTTATGATGAGTATGCAGTTGAAGAAGCAATTCAAATCCGTGATACGCATGGAGGAGAAGTAACGGTTGTGACAATCGGAAATGAAGATAGTGAAAAAGAACTTCGTACCGCTTTAGCAATGGGTGCTGATAAAGCTGTATTAATTAATGTTGAAGATGATGTAACAGATTCTGATCAATATACAACATCTAAACTTATCGCTAAATATTTAGAAGACAAAGATCCATCAATTATCTTAGCAGGTAACGTTGCAATTGATGGTGGTACAGGGCAAGTAGGTCCTCGCGTTGCTGAATTATTAAATATTCCTTACGTGACTACAATTACTAAGCTTGAAATCAATGGCACTACAGCTACGATCGAGCGTGATGTAGAAGGTGACACAGAAATCATCGAAACATCATTACCATTACTAATTACAGCTCAACAAGGTTTAAATGAGCCGAGATATCCATCTTTACCAGGTATTATGAAAGCGAAGAAAAAGCCTCTTGATGAGCTTGAGCTAGACGATTTAGATTTAGATGAAGATGAAGTTCAAGCAAAAACTAAAACAATTGAGATTTACCTTCCTGCGAAGAAAGAAGCAGGTAAAGTTTTATCAGGTGAATTACAAGATCAAGTAAAAGAATTAGTTTCATTATTACGTTCTGAGGCAAAAGTAATCTAATTTGATTGAATATTGGAACAGATTAATAGAGTATTAGAAAATTCTGGAGGGAAATAACATGTCACGTAAAGTATTAGTATTAGGCGAAGTTCGTGAAGGATCATTACGAAATGTTTCATTTGAGGCAGTAAGTACGGCTAAAACAGTTGCTGAAGGTGGAGAAGTAGTTGCTGTATTAGTAGGACAATCTGTTAGTGCTTTAGCTTCTGAAATGATTCAATATGGTGCAGACCGTGCAATCGTAGTAGAAGATGAAAAGTTAGCTACTTATTCTTCAGATGGATTTTCTCAAGCGCTTTTAGCAGTAATTGATCAAGAGAAACCAGAAGGACTTGTATTAGGTCATACAGCTTTAGGTAAAGACTTATCTCCTAAGCTTGCTGCACGCCTTCAAAGTGGTTTAATCTCAGATGTTACAGCAATTGAAGTAGCTGGAGGAAATATTGTTTTCACTCGTCCGATTTACTCTGGTAAAGCTTTCGAGAAAAAAGTGATGGTAGATCCATTCATTTTTGCAACAATCCGTCCAAATAACATCGCGGCTTTAGATAAAGATGCTACTCGTACTGGTGATGTAGCAACATTATCGGTTGAAATTAAAGACTTACGTTCAATCGTAAAAGATGTTGTACGTAAAGCGAGTGAAGGTGTTGACCTTTCAGAAGCGAAAATCATTGTTGCTGGTGGTCGAGGAGTTAAGAGCGAAGAGGGCTTTAATCCACTAAAAGATTTAGCAACAGTTTTAGGTGCTGCTGTAGGTGCATCTCGTGGTGCATGTGACGCTAACTATTGTGACTACTCATTACAAATTGGCCAAACTGGTAAAGTTGTAACACCTGATTTATATATCGCATGTGGTATTTCAGGAGCAATTCAACATTTAGCTGGTATGTCAAACTCTAAAGTTATCGTTGCAATTAATAAAGATCCTGAGGCTAATATCTTTAAAGTTGCTGATTATGGAATCGTTGGTGATTTATTTGAGGTATTACCGTTATTAACAGAGGAATTTAAAGCGGTATTAGTTAATTCTTAATAGTAGAAAAAGGACTTCATTTAATTATGATGTCCTTTTTTTGTTTGAAATAGAAGTATGTCATGTTGAATTCCACTGCAGGATGCTCGCTTTTCATGGGGCGTGGAGCGGAGCCTCCTCGTCACGTTTGTTCCTGCGGGGTCTTTAGCTTCCCGCATTTCCCATAGGAGTCGAGCATTCTTCCGTTCCATTCAACTTCTTCATAGACAAAAGTTTTTTGATAAAAAGCATTTGAAATAATCTCTATACAAAAAGCACTTTTTTATCAGTTTAAGTTCATAGTTAAAGGAATATAAACTGAATGACTTTTAAATACAAGCTTCTTTTTTATGTTTTGAAATTGAAGTGGACAAGGAAACGCAGGATCAAGGAGAAAGGGAAAGATTTTTAAAGACTTAAGTAATAACTTTTCTATGCTTTCCCTGCTCTCCCTGCCTTTCAGTTTACATCCTAACAATGACTGAGCCTCCACCACTTGTTACAACTTGGTTTTGTTTTTGCTCAAGTGATCTAAGTAGTTCATTATTTGCTTCAATTGCTTTTACAAGGTTAGTGATTTGATTTTCAAGATTCATGAACATTTGGATGACTGTTTGATGATCAGTTTGTACGTGACCGTTTCTCATGGGATGATGTGGATGTTGTGGATGTGAATTCCAAAAAGGATGATGCATATTTTAACCTCCATTTTCTAGACCAATGTACTATATACTACGAATTATTTATTATATTAGTTCGCCTATTTTAATAGAGGAAATAAAGTGGGAAGCTATAAAATAGGTAGCTGAATATTTAACAGACTGAACTAAACAAAAAAAGTAATCCCTTTTTAAGGATTACTTAGTGTTTTATGAGATAGCTGTATTTAGTTTGTTTTTTTCTAATAATAAATCGTGGCGTTTTTCAATTTTGCTTTCAATCTTCTCGATTTCTTTTTTGTCACGTAATAAAGATTGTTTATTCTCATTAACTAATTGATTGAACGATTTACGAAAAGTTTTTCTCATGTTAGCCACTCCTAACTGTTAACTATTTGAATATAATTAATATATTCAAGAATATATTAACATAAAAGTCTGAAAATAAACTGAGTAAGATTTTACGAATTTGTGACAAAGGTACCATTTTTTTCGAATAATCATTCTGTTGGAAAAATTTATAGAAATTTGAACTTTGGGGATTACTCTATTTATGAGTAATATTTTTCATAAACTTCTACTTCTATTCCGTCAGTATTTTTTTTATTCTCAACATAGTTAAATCCTTGAGAGATCCAAAATGTTTTAGCTTGATGATTATTAATTAACACGCCTAATCTTAATTTAGAAATGTTTTTTTCCATTAATCTCTTTTCGAATAATAAAAATGCATTAGTACCAAATCCGTATCCTTGGTAATCATTATGGATCATTAGAAGACCAAGCCAAGGGAATTCATCACGAGGATTTAATTCTAAAAAGTCAATTAAGCCGATATATGTATCGTCCAATTTAATAAAAAGAGTCTCTGATTGATGTGAAGTACTAAAATACTCATTCATAAGTTCTTCTTTTGTACGGGTTAATCGACCATTTTCCATTAAATTATAATTCTGATTCGAATTTGTAATTTCTTCGATTACTTCAATTAAATCTTGTGTAATTTTTTCAAATGTTATCATTTTTTATGTCCTTTCATTACGTATATCAACAATTTGTTTGGAAATAGTAAGTTTGAGCAAATAAATAGAAAATGCTAATTCTCATATGGTATACTTTCTTTAAAATTATAACAAATTATGTCAATCTACATAATTTACTTATGTAGAAAGGCAATAGGAGGAAAAATTAATGGCTATTGTTAACGCAACAAACGCAACGTTTGCAGAAGAAACAAAAGAAGGTGTAGTACTAGTTGATTTTTGGGCAACTTGGTGTGGTCCTTGTAAAATGATCGCTCCTGTATTAGAAGAATTAGCTTCTGAATACGGCGACAAAGTTAAAATTGTTAAAGTAGATGTTGATGAAAACCAAGAAACAGCTGCTAAATTTGAAGTAATGAGCATTCCATCATTATTCGTTCTTAAAGACGGTGAAGTAGTTGAAAAAACTTTAGGTTTCAAACCAAAAGAAGCTTTAGAAGAATTAATTACACCACATATTGGCTAATTATAATTTGTAAGAAATGCACTCATAATATGAGTGCATTTCTTTTTTTTGTTCTAGGGAATTTAAGTAGGCTTTATGAAACCTAGCCAATAAGCTAATGTAACGGTTTTCAATTAATATTGGCTGATTTTTTGTTAAAAAATTCTAATGTACTATCTATTGACTAATTTTTAGTCACGTTTTATATTTAATAAGCATTAATATTTAACATACATTAAATATTTATATACATTAACTTTTAAAGGAGGTTAATTTTCTTGGTAAGCAAGAATGAGTACATTGAACGGATTCAGATTGCACTTCATACTACTGTTCATAAACTGCAGCCTAAAATGACAGACAATATGAATAAGCATGGTATTACAGCTACTCAATTTTTTGTATTAATGTATTTACGAAAAAATGAAAGCTGTAAAATATCTGAACTAGCAGAAATGATGGGTGTAAAACCTAGCGCGGTATCATTTATGATTGATCGCCTTGAACATAATAATTTTGTTTATCGAGAACATGATAAAAAAGACCGTAGAGTTGTAAATATTATGCTAAGTGAAGAAGGCACTAAAAAGATGGAATTAGTTTTGAAAGAGAGAAAAGAAATTTTTGAAAATTACTTGTTTAATCTTTCGGACGAAGAACTTTCTCAATTTGCAAATATAGCTGAAAAGCTTGCAAATGCAGCGACTGATTTATAGAAAATTTTACAAAATACTTTTTTTGTATTAGCAATAATAAAAAGAAAAAAAATATGGGAGAGAAGGGAGAAATAAATTTTGAGTACAAATTCAAATACAGTTATTCAAAAAGATACGAATCGTAAACTATTGCTTATTGGTTTAATTATAGCAATGTTTTTCTCTGCATTAGATGGTACGATTGTTGGTACCGCAATGCCTAAAATTGTTGGAGACCTTGGCGGTTTAAGTATGATGACATGGCTTACAACAGCATACTTATTAACTTCAACTACTGTTGTGCCTATTGCAGGTAAATTAGCAGACTTATTAGGACGTAGAAGCGTATATATTGCTGGTTTAGTTATTTTTATGGCTGCTTCTGCATTATGTGGTATTGCACATAATATGACGGAATTAATTATTTACCGTGGTATTCAAGGTATCGGTGGCGGTGTCATGATGCCAATGGCGATGATTGTAATCGGGGATTTATTTACTGGTAAAGAACGTGCAAAATTCCAAGGGGTTTTTGGTGGTATTTACGGTTTAGCTTCAGTAATCGGTCCACAAATTGGTGGTTGGATTGTTGATTCATTAAACTGGAAATGGGTATTCTATATCAACCTTCCTGTAGGGATTATCGCAACAATTTTCATTGCTTTAGGTTTAAAAGGAAGAAAAAATACAGGTCCAATCAATTTCGATATCGCAGGTATGGTTACCATGATTATCGGTGTTGTAAGTTTACTCCTTGCTTTAAGTTTAGGTGGAGTTGAATATGAATGGAATTCTTGGCAAATCATTGGTCTTTTTGTATTAGCAGTGGTTGGAATCATTTCATTTGTGATCGTAGAAAACAAAGCTAAAGAGCCATTACTACCAATGCATCTATTCAAAAATAGAACGTTTGTTACATTAAACTTAATTGGGTTCTTTATGACAATTGCGATGTTTGGCGCAATCATGTTCGTACCATTTTTCATGCAAGGAATCGTTGGTGTAAGTGCAACAGAATCAGGCACAATTATGACACCAATGATGATTACAATGATTATTGCAAGTATTATCGGTGGGCAAGTTGTATTTAAAGTCGGTATTAAACCTCAAATTATAACAGGGATGTTCGTAATTGCACTAGGTTTATACTTATTAACAACTTTAGATATGGATTCAAGTAAAACAATCGCAACGATTTTTATGGGTGTTATGGGTCTAGGTATTGGTTTAGTAATGCCGACAATTACATTAGCTCTACAAGAAGTTTTTGATAAAAAAGAATTAGGGATTGTTACATCTTCAAGCCAATTCTTCCGTTCAATCGGTGGTACATTTGGAGCAACTGTTTTAGGTGCAGTAATGAATAGTAAATCAGGAACTCTTTTAAATAATGACTTAGTTCCATTCTTAAATAAATTACCAGCACAAGCTGCTCCGTTAGTAGATAATTTTAAACACATGATTAACACAACTCCACAATCAGTGTTTACAATGTTATTTAATGAAGATGCTAAGAAATTAATTCCTAAGCCTATTTTAGAAGGAATGCTACCAATTATTAAAACGTCATTAATGGAATCTTTACACAATGTATTCTTTGTAGGACTAGGATTCATTATTGTAGGTGCATTTGTAACTTTATTCTTAAAGCCAATTAAATTAACTAACAGAAAAGCTGGCACTAATGAAAATAATGAAGATAAAGAAAAAGTAGAGGTTGAAACTGCAACTTCATAATATAAGAACCATCTAGAACTCTCTAGATGGTTTTTATGTTTTATTATATAGCCATTGCTACTTTATCTTTTCGTTTTTTATTTTTACGCTTATTACGCCATAAAATCCACGATAATATCAATCCAGTGCCAGTGAGTATAAAAAGACCAATTCCACTAATCAGACCAATAATACCCGTATGTAAACTTTTTACTGAAAAAGCAGATTGTTCACGTCTATTATCAAAATTTGGATTTCCATTTTGAAATGAAGGTTGAAAATTTTCATTACTTTGTCCATTTTGAATGGATGAATTTTCACCCCCACTTTGATTATTTGATTGCTGACTTCCGTTCATTTGACCTGATGGAAACTGATTGTTCATCGAAAAATCTGGTCGATCTCCACCCTTATCAAAATACATGATAATTCCTGTAGTAGATTCAATTAACAAGAAAATCGAAACAATAACTCCAATCCAAAAATGTATAACTCTTACTTTTTTCATACTAATGATCCTCTCTTTATTTATTGTTTTATAAAAACATGTTATTATTGAAAACTTAAATTTTTCTTAATAAGATTAAACTAAATTAATTTTTTGTGAGTCTACGAATACCTTGTTTATAGTCCCTGGAATTAGGCTCTGTTAAAGTTAATTAAAAAAAGACATTTTCGAATTTTATAGAGTTTAAAATATAGAATATTTAAAGACATAGATTGGAGTGGAAGGTGGGAGACTCCTATGGGAGTAGCGGGAAGGGTGAGACCCCGCAGGCTTGCCGAGGAGGCTAAAGCCTCACGCCCCATGGAAAGCGAGCATCCTGTAACGGAAATCGATACTTCTTTTTAATAGAACCTAAAATTAAAGTATTTTCAGTTCTTAACGATGGAGATTATAATATTAAGTGTACAGATTCGTGAAAGGGGGTAAGAATTTGAACAATCATTTAAAAGAAAAACTAGCGCTTTTACCAGATCAGCCTGGATGCTATTTAATGAAAGATGTTCAGGGGACCATTATCTATGTCGGTAAAGCAAAAGTGTTAAAAAACAGAGTAAGATCTTATTTTACAGGATCACATGATGGTAAGACATATCGATTAGTTCAAGAGATCGTCGATTTTGAATATATTGTTACTTCTTCAAATATGGAAGCTTTAATTTTGGAAATGAATTTAATTAAAAAATACGATCCGAAATATAACATAATGTTAAAGGATGATAAATCATATCCATTTATTAAAGTAACTGCCGAGAAACATCCTCGATTATTAATTACACGTAACGTGAAAAAAGATAAAGGGAAGTATTTTGGACCGTTTCCAAATGCCACTGCCGCAAATGAAACAAAAAAATTATTGGATCGATTATATCCACTAAGAAAATGTTCCTCATTACCTGATAAAGTTTGTTTGTACTATCAAATTGGTCAATGTCTTGCACCTTGTGTTAAAGAAGTAACGGATGAACAAAATCAAGAAATTGTAAATGAAATCGTCCGTTTTCTAAATGGTGGAGAAGATCAAATTCGTAAAGAGTTAGAGGCAAAAATGTTAGCTGCATCTGAGCAATTAGATTTTGAACGTGCAAAGGAATATAGAGATCAAATTGTATCGATAGAAGCAACGATGGAAAAACAAAAAATGATGAGTAGCGATCTAATCGATCGTGATGTTTTTGGATTTGCGGTTGATAAAGGATGGATGTGTGTTCAAGTCTTTTTTGTTCGAAGAGGAAAGTTAATTGAACGAGATGTATCCTATTTTCCTATCTATGATGAGCCAGAAGAAGAATTCCTTTCATTCATTGGTCAGTTTTATGAAAAAACCCATAATATAAAACCAAAAGAAATTTTTGTACCGGATAAAGTTGATACTGAACTATTAAAACAGCTACTAAATTTACCTGTTCTTCAGCCAAAAAGAGGACAAAAAAAGGAACTTGTCGTATTAGCAAATAAAAATGCAAAAATTGGCCTCGGTGAAAAGTTTAAGTTAATCGAACGAGATGAAGAAAGAACAATTAAAGCAATTGAAAAACTTGGAGAAATATTAGATATTGAAACTCCATACCGCATTGAAGCATTTGATAATTCAAACATTCAAGGGACGAATCCAGTTTCAGCAATGATTGTTTTTGTTGATGGAAAACCTTCAAAGAAAGACTATCGAAAATATAAAATAAAAACTGTAGTAGGGCCAGATGATTATGATTCGATGAGAGAAGTAGTGAGGAGAAGGTATTCTAGAGCATTAAAAGAAAATCTTCCTTTACCAAACTTAATTATCGTCGATGGTGGAAAAGGGCATTTAGCAGCAGTTGAAGACGTGCTTCAAAATGAACTTGGATTATTTATTCCAACAGCTGGACTTGTAAAAGATGAGAAACATCGAACTTCCGAATTATTAATTGGACAACCTCCTCAAGTTGTTAAATTAGGGAGGCAAAGCCAAGAATTCTTTTTACTTCAAAGAATTCAAGATGAAGTGCATAGATTTGCAATTGAATTTTATCGACAACTCCATAGTAAATCAATGGTCCAATCTGCTTTGGATGGAATCGCTGGTGTAGGTGGTACTAGAAAAAAAGTATTGCTTAAACATTTTGGATCAGTCAAAAAAATAAAAGAAGCGTCAATCGAAGAGTTAATGGCAGCTAAAATGCCTAAAAACATAGCTCAGGAAATATATAATCATTTCCATAAAGAGTGATTTTCGTTTCAACTGTGATTTTTTATCTTGACACTATTTTCAAAATAATTTATATTTAGTTAAAATTAATACAAGATTTTCTCTCGTAATAGAGGCGCAAAACTTAAGAGTAGGCTGTCATAGACGTGTGGCGTTGTGATGGACAGTTGAAAGGAAGTTTTGCCGAAATAAAATGAATCCACAGTTCATTTTGTTGGGACTGCATTTAAGAAATGTAGTACTGTCGCATACTAAATGCGGGGAGCTATTGAAGAGATGTTGATGATTTGTCTATTTTATTTATTCGTAAATTAGGCGCGTGAACATTGCTTCACGCGCTTTTTTGTATTCTTTTTGAAGATTAAAAGGTGAGGATGAGAAAAATGGGAATTATTGTTCAGAAATTCGGTGGTACTTCAGTAGGCTCAATTGAACGGATTCAGCATGTTGCTGAAACTGTAACAAAAGCATATAAAGAGGGGAACCAAGTAGTAACCGTTGTTTCAGCCATGGGACACCATACGGACGAATTAGTTAGTCTAGCTGCACAAATTAGTCCGCAAAATAGTAAGCGTGAAATGGATATGCTCTTAACTACAGGGGAACAAGTTTCTATTTCATTACTTGCAATGGCTATTCAAGCAAAAGGGTTTAAAGCTATTTCACTAACAGGCTGGCAGGCTGGTATCCAAACTGAATCAGTCCATGGGAACGCTCGTATTGAAATGATTCATACTGAAAAAATCCAACAATTACTGGATGAAGGATATATCGTAATTGTTGCAGGTTTCCAAGGATTAAGTGACAAAAACGAGATTACAACCTTAGGACGTGGTGGATCTGATACAACTGCTGTAGCAATAGCCGCATCATTAAATGCAGAACGTTGTGATATTTATACTGATGTATTAGGTGTTTATA
Organism: Gottfriedia luciferensis; assembly: GCF_002156865.1. Classification (GTDB taxonomy): domain Bacteria; phylum Bacillota; class Bacilli; order Bacillales; family Bacillaceae_G; genus Gottfriedia; species Gottfriedia luciferensis. Next base: position 73,870 of record NZ_NCTA01000005.1, on the reverse strand, counting down.
CGACTGATCCAAGGGTTGAACCAAGTGCATCGAAATTAAGCCATGTCTCTTATGATGAAATGTTAGAACTCGCTGCATTAGGTGCAGGAGTTTTACATCCTAGAGCAGTAGAGTTTGCAAAAAACTATCATTTAATGATTCAAGTTCGTTCAAGTCAACATGATGAAATCGGTACATTTATTGGGGAGGAAAATCAAATGGAACAACAATCAGTCGTAAGAGGAATCGCATTCGAATCTAATGTTACAAGAATGACATTAAATGGTCTAAATAACCATGTAGATTTATTACCAAAAATATTTACGTTACTAGCATCTGAAGGTATTGATGTTGATATTATCATTCAAAGTGTTACATCTGATAATTTAGTAAATCTTTCATTCTCAATTAAATCAGAGAATATGATGGAAGCTATTACAATTTTAGAATCAAAAAAAGATTATTTAGGTTATCGTTCATTTGATTTTGAAAGTGAACTTGCTAAAGTTTCAATTGTAGGTAGTGGAATGGTTTCTAATCCTGGTGTAGCTGCAAAAATGTTTAAATATTTAGCTGAAAGTGAGATTCCGGTAAAAATGGTTAGTACGTCTGAAATTAAAGTATCAACAGTTATTCCTAAATCTCAATTACAAGAAGCAGTACATGCACTTCATAAAGGATATGAATTAGACCGTATTCAAGAAGAAGTAACTTTAAAAAATTAGGCTCTGTTAATGTTAATGGTAGATTTTTTACAAAACACATATTAAAAAGCAGGAAGATCAGGCAAGGCAAGGGAAAGAAGGGGAAAAAGATTGATAGGAATACTGAAAGGGAATGAATAAAAATCTCTAAAGTCTTATAAACTCTTTTCCTTTCTCTTTGTTCCTGCCTTTCCTTGTTCCTGCTCTTTAGGGCATCCTGTAACGGAAATCTTCAACATTCTTTTTTTTACAGAGCCAAAAATTAAAAAAGTAATTTAGAGAAGTTGATTAGAACGAATGGTCAGAGCCACCTTATTTAAGATAAGAGTGGGTGTGACCAGAAAACTATTTAAAAACATAAAAAAATTATAACCCTTCTGGCCTACTAATTATTTTTATAGGCTCTGTTAGATTAGTGTTGATTCTACTTGAAAAAGTCTAGTGATCAATCCACGAAATTTCTGAAGAAAAATGAGACATATTCACAGAAAAAAGTGGTTTATATCGAAAATCAACATTCATGTAACAGAGTAAAAAAAGATAAAAGGATAGAGTTAGAAGGGATTTTTTAATGTAAAAAGAATAAATTAGGAAATTATTTTGTACATTTAATAGAGGAAAGTTGATCGGTTAGCATTGAACATATTTTCTCGAAAAGGAGGTATTAATAGTGGAGCATAGTTTTCATGGGATCGGATATGGAGAAATCGTGCTACAGCTAGTTTTTTTAATACTCGCCATTTTGTTTTTTGTATTTATATGTTTATTTTTGCTGAATTCGATTATTAGAGGATATAAAAAAAGTAGGGACCTAGGTGAAAGTAATCAAATTAAGGAAAAGAATAAAGAAGAGATAAAGTAAGCCTGATCAATTAATTGAACAGGCTTTTTTACACTTTAAGAAAGGATAAATTGGCTGATGTGAAGAAAACTCGACGTAGTTGCAATTTTAGGGATTAAGTAAAATTGCAACTAGCCTTTGTCTTTACAGTAAGGTTCGCCAAACGGCGTGTTTTCTTTATCTTCTTGTAATTGGATCTTTTAAATCCCATTTAACTTGGAATTTAACTTTGTCTCCTCTTTTACTTTGTTCTTCATATGTTTCAGCAATTACATCTATTTGTTGTTGGATTTGCATCGCCAGAAATCCGGCTTCGAGCTGGTATGATACATGCTTTTTATTTTGATTTCTGTATGTAATTAATTCAGATGTTAATATTAAATGAACCTCTTGCTTTTTTTCTTCTTCTACAGTAAGAGTACCCCAACCAGCTTTTTCAAAAAAGTCTATAATTTCTTCAAATGTTGCTAAAGGATATTTTCTAGCTAACATTTTACCTGCCCAATATAATATATCATGTTGGTCTTTCCCTAATAAATCAGCTAATAAATCGTTACGTAATAGTTCATAGCCAAAACCAGAAATATTACCTGGAGTATTAAAATTTTCAGTGCCGTTCGTCATGGTTGGATAACTCTCCCTTTCCTAAAAAACATGTTTTTATTATATACAAAATTCATTAGTAAAAACAATAATTGGAAACCTTAATATTGTAAGTTTAACAAAACTAAATGAGAAGTTTTTTCAGTAAAGAAAAATGTACGCGTTTTCTTGACCTGCTATATTAACAGGAGTAAAATGGTCTGTAGATAAATGTCATAAAAATTTCGACTTTTTATGCATATTACTTTATTTCTATTTTTTTAGAATAATAGAAGAGATTAAATTTTCGCGTGTACAAACTAAAGGGGGCAGGGGCTTACATGAGCAACAAGAATGGAAGGGAGTTTTTTCTAAGAAAACTTCATTCATTGCTAGGAGTAATTCCAGTTGGACTATTTTTAACACAGCACTTAGTTGTCAATCATTTTGCTACAAATGGAGCACAATCATTCAACAAAGCAGCTGAATTTATGGCGAATTTACCATTCCGCTATTTTCTAGAAGTTTTTGTTATTTTCTTACCAATCTTATACCATGCGATTTATGGACTTTACATTGCATTTACAGGTACTAGCAATGTTAAAAATTATGGATACTTACGTAACTGGTTATATTTATTCCAACGTATTTCTGGTGTAATAACATTAATTTTTATCACATGGCACGTATGGCAAACACGTATTGCTGCTCAATTAGGAGCACATGTTGATTATAATATGATGGCTGATATTTTCAGCTCGAAATTTATGTTAATTTTCTATATTGTAGGTGTTATTTCAACAATTTTCCACTTTGCTAATGGATTATGGTCATTCCTTGTTTCTTGGGGAATTACTGTAACACCTAGATCACAACGTATTTCGACATATGTTACTTTAGGGATTTTCGTTGTATTATCAATCGTTGGATTACGTGCTATCTTTGCATTCATTGATCCACAATTAGCTAACATGTAAGGAGAGAGAGACATGAGTGGAAAAATCATTATCGTCGGTGGCGGATTAGCCGGTCTTATGGCTACAATTAAAGCTGCTGAAGCTGGTACAAAAGTAGATTTATTCTCATTAGTTCCTGTAAAACGTTCACATTCAGTATGTGCTCAAGGTGGAATTAATGGTGCAGTTAATACAAAAGGTGAAGGTGACTCTCCTTGGGAGCACTTTGATGATACTATTTATGGTGGAGATTTCTTAGCAAACCAACCACCAGTTAAAGCGATGGCAGAAGCAGCACCTGGTATTATCCATATGATGGACCGTATGGGTGTAATGTTCAACCGTACGCCTGAAGGATTATTAGACTTCCGTCGTTTCGGTGGTACACAACATCACCGTACAGCATTTGCTGGTGCTACGACTGGTCAACAATTATTATATGCATTAGACGAGCAAGTTCGTCGTTATGAATCAGAAGGTCTTGTTCAGAAGTATGAAGGTTGGGAGTTTTTAAGAGCTGTTGTTGATGATGAAGGAGTTTGTCGTGGAATCGTTGGACAAAACTTAACGTCAATGGAAATCGTAAGCTTCCCTGCTGATGCTGTAATTATGGCATCTGGTGGACCTGGAATTATCTTTGGTAAAACTACTAACTCAATTATCAACACTGGTTCAGCTGCTGCAGCTGCATATCGTCAAGGTGCAGTTTATTCAAATGGTGAATTTATTCAAATCCATCCAACTGCAATTCCTGGAGATGATAAAAACCGTTTAATGAGTGAAAGTGCTCGTGGTGAAGGTGGACGAGTATGGACTTATAAAGATGGTAAACCATGGTATTTCTTAGAAGAGAAATATCCTGCATACGGTAACCTTGTACCAAGGGATATTGCTACACGTGAAATTTTCTCTGTATGTGTAGACCATAAACTTGGGATCAATGGCGAAAACATGGTGTATTTAGATCTTTCACATAAAGATCCACATGAACTTGATGTAAAACTAGGTGGTATCATCGAGATTTATGAAAAATTCACAGGTGATGATCCGAAAAAAGTTCCAATGAAGATTTTCCCAGCTGTTCACTATTCAATGGGTGGATTATGGGTTGACTATGACCAAATGACTACAATTCCTGGATTATTTGCAGCCGGTGAGTGCGATTACTCTATGCACGGAGCAAACCGTTTAGGAGCTAACTCATTACTTTCTGCTATTTATGGTGGAATGGTTGCTGGACCAAATGCAGTAAGATATGTAAATGGTTTGGCTAAATCTTCAGATGATGTTTCATCTACAGTATTTGAATCAAATGCTAATGAAGAAAAAGAAAAAATGAATCGTATTTATAAAATGGATGGTAAAGAAAATGCATACCTTCTTCATAAAGAGCTTGGAGAATGGATGACAGACAACGTTACCGTAGTTCGATTCAATGATCGCTTATTAAAAACTGATGAAAAAATTCAAGAACTTTATGAGCGTTATCAAAACATTAATATTAATGATACAGCTAAATGGAGTAACCAAGGTGCTTCATTTACTCGTCAACTTGAAAACATGCTTCACTTATCACGTGTTATCACATTAGGTGCATATAACCGTAATGAAAGCCGTGGAGCTCACTATAAACCAGAATTCCCAGATCGTAACGATGATGAATTCTTAAAAACTACAATGGCTAAATTTGATGAGAAATCAAATTCACCATTATTCCATTATGAAGATGTAGATACTTCATTAATTCAACCAAGAAAACGTGATTATTCTAAGAAGAAGGAGGACAAAGCAAATGCATAATGGAACAATGACTGCTGAAAAGACAATTACGTTAATCGTTAAACGTCAAGATTCACCAAATACTGCACCGTATGAAGAAACGTTTACTGTCCCTTATCGCCCGAATATGAACGTAATCTCGGCTTTAATGGAAATTCGTAAAAATCCTGTTAACTCAAATGGAAAAGAAACGACTGCAATTTCTTGGGATATGAACTGTCTTGAAGAAGTTTGTGGAGCATGTTCTATGGTTATCAACGGTAAACCAAGACAATCTTGTTCTGCACTGATTGATAAATTGGAACAACCAATTCGTCTAGAGCCAATGAGCACATTCCCAGTTGTTCGTGACTTACAAGTAGATCGTAGCCGTATGTTTGACTCTTTAAAGCGCGTTAAAGCATGGATTCCAATTGATGGAACGCATGATTTAGGTCCTGGACCAAGAATGCCTGAAAGAAAACGTCAGTGGGCTTACGAATTATCAAAATGTATGACTTGTGGTGTATGTTTAGAAGCATGTCCAAACGTTAATAGTAAATCTAACTTCATTGGACCAGCACCACTTTCACAAGTTCGTTTATTTAATGCTCATCCAACTGGAGAAATGAATAAGGAAGAACGTCTACATGCAATCATGGGAGACGGTGGACTATCAAACTGTGGAAACTCACAAAACTGTGTACAATCTTGTCCAAAAGGTATTCCTTTAACAACTTCTATTGCAGCGTTAAATCGTGCAACAACAATTCAATCATTCAAAGATTTCTTTGGTAGTGACGAAATCTAATAAAAAAGCATGTTCTTTTGAACATGCTTTTTCTTTTTATTACAAAAGGACTAATAAAGACATTCATTGGACCACGAAGACCAGGTAAGGCATGAAATAGAGCGAAACATATAGGGGGAATACTGAAAAGGAAATTAATAAAATTCAAAGTCTTTGAATCTCTTATGCTTTCTCCTTAATCCTGCCTTTCCTTGTTCCTGCTCTTAAGTATGCAAATTGTAGTGGAAATGAACATCACTAAACTTTCTTTACAAAGATTTGGTTATTTTTTGACAAGGCTATTTTTCAACAGTGTGTAATAAACCATGGTATAAATACATGGTTCATTATTTATAGATGAAATGAATGAATATTCATTCTTTTTTAATTATTAAGATGATATACTGTAATTAGTAAGGGGTGTGAATCGATGGGAAAGATGAGTTATATTTCAAATCTACAAGAATGGCAATCAGATTTTTTGTTCAATATTACTGTTAAAGTACGTTTTAGTGAAACAGATCTGTTTGGACATATGAACAATACAGTACCTTTTGTTTACTTTGAAGAAGCGCGTATTGAGTATTTACATCATTTAGGACTTATGCAAGAATGGACGACAAGTGGAAGTGAACTGATTCCAGTAGTCGCTGATTTACAATGTGATTACTTAAAACAAGTATATTTTGATGAAAAAATTAATGTGTTTGTGAAAATTGCAAATGTAGGAAATTCATCAATTGATCTGCACTATATGGGTGTAAACGATAAGAAGGAAATCTGCTTTACTGGACGAAATTCTTTAGTAAATATTAATCGTAATACAGGACGTAGTGAAAAATGGAAGAATGAGTGGAAAGAAAAATTTCAAAATGAAGTAATGAAGAAAATATTGGTTTAAAATAGGTAAAATTGTCACATAATGAATAAAAGATCAATAGAATAATAAAACATTTAGATTATTCTTGTGATGAGTACTTGAAGTATTTTAAGACATTCTATATAATACTTTTATATGAATAATGATAAGCAATGATCAAGGACACGAGTGTTCAAGACGATAGTAAGAGAGGAATTCATTTGGTGCGAGAATTCTCTATACGTTGAATGACTTACCACCTTGTAGCTATAGTGGGGAACGTAATTTAAAAGTTATTACAAGTAACTACTATCGGTGTAGACCGTTAAAACATTGAGATTTTGTATACTTTTTTTAGTGTACATTAAATTAGGGTGGAACCACGAGCACATTCGTCCCTACGAGTGTGCTCTTTTTTTATTGTCAAAAATTAATTTGAAAAAGGAGTGAACTTAAATGATTTCAGTTAAATTACCAGATGGATCAATTCGCGAGGTGGAACAAAATACAACAGTAGAAGATTTCGCGGGTTCAATCTCCATTAGCTTAAAGAAAAAAGCACTAGGTGGAAAAATTAACGGTAAATTAGTCGATTTAAATACACCAATTACTGAAGAATGTGAAGTTCAAATTATTACACAAGATGATGAAGAAGGCTTAGAAATGATGCGTCATAGTTCAGCGCATATTTTAGCTCAAGCAGTAAGACGTTTATACAAAGACAAAAAAACAGCATTTGGTGTTGGACCAGTAACTGCTGATGGTTTCTATTATGACATCGACCTACCAATTTCAATTAAAGTAGAAGACCTACCTAAAATTGAAAAAGAGATGGAAAAAATTATTAAAGAAAATTTACCAATTACTCGTTCAGAAGTTAGTCGTGAAGAAGCGATTAAATTCTTCACTGAGTTAGATGATGAATTTAAATTAGAATTAATTCGTGATTTACCTGAAGATGCTGTAATTTCAATGTATACTCAAGGTGAATTCGTAGACCTTTGCCGCGGACCTCATGTACCATCAACTGGCCGTGTAAAAGCAATTAAACTATTATCGGTTGCTGGTGCATATTGGAGAGGCGATGCAAATAATAAAATGCTTCAACGTGTCTACGGTACAGCTTTCCCAAGTAAAAAAGAATTAGAAGAGCACTTATTCTTACTAGAAGAAGCTAAAAAGCGTGATCACCGTAAATTAGGTAAAGAGCTTGAATTATTCATGTTCTCAGAAGAAGCGCCTGGTATGCCTTTCTTCTTACCAAAAGGTACTATCATTCGTAATGAATTAGAACAGTATGAGCGTGGATTACAAACTGCTAAAGATTATAAGGAAGTTCGTACACCGTTCATTATGAACCAACGTTTATGGGAGCAATCAGGTCACTGGCACCATTACCATGAAAACATGTACTTTACTGAAGTAGATGATACAAACTTTGCATTAAAACCGATGAACTGCCCAGGACATATGTTAGTTTATAAAAATAAACTTCATTCATACCGTGATCTACCAATTCGTATGTGTGAAAATGGTCAAGTACACCGTCATGAATTCTCTGGTGCACTAAACGGAATGATGCGTGTTCGTACTTTCACTCAAGACGATGCACATATTTTCTGTCGTCCGGATCAAATTGAAGGCGAAATTATTGAAGTAATTAACTTAATTAAAGAAATCTATGGTATATTCGGATTCACATACAAAGTAGAATTATCTACTCGTCCAGAAGATTCAATGGGTTCAGAAGAATTATGGAATTCAGCTGAGCAAGCTTTAGAAAATGTTCTTAAATCTGAAGACCTTGACTTTAAATTAAACCCAGGTGACGGTGCATTCTACGGACCGAAAATCGATTTCCATATTCAAGATGCATTAAAACGTAGCTGGCAATGTGCTACAATTCAATTGGATTTCCAAATGCCTGAAAAATTCGATTTAACTTATGTTAATGAAGATAATCAAAAAGAACGTCCAGTAGTTATCCATCGTGCAATTTACGGATCAATTGACCGTTTCTTAGGTATCTTAACAGAACATTTTGCAGGTGCATTCCCATTATGGTTAGCTCCAGTTCAAGTGGCTGTTTTACCAATTTCAAGTGTACACAATGAATATGCACAAAAACTTGCTGATCAATTAAAAGCTGCAGGTATCCGTGTTGAAGCTGATTTACGTGGTGAAAAAATTGGATACAAAATCCGTGAAGCTCAACTTCAAAAATTACCTTACATGCTAGTTGTTGGTGATCAAGAGGTTGAAACTAATACAGTAGCTATTCGTAAACGTGGCGAAGGTGACATCGGTACTCAGCCATTTGAAAGCTTCTTAGAAATGATTAAAAAACAAAAAGAAGAAAAAGTTCTATTTTAATTCACAAAATCCTCTATTTTTATAATAGAGGATTTTTTATACTTTAAGAAAGATATGAGACTTTGCTAAAGTAAGCTTGAAATATTTTCTGGGAAATATGACGAAATTTGCAAAAAAAAAAATTTAAATCTCTTATTTTATAGGGATTTTTACATAAATAGCGAACTTAAATGAAGACAATCTTTTAAGTTATTTAGTTTAAAGAAATTTCATAGTTATGTTAAGAGGTGATGAATTGGCTAATCAGGATGAAGAACTGCAAAAAAAGGTAGAAATACTCGAAGCTGAAGTTAAAGAAATGAAGAAACAAATTGAATTCTTATTAATTACTAAAAACTCTTCGTTGGAGATTAAACAACCAAATCATAAAAATGAAGTTAATTCTAAACGATCTAGACCAGCTTTAAAGCAAGATACAAAAATAGTTGAAAATGAAAAAATTGATTATGAAGCACTTATCTTTCAAAAATGGCTTCCTAGATTTTTTATTTTTATTTTTATTATCGGAGTAATGTGGGGATTTAAAGCAGCATCAGATTATGGAGTATTAAATAAATATGCAAAAGTTGGTCTTGGATTTGTCATTGCAATCGTTTTATTCTGGTATGGAAATCGTCAAATATTGGCAAAGCGATCTACGCTTGGCCAATCATTAATTGGTGGGGTATTACCTGTATTGTTTTTAACGACTTTTGCAATGCATCACCTATATAAAATGGTTGGATCTAGTATTGCATTTGCATTGCTAATAGTATGGGTATGTATTGGTTTTTATTCTATGAAAAAATATAAATCCGAAGTAGTTGGACTTATAAGTATTGTAGGAGCTGTACTTGTACCATTTTTAATTAAAAGTTCTTCTCCAAACTATCTATTCTTTTCAATTTATGAAACGTCAATTTATTTATGTTTTATGTTGTATGCAACGATGAAGAAATATAAATTCTTATTCGTAACATCCGCAGTATTATTACACTTAACCTATATGATTGTTGGCTTATTTAATTTTACAACTAAAGGATTTGACTACTTTGCATTTAGTATTATCATACAGCATATTAGTTTATTGATAATTTTGCTTCAATCAAAAGAAGAAATTAAAAAACATGTATTAATCCTTCATACAAGTTTCGTTCTTACAATCGGCTGGATATTTACTGGGTATGAAGATTTTACAAGAACAATGATATTAATCTTATTATGTGTGGGCTATTTATTCTTAAGTAATTTATTTAAAAAGAAATCTGATCTATTCTTTGCATTTTCAACTAATTTTCTGCTGGCTTTTTCATTTTTATGTTTAGACAGTATTACAGAAAATTTATTATTTACCGTCTTGATCGTTCAATCCATACTTTCATATTTGTTTTATATTCGATACCGGGATTTATTGAAATTAATAATTGCTGTTATCATAATGATCCCAGTGGGAATATCAATTTTATCAGTTGGAATTGATACATTTTGGTCGTATGAAACAATGAACTGGTTTGTATTGCTTATCGCACTTGTTACTTGTTCAATATTGGCTTATAAAAATGAGAATGAAAAGCAATTTATTTTACTAATCTCCTCATTGCTAATTACAATTATTACGATTGCTTATATAACACAAATTGTTCAAATAGTTACTGGAGATTTAACTGATAATATGATTCGATTATCAATTAATATAAGTTGGATTTTGCTTTCGATATTTGCGATTATTCTAGGGAATCTTAAGAAGTTTAAAGTATGGACATATATTGGTATTGGTCTATTATTACTAACACTTGCAAAACTTGTATTAGTAGACTTACCAAATATAACTTTACTAGTAAGAGCAGGGTTATTTATTCTCCTTGGATTAATCGGATTAATCATATCTAGAATATTTTTTAAAGGAAAGTAGTAGTCTAAAATCAATAAAATTTAGTGATCAGGAGTCTATTCATGCTAATTACTGAAACTAAAAATTTACTTTTAATGAAATTTACTACAGATGCTATGCTATCTGTTTTGCGTGGGGAAAGTGAATTAGAATTCGAAAATAAGATTTATAGATTCGCAAGTGGATGGCCAATTCCTGTTTATAAAAATCTATTTCCGTATAAAATCTCTCGCTTTCAGACGCATCCTAATGAAGAGGAATATGAGGGAATTATTATCCATAAACAAGATCAATTAATAATAGGAGATATGGGTTTTAAGGGTGGTCCTGATGAAAATGGAATAATGGAAATTGGATATAGCATTGCCGCTAATTACCAAGGAAATGGATATGCTACAGAAATGGGGAAAGCATTTTGTAAGTGGGGAATGCAAAAAAAGAATGTTACAGAAATTATAGCTACGTGCTCCATTTATAATCATGCATCAATTAGAGTTTTAGAAAAAATTGGAATGAAAAAAGTTAAAGAAGAAATTGAAAAATACTATTGGACTTTTTCTGATAAATAAACAATTACTTAACACGTTTGAATTCTACCTAAAGGTGGGCTTTGTCTGACAACAAGAAAATCATCTGTCGTCTTTATCGTCATAACTAAGAGAGATTTCGGTCGATTCTTTCTCTATGATATTATGATTAGTGGATTAGTATATGGTTGTCTTAAAAAATACTCCGAAAGTGATTTGATAGCATTTTTGGGTAGTTTTACTATTCCCACAACGTTAAAAAAGGTAGCTATCTTTATTGATAAGAAATAGAAAAGGATGCTTAAAATTTGAGCATCCTTTTTGTTTCTTATGTGATAAAGCTTATAGACTCATTGATGGTCCAAAGAATTCGTAGTGAATTTGTGAATCTGTAATTCCTAATTCTTTTAAACTTGAAACGATTGCTTTTAAGAAAGGCACTGGTCCGCATAGATAGAAGTCAGTATTGTTTGCTTTTATATTGTTTTTTAACCATTCTGTATCAATGAAGCCTTGTTTTTTAAAGTTTTTATTTTGTAAATCTTCTTCTGAAGGATTCTCAAAAACAAATGATAAATTATAATTTGTTAATTGTTCTTCTAATTGGTTTAGTTCATTAGTAAACGCTTGTAAATTTCCATTTCTTGAAGCACTAATGAAATGAGTTTGACGATTTGGCTGACTTACTGCAATCGACTTTGCCATACTGATTAAAGGTGTAATTCCTACCCCACCACTAATAAATACGACATCTGAATTTTTTTCAGTATTTAAAGTGAAATCACCTGCTGGAGCTGTGATTTCTAATAAATCACCAATATTCACTTCATTATGAAGATAATTTGAAAACTTTCCTAGAGGTTTGTTATCTTCAGCTTCTCTTTTTACAGAAATTCTAAAGTACTCTTTCCCAGGTACATCAGATAAACTATATTGTCGATTAGCTAAATATTTTTCACCAGGAATTTGTGAGCGAACTGTTACATATTGACCAGGTAAGAATGAAGGTACAGATGAACCATCTTTAGGTAATAAATAGAACGATGAAATAACGTCACTTTCTTTAACTTTATCGATTACTTTAAATTCTTTAAAATCAGACCAACCGCCTACTTGAGACGAAGCTTGATCATACATATCTTTTTCAATATCGATAAATACTTGTGCAATAACTCCGTAAGCATCTGCCCACGCACCAATAATTTCATCAGTAGCAGCATCTCCAAGGACTTCCTTGATTGCTCCTAATAAATGTTGCCCAACGATTGGATAATGCTCTGGTTTTACTAAAAGACTTCTATGCTTTTGAGCAATTTGTTTTACAACAGGAAGGATCGTTTCTAGTTTATCAATATTTTGTGCAGCAGCTAAAACTGAATTTGCAAGAGCAGTTTGCTGTCTGCCTTGTTGTTGATTTGTATGATTAAATACATTCAATAATTCAGGGTGGCTTGTAAATAGATTTTTATAAAATACTGAAGTGATTTCAGTACCTTTTACTTCTAATACAGGAACTGTTGACTTAATAATTTCAATTGTTTTTTGTGAAAGCATGATAAATCCCCCTTAATTTGTACATAAAGTAGTATTTTGAATACATCTTTATGGTAAATCTGTTTGTTTGTAAAAGCAATATTCAAAATACATCTTTATGGCGATTTATCGACATTTTCCATAAAAGTTTAAAAAACGTTCACAATTATGCTATGATTAATCAAAATAAATGAGTGAGGACAAGATATGCGTTTAACAAATTATTCGGATTATTCTCTTCGTGTACTGATATTCCTTTCCTCTGAACCACGTGAAAAATTAGTAAATATAAAGGATATTGCGGAAGTATATAAAATATCAAAAAATCATTTAATGAAAATAATTTATAATTTAGGAAAGATGGGTTATATCGAAACGATTCGTGGTAGAAATGGGGGAATCCGTCTAGCTAAATTACCGTCAGAAATTAATATTGGCGAAGTTATCCGAAAAACGGAAGAAGACTTTAATATAGTAGAATGCTTTGGAGACGATAACGCATGTGTGATTTCACCGGTCTGTTCATTAAAGCATATACTTAATAAAGCTTTACAACAATTTATCCAAGTTCTAGATCAATATACATTAGAAGATATTGTAAAGAATAATGGAGTATTACAGGATTATTTTTCAATGGATTTGGAAAAGGGAGAATAAAATTCAGAGCAGGGAAAACAGGAAAAGCAGGAAAAGCATTTAGGAAGAGTACTTCTTAGAGCAAATAAATACAGTCCTCTAAGTCTTTTTATATGTTTTCCTTTCTCCTGAATCCTGCCTTTTCTTTTTCCTGCTCTTAAAGTTTTATATGTTTTACATTTTCAAGTGACTCTTGGAACAAGGATGAAGCTATTTTACTAAAAATAGTAGGATCTCCTGTAGTGTAAAATTGATGTGAAGTGTATTCAGAATCAGATAATATATTCTGTTGATCAAGAATTGCACTGACTTCTAGAGCAGTCTCATCTCCAGAGCTTATGAGTTGAATAGTAGGGCCCAATACTTTTTGAATGATAGGGCTTAATAATGGATAATGTGTACAACCAAGTATTAATGTATCAATATTTGATTTTAGCAATGGCGCTAGAGTATCTTTAACAATCTCGAATACTTCTAATTTATTATAGTCACCATTTTCCACTATGCCAGCAAACTCGGGACAAGCTAATCCTTCGATTGTAACGTTATCGTTAATTCGTTTCAATGCTTTATGATAGGCTTTACTATTAATTGTTGCATTCGTCCCAATTACTCCGATTTGATCATTTTGAGTTAATTTTATTGCAGCTCTTGCTCCAGGATTTACTACCCCTATTACAGGGATCGATAGCTTTTCTCTCATTTCATTTAATACAACCGAAGTTGCTGTGTTGCAAGCGATAACGAGCATTTTTATGTTTTTTTCCATTAAATAATTTGTCATTTCCCAAGTGTATTTTCTTATTTCCTCATATGATCTAGACCCATAAGGACATCTTGCAGTATCACCTAAGTATAATATGTCTTCTCTAGGTAATTGTCTTATAATTTGTTTGGTAACTGTTAAGCCCCCAACTCCTGAGTCAATGACTCCAATTGGTTTATTCAAAAAATCCCCTCATTTAATAAAAATTTGATGATGTAGTATATTCCTTATTCAACAAAAATTTTACTATAAGATACCGTATTTTTGTTAACTAATCTATTTATGAACATGAATAATATTTAGGGGTATTAACAGACTATTAGAACAATTAATTACAATTTAAAAATAGTTCGTAAAATTGAACTTTATCTGTTATATTTATGTTGAAAGTTTATATGCGAGAAAAATGTAGAGGTGCCGGTGTTGCTGGCTGAGATTGTGTCCTTAAGACGCTTACTCTTAGAACCTGATCTGGGTGATGCCAGCGTAGGGAACAGTATCTCTTTTAGATATGTTTTTTACTTAAGCATTTACGTCCGGATTATGATCCGGACGTTTTCTTTTTGTATAAACAAAAAAACAAAAGGGAGTTTTATAGAAATGAAAAAGCTATTAGTTTTTTTAACAGCTATTTGCTTAATGTTAGCTGGTTGTAGTCAAAATAAAAATGCTACAAGTAATAAAGGAAAGAAATTAAGAAAGGTGACAGTCGTTTTAGATTGGACGCCTAATACAAATCATACTGGACTATTTGTTGCGAAAGAAAAAGGATACTTCAAAGAACAAGGACTTGATGTTGATATTATTAGCCCAGGGGAAACAGGAGCAGACCAATTAATCGCTTCTGGTAAAGCTGATTTTGGAGTTTCATATCAGGAGTCAATCACTCAAGCTAGAGTTCAAAATGTACCAATCGTATCAATTGCTGCTATTATTCAGCACAATACTTCTGGTTTTGCTTCACCTGTAAGTAAAGGAATAAAGACTCCAAAAGATTTCGTAGGAAAAACATATGGTGGCTGGGGCTCTCCAGTTGAAAAGGCAATCATAAATTCTTTAATGACAAAAGAGAATGCAAATAGTAATAAAGTAAAGATCGTTAATATGGGGGAAGCTGATTTCTTCACGGCAGTAAAAAGAGATATTGATTTTGCTTGGATTTATCAAGGTTGGACAGGTATCGAAGCTCAACTTCGTGGAGAAAAATTAAACATGATTTATTTAACGGATTATAGTAAGAAACTAGATTACTATACTCCAGTCCTAGCTACAAATGAAAAAATGATTAGTAAAAATCCTAAAGTAGTAAAAGCATTTTTAGCGGCAGCATCTAAAGGATATAGTTTTGCAATTAAAAATCCAAAAGAGGCAGCGTCTATTTTACTGAAGGATAATCCAGATCTGAATAAAAAGTTAGTGGAAAAAAGCCAAGAGTGGTTAGCATCTAAATATCAAGATGATGCAAATCGTTGGGGTGAGCAGAAATTATCAGTTTGGAAAAATTATGCGGATTTCTTAACTGAAAATAAATTATTAGAAGGTAAGTTTGACCCAGAAAAAGCTTTTACAAATGAATTTTTACCAAAATAATAAGGAGGAGTAAAAATGAAAAGCACTTTAATGAGTGTTCAAATCATTCCTAAAACAAAAGATATTGAGGGTGTAATTCCAGCGGTTGACGAAGCTATTAAGATTATTGAAGAATCAGGTGTTAAATATCAAGTTCAACCTTTAGAAACAACGATGGAAGGCGACCTGAATCAATTATTAATGATTGTCCAAAAAATGAATGAAAGAATGATTGAAATAGGTTGTCATAATGTTATAACTCAAATGAAAATTCTTTATCAACCTCAAGGTATTACAATGGATGTACTTACGGAGAAATATCGCTAATGAAACAAAACAATAGAAAAGGATGGCAGCCAATAGCTGTCATCCTGCTTTTTTTAATTTGTTGGCAACTTAGTATTAAAATTTGGAAAATAGAGCCTTGGTTACTGCCAGGACCAATTGCAATTTTTAAGGAAGGAATCAAATCATACGATTCGTTAATTCCTCACATCATTTCTACAATTAATCTAACAATTGTCGGATTATTAATAGGGAGTATTCTAGGGTTATTAATTGCATTCCTGTTGCATTTAATTCCAGGTGTAAAAGAAGCTTTTTATCCTCTATTAATTCTTTCGCAAAATGTACCGATTATCGTTTTGGCACCACTTTTAATTATTTGGTTTGGGTTCGGAGTGTTCCCTAAGTTAATCATAATTACGTTGGTTTGCTTTTTTCCAATAACTGTTTCGGCGTTGGATGGATTTCGACAAACACCAAGTGGTTTAATGAATTATATGAAAATGGCAGGGGCATCAAAATTACAAATTTTTTGGAAAGTAGAATTGCCGTTTTCACTTCCGTCGATATTTTCTGGTTTGAAAATCTCAGCTACCTATAGTGTGATGGGAGCAGTAATATCTGAATGGCTTGGTGCAAAATCCGGTATTGGAGTATATATGACACTAGCATCCTCCTCATTTCGAACTGATCGAGTATTTGTTTCAATTTTTGTCATTATGTTTTTGAGTATGCTTTTCTTCATCATTATCGCAATCATTGAACGCTATACTGTGAAATGGAAAATTAAAGGAGCAAAACAAAAATGACTTTACAAATTGAACAACTTTCAAAGAGTTATGGAAGTAATCAACTCGTACTAGATAATCTTTCGCTTTCCGTAAATGATGGGGAATTTGTATCAATCTTAGGGCCATCAGGAAGTGGAAAAAGTACTTTGTTTCATCTTATAGGTGGTTTAATTAAACCAGATACCGGACAAATCAGGTTAGATGGGGAACTAATTAATTGTAAACTTGGCCACGTTAGTTTTATGCCACAGGAAAATGCATTGCTACCTTGGAGGACAGTATTAAAAAATATCTTATTGTCACAGGAGTTAAAAAATAAACCCGATGTAGGTTTGGCAAGAGAGTGGTTGAAGCGGACCGGTTTAGAAGACTATGAAAATGCTTATCCTCATGAATTATCCGGAGGAATGAAACAAAGAGTTTCGTTTTTAAGATCGTTATTAGCTCCTCAAACATTTATGTGTATGGACGAGCCATTCTCAGCTCTAGATGAGTTTACTAGACTAGACATGCAACAATGGCTTTTATCGATTTGGGAGGAACAACGTCGTTCTATTTTATTTGTTACACATAATATTGATGAAGCTTTGTTATTATCTGACCGAATCTATATTTTTTCTGAAAAACCTACTAAAATTAAAAAAGAAATCATTGTTCCTTTTCCGAGACCGAGAAATAAAGAGTTATTATTGAGTGATGAGTTTACTGAATGGAAAAGAAAAATATATTCAGCTTTAGAACAGGAGTAATATGATGAAAATGATTGACGCCCATATTCACTTGGATTCTTATGAAGCTAGTCAAAGAGAAGAACTTTTCAACAGTATTGAGAGTTATGGAATTGAGGCAATCATTTCTGTTTCAATGGATTTAGAATCATGCGAAAAAAATTTAGAATTAAATAGGCAGACGAATGTTGTTTATCCGGCATTCGGTTATCATCCTGAACAACAAATACCTTCTAAAAAAGAAATTGATAAATTATTTGATTGGATCAGAGTCCATCAAAATGAAATGGTAGCAATTGGAGAGGTTGGACTACCTTATTATAAAAATCTTGAAGAGAAAATTGATTACTCTCCATATATCCAATTACTTGAAAAGTTTATCATTCTTGCAAAAGAGTTAAATAAACCAATTGTTTTACACGCTGTATATGAAGATGCGGAAATTGTTTGTAATCTATTAGAAAAATATTCTTTAAAAAAAGCTCATTTTCATTGGTTCAAAGGTGATGAACAGGTAATTAATCGGATGATTAAAAATGGTTATTATATCTCGATTACGCCAGATGTATTATATGAAAATGAAATTAGAGATTTGGTAAGTAAGTATCCTTTAGATTTAATGATGGTTGAGACGGATGGTCCATGGCCATTTGAGGGTCCTTTTGAGAAGGAATGGACTCATCCAAAGTTTATGCACGATTCAATCGCCAAAATCGCTGAAATAAAAAATTTAGATTTAAAATTTGTTTATAGAATTTTGTATGAAAATACGAAGCGATTCTATGAAATTTAATATTGAGTGAAGCTAATTTAGATGGATATGTATTCACTTATCGACAGTATGAAAAATCGTTTTCTTTTTAGAAAACGATTTTTTTACACACTATTTTTTAAAAAATTGTCAAATAATGATCAATTTTCGTAAGAGAAGTTGAGTGATGTTCATTTCCACTACAGGATGCTCGCTTTCCATGGGGCGAAACCTGAGCCTCCTCGGCAAGCCTGCGGGGTCTCAGCCTTTCCGCATTTCCCATAGGAGTCGAGTACCCTTTCGTTCCAATCAACTTATTCTTCAATAAAAGTATTAATTAAAAAACGATTTAAATATCGCTTTATTAATCCGTTTGAACGGCAAATCCAAATAAGCATCGTCTAATTGAATTCATTTTTCTAAAAATTAGTATTTAATAGTTTAAAGATATAAAAAGATCTAAGAAATGATTTGAGTTGATGGAGTTATATGGCTCAAAACATATTAACATTTATATTCATTAAACGAACATCAAAAAATACTAACTTTAATCATCAATAATGTTCAATTAATGACTTTTTAATATTGACTGTTACCTATTTCAACACTCAGGAGAAATCGTTTTCTTTTTAGAAAACGATTTTTTATTTAAAGAAGCTAGATTTTTTTGAAGTAAATAAGAAATAAAAATTAATCCGTTTAAGTAAAATGAAAATACCAAAACCGGCATATTGTATGCCGGCACTATGTTGGTTTGTAGATGAATTCTACAAGAAAACTACAGTTCAAGCTCTCCCATACGAAGAAGCTCAATAACTGCTTGTGATCGCCCCTTAACCCCAAGCTTCTGCATTGCATTTGAAATATGATTTCTCACAGTTTTTTCACTTATAAAAAGTTCTTCAGCAATTTCTCTTGTAGTCTTATCTTGAACAAGAAGCTCGAATACTTCTTTTTCACGCTTTGTGAGTGTGTGCTTTGTTTGATAGTCTCTATCCTTCAACTGTGCTAACCCTCCTTGCTTGACCGAGCTGTTCTTCGGATGGGTATTCATTTAGTCTTTTTATCATATGAACATTAGGTCTTTTAGGTGAATATTTCCAATGAATTTAGTGCTAGATTTAAATAATTTATTTTTTTTTTCTTTATAGCTTGTTCTAAAAATGGTACATGCTCGTATAAATAATAAAAAAAGCGTGGGGGGAGTATGGAGATGAAAAAAAGATTGATCGTAACTGTTGCAACTTTATGCGGAATTACAACATTGACTGGATGTGGACTTGTACCAGTAAAATCTTCTAAAGATATTGATCCACCTAAAACTGTTGTTTATAAAAGTGATGAGCCTTCAAAGGAAGTTCAGGCAAAGAAGGAGCAAACTGTAAAAAGGGAATTGTATTTGATTGACCGAAACGGTTATGTTGTACCACAAACTTTCCAACTTCCAAAATCAGCAAGTTTAGCAAAACAAGCACTTGAGTACTTGGTGAAAGATGGTCCTGTTACAGATGAATTACCAAATGGTTTTCAAGCTGTGTTACCACCGAATACCGAGGTGTTAGGCGTTCAAACTCAAAAAGATGGAACGATTATTGCTGATTTTTCATCAGAATTCAAACAATATCGCACTGAAGATGAATTAAAAGTTTTCCAAGCCGTTACTTGGACTTTAACTCAATTTGATAATGTAACGAGAGTGAAAATTCGAGTGAATGGTAAAGATCTTGCATCTATGCCTGTAAATAAAGCTCAGATTGGCGATGGGTTAACAAGGGAAGATGGTATTAACTTTGATCAAGGTGATATTGTTGATATTATGAACTCCCGACCAGTTACATTATATTATGTGGCACAAGGCGAAATGGGAGACACATATTATGTACCAGTCACAAGAAGGATCTCAAATGAAGAAAAAGATGCCTATACTGCGATCGTAAACGAACTTGTAAAAGGTCCATCAGATTATTCAAGTTTGGTTTCTGATTTTGGAACAGATACTAAGTTAGTATCTCAACCTGTTTTTAAAGGTGGTAAGCTAATACTTAATTTTAACGATGGAATCTACGGCAATATTGCAAAAAATATGATCAATAATGATGTATTACGACCACTTGTACTTTCTTTAACTGAACAAAAAGGCGTCAAATCAATTGAAATTCAAGTAAATGGAAAATTAACTGCACTTGACCAACAAGGTAAACCTTTAAGTCAGCCAGTTTCTAGACCAAAAGATGTAAATACAAAAAAATTATAAGAACTATTTAAAATATTCTTTTATAAAAAAGGTTTTGAAATGTTACTTGTTAATATTTCATTGCTAAAATCCTAAAAATTAAATGAATTTCTAGCCTTGTACAAAAAATGAACAGTTTTTTGTACAAGGTTTTTATTTTATTGCAATAATTGTATTGAATAAGTAGAAATGAAAACGTATTTTTGTCTATACTAGTAGTTGGAAGATTTTGTAGGAGGATTTAATTATGACTAGAACAGATGGAAGATTAAATAACGAACTTAGACCAGTAGAGATTATTACTCATTATACAAAGCATGCAGAAGGTTCTGTATTAATTAGCATAGGTGATACAAAGGTAATATGTAACGCGACAGTAGAAGATCGCGTGCCCCCTTTTTTAAGAAATAGTGGGAAAGGCTGGATTTCGGCTGAGTATTCTATGCTACCTAGAGCTACACAAGAACGTACAATTCGAGAATCATCTAAAGGGAAAGTAACTGGGCGAACAATGGAAATCCAAAGATTAATTGGGAGAGCATTAAGAGCGGTAGTTGATTTAGAAGCATTAGGTGAAAAAACAATCTGGATTGATTGTGATGTAATCCAAGCTGATGGTGGAACACGTACGACATCGATTACAGGAGCGTTTGTTGCGATGATGCTTGCGTTCGATAAATTAGTTAAGATGGATAAATTAAAAACCTATCCTGTAAAAGATTACTTAGCTGCAACTTCAGTTGGAATTTTAGAAGAAGTAGGACCTGTATTAGATCTATATTATATTGAAGATTCAGCGGCAAGTGTAGATATGAACATCATTATGACTGGTAAAGGCCAATTTGTTGAACTACAAGGAACAGGTGAAGAAGCAACTTTCTCAAGAGAAGAACTAAATGAGTTATTATCTTTAGGTGAATTAGGAATAAAATCTCTAATTGAAAAACAAAGAGAAGTATTATTAAAAGAAGGAATTAAGTTCCAATAAAATTTCGAGGAGAGACTTTAAGGATGGAAACAATCATTATTGCGACGAATAATAAAGGAAAAGTGAAGGATTTTGAAGCACTTTTTAACCCAATGGGTTTTCAAATTAAATCTTTAAAAGACTTTCCTGGAATTGAAGAAGTAGAAGAAACGAGAACTACATTTGAAGAAAATGCGATTTTAAAGGCTGAGTACTTAGCGAATGAGTTAAATATACCTGTCATTGCAGATGATTCCGGTTTAATTGTTGATGCACTAGAAGGCAGACCAGGCGTATATTCTGCACGCTATGCGGGATTACATAAAAGTGATGAAGACAATCTACAAAAAGTACTAAATGAGTTACAAGGAGTTTTTCCAGGAAAAAGAACTGCAAGATTTTATTGTGCGTTAGCATTAGCTGTACCTGGTAAACAGACAATCACTGTAAATGGTACGGTTGAAGGTTATATTGCAAATGAAAAAAAAGGAACAAATGGATTCGGTTATGATCCAATTTTCTTTCTGCCTGAGTTAGATAAAACAATGGCTGAATTAAGTACTGAAGAAAAAAGTGGATTGAGCCATAGAGGAAACGCGATTAAAGCTTTAATGAATGTAATCGATAAAGAAGGTAAAGAATTCTTTTTAAGAGGTTCGCGTTAATGAAAGTATTAATTGTAAGTGATAGTCATGGATTAACAAAACCATTACTTGATATAGCTGATCGTTACCGTGGGAAAGTAGACTTGATGATTCACTGTGGAGATTCAGAATTAGAATTAGAAGCAGAGGAGCTAAAAGATTTTAAAGTTGTAAGAGGAAATTGTGATTTTAGAGGTGAGTTCCAAGAAGAACTCATTCATCATGAAAATGATTTTACAATTTATGCAGTACATGGTCATTTGCATGGTATAAAACAATCATTACAAAAGCTTTATTATCGCTGCCGAGAAGTTGGAGCAACAATTGCTTGTTTTGGTCATTCTCATGTACTAGGTACAGAAGTGATTGATGGAATTCTTTTTATTAACCCAGGAAGCATATTGCTACCTAGAATGCGTAAAGAAAAAACTTATGCGATTCTTGATACAGATGGAAAAATTGCAAAGGTTACATTTTACACTACCGATGGCAATGAACTAGTATCTCAATCATTCGATATAAAATAAATGCTCAAAGGTTAGTAGCAGTGCTACTAACCTTAATAAAATAGTAGTGCTAAAAAATTAAAATAGCTAATAAAAATAGTGTAAATATGTATTTGGAAAAAATTCCTTCTTTTTTTGAAAAAAAGTTAAAAACAATGTTGACTTTAAATTGGGTTGCGACTATAATAAATTATGTCGACAGGTGATGTCGCTAAAAAAGAAAAATATGCGGGTGTAGTTTAATGGTAAAATAGAAGCCTTCCAAGCTTCGGTCGTGGGTTCGATTCCCATCACCCGCTCCATATGTCCTGGTAGCTCAGCAGGATAGAGCAACGGCCTTCTAAGCCGTCGGTCGGGGGTTCGAATCCCTCTCAGGACGTCCAAAAGACACTTGTTTTACTTAATGTAAAATAAGTGTTTTTTTTGTGCAATTTTATATTTTTTACAAGTTCTTCTTATTTATATAACGAACAATGTTGACTTCTCCTACAAATTTACTAAAAATAGTAAATTTGTATTAATTGGACAAATTTTTTTTCTAAACATTTGTCGCATTTTTCCGACATAATTACTGACAAGGAAGGGAGTAAATCAATATGTTATTTAAAAAGAAAGAAAAAACCAATAATTTTTTACAAGAAAACAGCAAAAGTCATTCAGTTTCGATTCAATTATCGGATTTAGAGATAAAAAAACAATTAGATTTTATTAAATTAAATGAGGATGAACTATTCGTACTAAAACAGATTCAACCAATCGTTTCAGAAAATCTTGAAAACTTAGTTGCTGCATTTTATGATGCCGTGCTAAAAGTTGATCATTTAAAGGAAATTATTGAAGCTCACTCCTCAGTTGAACGATTAAGTGCGACTTTAAAATCACATATCAATTTAATTTTTAATGGTGAAATTAATGATGAATACATTAATAAGAGGGTAAAAGTAGCACAAATCCATTTTAGAATAGGACTTCAACCGAAATGGTACTTAGGTGCATTTCAAAATATACTAGAAGAATTAATTTCAATTATTAGCGAGGTTGCATCTTCAAAAGAAGAGCAAAAGAAATTGATTTCAGTTGCTTCTAAAATATTGAATTTTGAACAACAACTTGTATTGGATCTTTACGAACAAGAAAATATTGGTGAAAAAGAGAAGCGATTACAAGTTGAAATTAATTTAAAGAAAAAAGTAAGTGAAATTGCGGGGGAACTACTTGCTTTAGTAGAAGAAACGAATGCAGCTGTTGAGGTTTTAGTAGATAGTAGTGTACATGTGAATGAAGCAGTTATATCAAATAACCAAATCGCTAGTACAACTCAATCAATGGCACATGATGGACAACGATTAATGAAAGTTTTACATAACAAAATATCAACTATTTCTAATAGTACGGATGAAGTTTCAGAGTCGGTTGATGTTTTAAATAATTCATTCAAAGAGATTTCTCAAGTCATTTTAATTGTACAAGAAATTGCAAATCAAACAAATTTACTTGCATTGAATTCAGCAATTGAGGCTGCACGTGCAGGTGAACATGGAAAAGGATTTGCAGTCGTAGCAAATGAAGTAAAAAAACTAGCTACTCAAACTAAGTCATCTACTGAGCGCATTGAAGAGCTAATTGAACATGCGACGATCTATATGGATAAGGTTGTTAATTCGATTCGTGATGTGAAAGGATTAGTAAATGACGGTAGTCAAGAAGCTTCGTTAACGCATGATTCTTTCAATGGAATTGTTAGCTCAATGGATACAAGTTTAACAGGAAATCAAGGAATTGAGGGGCAAATTGTCAATTTAGTTGATGTTATCAAAGAAATTGGTGAAGCGATTAATGGAGTAGCTAATTCAGCTAATGAATTGAACGATACTGTTCATTAAGTTTTGTTTTTGATACATAACAACAATTGCGGGATATTTAACATGGAGAAGGAGTAATCCTTCTTTTTTTTGTGCTTCTTTAAAATCAGGAATGATGAAATAAAAATTTTTTAAAAAGATATGTTATCCTAATATAAATAAATGTGTGGAGTGATCTAAATGAATGAAAAAGAATTTTGGAGTTTAATCTCTAAAATGCATATCGTAGAAGAGCCGTATGAATGGGTAATTAGTCATTTGGCAAGACAATCTGATGAGGTGATTGTAGGATTTGAAATTCAGTTTGAAACTGCATTTACTAAAGCGTATAATTCGAATCTTTTAGGAGCAGCTTGGATTATTATGGGTGGTTGCTCGGAGGATTCGTTTGCTCATTTTAGAGGTTGGTTGATCGGGCAAGGGGAACAAGTTTATAAAAAAACATTAAATAATCCTGATTATTTAGCAGAGTATATATTTCCTATTTATGAGGAAGAAGGACTATCTCCAGAATTAGAAGAAATGTTAGATTTAGCACTACAAGCATATTCGATTAAACAGAAAGGTGATGACGATTGGGACGATAAGCTATGGAACGAATTTAACTCCTTAGTCGAAAGCAAAGGTTACAAATATCCAGAATTACAATTATCAATAGATTGGAAATCAAATGATGAACTAAAAAATAAGTTTCCAAAGCTATGGAAACGATTTGGTCAAAAACCTCTTGGCTAAAAACTAAAGGTAGAGTAATAAGTAGTTAAATTGGCAGCGCAATACTGTTAATATTATCGTAAATATTTTAATTAAATTTAATTCATGATACACTTTTTCATAACTAGATTGTGCAGGAAATAACAAACGTTAGGGGAGAGTAACATGGAAGACAATATTGTCTTTTTTCCTAAATTGAAAGATCGGATAGTAAATCTAGGTAAAAAAGCTTTAGAAGAAAAAGATTTTAGCAAAGCGTTAATGTTATGTAATCAGTTAAAAGAAATGAATGAACATAATTCACAGACTGAACTAGCAGCAGTTGCATGTTTATTAGAAGGGAATCGAGCGAAGGAAGCAAGGGCACGCTGTGAGGAACTAGTATTTGGTCCATTTGAAAGCGATGAAGCAATCGAAGTTTATATCAGTATTTTATTTCAATTAAAAGAGTATGAAGAGCTACAGAAAAGTATAAAAAAACTTTTGGTTCAAAAACGAATCGATGAAAATCAAATGGATAAATTTCAAGCGATGCTCTCTTTATCAAAAAAAGTAACTTCTGACCGAGATGGTAAACAAGGAGAAATACTTGATTTAAAAATATTAGTAGAAAATTCTGGGCCACTTAATAAACAGCTTGAACTAATTAATGAGTTAAGAATGATTGATTGTACGCTTGTTTTAAAGCAAATAGAAGATATATTAAAAAGTCCAAAAGCGAATTCTCTAATTCAAAGTTTTATCTTATTCATTTTACAGGAACAATCAGTTGATAAGGATTTTGAATTAAATAAAGTGAATCAACGAATGATTTGGAATGCGACAAATCAAAATGACAATCATAAGTCTTTTGTTGATGCTATTTTGAATAAATTAAGTAATGTATTAGAAAGTGAGGATCCTTCTGCTTTCGAAATTGCAAAAGCACATTTTCAACACTTTATGACAATTTACTTTCCATTTATCCCTATCCCATCTGACGAAAACATATGGGCAGCATGCTTTTATTACATAGTACAAGAATTCTTTGATCGAAAAATGACTGAAGATGAATTAAATGATTTGTTTAATGTAGAGTATTTTCCAGTGCAAAGTGCGATTTCATTAGTAAGACGATTTGAGGCTGAAGGATATTTTGATATAAAATAAAAAGATCGGAAGAGCAGGGAATGATTTTCTAAACCCTTAACATTGCCTTTTCTTAATTTTGTTAGAATGATTTCATACATAACCGTTAAGATAAAAAATAGGAAATATTGAAACAAAAAAGGAATGTGTTATAATAGAATGGTTGTAACGACTATTTACTTAATTATACGTGCATTTTTCTTTTTTATTAAAAAAACGGACAGGCATGTATAGTACGAAAATACGTAAACACATATATATTTTTAGATAATTTTGGAGGGAACTAACAATGACTGCTAAATGGGAAAAATTAGAAGCTAACGTTGGTCTATTAACTGTAGAAGTTGAAGCTTCTGAAGTAGATAAAGGTTTAGATGCAGCTTTTAAAAAAGTTGTTAAAACTATGAATGTACCAGGATTCCGTAAAGGAAAATTACCACGCCCAATTTTCGAACAAAAATTTGGTGTTGAAGCACTTTACAATGATGCTTTAGACGTAATTTTACCAGAAGCTTACAGCAAAGCTATTCAAGAGGTTGGTATTGAGCCAGTTGACCGTCCTGAAGTTGATGTTGAGCAAATGGAAAAAGGCAAAACTTTAATTTTCAAAGCTAAAGTAACTGTAAAACCTGAAGTTAAATTAGGCGAATACAAAGGCTTAGAAGTTGAAGAAATCGATGCAACAGTAACTGAAGAAGATGTACAAGCTGAATTAACTAAATTACAAGAGCGTCAAGCTGAGTTAGTAGTTAAAGAAGATGGTACTGTAGAAAAAGGCGATACAGCTGTAATTGATTTCGAAGGTTTCGTTGATGGCGTTGCTTTCGAAGGTGGAAAAGGTGAAAACTATCCACTAGAAATCGGTTCAGGTTCTTTCATTCCTGGATTTGAAGAAGCTTTAATTGGTGCAAAATCAGGCGTTGAAACAGATGTAAATGTAACATTCCCTGAAGAATACCACAGTGCTGAATTAGCTGGTAAAGCTGCTACTTTCAAAGTAACTGTTCATGAAATTAAAGCAAAAGAACTTCCTGAGTTAAACGATGAGTTTGCTAAAGATGTAAACGACGAAGTTGAAACTTTAGAAGATCTTAAAGCAAAAATCAAAACTGACTTAGAAGAGTCTAAAAAAGCTCAAGCTGAAGGTAGCCTACGTGACGCTTTAGTACAAAAAGCTGCTGAAAACGCTGAAGTTGAAATCCCAGAAGTAATGTTCGAAAGCCAAGTTGACCGTATGGTTAAAGATTTCGAACAACGTATTGCACAACAAGGATTAAACTTAGAGCTTTACTACCAATTCACTGGTACTAAAGAGGAGGACCTACGTTCTCAAATGCGTCAAGATGCTGAAGCTCGTGTAAGAATCGACTTAACAATCGATGCTATTATCGAAGCTGAAAAAATCGATGCTACTGAAGAAGAAATGAACGAAGAATTAGGTCGTTTATCTGAAATGTACAACATTCCTTCTGAGCAATTAGTAACTATGCTTGGTGGAACTGATGCTGTACGTGATGATATCCAAATCCGTAAAGCTGTTGAGTTATTAGTAGATAGCAGAAAAAAATAAGCGTTATATAACAATATAATGATGAAACAAGGCGCGAAAATATTCGTGCCTTGTTTTTAAATCATGAAATATTTGGTAAAGTGAACTGATTCCTTTAAAATATACATATACATATGTTAGAATCTGTTATACAGATTTTAAAAAAATATTGTGGCTATACTAAAAATAATTCTTTAAAAGAAGGATTATCTACATTACATTAGAATATATATATTCTAAAAATTTAAACAATTTTAGAGTAGTAATTAATTGCTTTGTTTATTTTGTATGCTATCATATAGCTACAAGATACATATTTTTTGGATTACATACATATTGAGTCGTTTTAGAAATTTTAGAGGGAGTGAACATATGTTCAAGTTTAATGAAGAAAAGGGACAGCTAAAATGTTCGTTCTGTGGAAAATCTCAGTCTCAGGTTAGAAAATTAGTAGCTGGACCTGGTGTTTACATTTGTGACGAGTGTATTGAGCTTTGTACTGAAATTGTTCAAGAAGAATTAGCAAAAGAAGAAGAAGTTGAGTTCAAAGACGTTCCGAAACCAAAAGAGATTTGTGAAATTCTTGATGAATACGTAATCGGTCAAGACAATGCAAAAAAAGCTCTATCTGTAGCTGTTTATAATCATTACAAACGTATTAATTCAAATAGCAAAATTGATGAAGTTGAGTTATCAAAAAGTAATATCGCTATGATTGGTCCAACAGGTAGCGGTAAAACTTTATTAGCTCAAACATTAGCTCGAATTTTAAATGTTCCATTTGCAATTGCAGATGCGACTTCATTAACAGAGGCTGGATATGTTGGGGAAGATGTTGAAAACATTCTTCTTAAATTAATCCAAGCAGCTGATTACGATGTAGAACGTGCTGAAAAAGGTATTATCTACATCGACGAAATCGATAAAGTTGCACGTAAATCTGAAAATCCTTCTATTACACGTGACGTTTCTGGTGAAGGTGTACAGCAAGCACTTTTAAAAATTCTTGAAGGAACAGTTGCAAGCGTACCTCCACAAGGCGGACGTAAACATCCTCATCAAGAATTCATTCAAATTGATACAACAAATATTCTATTTATTTGTGGTGGAGCATTTGATGGAATCGAACAAATTATCAAACGTCGTTTAGGTAAAAAGGTAATTGGATTCAGTGGTGACTCAGAAAAGAGCGATTTAAACTCAAAAGAGATCCTAAACCATGTATTACCAGAAGATTTATTACGCTTCGGTTTAATTCCTGAATTCATTGGTCGTTTACCAGTTTTAGCTAATTTAGAACAGCTTGATGAAGCATCATTGGTTGAGATTTTAACGAAACCAAAAAATGCTTTAATTAAGCAATATCAAAAATTACTAGAACTTGATCAAGTTGAACTTGAGTTTGAAGATAGCGCTCTTACTGAAATTGCTAAAAAGGCAATTGAGCGTAAAACTGGAGCTCGTGGTCTACGTTCAATCATTGAAGGCCTTATGCTTGACATTATGTTTGAATTACCTTCACGTGAAGATATTCAAAAATGTATCATATCAGCAGAAACAGTTAAAACTGGCGCTGCTCCAAAGCTAGTACTTGAAGATGGTACTGAGTTAGAATTAAAGAAAAAAGAAAAGAAAAATAAATTAGCGTAAGTAAAAAAAAACCAAATGCATTTGCATTTGGTTTTTATTTTTTATTGACTAGAAAGAGCAGGGGAATAATTACTTTCCTTTTTTCATGATCTGTCTTTCCTCGAACCTGCCTTTTCTGTTTCTGTTCTTAAGAAAGCGAGCATCCTGGAACGGAAATTAACATTTTTTTTAACGAAGCCTTATTTTTAAATAATTTCATACTAAGTTAATTTTTGAAATTGGTTTATCCTTCCAAATCAAAGGCGATACTAAAAGTAATTTCTACTTCAGTGGAGGGGTAAAAAATGAGTTTAACAACTATTATATTATTAGCACAGCTTGCATTAGGTACAATCGTAGCATTGTATTTTATTCATTTATTAAAAGGTCAACGAACAACTAAAGTTTCGATTGATCGAGAATCTAAAAAAGAAATGGAGCAATTACGTAAATTAAAATCAATTTCGTTAACTGTTCCGTTAGCTGAAAGAGTTAGACCAAGTACTTTTGAAGATATTGTTGGTCAAGAAGATGGAATTAAGGCACTTAAAGCTTCGTTATGCAGTGCTAATCCTCAGCATGTAATTATCTATGGACCACCTGGTATCGGTAAAACTGCTGCGGCGAGACTTGTATTAGAGGAAGCTAAAAAAAGTCCAAATACTCCTTTTAAACCAGATGCAGTATTTATTGAATTAGATGCTACAACAGCTAGATTTGATGAGAGAGGAATAGCAGACCCGTTGATTGGTTCGGTTCATGATCCAATTTACCAAGGGGCTGGTGCAATGGGCCAAGCCGGTGTACCTCAACCGAAAAAAGGTGCAGTAACTGATGCACATGGAGGAATTCTTTTTATCGATGAAATTGGTGAACTTCATCCAATTCAAATGAATAAAATGTTGAAAGTGTTGGAAGATCGTAAAGTTAAATTTGAAAGTGCATACTATCAGGAGGAGAATCCTTCTATACCTGCACATATTCATGAAATATTTAAACATGGATTGCCTGCGGATTTCCGATTAGTTGGTGCTACTACAAGATCTCCTGATGAAATCCCGCCAGCCATTCGCTCACGTTGTTTAGAAATATTTTTTAGAGAGTTAGAACAAGATGAAATACAATTAGTAGCAAAAAGATCTGCTGAAAAAATTGAATTGAGTATTTCAGAAAAAGCTTTAGAATTAGTAGGTACTTATGCAAAAAATGGTCGAGAAGCAATTAACTTAATTCAGTTAGCGGGTGGTATGGTTTTAACTTCTGGTAGAAAAGAGTTAGTTGAAGATGATATTCAATGGGTAGTTTCTGTAAGTAGATTATCACCAAGGTTAGTAAATAAAATTCCAGAAATGCCTACTGTAGGTTTAGTAAACGGTTTGGCTGTTTATGGTGCAAATATTGGAGCATTATTACCAATTGAAGTAATTGCTATGAAAGCCAAAGAAATCGGAAAAGGTTCAATTACAATTACTGGAATTGTCGAAGAAGAAAGCTTGGGGAATCAAGGTAAATCAATCCGAAGAAAAAGTATGGCGAAGGGCTCTTTAGAAAATGTTACGACAATTTTAAGAAAAATTGGCGTACCGATTGATGATTTTACAATACATATTAATTTCCCTAGTGGTGCATTAATTGATGGACCTTCAGCAGGAATTGCAATGGTAGTGGGAATTTTTTCAGCGGTAAATGATGTTCCTGTATTAAATACAATTGCTTTAACTGGGGAAATGAGCATTCAAGGTGATGTGAAGCCAGTTGGGGGTGTTCCAGAAAAAGTAAAAGCAGCTATTAAAGCTGGAGCAACTAAAATCATTATTCCTAAGGAGAATGATCAGGCTTCATTACATCGATACAAAGATGTTGAAATTCTAGCAGTTGATCGCATTGAAAAAGTTCTCCATGAAGTATTTAAAGATAATTGGAAATTTGAAGTACCAACGCAATTAAATAACGATTTCCAACAATTAACATTATTTGAAGAGAATCAATCGCAATCTATGTAGATAAAAATAAGTGTTCGAATCATTTCATTTTGAATAAATAGAGAATACCAATTTATTTTGGAACCTATTTATCGGGTGCATTGAATTGAACACTTTTTTAATTAAGATTTAAGTCGTAAAATTCCACTTTTTTAGAACCTCGATTGGAAAAGAGGACTATTTAGTAATGAGAATCCAATTTTATTAAGCGAATTCATATGGTTTAAGTAGAGGATAGATGTTCATCTTTTCTCAAATGGAATTGCTTCGACATATCTTTTAGTGCATATCATTGTAAATGATATGTATGTTAAGGTAAAATAACTAGATAGAATGAAAAAATATGGAGGTGTAACGTAATGAATGTTACAAAAGAAAAAGTTGTACCCCTCCTACCTTTAAGAGGAATTAGTGTATTTCCTGCCACTATTGCACATCTCGATGTAGGAAGAACAAAGTCAATAAAAGCAATACAAGAAGCAGATGATTTAGATCATTTAATTTTTGTAGTTACTCAAATAGATGCAGATACTGAAAATCCACAAATGAATGAGTTGTATGAATATGGTACGTTAGCAAAATTAACACAAAAAATTACACTACCAAATGGTACAGTTCGTATTACGGTTGAAGGATTACATAGAGGGAAAATCAAATCAATTATTGATCAAAATGATTTCCTATCTGCTAAGGTAGAAGAATATCCAGATGTAGAGGATGACTCTAAAGAGCTTCGTGCTTTAATGAGAACGTTATTGCAGCATTTTAAACAGTATAGTAAGTTATCTAAACGTATACTTCCAGAAACAATTGCTTCAATTGTAAAGCAAGATCGTCCAGGTAAACTTGCAGATGCAATGATTGATGCAATTCCATTAAAGGAAGAGGAAAAACAAAAAATATTAGCGACAGTCGGTGTAACAGAAAGAATACATATCATCTTAAATTTCCTTCAAGATGAAAAAGAATTACTTAAGCTTGAGGAAAAGATTGGTCTACAAGTAAAGAAAAATATTGATAAAACGCAAAAAGAATACTTTTTAAGAGAGCAATTAAAAGTTATTCAACGCGAGCTTGGTGACCGAGAAGGTAAAACTGAAGAGGTTGATAAATTTTTAACGAAAATTGAAGAAGCTAATATGCCTGAAGCTACTAAAGAGGCTGTTTTAAAAGAATTAGCAAGATATGAAAAACTTCCTCCAAATGCTGCAGAAGCAGGTGTAGTTCGTACATATTTAGATTGGATGGTAGCTCTTCCTTGGTCGAAACAAACTGAGGATACACTAGATATTCATCGTTCAGAAAAAATATTAAATAACGAACATGAAGGCTTAGATAAAGTAAAAGAAAGAATTTTAGAGTACTTAGCTGTACAGCAACTTACGAATTCTTTACGTGGCCCAATTCTTTGTTTAGCAGGCCCTCCAGGAGTAGGTAAAACTTCTTTAGCGAAATCGATTGCGAACGCATTGTCTAGAAATTTTGTTCGTGTATCTCTAGGTGGCGTAAGAGACGAATCAGAGATTAGAGGTCACAGAAGAACCTATATTGGTGCAATGCCGGGGCGAATTATCCAAGGTATGAAAAAAGCTGGTACAAATAATCCTGTATTCTTACTTGATGAAATCGATAAAATGTCTAGTGATTTTAGAGGGGATCCAGCTTCAGCAATGCTAGAGGTTTTAGATCCTGAGCAAAATAATAGTTTTAGTGATCATTACATCGAAGAACCATTTGATTTATCCCAAGTTTTATTCGTTGCAACTGCAAATGATTTATCAACTATTCCTGGCCCATTGCGTGATCGAATGGAGATTATCACGTTATCAGGTTATACTGAGCTTGAAAAAGTAAATATTGCTAAGAAACACTTATTCCCGAAAAAATTAGCAGAGCATGGTTTAAATAAATCTACTGTTCAAATTCGTGAAAGTGCTTTGAGTTCAATTATTCGCCATTATACACGTGAAGCTGGAGTAAGATCATTAGAACGTGTTCTTGCTACTTTATGTCGTAAAGCGGCTAAGTTAATTGTTTCAAATGAAAAACAAAAAATTATTTTTACTGATAAAAATATTGAAGAATTTTTAGGTAAAAAAACTTTTTCATATGGACAAATGGAAAGCGAAGATCAAATTGGAGTAGCAACTGGATTAGCTTACACTGCATTTGGTGGCGACACACTTTCAATTGAAGTATCCCTGTATCCTGGTAAGGGCAAGCTAACTTTAACTGGTAAGCTTGGGGATGTAATGAAGGAGTCGGCACAGGCTGCATTTAGCTATATTCGTTCAAAAGCAGAAGAGTTGAATATTGATCAGGATTTCCATGAGAAATATGATATTCATATTCATGTTCCAGAAGGTGCTGTTCCAAAAGATGGTCCTTCAGCAGGTATTACGATGGCAACTGCATTGATTTCTGCCTTAACAAATAATCCAATTCGAAAAGAGGTTGGTATGACAGGTGAAATCACATTACGTGGTCGCGTATTACCAATCGGTGGTCTAAAAGAAAAAATGTTAAGTGCGCATCGTGCAGGTTTAACAACTGTCATCATACCTAAAGAAAATGAAAAAGATTTAGAAGATGTACCACCAATGGTGAAAGAAGGTTTAACTGTTATACCTGTTTCCCATTTAGACGAAGTGCTTGCGCATGCAATAGTAGGAGTGAAAAAATGAAAGTAACAACAGCGGATATTGTCATTAGTGCAGTCCGACCAAATCAATATCCAGACACACAATTTCCTGAAATCGCTTTGGCAGGTCGTTCAAATGTAGGGAAATCTTCATTTATAAATAAAATGTTAAATCGTAAAGCCTTAGCACGTACCTCATCAAAACCTGGTAAAACACAAACATTAAATTTCTTTTTAATTAATGAACAACTTTTCTATGTTGATGTTCCAGGTTATGGATATGCAAAAGTTTCAAAGAAGGAACGAGAAGCATGGGGGAAAATGATTGAAACATATATAACAACTCGAGAGCAATTAAGAGCAGTTATATTATTAGTAGATTTACGTCATTCTCCGACAGAAGATGATGTAATGATGTATGATTTCTTAAAGCATTATGGAATTCCGGTAATCATTGTAGCAACAAAAGCAGATAAAATTCCTAAAGGTAAATGGGATAAACATGCAAAAGTTGTTCGTGAAACATTACAAATTGAAGAAGGCGATGAATTAATTTTATTCTCTTCTGAAACAGGACTTGGAAAAGAAAAAGCTTGGTCTGTAATCGACCGTATGTGTAAATAAAAAATGCTGGTGGCATATCGTCCACCAGCATTTTTTTATGTAAAATTTTTAATCAAAATTGTATGTAGTTCTAAAATATGTATAGTTATTGCTCCAAATGAAATAATTAAATAGAGAGAATAAAAATCGGGACGAACTGTATAAAGATCTGTTTATTTTTTTGAGAATAGAAAATACAAACCTAGAACAGCAATTAATATCGGCCAATATTGTTGGAAATAAGCAACTTGTGACTGAAGTGAACTAAGCATTGTTGTAAGCTTTTCATTAAAAAGGAAAAATAAAGACATAATAAACAATAAAATCCCAGGTAATAAATCACCTTTTCCTTTTTGAGATTGGAATAACATTCCGATTGAAATGATTAGTGTGAGTACAGACCAATGGTTTGGCCAGTTTTTAATATGATTAATTGCATAAAAATGAATCCCAAATCCTAATACTACAATCCCTGGAAATACATAATGACTTTCTTTGCCTTTAAATGCTTGGACGAGAAGGGCAATTCCTGTAATCAAGAGTGGTGTAGTCCAAAATGTGAAAATTTGTAAAGATGGAATCTGCCATTTTGAAATTAGGTAATACAATCCAAAGCCAATTAATAAAATTCCAATAAATAGTCGGTTTTTTTTCATAGCAACTCCTGTTTAACATTATTTGTAATCACTTTTATTTAAAAATTATTGTATAATATGATTTGTGTACATTCACGAAGTAATTCAGATTTAATATTCTACAAATTATTACATTTATGATAGCATAATGAAGTAGAACATAGTTATGATATTTTGCCAAATAGATAAAGATATAAAATCGTCATTTGTACAAGATTTTTAGGGGGGCTTTAGGTAATGCACATCATTACAATAGGGATTGATTATAAAACTGCCCCAATTGAAGTGCGAGAAAAAGTAGCATTTGCTCCAAATGAACTACAAGACGCAATGTGTTCATTAAAAAATGAAAAAAGCATCTTGGAAAACATTATTGTATCTACTTGTAATCGTACTGAGATTTATGCAGTGGTTGATCAAATCCATACTGGTCAATATTATATGAAACGCTTTCTTTTACAACGATTTGGGTTAACAGATGAGGAATTATCACCTTACTTAATTATTAGAACGGGAAATGATGCAATCAACCATTTATTTAATGTAACAAGTGGTTTAGATTCAATGGTAATCGGTGAAACTCAAATTCTTGGACAGGTTAAAGATAGTTATTTACTAGCTCAGGATCATCATAATATTGGTACAATTTTTAATCATTTATTCAAGCAGGCAATAACATTTGCCAAAAAAGTCCACTCAGAGACAGGTATCGGTGAGAATGCGGTATCTGTAAGTTATGCTGCAGTAGAGCTTTCTAAGAAGATATTTAATAACTTAAAAGGCTGCAATGTATTAATTGTTGGTGCTGGAAAAATGAGTAACTTAGCTTTACAAAATCTATATTCACAAGGTGTAGGTAAAGTTACTGTTATTAACCGAACAGTTGAAAATGCAGTTAAACTTGCAGATCAATTTAATGGTGTTGGAAAAGGATTAGAATCATTAGATGATTCATTAAAAGAGGCAGATATCGTTATTAGTTCGACTGGATCTAAGGAATACGTTATTACAGAAAAAATGATACGCCGAATTGAGAAATCAAGAAAAGGTAAACCATTATTCTTAGTAGATATTGCTGTGCCTCGTGATATTGAACCATCAATTCATAATATCGATAGTGCTTTCTTATATGATATTGATGATTTACAAGGGATTGTTGCAGAGAATTTAGCTGAACGTGAACGTGAAGCAACTAAAATTAAAAAAGATATTGTAGAAGAAATTGATAGCTTCCAATCTTGGTTATCTCTATTAGGTGTCGTTCCAGTTATTTCAGCATTACGTGAAAAAGCACTAGATATCCAAGCTGATACGATGAATAGTCTAGAACGCAAATTACCTCATCTATCTGAAAGAGATTTAAAAATAATACAAAAGCACACTAAGAGTATCGTAAATCAACTTTTACGTGACCCAATTATGAAAGCTAAAGAAATGGGTACATCTAAACATTCAGAAGCACAGATTGCTTTGTTTAAAGAAATTTTTAATCTAGATGAAATTTTAGAAGATGCAAATGATGAAATACACGTGCAAACGAAACAAGAAAAAGAGACTATTTCTCTAAAACAACAATTAGGTTATTTGTAGGGGTTAGATAGTGGCGCTTTTGGAAAGTAGTTTTATCTACCACTTATTAATCTTATTGTTTGCATGGAGTATCGTTTTTTCTTTTATCGATTTCATTGATACAAATAGAATGGCAAGTCGTATAGCCTTCTATTTATTAGCAATTGTTTGGGTGTTTTCTACTGTTTTGATGATTTACACCATTAGCCAATTCAGTCTATATTCCTTTATCACATCTAGAGAAGGGCTATATATTTATGTTTGGATAATAATTTCTTTATCAATGATTATTAATTGGTTAGTAAAACTAGAATACTTAGTATTTTTTACAAATGTAGTTTCATTTTTAGTATTTTCGTTGTCAATTTTAATTCCAAAAGCTGGGAAAACGGCAACATTAGTTGATCAGTTAAAATCGGAATTATTATATATCCATATTGGACTTGCTTTTTTAGCATACGGTGCCTTTACCCTGTCCTTTATTTTTTCAGTGATGTACATTTTCCAATATTTTTTATTAAAAAAGAAGAAATGGTCATCGCATTTAAAAAAATTGGGAAGTTTAGGTAAGTTGGAAAAAATGTTTATTACATTTAACTTATTTGGTGTTCCGCTTATGCTAACTTCCCTTATTTTAGGTGTAATTTGGGCGAGTATACGATTACACACCTTTGTTTGGTATGATATGAAAGTAATTGGCTCGTTTTTTGTTTTAATTATGTATAGTACATTTATGTATTTAAAAGTAAGTAACCGTTTCTATGGCAAATCGCTTTGCCTATTTAACATATGTTGCTTCTTAGTATTGTTCGGAAATTATGTTGTTTCAAATCTATATTCAAAGTTTCATTTATGGAGTACGTAAGGAGCTGTAAACTATGCGTAAAATAGTGGTTGGTACAAGGAGAAGTAAATTAGCATTAACACAAACAAAGTGGTTTGTAGAGAAGCTAAAAGAGGTTGCACCTGATTATGAATTTGAATTAAAAGAAATTGTCACAAAAGGTGATGTCATACTAGATGTGACTCTTTCGAAAGTTGGCGGAAAAGGTTTATTCGTTAAAGAGATCGAACATGCAATGCTGACGAATGAAATAGATTTAGCTGTACATAGTATGAAAGATATGCCAGCTATTTTACCAGAAGGTTTAATGATTGGTTGTACACCAAAACGTGTTGATCCAAGAGATGCACTACTTTCTAATAGTGGAAAAGGGCTAATGGAGCTTGAAGCTGGATCAATAGTTGGTACAAGTAGTTTAAGAAGAAGTGCGCAAATTAAAGCAGTTCGACCAGATCTACAAATTAAATGGATTCGTGGAAATATCGACACACGTATTCAAAAACTAAAAGATAATGAATATGACGCAATTATTCTAGCAGCCGCTGGATTAACTAGAATGGGTTGGGCTGAAGATAGTATTACAGAGTACATCGATGAAACAATTTGTGTACCAGCAGTTGGTCAAGGATCACTTGCTATTGAATGTCGTGAAAATGATTCTGAAATTCGTGAACTATTAAATAGACTGAATGATGAATTAACCTATACAACAGTAGAAGCTGAACGTGTATTCCTTCATAAAATGGAAGGTGGTTGTCAAGTTCCTATAGCAGGTTTTGCAACAATCAATGAACAAAGTGAAATCACTTTAACTGCATTAGTAGCAAAACCAGATGGTTCTATCATCTTAAAAGAAGCTGTTAAAGGCACTGATCCAACAGAAATCGGTGAAAAAGCAGCTAATCTGTTAATTGAACGTGGAGCAAAAGAGATTATCGACTCTGTAAAAGAGGCAGCGGATGAATAATTCCTTAAATGGAATAAATATTTTAGTGACAAGGGCAGAGCATCAAGCTGAGGAGTTAAATCATTTAATTCTTCAGTTTGGTGGTCGTCCTATTAATCTTCCACTTCAAAAAATAGTCAAACGTCCAATTTTTATTGATCAATTGGAAAAATACGTTCATGAAACGGACTGGATTTTATTTACAAGCGTTAATTCTGTAAAATACTTTGTGCAAAATATTACAAATGAACTAATTCAAAAAGTTCATCAAAAAAAAATTGGCGCTGTCGGTGAGAAAACAAAGAAAGCGTTACAAAAAGAAGGATTCGAAGTATCATTCATTCCAAGTCAATATACTGGTAAAACATTAGCTAACGAGTTAAGTTATAAAGTAGATAAGGGAACTAAGTTTTTATTTATACGAGGCTCTTTAGCAAGTGATAATGTACCAAGAATTCTTGGTGAAAATGGACATCGCGTTACTCAACTAACTGTTTATGAAACGATTGCTAATGTAAGTGTCAAAAATGAACTAATCGACCTTTTAAAAAATAAAAAAATAGATGTAATAACATTTTTAAACCCATTTAGCGTAGAGCAGTTTAGTTTTTTGATTGAAAATATATTTAGTATAATAGAATTGCAAAATATTAAATTCGCCTGTATTGGGGAAGTAACTGCTTTAAAAGCTAGGGAAAAAGGTTTTCATAATATTATTATTCCTACTAAATTTACAATTGAATCATTACTAAAAAAAATAGCAGATGATATGTAGTATCATGTCATCCTATTAAAAAAGGAGAAGAAAAAAATGACTTATTCTATTCCGTTTGATCGTCACCGTCGCTTAAGAAAAACACCAGCTTTACGCTCTATGGTTAGAGAAAATCATTTACATAAAGAAGATTTTATTTATCCACTTTTTGTTGTTGAAGGACAAGGTGTAAAAAATCCGATTAATTCAATGCCAGGTGTTTTTCAATTTTCATTAGATGAATTAAAAAAAGAAATGGATGAAATCGTATCATTAGGTATTAAATCTGTTATTTTCTTTGGTATTCCTGATGTGAAAGATGCAGTTGGTTCAGAAGCTTACTGTGCGACTGGAATTGTGCAAAGAGCGATTTCTCAAACAAAAGAGCAATACCCAGAAATGGTTGTTATTGCTGATACATGTTTATGTGAGTATACAGATCATGGACATTGTGGAGTTTTAGAAGATGGGTATGTTAATAATGATGAATCGTTAATACTATTAGCAAAAACAGCTGTTAGCCAAGCACAGGCTGGTGCAGATATTATTGCTCCTTCAAATATGATGGACGGTTTCGTTGCAACAATCCGCCAAGCTTTAGATGAAGCAGGATTTGATCATATTCCGATTATGTCTTACGCAGTAAAATATGCTTCGGCATTTTATGGACCATTCCGTGAAGCTGCTCAAAGTGCACCAGGTCAAGGTGATCGTAAAGCATATCAAATGGATCCAGCAAATCGTTTAGAAGCTTTCCGTGAAGCAGAATCAGACACAGTTGAAGGGGCAGATTTCTTAATTATTAAACCTGCGCTTTCATATTTAGATATTATTCGTGATATTCGTAATAACTATCATCAACCAATTGTTGCTTATAATGTAAGTGGTGAATACGCAATGGTTAAAGCTGCGGCATTAAACGATTGGGTTGATGAAGAGAAAATCGTAATGGAAAAATTAATTAGTATGAAACGTGCTGGGGCAGATATGATTATGACTTATCATGCTAAAGATGCTTGCAGATGGTTATCAGAAGGGAAGTAATGAAATAATGAGATCATACAACAAGTCAATTGAAGCTTTTGAAGAAGCAAAACAAGTACTTCCTGGTGGAGTAAATAGTCCGGTACGTGCATTTAAAAGTGTTAATATGGCACCAATTTTTATGAGCCATGGTAAAGGTTCTAAAATTTATGATATTGATGGTAATGAATATATTGATTACGTATTATCATGGGGACCGCTAATTTTAGGTCATTCGAATGAACGAGTTGTAGAAGGCTTAAAACGTACTGCTGAAACTGGTACTAGTTTTGGAGCACCAACATTAAAAGAAACTGAGTTAGCGAAACTTGTCATTGAAAGAGTACCTTCAATCGAAGTTGTACGAATGGTAAACTCAGGAACTGAAGCAACAATGAGTGCTTTACGACTTGCTCGTGGATTTACTGGACGAAACAAAATATTAAAATTTGAAGGATGCTACCATGGACATGGTGATTCTTTATTAATCAAAGCTGGTTCAGGAGTTGCTACTCTTGGTTTACCAGATAGCCCAGGTGTACCTGCTGGAGTTGCATCAAATACAATTACTGTTCCTTACAATGATTTAGAAAGCGTAAAATATGCTTTCGAACAATTTGGTGATGATCTAGCAGCAATCATTGTAGAACCAGTTGCAGGTAACATGGGTGTTGTTCCACCAGTTAAAGGCTTTTTAGAAGGCTTAAGAGAACTGACAACACAATACGGTACAATTTTAATTTTTGATGAAGTTATGACTGGTTTCCGTGTAGGATACAATTGTGCACAAGGGCATTTCGGCGTAACACCTGACATCACATGTTTAGGTAAAGTTATTGGTGGAGGCCTTCCAGTTGGCGCATATGGTGGAAAAGCTGAAATCATGAATCAAATTGCTCCAAGTGGACCAATTTATCAAGCAGGAACACTTTCAGGAAATCCATTAGCGATGACGGCTGGATATGAAACGTTAAGTCAATTATCTGAAGAAGATTACTTTGAATTTAACCGTAAGGCAGACATGTTAGAAGCGGGTTATAAAGCAGCAGCTGAAAAATACAATATCCCTCATTGTATCAATAGAGCTGGCTCAATGGTAGGATTCTTCTTTACAAACGAAAAAGTTGAAAACTACGAAAAAGCAAAAACATCTAATCTAGAAATGTTTGCTAAATACTATCAGTTAATGGCTGAACAAGGTATTTTCTTACCACCTTCACAATTTGAAGGCTTATTCTTATCTACATCGCATTCAGATGAAGACATTCAAAAAACAATTGCAGCGGCTGAATATGCTTTTTCGCAATTAGTATAAAATAGTAGATGGTGTCCCAATTTTTTGGGGCACCTCTTTTTTTGTTAGGTGCAATGAAAGTTGGTAAGGCTGCGAATAAAAGAGAAGTAGAAGTTAATGAGCTTTGAGTAGTGTGCAAATAAGTCTGTGTGAAGTGCAAATAAAGTTGGTAAGGCTGTGAATAAAAGAAAAGTAGAGGCAAATAAAGCCTAAACTGCAAATAAATTCTTAAGAATAGCAAATAAAATAGCAAAATCGCAAATAAAATTAGCTAAATAGCTAATAAAACTCTGATAATCGCAAATAAGTTAAAAACTTACCCATACCTGTTAAGGTATTATGAAGTGAAATTGTAACTAATTTGCTATTTTTAAATGGAAAACTAACAATTTTATTCTAATTCTTTCTAAAACCTATAAAAAAAATGATGAAAACCAGCAAATTATCTTTAAAACCGTTTAATAAAATCACCAACAAGTTTAACATCAGACAAGATACCCCCACTCTTCGAATGATAGGAGTCTATATTCTGCCAGTAAAACAATATCAAAAAAATTGCCCAGTAATCAAAGCCGGTAAATAAAGATGTGAATTTAAACCTTATACCTTATACCTGTACACCCTAAACCCCTACACTTAATTTTCCCTTGATCCTGCACGTCCTAATCCCTGCACTTAATGTATTTCTGTAATCCTGCTCATAAGACCATGCTCTTAATAAATCTTTCTTATGAGAAAATATCAATCTTTTCTTCATAAATTTTTCGTTTCTTTCATAAAAATGTAATGTCATAGACCAAATTGGACGATGAGAGGAGGACATTAAGGTGTCTTCAGAAAATCAAACAAATATTCGCTTTTCATTGAAAGAGACTGTCTGGTTCCAAAAAGGACAGGAAGTTAAAGAGGTAAGATCACTCTCGTTAAATCCAGACATTACTATACAGCAATTTGATGATTATGTTCAAGTAAAGGGTGTCTTAACTTTAGAAGGTAATTATGCGCCTGAAGTGGGGTATCAAGGTGATTATTATTCGTTAAGGGAATTAGCACCTTCAAGAATGGTTGAAAATGTAGTAACTCTTGAGGATGGAAGCTGTGAGTTAAATCATCAGTTCCCAGTAGACATTTCAATCCCATTAACTAGAATAACTGATTTAGAAAACTTGTGTGTTACAGTAGAAACTTTTGATTATCAATTAGCTGAAAAAGGTAGTATTCAGATTGCAGCTGATTTATGTATTTCTGGTCTTCATGATCACAATAGAGCAATAGAAACTTATCATGAACAAAGAATGCATGAACAGTATAATAACTACACGTATGAAAATGACTATCGTTCAAGTGGTGATGGGTTTGAGCATCAGGAAGAAAGGGAAGAAGTAGAACAGTTCCAGTTCTTTCATCAATCTACTAACGAAGAAAAAAATGATCAAGATAATCTCTATGGCAGCGATTGGATTCAATCACTTGAAGAAGATGATGAACAAGAAGAGCAAGAAACATATCCTCAGCAGCCAACTTATTTAGAAGTGTTCCAGCCAGAAGAAGGAATAGAAGAGCGAGTTGAAGCTGTAGATAACGAAGCAGAGCATTATTACGACTTTGAGGAAACGAATGAAGCTGAATTAGAAGAGGATCAAGCTCAAGAGCAATCGGAAGTTTATTACGAGACACAAATACATGCTGAATCGGAAGAAGAAATAGAAGCCCAATCCGAAGAACAATTAGAAGAACAATACGACGTCCAAATAGAAGCACAATCCGAAGTGCAATTAGAAGAACAATCAGAAGAATCATCAGAAGCTCAAGAAGTATATGAGGAAGTGTTTAGAGGGTTTAATATATCAGCCGAATCAATTGAACAACATTCCTCTAATCATAATGATAACACTCCTGAAGCTAACTTCTTTATGGATGAGCAAAGTGAACATGAAGTTGAACAAATAAATGAATACAGTGAACAGACTGTTAGTAATTTAAATAATACTCCTACTGAGCGACCAAGTTTCTTAAATAATGATTACACTCAGCAACAAAGCACTATAAATGATGGTTACACTCAACAACAAAGCTTTTTAAATAATGATTACACTCAACAGCAA
Source organism: Gottfriedia luciferensis (assembly GCF_002156865.1). Lineage (GTDB taxonomy): Bacteria > Bacillota > Bacilli > Bacillales > Bacillaceae_G > Gottfriedia > Gottfriedia luciferensis. The sequence continues at coordinate 29,944 of NZ_NCTA01000005.1, read as the reverse complement.
AGCACTTTAAATAATGATTACACTCAACAACAAAACACTTTTAATGAGTATAGTTCACAACAACAAGATTTTAATAAAGAGTCTAATCGACAACAAAGCTTTTTAAATAATAATGTAAATACACGTCCTAGCTTTTTAAACAATGATTATAGTTCATTACAAAATTATTTGAATAACGAAAAGAATGTTGAAAAAGAATCACAAAATTATGAAGAGCAATTTAATCGTTCGGTAGAACAAAGTTATCAACCATATGTTAACCAACAATATCAACAGGCTCCATTTTCTTATAATCAGCAGCAGCCAATTTACCAAAATCCATACCCTCAAGTTGCTCAACCAAATTCTTATGTAAATCCAAATGATGTACGCCAGACTCCGCCTTACTATGCTGAATATTATCAAGCTCATGTAGAGGGGGAAGCTCCACCGGTTGAACAAAAAACGGAGGCAAAAGCTGAAGCAAAGAATGTTGTGAAAGAGGAAGCAAAACAAGAAGTTAGTGAAGCAAGAAGTATTAAGAGCGATAATCTTATTTCAAGTTTGTTTACTGGTGAAGGGAAAGAAGAGTCCTATTCAAAATTAAAACTATATCTAGCACAAAATGGAGATACGATCGAATCTGTCGCTAAAAAATACAATTTACAAACTCAGCAATTAAATCGTGTTAATAATTTAAACGATGAATTTTTATCGGAAGGCCAAATAGTTTATATTCCGGTAACTGCAATAAAACAATAATATGATGATAGCTTTGTATTAGTTTAGATACTTGTCTACTAATACAAGGCTTTTACTCATTTAGAAAGTGAGAGTGACGCAGCTTGAATACTAAACCTAAAGATGAAATAAGCGTCATTTTAGCACAATATCATATTGTTCCAAATTATTTTGAAACAGTTGGAAAAGTAATAAAGGTTTACACAAATCAAGGAGTGTTTGCACTTAAAGAAGCGAATGTTGAACGGATTTACAGAAATAATTTAATAGATAATGTACGTTCGTTACAAGATAAAGGCTTTCGAAATGTTGTACCTATCTATCATACTCAAAACGGTGATTATGTTGTTGAATTTAATACTAAGCATTATTATTTAATGCCTTGGATTGAAAGTGTAGATTCAAGGTCAGATGAAAATTTACACTTTCAACGAATGTTTACATCACTTGGTAAGATGCACAATCGTACTCAAAAGGAGAAAAAAATTGATAAAGAACAGTTACAGACACATTATGACACGTTAACAAAAAGATGGAGTAAAGATAAGGAAGTATTAGAAAGTTTTATTGAGGTGGCTGAAAGTAATTGGTATATGTCACCTTATGAACTTAGCTATTGCACTTATTTTCATAAGGTATTAAGTGCCCATCAATTTGCAAGAGGCCAATTAGATGAGTGGTACAAAAAAATGAAAGATACAGAAAATACTAGGATTGTAATGAACCATGGAAGTTTATCTATTTCACATTTTCTTGTAAATAAAAGAGGAGAAGGTGTGTTCATAAATTTAGAAAATGCACAAGAGACGACGCCAATCCAAGATTTAACGAATTATTATAAAAGTTCTTTTAAAACTTACCCAATTCAACAATCAGATCGTAATAATTGGCTAAAGACGTATGAAAAGAATTTTTCGTTGAGGGAAGAGGAAAGAATGTTATTTTTTAGTTATATGGCGTATCCAACCCAGTTTGCATCAAAAATTTCTAAATATATGAAACGGTCGGGTATAAATAACGAAAAAGATAATGTGAAGGATTTACTAAATGCATATTGGCATATGATAAATATTGAACATTTTGTTTCTAAAATTCAAGAGGATATTGAGGCGGCTAAATCGATTGATAATTTATAACCTACTTTTGACAAATGCTTGCTTTCTTCGTTGCTTCGCCTGTGCTCTTTACCTCTATGGTAACTCCGCTAGGGATGCTTCACGCATAGATAGACAATATTTTCAATCAGTCTGAAAATCTGAGTTAACAGAACTTTGTATACAAAAAACCCATCTAGAAAATAACTAGATGGGTTAATATCAATTTTATTTTATATTACGTTTAATACCATTTAATATACTTGTGCGAACAAATTGTTTGTCTGTAATGTGATCTTTTGAAAAAGATATTCTTATATTATTTTCATCTGTTCCAAATAATTTAGAGAATTTATTAGAAGAACCACTTTGTATTTGATCCATTTGAAGAATTAAATCAACTGTTTTTTCGAAACTTAAATAAGTTACGATGACCTCTTCTAATTTACCTTTAAATTCGCCATTCATTGGATAAAATTCAAACTCTTGAATGATTTTTCCGTATTTCTTCTTGTTTTCACTGTCTCTTAGAACAAAACCTTCATCCTGAAGTGCTTGGATAACAGTTTTTAATCCAATAGAAGGTACAATTTGAATGCCATCAGCATCATATTGGTCAACTGCTTTTTCAATTTCTAGATGAGTTTTGATCCAAATATGAGATTTATGAAGTGATACTGGCGTATTTTCAGATAATGTGAAAAAGAATGGAATGACAACTTCTTCGTTTGCGTTTATGATTCGATCAACTGACACGATTACTTTTTGTAAAGTACCATTTTTATTTTGAGTTTTATCATTTGATTCAACTTTATATTCAGTCATGACATGTAAAAAGACGGAATCTAATTCTTGTTTAACCTTACCACCTTTTATATGTAATTCACCTTTTACGCGTTCACCTGCTTGATATTCTGTTTTTTCAAGCTTAGTATCTATTCTCGTTCCTCCAATTCCGAGTACACGAGCTAATGAATTTTTAAATAAACCCATGAATATCCCCCTAAATAATTATATCTACATACTTAATGATTATCGCATACTTAAATATTTACTAGTATACCAGAATGTTAAAAAATCTTTACAATTACTTTTCTAATTTTTTTTATGTATTAAAAAATGTGGTACAATATTGACACATCTTGAATAATCTAAAAAGAAATTAGAAATAATGTTGACTAAGGTTAAGGAAATTTTGTAGTATATTACATATATTCATAATGAAATGCAATGATAGGGAAGAGTACAGCGAACTAGTTCTTCAGAGAGGAAACCATTTGGTGGGAGGTTTCTAGAATATAGAGTTGGAATGTCGCCCTTGAGCAGTGACTTCGAAAGCTTTTTGCGAATAGAAGTTACCGGATGATCCGTTATCTTTTTTAAGTGTGTCAGATAATTTTCTGTATTTCTGACAAAAAAAGGTGGTACCGCGAATTTAACTCCATTCGTCCTTTTCAAGGATGAGTGGAGTTTTTTATTTTACATAAAATTTAGAGGAGATGAAACGAATGGAAACAACACAAAAATCATTATCAACAAAGTATGATCCAAGTTTAGTTGAAAAAGATCGTTACCAATTTTGGTTAGATGGAAAGTTTTTTGAAGCTCAAGTAGAATCAGAAAAACCGAAATATACTATCGTAATCCCACCACCTAATGTAACAGGAAAATTACACTTAGGGCATGCTTGGGATACAACACTTCAAGATATCTTAACGCGTACAAAACGTATGCAAGGCTTTGATGTTTTGTACCTTCCTGGTATGGATCATGCTGGTATTGCTACGCAAGCTAAAGTTGAAGCTAAGTTACGTGAAGAAGGCTTATCAAGATATGATTTAGGTCGAGAAAAATTCTTAGAAAAAGCATGGGAGTGGAAAGAGGAATATGCTTCTCACATTCGTTCTCAATGGGAAAAAATTGGATTAGGCTTAGACTATTCTCGTGAGCGTTTTACTTTAGATGAAGGTTTATCTGATGCGGTAAAAGAAGTATTCGTAAAACTTTATAATAAAGGTTTAATCTACCGTGGTGAATACATCATCAACTGGGATCCAGCGACAAAAACTGCTTTATCAGATATCGAGGTAATTTATAAGGATGTTCAAGGTGCATTCTACCATATGCAATATCCTTTAACTGATGGATCTGGAAAAATTCAAATTGCAACTACTCGTCCTGAAACAATGCTAGGTGATACTGCGATTGCTGTACATCCAGAAGATGAACGCTACAAAGCAATGATTGGTAAAACGGTTATGTTACCAATCGTAAATCGTGAAATACCAATTATCGCTGACGAATATGTAGATATGGAGTTTGGTACTGGTGTAGTAAAAATAACTCCTGCACACGATCCTAATGATTTTGAAGTTGGTAACAGACATGATTTACCGCGCATTCTTGTAATGAATGAAGATGGTACGATGAACGAAAAAGCTGGAAAATACAATGGTATGGACCGTTTTGAATGTCGTAAACAAATTGTTAAAGATTTACAAGAGATGGGTGTACTTGTTGAAATCGAAGAGCACATGCATTCAGTAGGTCATAGCGAACGTAGTGGAGCAGTAGTTGAGCCGTATTTATCAACACAATGGTTTGTAAAAATGCAACCATTAGCGGATGCTGCAGTTGCATTACAAAACTCTGATGACAGTGTAAAATTTGTTCCAGATCGATTTGAAAAAACTTATCTTCGTTGGATGGAAAATATTCGCGATTGGTGTATTTCTCGTCAATTATGGTGGGGACACAGAATCCCAGCTTGGTACCATAAAGAAACTGGCGAAATTTATGTAAATCAAGAGCCACCAGCTGATATTGAAAACTGGAATCAAGATAATGACGTTTTAGATACTTGGTTTAGTTCAGCTCTATGGCCATTCTCAACACTTGGTTGGCCAAATGAAGAAAGTAAAGATTTCCAAGCTTACTTCCCAACAAATGTTTTAGTAACAGGTTATGATATTATTTTCTTCTGGGTATCTCGAATGATTTTCCAAGGAATCGAGTTTACTGGTCAACGTCCTTTTAATGATGTATTAATTCATGGACTAGTACGTGACGAACAAGGTCGTAAGATGAGTAAATCACTTGGTAACGGGGTTGACCCAATGGATGTTATCGAGAAATACGGAGCGGATTCATTACGTTATTTCTTAACAACAGGAAGTGCACCAGGTCAAGATTTACGCTTTAGTATTGAAAAAGTAGAAGCTACTTGGAACTTTGTAAATAAAATTTGGAACGCTTCTCGATTTGCTTTAATGAATATGGAAGGTTTCACATATGAAAATATTGATTTAACGAAAGAAAAATCTGTTGCAGATGAATGGATTCTAACTCGTTTAAATGAAACGATTGAAAGTGTAACATCTTTAATTGATCGTTATGAATTTGGAGAAGTTGGCCGTGTACTTTATAACTTCATCTGGGATGATGTTTGTGACTGGTATATTGAAATGGCTAAAATTCCATTATACGGTGACAACGAAGATGCGAAAAATATGACTCGTTCAGTTCTAGCACATGTGTTAGAAAGCACGATGAAGCTTTTACATCCATTCATGCCATTCGTAACTGAAGAAATTTGGCAATCTTTACCTCATAAAGGTGAGTCAATTACAGTTTCTGCTTGGCCAACAGTTAAGGAAGAATTAACAAATAAAGCGGCTTCTGAAACGATGAAAATTTTAGTTGAGCTTATTCGTTCAGTTCGTAATATTCGCGCTGAAGTAAACACACCTATGAGCAAGAAAGTTCAACTGATGATTTCTGCTAAAGATGAGAATATTGCAGCTGCATTAGAAGAAAATCGTTCTTATATCGAACGTTTCTGTAATCCAGAAGAATTAACAATTTCTACAAACTTAACTGCACCTGAGAAATGTATGTCAGCAGTAATAAGTGGAGCAGAAATTTACCTTCCTCTTGAAGGATTAATTAACTTAGATGAAGAGAAAAAACGTTTAGAAAAAGAATTAGAAAAATGGACTAGTGAAGTTGAGCGTGTTCAAAAGAAATTAAGTAATCAAGGATTTGTAGCGAAGGCTCCAGAAGCAGTAATTGAAGAAGAACGTCGTAAAGAAAAAGACTATCTTGAAAAACAAGAATCTGTAAGAGCTCGTATCGCTGAATTAAGTAAATAAAAAATTTAAGCGGGCTATGAAATTGACCGTAAAAAATTTGTAAGATAGAGAAACGACGAATTTAGTATCATACTGATTCGTCGTTTTTTTAAGATAAAGGTAGGGGTATCATGATTAATACATATGAAGAAGCATTAAATTGGATGCATAGTAGAACAAAGTTTGGAATTGTACCTGGGTTACAAAGAATGGAAGAAATGCTTGTTCGATTAGATAATCCACATCTTAGTGTTAAGGCAATTCATGTGGCTGGCACAAATGGAAAAGGATCAACAATCGCTTATCTTCAGAGCATCTTACTAGAAGCTGGATACAAAGTCGGTGCATTTACATCACCGTATATATTAGATTACCGTGAACAAATTATGTTCTGTGGTGAAATGATTACTGAAAATGAATTTATTCAATTAGTAAACCGAATGGTTCCAATCGTTGAAGAAGTTGAACAGTTGCCGTGTGGAGCACCTACAGAATTTGAAATTATTACAACAATGGCATTTTACTTCTTTGGAAAAGTAAAAGATAACGATTTATTTTTAGTTGAAGTAGGTTTAGGTGGGTTAGAGGACTGTACAAATGTGATGACACCACTAATTAGTATCATTACTAGCATTGGCCATGATCATGAACAAATCCTTGGTAAATCGATTGAAGAAATTACGATGCATAAAGCAGGAATTATCAAAAATGGAATTCCGATCATTACAGCTGAATTAAAAGAAGAATCACTAAACATTATTCGAAATATGGCGATAAAGAATGGGGCAGATTATTTCGAGTACGGAAAGGAATTTTTTAGTACACCAGTTAAAACCGAAAATACAGAAAGATTTAATTTCCTGGGAATCGGTAAAACCATCGAGAATGTTGAACTTACAATGCTTGGACAGCACCAAGTTAGGAATGCATCATGTGCAATTTTGGCGGTTCAGTTATTACAAAAAGTATATGGAATGGATATTAGTGAAGAAAATATAAAAAGAGGATTAAAGATAGCACAAAAAGCAGGTAGATTAGAAAAAATAGCTTCAGATCCAATAATTTATATTGACGGAGCACATAATGTAGAAGGAATTAAAAGTTTAGTAAATACGATTCATCATCATTTTCATGATAAAGAAATAACAATCATATTTTCTGCTTTAAAGGATAAAAACGTTAGTGAAATGGTAAAAGAATTACGAGAAATGACAGATAATATAATCATGACAACGTTTGATTTCCCTAGAGCGATGGGCGATGATGATTTAATAGCTAGTGCTAAAGAACTGGATTTAAGGTACGAAAGTGATTTTTATACTGCGATTGATAAGAATATAAAAAAAATTCAAAAAAATGGGATTTTATTACTAACTGGTTCTTTATATTTTATCTCAGATGTGAGACAATATTTATTAACAAAATTCGATTAGAATGGGTATAAGGAGGGGGATCTAATCATGGTAAGTAAGCAGAGTAATAGGTTAATTTGGATTACTTGGATCATTATTATGCCTATCATATTTTATTATGCAAATATGATTAGCCCCCTTGGACATATTGAGAGCTCGAATTTTTACATTATTATCGGCTTATTCTTAATTGTTGCGAATATGCCAATTAAAATTAATGATGCGACCTTTTCTTTTATTATAGGGATTTCAATTTTAACATTTTTAACTTATGGTTTATTTGCTGAACTCTTAATAAGTCAACTAGCATATGCTTTTTTATACATTAGAATAAGTATTACGAAGAAAACGTTGTATCGAATGCCACTTAATTCAATGATGTTTGCAATTTGTTCGGTCGGGAGTGCACTATTTTTTGATTTAGTTGGTGGGAAAATTGCTCCGAGTGGTACGAAAGAAGTTTTGAGTATTTTAATTCCTATATTCGTTTATACTCTTGCATCTTTTTGGATAAACCAAATTATTATTTATTTTGTAACCGTATATTTATATAAAAGAGAAATGAATATATTGAATAGAGAATTTAAATGGGATCTTTTTATCTCTTTGTTAATGTATCCAATTGGAATAAGTCTTTATTTAATGCTTGAAACGAAAGGGTACATCACTTTATTCTACATAGCAATTTATTATATTATCTTAATGATTATTTTAAATTCTTTATCTTCTGCACTAAATATGAATAAGTACTTAAAACAAACAATGAAAATTAGTCAAAAGATGTCACAAAGAATGGAAGAAGAAGAAGTTATTGACGAGTTTTTTGACCAATTAACATCATTGATTCCAGTTTCGAATGGCATGTTGTTTTTAGTAAAAGACAATTCGCTAGAATTAAAACGATATTTTCGAAATAAACCGGACGAAAAAACATTTAGTTCCCCAAATTTTAATTTATTTGAAGGATCAATTTCAGAAAAAGTATTTCAGGACAAAAAAGAATACATTTTTAATCGTCGTTCACAATGGTTTACAAATGACCACTTGAAATATATGGATGCAGAAAGTTTATTATCAATTCCAATTATAAAAAACCAAGAGGTAATTGGTGTACTTTCAATTGCTTCAGAACAAAAAAATGCTTATAAAAAATATCAAGTTGTAATGGTAGAAATTTTAGCATTATACTTAGCGATTGCTATTGAAAATGCAAGATTTTATTTAGAGACGAAAATAAAAAGTGAGATTGATTCTTTAACTGGGTTATATAATTTTCAATATCTCGAATCTAAAATTAAAAATGAATTTGTCCGTTTAAAAACATTTGAAATTAAGTCAATTTCTTTACTATTAATTGATTTAGATTATTTTAAAAGAGTAAATGATCAATATGGGCATCAGGCTGGAAATGAAGTGCTAATCGAAGTCGCTCAAAGAATTAAAAAAGTAGTTGGTGATAAAGGCTTAGTTGCACGTTTCGGTGGAGAAGAATTTTCCGTATTGCTTGAAAACTTTAGTGATAATGAAACATACGTGATTGCTGAAGAAATAAGAACAACACTTGAAAATGTTCCTTTCTCTGTTACAAACCACATGACGAACGTAGACCAACAAGTTTGTTTAACAATAACAGCTAGTATCGGAGCAGCATTGGCACCAAATGTTGCAACCGAACCAACAGATTTGATTAGATGCGCTGACAGAGCAATGTATACTGAAGCAAAAAATGCAGGAAGAAATAAGGTTGCACTATATAGCAAGTAAAACATCAGCGATGCTGATGTTTTTTTATTTAGGAAAGGTGAAATTTAATGTAATTTTTTGTTGCACGATACATGCTTGCCCTCGACAAATGTCGGCGAGTTTTTTTGAAATTGTGTGTTAGTATTTTTTTACGTTTTAAAATAAAGTAGTAGGAGGATTCAAATGGACAAGTCCTCAAAAATATCAATTAAAATTAATGGTGAGGAAAAGGAATTTAAAGAAGGTGCTACGACACCTCAGGATCGTGTAGAAAAAAACGAAGAATTTGGATGGGTTTTACCAACACCAGACGGAATAGGGAAAAAAGTGATTGTACTGGATGATGTGAAAAAGAAGAAAAATAAACCAGTTGAAAAATTAAAGAAGCCGAAAAAGAGGATCACATTTTTCTCTAAGAAATCTCCTTCTAAAAGTATTATTATTTCTATTATTAGTGCAAGCTTAATAGGTATTTGTTTTGGATTTGTTTTTTTAGGAATATTTAAACAATCAAAACCGGATGCTTTAAGCCCAACTAATAAAAGTGAATTAGTGTCAGGAACTGTTTCACAAGGCCAAGCAAAGATTCCACTAGTTAAATTTGATTTAGCACAAGTTGGAATGTTTAAAAGTATGGAGTCTGCAAAGAAAAATGTAAAAGAAGTTTCTTCATTAGGCTATTCACCGATCATTTACGAAAAAAATAATGCTTATTTTGTAGTGATTGCTTTGAGTGGAAAAGATAGTACTTTTCTTGCCGATGAGGTCAAGAAAAAATTAAAAAGTGCTTATTTAAAAGAAGAGACCGTAGCTGGGGAAGATTATAAAGGTCCTAAACATTCAGTTGATATGTATAAAGCAGAGGTTGAAACATTTAGTTTTATGCTATCATACCTAACTCAAAAAAATTATAATAACGAAAAACAACTTGAACAAATTAGTTCTACGATGCTCATTTTAAGTAATCAAAAAGATTTTATAAAAAATAAGCAATTGTTAAAAGGGCTTAAAAACTTACAAAATATAGAAAAAGTACTGTCAACTAATAAAAAGGAAAGTCTTAATAAAGTAACTGAATCAGTTCAATCTGATATGTTATCTTTGTTTAAAATATTAAAAGAGCAAAAAAATACACTGACAAATTAATTTTGTTAGTGTATTTTTTGTTACAATGTGATTAATATAATTTAATCTTTTGTGGATGAAATTCACTTTAGTTTATTTGTATTTAATTAATTTTTTGCCATATTTGTATTGAAAATGCAAGTTTTATATCATAAAAATACTGAAAATGAAATTTTATTATTAGGGTATTTTAATACTTAACAAAACTTTCATTAATATTACATTTTAGTAACGAATATGCGACGAAAAGTGTTTTTTACTAATTTGTGTTATATTGGGTATCTAGGTAGGATGGAATTGTATCCTTCCTTTTAAAATTAAATAATAGGTGAATGAAATGAAAAAACTTATATTAGCCTCTGCATCTCCTCGAAGAAAAGAACTTCTTAGTATGTTAAATATCCCTTTTATTATTGAAACTAGTGATATTGAAGAAGTAATGGAGCAGAATTTGCAGTCTTCAGAAATTGTAATGAAATTAGCGGAAGAAAAGGCAATGGATGTATCGAAAAAATTTCCAGATGCTGTTGTAATCGGTGCTGATACAATCGTAACTTATAATGATAAAAAGCTAGGTAAACCTTCATCAAACGAAGAGGCATTTGCCATGTTAAAAATGTTATCTGGTAATACGCATGAAGTTTATACAGGTGTTTCAATTATTAATGAAGGGAAAAGCAGTTCCTTTTATGTGTGTACTCAAATTACTTTCAGTGATTTAAGTGATCAAGAAATAATTGATTATATCAATACAAAAGAACCGATGGATAAAGCCGGTGCATATGGTATTCAAGGATATGGTGGTACATTCGTAGAGAAAATAGACGGCGACTATTACTCTGTTGTTGGACTTCCAATCAATAAAGTTAAGAAAAAACTTAATGAGCTACATTTTTAACGATTGATTTGAGGTGGTACCATGGTAACAAATTCGTTCCTCATTAAGGATTATCCAAAAGAAGAGCGTCCTAGAGAGCGATTAATGAAAGATGGTCCCGGTAGTTTATCAAACCAAGATTTACTTGCGATTTTATTAAGAACAGGGACTAAAAATGAATCTGTTTTACAAATATCGAATCAGCTTTTATTAAAATTTGATGGATTAAGATTGTTAATGAACGCGTCTATAGAAGAAATATCTAATATTAAAGGAATCGGTGAAGCGAAAGCTGTACAATTAATTGCTGCCTTTGAATTAGGAAAAAGAATAAATAGACTTCAATATGACGAAAGATTTATTATAAAAAGTCCAGAGGATTGTGCAAAATTTATGATGGATGAAATGAGATTTCTTGAACAAGAACACTTTGTATGTTTATACTTAAATACGAAAAATCAAGTTCTTGCTCGTGAAACTATTTTTAAGGGAAGTTTAAATGCTTCAATTGTTCATCCACGAGAAATTTTTAAAGAAGCTTTTCGAAGATCTGCAAGCTCAATTATTTGTCTTCATAATCATCCAAGTGGAGACCCAACGCCAAGTAGAGAAGATATTGAAGTAACTAAGCGATTAGTCGAATGTGGAAAAATTATTGGAATTGAATTACTAGACCACATCATAATTGGTGAACATAAGTATGTCAGTTTAAAAGAAAAAGGTCATGTTTAGGGTGTTCATTAGTAGCTAATTGTTTTATAATGTAAGTTATGGATAAAAACCTGTTATTTACTAACGATAATAAAATATAGTATAGATACTTTAAATATGAATTTAAGTTGTACGTCTTAGAAAGGAAGATACATATGTTAGGATTAGGCGGATTTACACGTGATTTAGGAATAGACTTAGGTACTGCAAATACTTTAGTCTTTGTAAAAGGAAAAGGAATTGTGGTGAGAGAACCTTCAGTAGTTGCTCTGCAAACTGATACAAAGCAAATTGTTGCTGTAGGTAATTCGGCAAAAAATATGATTGGTCGTACACCAGGTAATGTTGTTGCAACTAGACCAATGAAAGATGGAGTAATTGCTGACTTTGAAACAACTGCTACAATGATGAAGCATTATATTCATCAAGCACAAAAAAGTAATGGATTTTTCTCACGTAAACCTTATGTAATGGTTTGTGTACCTTCAGGCATTACTGCGGTAGAAAAAAGAGCAGTTATTGATGCGACTAGACAAGCCGGGGCTCGTGATGCATTTTTAATTGAGGAACCATTTGCTGCAGCAATTGGTGCTAATTTACCAGTAATGGAACCAACAGGAAGTATGGTTGTAGATATCGGTGGAGGTACTACTGAAGTAGCTATTATTTCACTAGGAGGAATCGTAACAAGTCAATCGATTCGTACTGCTGGTGACGATATGGACGAAGCGATTATGCAATACATTAAGAAGAACTATAACTTAGCGATCGGGGAACGCACAGCCGAGCATTTAAAGCTTGAAATTGGTTCTGCAATTAAAACTGATATTAATGAAAAAATGGATATCCGTGGCCGTGATTTAATTTCTGGTTTACCAAAAACAATTACAATTTATGGTGAAGAAATTGCGAATGCATTAAGTGATACTGTAGCAGCGATTGTTGAATCAGTTAAAAATACATTAGAAAAAACACCACCTGAATTAGCAGCTGATATAATTGATCGTGGAATTGTTCTAACTGGTGGTGGAGCACTTCTTCGCAATCTTGACAAAGTAATAGCTCAAGAAACAAATATGCCTGTTATTGTTGCGGAAGACCCTCTTGATTGTGTTGCGATTGGTACAGGTAAAGCATTAGACAACATTGATATTTTCAAAAAGAATTATTCTTCTAATTCTTATCGCTAAGATAAAGTTGAATAGATGATAAAATTATAGTTATCTTATAATTAAATACATCAAAAAAGTTCTTTAATAAGAAAATTAGTAAAAATGTGTAATCCTCACTATAATTAGTGAGGATTACACGCATGAATTCGTTTGAATAAAAAGTTGAAATGTTATAAGAGGGTGTAAGAATGCCACAATTTTTTCAAAATAAACGTTTAATGATCGTCTTGGCTGCTATTATCTTACTAGTGGCACTTCTAGGTTATTCTTTAAGAAATAACAGAAACCTTTCAATTCCTGAGCAGTTTATTAAAGATACTGTAAGTCTGACTGAAAAAGTATTTAATAAACCCGCACAAATTATTGCGGGTTTCTTTAATAACATTGCGGATTTAAAAGATACATATGACGAAAATCAAGTTTTAAAGAGTAAACTTGATAAGTATGTAGAATTATCTGTTCGTGAGAAGGCTTTAGAAAAAGAAAATAAAGAATTAAAAGATATGATTGGAATCGAAAAAAGTCTTAGTGATTATGATACATTTCAAGCAACTGTTACAATTAGAGATCCGGATAAATGGCAACAAATCATTACGATTGATAAAGGGTCTTTAGGTGGAATTGAGAAAGAAATGGCAGTTATTACTTCTAAAGGCTTAATTGGAAAAGTAAAGAATGTTTCTAAATTTTCATCGACAGTTCAGTTGATCAGTTCATCAGATCGAACAAATCGAATTTCTGCAAAAATTCAGCAAAAAGATACTGTATTTGGTTTGATCGAAGGGTATGATGTTGAGAAACAAGCTTTATTATTCAAACGAATTCCTTCAAATGCAAAAGTAAAAAAGGGTCAAATTGTTGTAACATCAGGTTTGGGTGGCGTTTTTCCAGATGATCTACCAATTGGAAAAGTTGAGGAAGTTGTTCCAGATGAACATGGATTAACTCAAACAGCTTATATAAAACCACAAGCAGATTTTAATGATATTAACCATGTTATCGTTGTTAAGCGTACAATTGATGAGCAAAAGAAAGGAGAGTAGAGAGTAGATGAGTAAGTATGGTTTACCTCTCCTTTTAACGATACTATTTATATTGGAAAATATATATGTTTCAACAGTATCGCCAAACATTCTTGGGCATCAAGCGATAATTGTTCCACATTTTTTATTTTTTGGTTTATTATTTATTACACTGTACTATAACCCAAACAAAGCGCTTATATATGGGGTCATTTTTGGGTTAATTTATGATATTGTTTATACAGAGATTATCGGCATATATTTAGCTGCTTTTCCACTTTTTATCTTTTTAATAAGTCAAGCAATGAAAATACTTTATGCAAACTTATTTGTACGAAGTATACTTGTTTTAATATGGACTGCAGCATTAGAATATTTAGTATACGGATTAAATGCTTTATTTGGTTTTACAAATATAAATAATACTTACTTTATAAATCATCGATTATTTCCGACATTATTACTGAATGCACTCTTTGTATTAGTTTTTGCATATCCTTTTTCATCATTATTAAGAACAATTCGTGAAAATAATGAGGAAAAATAAAGGATTTTTCGGGTGCATGTCGAATTATACATTCGGGGTGAACACTTATCATGGAACAGAGGCAACAATATGTTACAATTAAAGGAACAAAAGATGGTCTAACACTGCACCTCGATGATACATGTTCTTTTCAGATTTTAGTAGATGAAATTGAAGAAAGACTGTCTACCCACTTGTTTGAGAGCAATGATCGTCCATTACTTGCAGTTCGTTTAAAAATAGGAAATCGATTTTTATCGCCCGAACAAGATGAAATAATTCGTTCTATTGTTCGAAAAAAGAATAATCTTGTAGTCGATACAATTGAAAGTAATGTAATTTCAAGGCAAGAAGCTTTGGAATGGTTAAAGAGGGAAGAAATTGTACCTATTTGTAGAATGGTAAGATCCGGTCAAATTCTCCAAGTGAAAGGTGATTTACTGTTAATCGGTGATGTTAACCCAGGTGGAACTGTTATTGCGGGTGGAAATATCTTTATTATGGGTGCGCTTAAAGGCACTGCTCATGCCGGTTATAATGGTAATCAGGAGGCAGTCATTGCGGCATCAATAATGAGACCAATGCAGTTGAGAATTTGCAGCATAATGAACAGAGCACCGGATCATTATGGTGATGAAGGCAATGAAATGGAATGCGCATATATAAACGAAGATAACCAAATCATTGTCGATCGCATTCAATTTCTCACTCATCTTAGACCTAGTTTGACAAGGTTAGAAAGGGGCATGATGTAACTGTGGGAGAGGCTATAGTAATTACATCTGGTAAAGGTGGAGTTGGTAAAACAACTACATCAGCAAATTTAGGAACAGCTTTAGCAATGTTTGGTAAAAAAGTGTGCTTAATTGACACAGATATCGGTTTACGAAATTTAGATGTTGTAATGGGATTAGAAAATCGCATTGTCTATGATTTAGTAGACGTTATTGAAGGTCGCTGTAAAACACATCAAGCACTTATAAAAGACAAACGTTTTGAATGCTTATATTTATTACCTGCTGCGCAAACAAGTGATAAAACTGCTGTTTCTCCTGAACAAATGAAAGTGCTTGTTGATGAATTGAAAAAAGACTATGATTATATATTAATAGACTGCCCTGCTGGCATTGAACAAGGATATAAGAATGCTGTAGCTGGAGCAGATAAAGCGATAGTTGTCACAACACCAGAAATTTCTTCAGTTCGCGATGCAGACCGTATAATTGGTTTATTAGAGCAAGAGGATATTGAACCTCCTAAACTAGTAATTAACCGTATTAGAAGTCATATGATGGAAAATGGTGATAGCCTAGATGTTGATGATATTACTTCAACATTAGCTGTCGATTTAATCGGTATTGTTCAAGATGATGAAAACGTTATTAAAGCAACTAATAGCGGTGAACCTGTTGCAATGAATCCGAATTCGAAAGCTTCTATAGCATATAGAAATATTGCTAGAAGAGTACTTGGTGAATCAGTACCATTGCAATCATTAGAAACAGAAAAGAGTATCTTCTTTAAAGTAAAAAAATTATTTGGTATTCGTTAACACTTCGTCAGATGACGAAGTGTTTTTTCTTTTCTATTACACTCGATAGACCTTGTTTTACATTTCTAATTATCTACTCATAAGTTGTCCATTCAACACATATAAATGAAATAACAAGATTGTGAGGAGAGGTGACACTTTGAGTAAGCGCGTTGATGATATTAGAAAACGGATTGCAAAACGGCGTGAGCTGGAGGAAAAATGGGGTCATCCAAATCAATTGATGACCAAATTTCCTGTTAAAGAAACACAAAACAATGAGGGCGGTTACACTTATACTTATGATGATTTAGTAGAAGAACAAGGAAAGAAAGTGGTCAATAACTCTAACTTTATATTTAGGAGTTTATTGAGTGCGATTATTGTACTTGCTTTAGCGATTATTTTAAAAAGTAACTCACCTTTATCATCTGAAGTAAAGAACGGTTTAACGAAAGTTTATGATAATGAATTCCAATTTGCTGCATTACAAAAGTGGTATGAAGATCGGTTCGGCTCACCTCTTGCTTTTTTACCTAAATTAAATGATAAAACCAACATTGCCGGAAATGACAATTATGCTATTCCTGCAAGTGGCAAAGTATTGCAAAGTTTTAAAACGGACGGACAAGGTATATTAATTCAAACTGAAGCAAATCAAAAAGTAGAATCGATAAAAAAGGGTCGAGTCATATTCGTAGGTCAAAAAGACAATTTAGGTAACACTGTTATTATTCAACACGATGACGGGTCCGAATCTTGGTACGGGAAATTAGGTGCAATTAACGTAAAAATGTATGACGAAGTAAGTAGTAAAAAAGTTATTGGTACTGTATCTTCTAATAATGAAGGGAATTTAGGTACTTATTATTTTGCTATTAAAATGGGGGAAAAATTTATTGATCCGAAAAAGGTGATTCCATTTGAATAAATGGCTAATACTTCCTTCGAAAATATCAGTTCATCCACTGTATTTACTAATTGCATGTATTGGGATATTGACTGCAAACTTTTGGTCCGTTTTATTTGTAACGATTATTATCTTCTTCCATGAATTAGGCCATGCTATCGCTGCGACGTTTTTTGATTGGAGAATAAACAAAATTACATTATTGCCGTTCGGGGGAGTTGTGGATCTGGATGAGCATGGTAATAGACCGACTTATGAAGAATTTATTGTTACAATCTCGGGACCAATCCAACATTTAACTTTATTTATAATCGCTAAGTTTTTATTTCAATTGAACTTTATGCCCGAAAATTTATATTCTCTTTTTATTAGTTTCAATGTTAGTATTCTTTTCTTTAATTTATTACCTATATGGCCATTAGATGGTGGAAAGCTAATTTATCAGCTTTTTTCAGTAATTTTTCCATTCGTAAAAGCTCATCAATATAGCTTATATTCTTCATTTATATTTTTAGTCTTAAGTTCAATTATTACATTATTAATCCAGCCAACGAATATTACAATTTGGGTCTGTTTACTATTTTTAATGGTTTCATTATGGGGCGAATGGAAAAACAGGCATTTTGTTGTGATTCGTTTTTTAATGGAACGATTTTACGGAAACAAACAATATATTCAAAAAATCAAATCAATTTCATTAACAAAAGAAACAAAATTATTTCAAGTGTTTTCAAATTTTCAAAAGGGATATAAGTATAATGTCGTCTTTTCATTGGATCGAAAAACTCAACAAATGCTAGATGAAAATGAATTATTACATGCATATTTTACAGAGAAAAAAGCAACCCACTCTCTTGAAGAGCTAATAGGATAAAGTAAATATAAAAAAAGATGGCTTGGACATAGGAGCCAACTTCTAATTTTATGTTTACCAATAAACAACAAAGAGAAAAGAATGTCGGATTCTTTTTTCAACAGCATGAAAAAGATGGCTTCAACATAGAAGTCATCTTTTTTTGTGAATTCAATTTCGTTTACACGTACCATGAAGAGTCTTTTGGTACGTAGTCATAGTAATACAAAACATTAGGTAATCTCTTTTGGTTTATTATATCAGCTGAAATTCTTCTGCCCCATTCATCGTCCTCACCATAACTAATATTAAGAAATTTATGTGCAGAGGCGATTTTTTTCGAATAGCACATTAAATGATTAGGTTTTCGATAATAATACTTTTCATCTTCACCATGTTCGAACTCTTTGCCATATTTGCAAACCTTTGAAAATTGGTTGTTAAAATTTACTAAAACGTCAAAGACAATACAATCAACATTTGGAGTTTTATGAATAGCAGAGCATAAGGATGAAACATAATTTGATTCGATGCGATCATCATCATCTACAAATACAACAAAATTACCTTTTGCTTGTTCGATTAATATATTTCTTTTATCACCAATTGTTCTTTTTTTATTTTCTAAAAGTACTAATATTTCAACTGGATGTGATTCACATTGCTTTTCTAATTCATTTATCATTCGATTTAAAAAGCTCATCCGTTCAGGTACAGTTGGAATAAGTATGGATAGAAGAATATCCAAAATATCACTCCTAATAGATTTCTATTCAAGATGAATGATTTTACTATAGTATTCAAGCTTTTATTTTATTGTGACCTTACATTTTGCTTAACTTAATTACTTGGATAGAGATTAACTAGCTTTTTTCAATTTTAATGAATAAAATGATAGTTATTATACATAGTTAGGAAGATGAAATTGAAGAAAGTGATTATGAATGTTAAACATTCAGAAAAAAGAATAGCTGTAACTGAGGATGATCAGTTAGTCGAATGGTTTTCTTCAGCGGACAAAAATACTCATGTAGGAAATATTTATATAGGACAAGTCCAGGAAGTTTTGCCGAAATTAAATGCGGTTTTTGTAAATATCGGTTTAAATAAAAATGGATTTATGAGATTTGAAGATACTGTTGAAGGAAAAGAGTTTGAAAATAGCACAGAGGATAATATAAGAAAAGTATTTCAAAAAGGTCAATATATATTAGTTCAAGTAATAAAAGATGCATTTGATGAGAAAGGCCCAAAATTAACAAATAATCTTGAGTTTTCTGGTGATTATGTTGTCTATTTACCACTTACTAAACAGGTAGCTGTATCGAATAAAATTAAAGGGGAGTCAAAGCGAAATAAATTTTATTCATTAGGTAGAGAGAATACGAGTGGCAATGAAGGGATCATATTTAGGTCTTCATGTGAAAATACGAATCCGAACGAAATTTTAAATGAATTAAATAGCTTTCAAACTGTATATGAGTCGCTAAGAAATCAAAATTTAAAAAAGATCACTTGTGTTTGGGAAGCAAATTCATTGTTTACGAAATTTTTTAAATTACATCCTAAAAATACAATTAGTGAAATTATGATTGATGATTTAATTTCTTACAAAAATTATTTACCATCAGAAATTAAAATTACTGGTTATAGAGGGATCGAAAATATTTTTGTAACGTACAAAATAGAGGAACAAATCGAAAAATCATTTAAACCGATTGTATGGCTTAAAAATGGTTCTTTCCTAATCATTGAGCGGACTGAAGCAATGACCGTTATTGATGTTAATACGGGTAAGTTTAGTGGTAAACATAATCGTGATGAAACTGTATTCCAAACAAATCAGTTTGCTGCAATTGAAATCGCACGTCAACTAAGACTTAGAGATATTGGTGGAATGATCGTAATTGATTTTATTAATATGAAATCGAGTGATATGCAAAAAAATATCTTTGATTTATTAAAAGAATCGTTTAAAAATGATCGAGCAGTTACGAAGCTATTTGGATTTACAGATTTAGGATTATTTGAACTGACTAGAAAAAGAACAGCGCATTCACATATTGAAGCAACGCACCAAAAGTGTCTAGAGTGTAATGGTAGTGGCCTTGTAAAAAACACTGTACAAATTGTTTTCGAGCTTGAAAGAGAGCTTTGGGAAGTTTCTACTAGTGATATAGAGGCAATACTGATTGAATGTAGTGATGATGTGGCAAAGGCTTTGAATGGCGAACAAAATGAACATCTACAAAGACTTGAAAAAGCAATGTTTATAAAAATATTTTTAAAAACGACAACCTCAAAAAAGCCATTTTATGATATTGTTAGAACCGGGACTCAGAATGAAATAACTAGCTATTTAGAAAAGAGTTTGAAGATGAAGTAGTTATTGACATTCGACATATGTCATGGTAACATCATAATGTTATTGTTTGTAGCGCACCCGTGCTACAACCGCACATAGTAGGTATTAAACTGCTATATGGCATGCCTATTTATGGCGAGTCTTAGACTATTGAGGAGGTGCAATTATGTACGCAATTATTGAAACTGGTGGTAAACAAATCAAAGTTGAAGAAGGTCAAGCGATTTACATCGAAAAACTTGATACTAACGCAGGTGAAACTGTAACATTCGACAAAGTTTTATTCGTAGGTGGCGAAAACATCAAAGTTGGTAGCCCAACTGTTGAAGGTGCTACTGTAACTGCAAAAGTTGAAAAGAACGGTAAAGCTAAAAAGATCCTTGTATTCAAATACAAATCTAAAAAGAACTACCGTCGTAAGCAAGGTCATCGTCAACCTTACACTAAAGTTGTTATCGAAAAAATCAACGCTTAATTTTAAGTAATGACTAAAATAACAATTGAACGTTTAAAAGATGGACGTATAAGTTCCTTTAAAATAAGTGGACATGCATTTTTTTCTGATTACGGCACTGACATTGTTTGTGCAGGTTTATCAGCAGTTTCTGTAGGAACTGTAAATGCACTGGAAGCAATTTGCAATATTGATTCTGAATCACAAACGGTTATTGATGAAGAGAAAGGTTTCTTGAAGTATCAATTGCCCGTGAATATAAATGATGATACTATGCAAAAAGCGCAACTTATCCTTGAAGCGATGATCGTATCTTTACAAACTATCGCTGCAAGTTACGGTGACTATGTCACTATAAACGAGTAAAACAGGAGGTGTAACCATGTTAAAATTAAATCTTCAGTTATTTGCTTCTAAAAAGGGAGTAGGTAGTACTAAAAACGGTCGTGACTCAATGTCAAAACGTCTTGGCGCAAAACGTGCTGACGGACAATTCGTAACTGGTGGTTCAATTCTTTACCGTCAACGCGGCACTAAGATTTACCCAGGTGTAAACGTTGGTCGTGGTGGAGATGACACATTATTTGCGAAAGTTGATGGCGTAGTTAAATTCGAACGTTTAGGCCGTGACCGCAAACAAGTAAGTGTATACCCTGTAGCTCAAGAAGCTTAAGAAACTAACTTAGAAACTCTAACCTTTTAGGTTAGAGTTTTTCTGTACATAAGATGATGTTTCTTACGAATTGCTTTTCATAAGACTCTTTTATAAAAGATTGCCCTATTAGTTTGATTACTATAAATTTCTGATGAAAAAGCAACCTCTCAAACAAAATGCTCCGTGACTCGAGCATTTATTAGATAAACACTGGTTTGAGATTTTCAAAAAATGATTTATCAAATGCCGAGTTTTCTATATTATTTACCTTCATATAATCGAAAAATGTAAACCTATAGGAGATAACAATGCAGGAGAAATGGGACGTTCTAGAGGTATTAAGACATTCACGTCATGATTGGTTAAATCGAATTCAATTAATAAAAGGATATATGTCCATAGGACAAACAGAACAGCTTGAAGAAACATTGACAAAAATAGTCGCTGATTCTTTAAATGAAGCGAAAATATGTTCATTACAAATTCCAATGTTTGCGGAATTTATAATTACGTATAACTGGAAGCCTCGAACAATTGTACTAGATTATGAAATTTTAGGAGAACCATGTTCGCTTGAAAATTTAGACGGATTGATGACAGATTGGATTCAAAATTTTTTAGAAAAACTAGAATCTTGGGTACATATTTATGAGGAAAATTTTGTCAGTTTAACAATTGAAATAAATGATAAAACAGTTAGTTTCTTTTTTGACTTCAGAGGTAAACTAACTAAGAAAGAAGATATGCTGAAGTGGATTGTTTCGTCATCAAATGACAGTTCAAAGATTCGAATGATGTCATATTTTTGTGAAACAGAAGAATGTAGTATTGAATTTAAAATGGAAAAATAAAGAGTGGTGGATTTATGTTTATTGATCAAGTCAAGATATATGTAAAAGGTGGCGACGGTGGTAACGGAATGGTAGCCTTCCGTCGTGAGAAATATGTACCAAAGGGTGGACCAGCTGGTGGTGACGGTGGTAAAGGTGCCAATGTTGTATTTAAAGTAGACGAGGGCCTTAGAACATTAATGGATTTCCGTTATAAGCGTCATTTTAAAGCGGATCGTGGTCAACATGGTATGTCAAAAAATCAACATGGTAAAAATGCAGAAGATATGATTGTAAAGGTACCACCTGGAACGATTGTAACGGATGCTGATACTGGTGAATTAATAGCTGACCTTACGATGGATGGTCAAACAGCTATTATTGCAAGAGGAGGCCGCGGAGGTCGCGGAAATAGCAGATTTGCTTCTCCTGCAAATCCTGCTCCAGAAATTGCTGAAAATGGTGAACCTGGTAAGGAACGTAATATTAAACTTGAACTAAAAGTACTGGCTGATGTTGGATTAGTAGGCTTCCCAAGTGTTGGTAAATCAACATTATTATCTGTTGTCAGCTCTGCTAGACCGAAGATTGCTGAATATCACTTTACAACAATTGTACCGAATTTAGGTGTTGTAGAAACTGAAGATAATCGTAGTTTCGTAATGGCGGATTTACCTGGATTAATTGAAGGAGCACACCAAGGTGTTGGATTGGGACATCAATTCTTACGTCATATCGAAAGAACACGTGTTATCGTACATGTAATCGATATGTCTGGTTTAGAAGGTAGAGACCCATATGACGATTACTTAACAATTAATCAAGAGTTAAAAGAATATAACTTACGTCTAACAGAACGTCCACAAGTAGTTGTTGCAAATAAAATGGATATTCCAGAAGCTGAGGAAAACTTAGCTAAATTTAAAGAACAAGTTGGAGATGAAGTTCAAATTTTTCCAATTTCTGCAGTAACACGTCAAGGTTTACGTGATTTATTATTTACTGTAGCGGATTTAGTTGAAACAACTCCTGAATTCCCACTTCATGATGAAGAAGAAGATAAACCATTACGAGTTCTTTATAAATATCAAAAAGAAGAACCAACGTTTGAAATTACTCGTGAAAGTGATGGAACATTTGTCGTTAAAGGTGAAGAGCTTGAGAAGATATTTAAAATGACAAACTTTGAACGTGAAGAATCCATTCGTCGATTTGCACGTCAAATGCGTGGTATGGGTATCGATGAAGCATTACGTCAACGTGGTGCTAAAAATGGCGATATCGTTAAAATTTCTGAATACGAATTCGAATTTATCGATTAAGTTTCATAAAAAAAAGGTAAGCAAAATGATGCTTACCTTTTTTTATTAGTTAAATAATTGGAAAACCAAAAGATCAAATCCCTTAAATTCAGGATTAAGGAAACAAGCTTTGAATGGTTTATCCTAATCTCTGTCATTCCTGCTTTTCCTGCCCTCAAGGCATCTCTACTAAAATTCCTTCATTTTTTAATTGCTTTAGCGCACTTTCAATCTGTTGCTCACTATCTGCTTCAATTGTGTGGAGGTGCGTTCCATTTGTTAAATTAGAAAGAGGTGAAGATTGTGTTTCTTCCATTTTTTGAAGAAATAGGTTTATATCATAACGATTTGTAATTCGAAGCTGTGCAGTAATGTATCCATAAACAGGATGTTCAACCATTACATCTTTAATTGTTACACCATGATCAACTAGAATTTCTAATTCTTTTTGTGTTTGATCAGCCGAATGGTGACAAATGATTACTTTTTGAACTTTATTCGTGTTTTTATTAGGGTGGATATAAATATATCCTTGTGCTGTTGCCAAGATTGGTTCGTTTTTAGCCTTTAAAAGTGTTATATCACCAACGACCACTTGACGACTAACATTTGCTTTTTTAGCTAAAGAACTTCCTGATAAAGGTAATTCGGATTCCTTTAACCATTGCAAAATTTTATTTCTTCGTTCTTCTCCTAAAAGTTTTTTATTCATTGTCAATTCCTCTTTTAGTAATTTTGTTTAATAATTAATTTTAGTACATTTGAAAGTTGGATTAAATCATTTTCTGTTGTATGTTTGCCAATTGAAATTCTAAAAAATTGTTTAGCTTCATGTTCATTTCTACCAATCGCAAGCATCGTTTCGGAAGGTTTTTGCATACCGATTGCGCAAGCACTGCCTGTTGAAATGGCGAATTGATGTCGATTACATTCTAACATAACAAATTGACCTTCAAGACCGATAATCCTCATTCCAATTATATTAGGGATACAGTCTTCATCGGAACTTTCAAAACTTAAGAGATGTTGAACATCATGTAGATGAGCTTTTAAAATCTTTTTTAAAGAGTGATATCTATCTTGATCTTCGTTTCTATTGCTAATTATATGCCCTGCTGCCGTTACAAATGAAGCTATTGCAGGAACGTTAACAGTTCCTGGACGAATCCCACTTTCATGAGAAGTTCCTGGATAAAGTGGTTGGCAAGACAGTCTAGGGTTTAAATAAAGTGCTCCAACACCTTTTGGACCATATAATTTATGACTCGAAATACTAATACTTGAGAGTTCTGATTTGAAAACATCAATTTCAATTTTTCCAAATGATTGTACGCAATCACAATGAAGTAAAATATTATGAGATTTAAATAAATTTGCGATTTCGTTAATCGGTTGGACTGCTCCAATTTCAGAATTTACATGCTGAAAAATGCCTAAAACAGTATCTTTACGAATGGCATTTTCAATTGTCTCTAAAGAGATAATCCCCTTGTTTGTAACAGGCAAATAAGTAACTTCATATCCTTTTTCTTCCAGTACTTGCAAATAATTACCGATTGAAGAATGCTCTAATGAAGTTGTCAAAATATGTTTCCCGTCTTTTTTTGTACTTTTTAAAAGGGTTTGGATTGCAAGTAAATTTGATTCCGTCCCTCCACTTGTAAAATAGATTGAAGCTGGGCTAGCATTTATAAAATTCGCTAATTGCTTACGGCAAGCTTCCAATAAAAGTGATGCTTTTGAGCCGATATCATGTAAACTTCGCTCATTTCCGTAATAATTTTTAGAGGCAGTTACAAATGTTTCGAGTGCTTCCTCACTCATTGGTGTTGTAGCAGCATAGTCTAAATAAATCAATTTGTGGCCTCCCTATAAACACATTCAAAAAAAATTTCTTGTCATTAGTTTAATTATATGTAAATATAGGTGTCAAGACAGCTTTTTTGTAAATAAGATAAAAGTTAAATAGATGTACTGAAGATGGAGGAGGGCAACTATGCGAAACGCAGATGTTGTCATTATTGGCAGTGGGATTGCTGCTTTAATGGCTGCTGAGAAAATTTGTCAGTCTAAAAATGTGATTCTATTCACAAAGAAAAAAATTTGGGATAGCAATTCAATGCTAGCGCAAGGTGGAATTGCTGCAGTAATGTCTGAGGACGATTCCTGGGAACTTCATAAACAAGATACGCTTGAAGCGGGTTGTAATGTAAATAATATAGAGGCTGTAGAAGAGTTAGTTAAAAATGCAACAAATTCTATGAAAGATCTTATTTCATTCGGTATGGAATTCGATAAAGATAAAAATGGTCAGTTCCATCTTGGAAGAGAAGGGGCACATCGTAAAAATAGAATTTTGCATTCTGGTGGAGATGCTACAGGTAAACATTTAGTTGAAACTGTTTATGATCGATTGAAAGATAAAGTAACAATCATTGAAAATGAAATGGCAATTGACTTAATCATTCAAGATGGTAAATGTACAGGTGTACACACTCTTAATGAATTAGGAGAATTAAAATCTTATTTTGCAAACACGACACTCCTTGCTACTGGTGGAATCGGAGCAATGTATCAATTTAGCTCTAATAATACCTCAATAACCGGAGATGGAATTGCTATGGCTTACCGTGCTGGATGCGAGATGGCAGATTTAGAGTTTATCCAATTTCATCCTACAATGCTTTATATTAATGGAGAATGTAAAGGTCTAATATCTGAGGCCGTCAGAGGAGAAGGAGCTTTTCTAGTAACTAAGCATGGCCGACGCATTATGAAAGGGCTCCATCCTTTTGAAGATTTAGCACCAAGAGATGTGGTAAGTAGAGCGATTTTTAATGAAATGCATAAAGGTGAAGAAATTTATTTATCGATTGAAATGATTGAAGGATTTGAAAAGCGTTTCCCAACAATTACGGCTAATCTTAATAAAAATGGAATTGATATTAAAAAAGGGTTGATTCCTGTAGTTCCAGGTGCACATTTCCACATGGGTGGAGTAAAGACATCTGCAAACGGAGAAACAACTATTCCAGGAGTGTATGCAGTAGGTGAAGTTGCTTGTACTGGTGTTCATGGAGCAAACCGACTAGCAAGTAATTCTTTATTAGAAGGGATTGTGTTTGGTAAAAAAGTTGCCAAAACGATTGCTGAGCTACCGAAAGTGCCAACGGATAAGAATCAAGTGAAATACATGATACCAAGGTTCAGAACTTTACCACCAAGAGATGAAATTAAAGAAAAAATGATGAAATACATTGGAATTGTAAGGAATGAAGAAGATTTAAGAAAAGCAATCGAATATTTTTCTAGCTTCATAGAATCGAAAACATTAGAGTCTCGGCCAATGAACAAAGAAGAATTAGAAAGATACAATATGCTAATTACTGGAAAGTTAATTGCAGAAGCGGCTTTAAAGAGAAAAGAAAGTATTGGCTCACATTTTATAGAATATATCGATCAACCAGCTAATATTTGAGGAGAGAAAAGTATGAATACATTAAAAGCTAAAAAAATGATTGAGCAATTTTTGTTAGAGGATATTGGAGAAGGTGATCTATCATCTATTCATATTTTCCCGATGCATGAACGTACTACTGGAAAAGTACTTGCAAAAGCAGATGGGGTAATTGCTGGAACTGAATTAATTGAAATAACATATAAATTGCTTCATGAAGATATTACAGTAACCCTGCATGTAAAAGATGGAGAGTCTGTACAAGCGGGCCAACTACTTGCAGAAGTAGAAGGTCCAGTTCAAGTGTTATTATCTGGTGAAAGAGTCATGCTTAACCTTTTACAAAGAATGAGTGGGATTGCGACGCTTACTTCAAAAGCAGTTGAAACACTTAACGATGAGCGAATTAAACTAGTCGATACAAGAAAGACGATGCCTGGGCTACGATTATTTGATAAATACGCAGTAACTTGTGGTGGCGGAGCTAATCATCGATTTGGCTTATATGATGCCGTGATGCTAAAGGATAATCATATTGCATATGCAGGTTCAATAAAAAATGCAGTTGATTCATTAAGAAATAAATTAGGACATATGGTCAATATTGAAGTTGAAACTGAAAATAAAGATCAAGTACTTGAAGCAATTGAAGCTGGCGCGGATGTCATTATGTTTGATAATCGAACACCAGATGAAATAAAAGAATTTGTTAAGCTTGTACCAGAAACGATCGTAACGGAAGCATCTGGTGGCATTACTTTAGATAATTTAGCAAGCTTTCAAAACTGTGGAGTAAACGTAATTTCTTTAGGATGTTTAACACATTCAGCAAAAGCATTAGATATAAGCTTCTACTTGTAATAAAGAAGGGAATGGAGTGGGAATAATGAACGTTTTAGATATGATACAAAAAAATGAGGGATATCAAATTCCTGATGAATACTATACATTATCAACTGAAGAAATGGAGAAAAGAGTAAGAGATATTAAAGAAAGACTAGGAGATGCTCTTTTCATTCCTGGTCATCATTATCAAAAAGAAGAAGTAGTCGTTTTTTCAGATTCAACAGGTGACTCTCTTCAACTAGCTCAAGTAGCTGCTAATAATAAAAAAGCAAAATATATTGTATTCTGCGGAGTTCATTTTATGGCTGAAACTGCTGATATATTAACCGAAGATGATCAGGTCGTTATTTTACCTGATATGAGAGCGGGTTGCTCAATGGCAGATATGGCTGATCATCATCAAACTGATCGTGCATGGGTTGAATTACAGAAGCTTTTTGGAGATACAATTTTACCTTTAACATATGTTAATTCAACGGCTGCAATTAAAGCATTTGTTGGAAGAAATGATGGAGCTACCGTAACTTCTTCAAATGCTAAAAAGGTTGTATCATGGGCTTTTACTCAAAAAGAACGTATATTATTCCTTCCTGATCAACATTTAGGTAGAAATACAGCTTACGATTTAGGAGTTCCATTAGAGCATATGGCGATTTGGAATCCAATCACTGACACTTTAGAATATGATGGCGACGATGTTAACAATATAAAAGTAATTCTTTGGAAAGGGCACTGCTCTGTTCATGAGAATTTTACAGTTAAAAATATTGAGAACGTGAGAAAGAACCATCCAGATATGAGAATAATCGTGCATCCTGAATGTTCTAGGGAAGTAGTTGCAGCAAGTGATGATAATGGGTCAACTAAATATATTATTGACCAAATTGAAGCAGCTCCTTCTGGAAGTAAATGGGCAATAGGAACTGAGATGAATCTTGTTCAAAGAATAATTAAAAATCATCCTGATAAAGAAATCATTTCATTAAATCCGTATATGTGTCCTTGTTTAACGATGAATCGTATCGATTTACCACATTTATTATGGTCATTAGAAAATATCGAAAAAGGTACAATTCAAAATATTATTTCAGTTGATAAGCAAACTGCTAAAGATGCAATAAAAGCATTAGACAAAATGCTTGAACTTGCTTAAAAAATTATTTGATTATTGTCGATAATTACCTAAAATTTTTTATTAGATCACTTTTGTAAAGCTAGTCAAAATTAAACTTAGAAATTAATTTAAAGTCATTTAGTTCATTTGAGCTAAATGACTTTTTTATAGAAAAAACAAGAAAAAAGTAAATAGTTACACAAGCTTACACACTAGATTTTAAATTTCATCCTATCATAAATATAAATATTCAGACATACATTGTTGTGAGGTACTAATGTACAATCCAACGTAGAGGCAATTGGTCAGGAGGGGAAAAGGTGAGAATTCACATAGTTCAAAAGGGCGATACCCTTAAGAGCATTGCTCAAAAATATAACATCGACTATGAAGAATTAGTTAAATTAAATGCCCAAATAAGTAATCCAGATATGATCTATCCTGGCATGAAAATAAAAGTGCCGGAGAAGAGGAAAGAAAAACAAGCTCCTTTAGGGTCTCAAAAGGAAGTACAACTAGCTAAAGAACCTAAGCCTAGTATTAATGTGGAGGTAGAAGAACCCACAGCTGTGCAGCCAGTACCTGCAGTCGAACAACCAAAACCTGCTGTCCAACCAACGACTAAACCAGCTGATAATAATAATTTTAATATTAATGTTGAAGTTACACCAACTGTAAAACCTGTTATGCAAGTACCTATTCCACCTGCAAAACCGACTGTATCACCTGTAACAAATAATGCGAATCAACAAGTATCTCCTGTTCAAACTGGAAAACCAAATGCGAACATACCGCAAGTTGTTTCGCCAGTGACAGTTAAAAATCTAATAAATGAAAATATTTCAAATGTGAACATCAAGGGAGGACAAAACATGTCAGAGAAAAAGAACTACTTCCCAGGATCGTTAGTTTCTCCATCTACTAATCAACAAGTATCACCAGTACAAACAGGTAAACCGAATCAACAAGTATCACCAGTAGAAACAGGAAAGCCAAATCAGCAAGTATTACCTGTAGCAACAGATAAGCCAAACCAACAAGTATCACCAGTGGCAACAGGGAAGCCGAATATGCAAGTATCACCAGTAGCAACAGG
>NZ_NCTA01000059.1 GCF_002156865.1 Gottfriedia luciferensis | reverse complement strand
TGAGACCCCGCAGGCTTGCCGAGGAGGCTCAGCTCACGCCCAACGGAAAGCGAGCACCCTGCAGTGGAAATCAACAGAACGCTTGCTTAATGACAAATAACAAATAAAAAAACAGGAATAGAAGAAATAATCTTAGTTTCCCCTTAAATCCTGCTTTTTCTATTTTTCAAGCTCTTCATATATATTCTCTTTTTCTCTTTGGTTTAGTGATAAAAAAGACACCTACAAAAAGAAAAATTATTAATCCGGCAATTAATAATGTATTTAAGGTTAATAATGTAGGTCGATCATACGATTTAGCAGCTAATAAATCCGTACTAAAAAGTTGTTTATTATTAGCCCACACCTCAACCTTACCAAGCTTTTGATTATTATTAATGCCATTCTTCTTATATTTCTCAGACAGTGTTTGCATCGGCTTCACTTTTATCTCGTAATGAGTATTCGGATTAAAAGCAGTTAAAAAAGATAAATCCTTACTTATTTTTGTTTGAATCTTATCATTTTTAATTGTCAGTTGCTTATTCCAATCACTCTCTTTTACCAAAGTTTTTTTATGGATTCTTGAAAATGCGTATGAATCCAATAACTTAATATCCTTTAAATATTGCGGTTTTGACGAGCGCAACAATATATTAATGATCGTTTGTCCATCTTTTTTATCAATTTCAATTAAAGTATTCCTTGCTGTATCTGTATACCCTGTTTTACCTGCGTAAAAATACGGATTTTTAAACATTTTTCCACGATTAAATATATAAACATTCTTTTGCATCGAAGTATTAATATGAGCATCCTTAGTCCCCATTGCTTTCATAATTAAGGGATATTTTAGTGCTTCTTTTGTGATCAAAGCTAAATCATGAGCTGTAGTATAATGATTTGGATTGTGCAATCCATTTGGATTCATAAAATTTGTATGAGTAGCACCTATTTTTTTAGCTTTCTCATTCATCATTTTTACAAAGTTATCCATATTGCCGCCAACTCTTTCACCAATTGCATAAGCTAAATCATTCGCGCTTAAGATCATCATTGTTTCTAATGCTGTATCTCGATCCAACACTTCTCCTTCAGAAAAAAGTATTTGTGAATTACTTTTCTCTTCTTGGATACTTCTTTTTGTCATTATGATTGAATCACCTTTCTTTAAATGATCCATCATAACAATAGCCGTCATAATCTTAGTTGTACTTGCAGGGAAATCAGTCTGATCTGCATTCTTATTATAGATAACTTCTCCAGTATCCGCTAACATGGTAATCGCTTTATCACTAAATAGATTTAACTCCTCAGCATGGACACGACCTTGTATGAATAAGCAGAAAGTAAACCAAATACAAAGACTAATTTTAAATATATTATAAAAAGTAAATCTCATCTTTAAACTCTAAATCTCCTTTAAGCTTTTTCTCTTAATTCTTAAGTACATTCATTTTAATGAATCGTACTTTTAGTTTCCATAAAAGAATAATGATATGGATTATACCTTTTCACGTAAAAATAACTTATTTATTCAGATTTAAAAACATTTTACAAATCGATAATGCTCCTATTATACCCTTTTCCTACATTGGTCTCAACTGCTCAAAATTTTACATTTTTCCCATTTAAAAATTAATTCGTTATTTATTTCCCGGAAAATCGACAGATTTATTCCTTTCTTAATTTTTCAATTTGTTTTAATCCTTCTCTTCTACTTAAAGGTGATAATTCAGTTTGATTAATAAAAAATTCTACAGCAATTGGATCGATATGTGAATATTCTCTTAATGCCCATCCTATCGCTTTTTGAATAAAAAATTCCTTGCTTTGTGACATTGATTTACAGTAACGAAATAACCGTTCTTGATCGGTATTCTCTTTAAATTTCATTTGAAATAATAATGCTACCCTGTTTAACCACATATTATGATCGTTTATCCACTTGTTGGCATATTCATCAATCAATTCTGGATACTTTAAAAAGTGAAAACTAATTAACCGACCAGCAATTGTATCAACTGTATCCCACCAAGACTTTTCAACGACTAATTGTTCATATAATTTTATTCGCTCAATTTCAGCTTTTTTATGCTGTCGGTCTAAAAAAGTTAGAGCAATGTATTGAAATTCTCTTTCTTTCAAATCCCATATATCTTGAATTGAATTTAAATTCGGTGGTTCTCCGTTTATCAACCTGAACTGCTTTAATAAATTATTTCGTTCTGGCGCCTTTATGCCTAGAAAAGAAAATTTATTTTGCATATAAGCCTCCATTGCTGGACGATTTTCATCATTTTGATGCTGTCGAAAAAAAACCATTAAATCTTTTGAATAAGTGTCCATCTCATACTCCTTACAATACTGTTTACTACATTATAATCATCCATCGGGAAGTAAGAAAAGTGATGAGACAAAATTGTGTTAATTTTTAGAAGATTAGTTTATGATAAATAAGTTAATATGAAAGGAGGATTTTATGCAACCAGCAGTAAATACAAAAGTTATTAATCAAACGACAATGTATCATATTCTATTTGCAATTAGTTTAGGCCATTTATTAAATGATTCAATGCAAGCTGTTGTACCAGCCATTTTTCCAATTTTAGAAAAAACAATGAATTTAACTTATACAGAAATTGGATTCATAGCCTTTGCATTAAATATGACCTCCTCTGTAATGCAGCCTGTCTTCGGAATTTTTTCAGATCGAAAGCCATCACCTTTTCTACTTCCGATTGGTATGACATCAAGTTTATTAGGTATGCTCTGCTTAGCATTTGCACCTAATCTATTAATTGTTTTATTCTCAGTCCTATTGATTGGTATAGGTTCTGCCATTTTCCATCCTGAGGGCTCTAAAGTAGCTTTTTTAGCTTCTGGATCAAAAAGAGGACTTTCACAAGCTATCTATCAAGTTGGTGGAAATACAGGTAACTCATTAGCTCCTGTATTTACTGCGTTAATCTTCGTCCCATTAGGACAAAAAGGAGCAGCTTGGTTTACGATTTTAGCCGGAATAGGGATTTGCGTTTTAATTTACGTATCAACATGGTATCGAAATAAGTTAAAAGAGAATCCATTTAAACTAAAAAATAAAGGTCAAACTTCAAATGAAGGCGTTAAAATCACAAATGCAGTTAAATTCGCCATACTATTATTAATTTTTATTACTTTTGCTCGTTCTTGGTACTCAGCCGGAATCGGTAACTATTACCAATTTTATTTAATTAAAAGCTATGGTTTATCGATTAAAAGCACTCAATTATATTTATTTATTTTTATGATTGCAGGTGTGATTGGTACATTTTTTGGAGGTACATTAGCAGATCGCTTTGGAAAACGAAATGTGATTTTATTGTCATTAGTCGGTACTTTCCCTTTAGCTATATTATTGCCTCACATTTCTTTATTGGCAGTCATACCAATTTTATTTTTAATTGGTATTATTAGCTCCAGTTCTTTCAGTGTAATTGTAGTTTACGCTCAAGAATTAGTTCCTGGTAAAGTTGGTTTAGTTAGTGGGCTAATTGTTGGTTTAGCATTTGGAATGGGTGCTTTAGGAGCTGTATTATTAGGCGTAATCGCTGACGCAACTAGCCTTAAATTCGTAATGAATTTATGTAGCTTCCTACCATTATTAGGTTTAGTAGCATTTATGCTTCCAAACGATAAGAGCAGGAAACAACAGGAATAGCAGGATATGCAGGCAGAAATGAAACCTTCTATTTTAGAAATACTATAAAAAAAAGCTCTTCGATTGATCGAAGAGCTTTTTTTATTACATACCCCAAATTAACGTCCAAAGAGTACCGAATACAATTGTTATAGCTATAAAAACCGCATAACCTAAATTGATATATAATACACTTTTATTTTCATCTTCATTCATATGCATGAATACGATTAATTGCAGACCACCCTGTAATAATGCAGTTACAATTAGAATAATTAATGAAACATTAAAAGGTAAATTTAAATAGTAAACACTTAAAGCTATGATTGTTAGAACAAGTGATTGGATGAAGCCAACCACTTGATGCTTAGGGAATAATGCGCTCATCCAATCAGTCCTTTCACATATACAAAGCTAAAGATGAAAATCCACACTACATCTAAGAAGTGCCAGTATAAAGAGTAAATAAATGTTTTATTTGCTGTTGTTTCTGTAATTCCCTCACGAGACGTTTGAATTAAGATTGCAATTCCCCATAACATACCGAATGTTACGTGAGCACCGTGAGTACCTAGTAATACAAATAATGCAGATAGAGCACCACTACTTTGGATTGTTGCACCTTCATGTACATAAGTAAAGAATTCTGTAATCTCTACTCCAAGGAAGACTGCACCTAATCCAAGCGTTAAGATAAGGAAGCTCATAAAAGCTTTTTTATGATTCAATTTAATCGCGTTAACTACTAAACCGATTGTAAAACTACTTGTTAATAAGGCAAATGTTTCGATCATTACACCTTTCATCTCAAATAATTCTTTTTGAGTAGGTGCTGATCCAGTATTATTTGCTAAAGTGAAATATACAGCAAATAATGTACCGAATAAAGCAATTTCCGCTCCTAAAAATATCCAGAAGCCTAGAATTCGATTAGAACTTTCTTCACCTAGACTATACAGAGGCTTGCTGTTCATAGTGATCACCTCGTAATTTTTTCTCTGTTTCAATAACTTCTTCTTTGTGAATATGGAAGCCATGATCGCGTTGGAATGAACGTGCAATTAAGCAAAGTGCAATTGGTACTGCACATACAATCATTGGAACCCACCATTCAAAAATTAAGAAGAAACCAAATGCCATAAATGCTGCACCTAAAATGAATGGTATACCACTATTACTTGGCATATGAATATCTTTGATTTCACCTTCAAGTAATGAAGTACCTTCTTTTTTACTTTTCCAGAATGGATCTAATGAATCAATTTTTGGAATTACTGCGAAATTATAAGGAGCAATTGGACTGCTTGTTGCCCATTCTAAAGTTCTTGCATTCCAAGGATCACCAGTTGTTTCTCTTGGTGCATAACGTACACTGTAATAAATATTGTAAACAAGTAAGACGAATCCGATTGCTAAACCTACTGCCCCAATTGAAGCGATTAAGTTTAATGGTCCGAACCCTGACTCTGCACTATAAGTATAAGTACGACGAGTCATACCTTTTAATCCTAATAAGAATAATGGGAAGAATGTTACATTAAAGCTAGTAATAATTGTCCAGAATGTAATCTTACCGATTTTTTCATCTAATTTGAAACCAAATACTTTAGGGAACCAGTAGTAGAAACCTGCAATTACTGCGAAAACAGTACCTGGGATTAATACGTAATGGAAGTGAGCAACTAAGAACATTGTATTATGATATTGATAGTCTGCACTTGCCATTGCTAGCATTACCCCTGTTACCCCACCGATTGTAAAGATTGGAATAAACGCTAGTGAATAAAGCATTGGAACAGTAAATTCGATTTTACCTTTCCTTAAAGTAAACAACCAGTTAAAGATTTTTACACCAGTTGGAATACTTATTGCCATTGTTGTAATACTAAAGAAACCATTTACTACTGCGCCTTGACCCATTGTATAGAAATGGTGAACCCAAACAACGAAACTTAATGCAGAAATGGCGATCATACTGACAACCATACTCTTATATCCGTATAAATTCTTTCTAGAGAAAGTTGAAATAATTTCACTATAAATACCGAAAGCAGGAAGAATAACGATGTATACTTCAGGATGTCCCCAAATCCAGAACAAGTTCGCCCAAAGCATATCATTACCGCCGTTGGCCATTGTAAAGAATTGAGTACCAAACTCGCGGTCAAACATCATTAATGCTAATGCTACTGTTAATACTGGGAAAGCAAATACGATAATTACGTTTGTAATTAAAATACTCCAAGTAAACATTGGCATTTTCATTAATTTCATACCTGGTGCGCGCATTTTTAAAATCGTAACGATAAAGTTAATACCTGTCATTAATGTACCTAGACCAGCTATCTGGAGTGAAATAGCATAATAGTTATTTCCTACTCCTGGACTGAACTCTTTACTTGCTAATGGGAAATAAGAAGTCCAACCAGCATCAGGAGATCCACCGATAACAAAGCTTAAGTTTAATAACATTGCACCTGCAAAGAATAACCAGAAACTAACTGCGTTTAAATATGGGAAAGCTACGTCACGTGCACCGATTTGTAATGGAATAACAATATTCATTAAACCAATAATGAAAGGCATTGCCATAAACAGAATCATAATTAGGCCGTGAGTTGTAAAAATTTCATTATAATGCTGTGCATCTAATATTTTTAAATCTGGACCTGCTAATTGTGCTCGCATTAATAACGCATCGACTCCACCACGGAAAAGCATTAATAATGCACACAGAATATACATAACACCAATTCGTTTATGGTCAACTGTAGTTAACCATTCTTTCCATAAATAACCCCATTTTTTAAATTTGGTTAAACCAATTACAATAGCAAGCGAAACAACAACGATACTTACCATTGCACCATAGATCATTGGTTCACCTGTTACAAAAAAGTGATCCCACTTGAAACCCATTATTTCATCCCCTCCATATTATCCATATCATGGTGATCAGATGAATCCTTCATAGAACCATGTTGATGTCCTGCATTATTACCTTCTGGAGCTGGTCTAAATTCTAAATGAGTTGAAGAATATGTTTTTCTACCTAAATGCTCAATTTTTAGTAATTTATTAAACTCTTTTTCAGTTAAAGCAGGAGCTGTTTGTTTAACATCATTTACCCAACCGTTAAAATCTTTTTGATTCATTGCCAGTACTTCAAATTCCATTCCAGCAAAACCTTTACCATTGAAGTTACTGTTTTTACCAATGAATGAGCCTTCATTTGATGCAACAAAATTAAGTTTAGTTACCATGTCACTCATTGCATATTTTTGTCCACCTAATTGTGGAATCCAAAAACTTGTAATTGGACCGAATGAATAAAGTTTGAATTCTACATTTCTATCTGTAGGAATATTCACGTAGTTTACTGTTTCAATACCTTGTTCTGGATATGAGAAATGCCATTTCCAGTTTGAAGAACTTGCATAAATAACTAAAGGTTTATCATTTTCATGTCCTTTAGGTACACTTTCTACCGCATTGGTTGTTTTAACTGTAACTACTGATAATACAGCAACAATAATAACAGGAATAACTGTCCAAATAATTTCAAGTGTTTTACTTCCCTCTTCGTGAGGAGGTTCGTAATCTTTAGGTAGTTTACTAGCACGATATTTATATAGAATGACAATATAAAGAATATAAACTACTAGTAAAACCCCTAACATCATCAACATTGAGAAGATAATCGTATCTGCTTGTGTTTTAGCAACAGGACCTTTTGGATCAAGAACTGCAATCTTGTCGCAAGCACCCATTACGATGGCAACCAGCATGATCATCATGCTCATTAGAAATTTTTTCATCTCATTCTTCCTTCCCTTAATGTAAGTAAAAAGTTCAAAAACGTTTTTAAAATTATTTCTTATTTAAGTATTTTTATAAATTGTCACCAAAATGACAAACAATGTCCACAGTTATAGTAAGATACTTTAATTAAAAAAACAAACAATTAATTACCTTTTTGAAAGGAAAAATTCACTGTTCACATTTTAGACATATTTCCAAATATCGATTTTTGCAGAAAACATATATATATCAACGTCAAAACCACTTTGTGCTCTTTTTCACGCGTTCACATTTTAGACAAATATTAGATTTTGTTAATTTTTTGTTCACACTTTTAAAAGTTTATTATTAGTAAATTAGTATAATAATTTCTGTGAATTTTCAAAAATCTATTCACATTTTGCACATAAAAAAAAAACGCAGAAAAATCTGCGTTAAATAACAGGGATATTAATTTTTTTTGAGAGAATAACGATTGTCCTAGCGTGTTCTTCTCTTCTTTAGGATTGGGGGGCTTGGATCGTATTCCACTTTTACTATTATTAGATTAACACAAATGAAAATGATTATCAATACCACTCGTTCTTTTTTTTCTCGATATGATCTCTTCTTTAAAGAATACTAGTCAACTTAAGCATAGTTTCTCCTACTCGAAATTTAATTAAAGATTATATTAATCCAATTAAAAACTGAGCGATTAAAGAAGGATTTTCAATGTTAGGAATATGTCCTGCTTTAAGATTGTGAATTGTCATGCCTCTTTCTTTTGCACGTTCGACTGATTGAAAAATCCCATAATAAAATGGATTTCGGTCTTTTTCAGTGCAATTTATGTAGGAAGTTTTAATATTATGTAATTCCTTATTTTTTAGGTAAAGCGGTGTAATAAAACATTTGTAAGGATGATCAGTTTGTCTACTATCATATCTATCCTCTTGAACTACGGGTAGTTTCCATCCATCACCTTTTGTATCAATTAATCTTTGAAGAAAATTTAAAATTTCTTCCGGAAATAGGTCAACAACTGCTTCTCCATCATTTAATAACATTGCATCTAAATAAATTACTTCATCTATTAAATTTGGAATTTGATCAACAACTCCTGAAGCCACAGCGCCACCAAAGCTATGACCAATTAAAACAACATGTTGCAAATTTTCATATTTTATTACGTTTACGATGTCTTCAATTGCTAGATTCAAATCAACGTCTTTGTTCGCTAAATGAGCTCTTTCTCCACAACCAGTCATTGTTGGTGCATAAACAATATGCCCTTCTTTTTCTAATAAGCTTTTTACTTCTTGCCAAGCCCAACCGCCTGAACTCATACCATGACAAATCACTATTGTTTTCATTCATTTCACCTTTTCACATTTTTTAGGTTATTTGACCCACTTTACAATTCATTTAATAGTATTCAATGGAAGGATGAAAAAATCCTACATTAAAAAGTTCAAAGCACCTCTCCTACCAAAGACTTTTGGTAAAGAAACAGAATTGGTTCCACTTGTCCTTTATCATGTTTTAATTTTAATACTCAACGCCAATTTATACTTTAATCAGTAAATAAGTTATAATTGATGAAAAAAAGGTGGGACAAAAATGCCACAACTATTAATTAAAGGAATATCAACAAATAATATTTGCCAAATCAGTAAACAGCTCATCGAAGAACTAGCCGAATTATGCGAATGTGGAACAGATAATTTTACAATTGATTGTATTCATTCAACTTCAATTTTTAATGGTGAAATTGTGGAAAGCTTTCCGTTTATTGAAGTAAGATGGTTTGAACGGGGAATTGAAACAAGAGATCGTTTTGCAGCAACCATTGATAAATACGTAAGTACATTAAATATCCCTGAATATGAAGTTGCATTTATTACATATGATGAAGAAAGCTATTATCTAAATGGAAAAAGATTTTCTTAATCATTTTAATATATCAATATAACAAAGGTTAGCGAATATGCTGGCCTTTATTTTTTTAAATTTTTCATATTTTTAGGTCATCTGTACCTATAGGTCACCGTCATTTCAGGTCATTCCAACTAGATGGACAAACATACAAACTAAAAAAAATAGTTAACTAACTAAGTACATGATTACTGAATTTGAATATTAGTATATTAATCGGACAAGTAGGAAGCAAAAAAAATACTACCGATTAGAGAAAGGTGAATAAAAATGAATTTTGAAATTGTAATGGCTGCATGTGTTTTTGTTATGACGATGGCTGTTATATTTTGGAGACCAAAAGGAATTCACGAAGCTTGGCCTGCTGCAATTGGAGCAGGTGTAATCCTAATTACTGGTATTGTAAGTCGAACTGACCTACTTGATATTATTAGTAAAATAGGAGGAGCCTCCATAACAATTATTGCTACTATTGTTATGGCAGTTATTTTAGAAAGTTTTGGTTTTTTCCATTGGTCTGCTGCTCGATTAGTTACTTTAGCAAAAGGTTCAGGCTATCGTTTATATTGGTATATCCAATTATTGTGCTTTTTGATGACCTTACTATTTAATAACGATGGCAGTATCTTAATTACAACTCCAATCTTAATCCTACTATTAAAAAACCTTCGACTTAAACCACACCAACAGATTCCATATTTATTATCCGGAGCGCTTATTGCAACAGCTTCTAGCGCACCGATTGGAGTAAGTAATATTGTAAACTTAATTGCTTTAAAAATTGTGCATATGACTCTTTATATGCATACTGCGATGATGTTTGTACCAGCAACTTTAGGTTTATTATTTATGTCTTGTATCATGTACTTGGTACTAAAAAATAAATTACCCGAAAAGTTACCTATTTCAACAGATGACATTGAAGAATCGTTCTTTATAAAAAACTTCCACCCTTTAAAAACAAAAATATCAGTTGAAACAAAAAAGAAACGTACAAGATTTATGTTAAAAGTACTTGCTTTCGTATTCCTAATGAGATGTTTAATATTTGTAGCATCCTTCCTTTCAATCCCAATTGAATTCGTTGCTGTTCTTGGCTCCCTCATTTTATTGATTTGGAGATGGTACCATTTACGAACAAATCCAGTCGATATTTTAAAAAAGACACCATGGCAAATCTTAATCTTTGCATTTTCAATGTACGTTATTATTTACGGGCTTCATAATGCTGGATTAACTGAGTTTTTAGTAAAAGTTTGTGAACCTATTGTAAATCAAGGTTTATTCCAAGCAAGCTTTATTATGGGTGGGCTAGTGACTGTTTTATCAAATCTCTTTAATAACCATCCCGCTCTAATGATTGGAACGATAACATTAACGGAGATGGGCTTAGATCCTATCACTTTAAAAACAATTTATCTTGCCAATATCATCGGAAGTGATATGGGTTCTTTACTTTTACCGATAGGTACACTTGCTTCCTTAATTTGGATGCACATCTTAAAACAAAACAAAATTAAAGTAAAATGGAAAGATTATTTAAGTGTCACAATAATTGTTATCCCTTTAACAACTTTATTTACTCTATTTCTTTTATACTATTGGGTACAATTAGTCTTTGCACATTAATTAATTGCTTTAACCTTTAGGAGGAGATTAAAGTGAGTGATGTTTCATCATTGCTTGGAGAACAAGTTTCAGTAAAGTTTTCCGGAGATGTAATTTTTGAAGGAATTCTGACTGATTTAGGACAAGATATTTTAGTACTGTTTAACGGTATAAAATATTACTATATCCCTTGGATGCATATCCATATGGTTTATCAAAACAACGAATTAAAAGAAAAAATAAAGAATCCACTTCAGCCATCTATAACGCAAGAAATGGAGACAATCTCTTATCGAAAAATTTTATCAAATGCAAAAGGGATATTTTCCGAAATCTATGTAACAGGTAATATAACGTTTCATGGCTATATAATGAACGTTATGAGTGACTATCTGGTTTTTTACTCCCCTGTATTTCATACAATGTATATTTCTTTATCACATTTAAAATGGATAACACCTTATAACCATAAAGTGATCCCTTATAATTTAAGTGATGAGAGTCTAGTCATCCATCCATTTAATAACCCCTTGCTCAGATCATTGGAAAGTCAGCTAAAAAAAGAAGTTGGAAAGCTTGTGATTTTCGACGGTGGAACAGATCCAATGAAAATTGGTCTTTTAAATAAAGTTGAAAACAACCAACTAGAACTTTCCGTCGCAAGTGGAGAAAATGTTTATTTAAAACTAGGTCATATTAAATCAGTGCATTTACCATAACTTGAATTAACCTTTAATATGATTTGTAATTAAAGGTTTTTTTTTGTAAATTTTAAGCCCCAAGAATTTTCTTGGGGCTTAAAACTATAAAACTTCCTATTTATTATTCTTCTAATCTTTATTAACGGTAATCGATCCATTTCTAGTCATTAAATTCAAGTGATATTGGCCATTTCCAACAGCCGCTTGATTCGAACGATTTTCTTCTTTATTTCTAGTTTTCCAGCCTATATTCCCATTAAAACTACCATCATTTGTTGCGGCATTAATTGTAATGTTATTATCATTTAATAAGTCGATTTGTAGTTCCCCGTCATCAGAACTTACTTTACTGTCGCCTATTAATAATGCATCTTCTAAATTGATTGAACCATTATTTGTTTTTGCGTTAAGTGCTCCTTTATAATCACGCAAGTTAATCTCACCATCATTCGAAGTAATCTCACTTTTACCTTCCATTTTTGCATGGATCATCGTAATGCTACCTTGACTTGTATTTGCATTTAGAAAGCCAGAGATATTTTTGATTGTGATTTCCCCATCATTTGATTCAATTTCACTGTCATTTTTTAAAGTTGCATTCGTTAAGCTAATTGAACCGTTTTTAGTTTTTGCACTTAAATATCCAGTTATATTCTCAATATTTATTTGACCATCATTTGAATTAATAACTGTCTGATTCTCTTTGTTCGATACATCAATAGAACCATTATCTACTTTAATATTTGTTAGAATACTTTTTGGTAATTCAATATTTAATTCTGCTTTTTCATTATCAAAATGGAAGAACTGATTATCATCACCATTTAACTCTACAATCAGTTTATCTCCAACCGTTTTTACCGAATAATAATCCTTTAATTTCACACTGTTGTTTTTATGATCATCTGGTATTCTGATCGTACCATTAACTTTTAACGAGTTGGAGTCGGTTCCATTTACATTTATTTCGCCATCGTTCGCTTGAATGACAATTTCTTTTATTGATGAAGAAATCGTTTGATGATCATTTATATCAACTCTTTTCGTTTGAAACGTATAACCGATTTCTTTAATAAACAGATGACTAACACTAAAAATAATTGAAACAACCATCATTATAATTAGTAAGAAGATACTAAACCCATGAAAACGAAGAGAGTCTTCCTTTCTAACTAAATGAAAAAATAGGATTTCAATACCTAATAAAATACAAGCAATAGGCCAAGAATTAATAAGAAGCTTTGCATAAGGTATTGAAATAAAATTTTGAAGAAACCATAGTAAACCAATTGCAATTAATATGATTCCCGCTGTTATCGAACCAACCTTCCAATTTCTCATATCTCTTTCTTCGACTTTCCAGTTAATAATTTAATACCAAGTACAACAAATACAACACTAATTAATAAATTTTGCACTAAGTTATAGTCGATAAAAATATTGTAATGTCTCACTAGATAATCAGAAGCGTTTTCTAATAATGATAAACAACCAAAACCAATTAAAATCCAACCAATAAAAAATTTATTAACCTTAAATTGGTGGTTCAGTAAAGGCTCATCTACTAATTCAATATCCTCACGATATTTACTATGATATTGTAGAGCATCAAAATAGCTATAAAAAACAATTACAGGTATAAAAAAACCGAAACTTGAAACGATATGAGTTAAAAAAACTGTTCCAAAAAACAATAGCATAAATTGTAAGCCACGACTCATTAAGCCTAAGTAAAAGTGACCAAGCCCAGGTAAAATTGATAATAAATAAACTAATTTTTTTCTTTTTTTCAATGTTTGTTCCTCCATTATTTTTTATTTCCTTTCAGTATTTTTGGAATTGGAATTGATATCGTAATTTTTTCACTTTTTTCAATTAATGATGAAGTTTGGTCAATTGTTTGTACAACATGACGATTAGAGTTCGATATTCGCTCTGTTAATTGAAATTGGAAAAATAAAAATGTTGCTGCAGCAGCTAAAACTAAATGTAGAAAGCGAATTTTTTTCGAATTAAAACGTTTAGTCTTTTCTATGTGATCTTTTTTCTTAACTTGAATTGAATCAGTTTGTTCCAAAATTTCATTAACAAAGTCATCTGTAAAACTGAAATTTTGCGGGTTCATCCATACTTCATCTAGTTCTATAAGAAGCTCAAGTTCAGCTTGACATGAAGCACAACCGTTTAAATGTTGTTCAAGCAAAAGAGATTCTTTATTTGAAAGTTTATTTTGTTGATAAGAAACTAATTGATCAGACGTTAAATGTTTCAAATGATCCCTCCTTTATGCTTGTCTTTTAATAATCGTTTGGCTCGATATAAACGTGATTCTACAGTTTTCACGGCTACATTTAATTTTAGAGCGATCTCTCCATAAGTAAGTTCCTCAAAATAATATAACTTCAACACATCGCTATATGCTGGTGGCAATTCTATTAAATACGAATGAATAAGTTCTTTATCTATATTTTTTAGTAAAGCTTCTTCTGGTGATAAGATATTTTTTCCAGGTATAGTAGCGTTTAACTCACCTGTTTCATGTTCTTGTAGCCTTACTTGCTTTCGTTTAAAATCGATTGCTTTGTTCATTGTTATTCGATAGATCCATGTTGCAAAAGTTGATTCCCCACTAAAGTTTTCGAGAGAACGATACAATTGGAGAAAGACTTCCTGCGAAA
This sequence comes from Gottfriedia luciferensis, assembly GCF_002156865.1. Taxonomy (GTDB): domain Bacteria; phylum Bacillota; class Bacilli; order Bacillales; family Bacillaceae_G; genus Gottfriedia; species Gottfriedia luciferensis. The sequence goes on along the minus strand of NZ_NCTA01000059.1, from coordinate 474 downwards.
TATCTTCAGCATCTTTTTGGTTAGTAGAAACTTTTAATGCTACTGCAAATACTTTAGATTGATATCTTAAAATTAACTCTTTAAATTGTTGTTTATTCCCGTTTAATATATTTTTTACTAATTGCTCATCCGACTCCATTGCATCACCTCTTTTCCTCTTCCATAACTTTAGACGATCATCATTTAAAAAACCCTGCAAAAAATTTATATTTTTTTTAAAACTTTTATATTTAACTATTTTTCCCTGTTCTTACAATAAATTATAATGGTAAATTATCTAATCTTTTAACGTAAGTTAGATAGATTAATCAACAAGGCGATACCCGTGAAAGGTTAATCTTTTTGGGTTTTCATTTTTAATCGACATGAAAAAAACTTGTTTGATTAAACAAGTTTTTACACGCTTTGAAAAATAATCTTGTCAAATAATTGCTAAACTTTCGTAAAGGAAGTTGAGTGATGTTCATTTCCACT
>NZ_NCTA01000058.1 GCF_002156865.1 Gottfriedia luciferensis | reverse complement strand
GGGGTCTCACCCTTCCCGCTACTCCCAAAGGAGTCTCTCTTTTAGCGAAAAGGTACAATCCCTTCTTATTACATTGTAGTTATTAGATTCTATTCAAACGTTATCTTTTAAGGAATATAAGTGACTAACTTTTATTAATATTGATTACACCCTAATAGGAAATGAATATTAAAAAAGGCACAACTTATAAAAGTTGTACCTTTTTACCTTAATATCATTGTGTAACAGAATCTTTTAATGCTCTTCTTAATATTTTACCAGTTGCGTTTTTAGGAAGCTCTGGAATAAATTCGATTGACCTTGGTACTTTATATTTTGCTAAGTATGCTTTGCAATAATCTGTCAGAGCTTCTACGCTTAATTGTGGATTTCTTGTTACTACGTATGCTTTGACACTTTCTCCAAAATTATCGTCCGGTAATCCGATTACAGCACATTCAACTACTTCTGGATGGTTATAAATTACTTCTTCAACTTCACGAGGATACACATTATATCCTCCAACGATGATTAATTCTTTTTTTCGATCTACTATATAGAAGTAGCCATCTTCATCTACTCTTGCTAAATCACCAGTATATAACCAGCCATCTCGAATAGTCATTGCGGTTTCTTCAGGCATGTTATAGTAACCTTTCATAACATTTGGGCCACGGACAATTAACTCTCCTACTTCTCCAACTGCTACTTCATTTCCTAATTCATTTACTACTTTATTTTCTACATTGCTAATATTTGTTCCAATTGATCCTGCTTTTCTTGGACGATCTAATGGATTAAATGCCGTAACTGGAGATGCTTCTGATAATCCATAACCTTCAGAAATAATGACCTTAAATTTCTGTTCAAAATTCTCTAATAATGCAACTGGTAAAGATGAACCACCGGAAATGCATAATCGAATTGATTCAAAGTCTTCAGTCTTTCCTTCTGGATATTGATATAAGAAATTATACATTGTTGGTACACCTGCAAAAACAGTTGCCTTTTGTGTTCGAATAATATCAAATATTTCTTTCGGACTAAATTTAGGCACAAGAATAACTGTTGCTCCATACATTAACGGTGCATTTAATGCCACAGTTAAACAGAACACATGGAATGCTGGTAAAGTTGCAATTACTTTCTCAGCACTCGAAAAGCCAAGAAAATGTCCAGCATCCATTGCATTTGAATAAAGATTTTTATGCGTTAACATTGCCCCTTTTGGCTTACCTGTTGTACCAGATGTATATAAAATTACTGCTAAATCATCATCTTGTAAGTCCGGTTCATTGAAGTCTAAGTCTCCAAGACCAACAACATTTGTAAACGATTTCAATTTATTGTTTTTAAATTCATATGGATTTTCTTGCTTTGTTTCACAAATAATGAAGTGTTCTATGTTGGGAAGAATTGGTGAAGCTTTTTCTACTAGTGGAAGAAATAAATCTAATGTAATTACAGCTTTTGCATCGCCATTCGTTAAAATATAAACTAATTCATCAGGTGAATAAAGAGGATTAACAGGTATGACAGCCGCTCCTACTTTCATTGCACCATATAGCGAAATAATAAAATGTGGTGAATTCCCTACGACTAACGCTATTTTATCTCCTTTTTTAATACCTAATTTAGAAAGGCCACTTGCAAATTTCGTAATGTATGTATCTAGTGTTGAATAAGAAAATGATTGCCCTTCAAAAACAATTGCAGATTGTTCAGGATGCTTTAAAGCTGTTTGTGACAGTGTTTGAACTAAGTTCAAGAAAAATTACCTCCTTTTGAATAACAATTTAAAATATTCTAAATATATTATATTGCTAGAAAACAATTCTGACAAGTGAGAATAATTTTACTTTTTCAAACTACAATTAATCGCACTACAAAAAAAAAAGAGTGGTTTCCCACTCTTTTTTAAAATAATAAACTCATAAATTCTTCTTTTGTTACATTTCCAAAATAATGGTTCATATTAAGATCATTAATTTTATTTTCAATCTCTTGTTTATCAAACCTAGTACCAACAAGAATCTGTTCGATATCAGCTACATCACCTACTCCAAAGAAATCACCATAGATTTTTACATTCTCTATGATTCCTTTGTTTACATCTAAACGAATGTCTACAGACCCTGCTGCGAATCTCTTACTTTGCTGAATATTACATTTAGGTGATTTTCCAAAATTCCAATCCCAATTTCGGTATCTACTCTCTGCTAGCTCTTTAATATTCTTTATGTCTTCTTCTGTCCATTCGTATCTTTCTATTTTACCGTGCTCTTTAAAAATAGATTGTAAGATCAAATCTTTAAATTCCTGAATTGTAATATTCTCGGATAAAAATTCCTTAATGTTTGCAACTCTACTTCTTACCGATTTAATCCCTTTAGATTGAATCTTTTCAAGCTTTACATTTAATGCGTTAACAACTTCATCAATATTACTGTTAAACAACAAAGTACCGTGGCTAAACATTCTTCCTTTCGTTGAAAATTGAGCATTCCCCGAAATTTTTCTACCTTCAGCTAATATATCATTTCTTCCACTAAGTTCAGCATTTACCCCAAGTTCTTTTAAGGCTTCGATGACTGGCTCAGTAAATTTTCTAAAGTTATGGAAACTATCACCATCGTCTTTCGTGATAAAACTAAAATTTAAATTTCCTAAATCATGATATACAGCCCCACCACCAGATAACCTTCGAACAACGTGAATATTATTTTCATTCACATATGAAGAATTAATTTCTTCTGCAGTGTTTTGATTTTTCCCTATTATGATTGATGGCTCATTAATATAAAACAAAAAATATGTATTTTCAGGATCCAGATTTTTCAACGCATATTCTTCCATCGCTAAATTTAATGTTGGATCGGTAATTCCTCTATTATCTAAAAAAAGCATTTTTCTCCTCCTTAATTATGATTTCCATACAAACCCCGTATAAGCTAGATGTACTTGTCCATTATAATACTTTTCGGCTTCACTTATTAAATGTTTTGTATCACCACTATGGGGAAGATGTGACAAAAGAAGTTCTTTTACTTCTGCATGAGATGCAATCGTTGCAGCATCTTTACTACTCATATGCCCCACCTTTTTACCATCTTGATTCTCATACATGTTACAGTCACTAATCAGTAAATCTGCATTAGCAGCAAACTGTACGAAATCTTCTGTATAGCTTGAATCCGCTGTATAAACGACCGAGTGGCTTGATGTCTCAATCCTCATTGCAAAACAATCAACTGGGTGAACTGTCTTCATAAAACGAATTGTAAATGGTCCAAGATTGAGTGTTTCATTTGGATCATATTCATATCCCTTAGTTGCTTCTTTATATGTTAATGTTTGGAATTTTTCAGTATCTAAATTATGACCATAAATAGGCAATGCAAACTTTTCTATTCCGGAATTTACAAGTTTATAATATTGGAGCACTCCGATATCTGCAATATGATCATGATGATAATGTGAAATGATAACAGCATTTATACTTTTAAGGTCAATGAAATTTTGTAGACTTGCTAATGCACCCGATCCACAATCGACTAGTAAATTAAAGTTTTTTGATTTAAATAAATAACATGATGTTGCTTCACCTTTTCCAGGATAGCCACCCCAAAAACCAATAACGGTTACTTTCATGAATAACACGCTCCTTTTTACCTATTATTCCTATGAATATTTAAATTTATAAGCTTGGCTCTATCAGTAATCAAAAATAGGCATTTAGTTTATTTTTTAAAATTGTACTAATACAGATTGACATTTAATAAGTTGTAGTAATACAATAATAACAAGATAACTAAAGGAGATGGTAGCATGCTAGTGAAAATGTCCGAATTTTTAAAACTATTACCAAAAAAACAGTGTAAACAATGTAATTCGACGATTGAGGAGCAACACGATTGCTACAGTAACACTTGTTCAAATTGCTTAAAAAATAGTTTTTAACTTTAGTGTTTAGATTTATAAAAGGATGAACTAGTACAGTTCCATAAAAAAGAAACCTCGCCGATTAGCGAAGACAGATTATCCATAAAGTTGGTAACTAACTGCTGCCAATACTTTCTAAATAGAAAAAAAGAGCAACCTAAAAGTATCATTATACTTTTTCGGTTGCTCTTGTTTTTAATATTTAATCAACACAACTTAAGAATTTGGGACAGCTTGTTTTTCATTAGAAAATAAAAATTCAATTGTATCTGAAACTGCTTTTTCACCTTGATCAATACAATCCGGTAATCCAGATCCATAAAATGAACAGCCAATCACTGATACACCAGGCATTTCTTTTTGTAAATACTGTTCCATTTTTTTCGTACGTTCTTTATGGTTGATCGTATATTGAGGCATAGCGTCTTTCCATCTTGAAACGACATAAAACTCTGGTTTTTCTGTTATATCCATTGTTTTTCTTAAATCTTCTAATACAATTTCAACAAGTTCTTCATCTGTTTTATCGACTATTTCCTTATTATAAGGGCGTCCTACGTAACAACGTAATAATACTTTTCCTTTCGGACAAGCATGTGGCCATTTTTTATGAGTCCATGTACATGCTGTAATATTATAATCATTATTTCTAGAAACCACAAAGCCTGTACCGTTAATATCCTTCTTAATTGCTTCCTCTGGAAATGCAAGTGCAACATTTGCAACTGAAGTAGAAGGTACTTTTTTGAATGGCTCAAAAACAGGTTTATTGTTGAAAATTTCAGGAATAAAACGATGAGGTACAGTAACGATAATGGAATCTGATTCAATCGTTTCGTTATTGCTAAGTACAATCTCATATTTCTTTCCAATTTTATTTATATTAACAACTTGGACGCCTTTTAAAACTTCTTCTTTATCTAGGTGATCTTCAATTCGTTCTACGATTGTTTGAAGGCCTGTACTTACAGTCTGGAAAATACCTTTTCTTGGACCTTTTGATTTTTTAACAGGCATTTCTTTTTTCATTCCTAATACAATACTTTGATGTTTTTGTTCAATTTGGAAGAATTGCGGAAATGTTGCCATTAAACTCATTTGATCAATATCTCCAGAATAAATACCTGATAAAAGCGGTTCAATTAAATTTTCAACTACTTCATTCCCAAGTCTTCTTCTAAAAAATTTACCTAATGACATATCACCTTCAACATGCGTTTTAGGTAAAACAAAATCTAAACTTGCACGAAGTTTTCCTGCAGGTGAAAAGAGACCTGAAAACACAAAAGGTTTTATTTGAGTAGGTATCCCCATATTCGAACCTTCTGGCATACCATGTAATTTATTATGTGCTAAAACATAAGACTTTCCAGCCGTGTTAAAGACTATTTTATCTTCAATACCTAAATTTTCGGCTAATCGATACGCGCTCGTTTTCCTTGCTAAGAATGAATCAGGTCCACGTTCAATTACAAATCCATCTTTTCGTATAGTTTGGATTTTCCCACCAAGTTTTGAAGATCCTTCAATTAATTGAATATCAATAGGAAGGTTATTTTTTAGTTTTTCTTGTTTTAAATAGTAGGCAGCTGTCAATCCAGTAATTCCGCCACCAATAATGACAACCTTCTTATTCACTTCATTACCTCCTATTTCAAAACTGTATTATTGCTCGTTCCACTTTCTTAATACAACAGTACTAAGTCCACTAATAAATAATGGATCTGTATTAGGCATTGGAGGTCGAACGTAAGCTTTTTGAATTTCATCTGTTACAATTTTACATTCAATATCATTATCATAAAGTACTTCTAAATGTTCACTTACAAAGCCTAAAGGTAAATAAACATACGTATCAAAATCATAATTATCATTTAACTCACGTGTTAAATCTTGGACATCCGGACCAAGCCACGGTTCAGGTGTATTACCCGCACTTTGCCAGCCTAAGAAATAATGTCGAATATCAGATTGTTCTACAACCAATTGAGCAGTTTGCTTAAGCTGTTCTGGGTATGGATCACCGTAAGTTAGTATTTTTTCAGGTAAACTATGTGCTGAAAAAATAAAGGCAGTTTTAACACGTTGCTCTTCATTCATTGGCTCTAGAACCTTCTCAACTTCACGAACCCAATATTGAATAAATTTTTCTTCCTTATACCATTCATCAACATGTAAAATAGTCGGACCGTCAATTTTTTCAGCGTGATTCGTCGCACGTTCATTATAAGACTTAACACTAAAAGTAGAATAGTGAGGTGCAAGAACAATACTAACCGCTTTCGTTATACCATCTTTTTTCATTTCTTCTACTGCATCTTCAATGAATGGCTCAATATGCTTTAGTCCAAGATACATTTTGAATTCTACTTTGTCTTGGATTTTATTTAAGTCTTCTTCTAATGCTTTCCCTTGCTCAAGCGTAATTTTTGCTAATGGAGAGATTCCACCAATTGCACGATATCTTTCTGTTAGTTCTTCTAATGCTTCTGGAGAAGGCTTTCTCCCTCTACGGATATCTGTATAATAACGCTCAATATCTGATTCTTTATATGGCGTACCGTATGCCATAACTAATAAACCGATTTTTTCTTTCATGTCATCACCATAGTCCTTTTATATTAACCTTAACCTCTAGATGAATACTCATGTACAAAACTTGTTAATCGTTTAAGAGTATCAGGATTTACTTCTGGGAATACCCCATGACCTAAGTTGAAAATATGACCAGGATTTGCCATACCTTCATCTAAAATTTCTTTAGCTCGTGCTTCGATTACTTCCCAAGGAGCTAATAAAAATGCAGGATCTAAATTACCTTGTAGTGTTTTTGTAATGCCTAATGAACGCGCTTCAGAAATTGACGTTCTCCAATCTAATCCGATTACATCAACTGGTAGTTCATTCCATTCATGAATTAAATGGCTTGCACCGATTCCAAACATCGTCGTTGGGATCTTATCCGCTTTTAAAGCAGTAAAAATTTTCTCCATACATGGTTTAATATAAATTCGATAATCATTCGCATTCAATGCGCCTACCCATGAATCAAATAGTTGAATTGCACTAGCTCCTGCTTTTACTTGTGCCTTCACATATTTAATAGTCATGTCAGCTAAATGATCCATAAGCGCAAACCAAGCTTCTGGTTGAGCATACATAAATGATTTTGTTTTATTATAGCTTCTAGAAGGTCTTCCTTCGATCATATAACTAGCAACCGTAAAAGGAGCCCCAGCAAATCCGATTAATGGTACAGAAAGAATTTCTGTCGTTAATAATTTAATTGTGTCGTAAATATACGGTAATTGCTCTTCTGGATGAATATCAGTTAACTTTTTTACATCTTCTAAAGAACGAATTGGATTGCTAATTACCGGACCTACTCCTGATTGTATTTCTACATCTACTCCAATTGCAGGAAGTGGAGACATTATATCTTTATATAAAATTGCAGCATCAACATTATATTGTTCTACTGGAAGCGCTGTTACGTAAGCGCATAATTCAGGCTGATGTGTAATTTCAAATAAAGAATATTTCTCTTTTATTTTTCGATATTCTGGTTGTGAACGACCTGCTTGTCTCATATACCAAACTGGCGTATGTGTTACAGCTTCTCCTCTAATCGCTTTAAGAAATGTATCGTTAAAATCTTTTTTCATCCTTCAAAGTCTCCCTTTCACTTTTCCAAACTCTACTATTAAATATACTGATTGAACCATTAATTGTATAGAAAACTTAAATTTTGACACATAAAGTTCAATTATTTTACAATTTTTGTCAATTAATAGATCTATTTTACTACCAGACTTTTCCCATTAAAAATTATATCAAAATATATGTAAAATATCGAATTAATAATCTTAGAGTTTTAATCAAATTTTAAGAACAGGTTAAGAAAAAGTAGGGTTTCCATGACAGAAATATTACGCTTACATTAACTGCACTTCCTGTTTTTTAAGATTTTTATGATGAAATAAAAAAACTCCCCTTCAAATCATTTGATAAGAAGGAGAGCCTTAAAATGTCTATTCCTTATTTCTTATGTTAGGTTTGACAAGTTTAGACCTATTACCTACTTCTTTTGTTTGTGGATTATAAGGTACTACATAATAAGAAGGTACATTAAATACATTTACGAATGAATCTTTGTATTCATCTACTCCTGTTACTGTATCAATTAATTTCTCTTTCCCATTCTTCACTCGATATATTCGATACTGTTGTCTGTGGTCAGTTGGTGCATTCCAGTGAATAACAACTGTAAATAATCCAAATGGTGAGAACGATACTTTTGATCTAACATTTGAAATAGGTTCTAGATTGATTGGCGATTCTAGATCATCTATATTTTTAGGTTTTTCAAAAACTGTAGATGGTTCTCTTCCTGCTTCACTTAAGATTTTCTTAAATAAAATTGTAGGATATGCACTTCCATTTCTTAAGAAATGTTTTGAATCCGTTTTATCATATCCCATCCAAATTGCACCAACTACATCTGGTGTATACCCTACAAACCATGCATCCTTATTTCCGTTTGTTTGTCCAGGTATATTTGTTGATCCTGTTTTTCCTGCTAAATCACCTTTAAAACTACCTTTATTAGCTGTTCCCTCACTTACAACACCTCTGAGCATTTTTGTCATATACCAAGAAGTTTGTGAAGAAAAGACCTTATATTCCTTAATTTTCGCCTCGGCTACTAATTCATTGTTACGATCATAAATTGCGTTTATTACGAATGGTTCCAATGCATCTCCATCATGATCAAAAGAACTATATGCTTTAACTAACTCTAATGGAGTTAATCCTTCTTTAAGGCCACCAAGAGCCATACTTAAACCTTTATCTGGAATATTTAAATTCATCTTCTCAAGATATTGTTTCGCATTATCTATTCCTATGTCATTTAGTAACCAGACTGCCGGTACATTTGCTGATTGAAGAAGTGCATTATACATTGAAATATTTTTCGAATAAACTTCATTATAGTTTTTAGGTTTATACTCTCCCAATGCACTTTGCTCGTTAGGAATTAAGGAATATGGATTATAATTTCCTGTTTCAAGTGCGGGCGAATAAACTAGTAATGGCTTGATGGTTGAACCAGGTTGCCTTTTCACATTAACACGATTCAAGCCCTGAAAGTAATAATTCCTACCACCAATTGCTGCTTCTACTCCACCTGTTTCGGCATTTATTAAAATAAATGCTCCTTCAGCATTTTGATCTGTTCCGGGAAAATAGTTTCCATTTTTAAAATATTTATAGGCAGTTAACTGAGTTTTCTTATGAATCGGGACAACTACTTTATATCCACCATTTAAAAGTTCATCATAAGAAATTCCATATTTCTTTTTTGCCTCCTTAATGACCATGTCAATATACGTAGCAAAACCATTTTCAAATTTTTGTTCAGTAATATGTAAAACTGTTGGCTTAGATTTGGCTTTTTCATATTCAGAATTCGTTATATAGTGATTATCAAACATTTTATATAACACTAGATTCCTACGCTCTAAACTTCTTTGTGGCTGTGAAACTGGATCATAATGAGATGGAGCCTTTAGTAACGCTGCTAGAGAAGCACTTTCCTCTATAGACAAATTTTGAATATCCTTCCCAAAATAATACTTTGCTGCGCCACCAATTCCATATACTCCGTGACCAAAATAGACCTGATTTAAATACATTTCTAATATTTGATCTTTCGTATACTTTCGTTCTAAGTTAATAGCGATGATAACTTCCTTTGTTTTTCTCATAAAAGATTTCTCATTCGTTAAAAATACATTTTTTGCGAGCTGTTGAGTAAGAGTACTTGCTCCTTGAACCTTGCTAAATGCTTTTATATCATTTGCTACAGCACGGATGATTGATTGCGTATCAATTCCGTGATGTTTATAAAAACGTTCATCTTCAATTGAAACTACTGCTTGTTTAGTATAATCAGGTATATCATCTATCGAAACAATTTGATGGTTCTCATTATAAAGCTTTGAAACAAAATTCCCCTCTAAATCTACCATTTCTGACGAGGAATGAACTACTAACTTATCCTCATCAATCACATAGTTTCCTAAAAAGACAATAAGTAGAAATCCTATAAAGCTAATTAACAGGACACTTAACAGTCCTATTGCTAAATATCCCCATTTTTTCAAACGTTTCACCTTCATTTCTCTAACCATATACCTACTAGTATATCCATTAATTCCCATGAATAAGTCATTAATTCCTTCTTTTCGATACATATTTCCTTGGAAATACATTTTTCGTCATTTGTATTATGTAGATAATTTAAAGGATATCAAATACATTTCTTGAATAGGTTATATAGATAATTTGTAGGAGGGTGAAATAATGACAGATTTATTTACTTTATTAGATTCATATTATCCTGAAATGGTATCTACTCGGAGATACTTACACGAGAATCCAGAGCTTTCATTTAAAGAATACGAAACGGCAAAATTCATTCAAAATTTTTATAAACAGTTAAACATTCCATTTAAATCAAACGTTGGTGGTAACGGAATCGTTGCAACAATAACAGGTCGTAATCCTGGAAAAACGATTGCTCTGCGTGCGGACTTTGATGCACTACCAATTCAAGATGAAAAGAATGTTCCATATTCATCAAAAGTACCTGGGGTTATGCACGCATGTGGACATGATGGCCATACTGCTACATTATTGTATTTAGCAAAAGCTTTACATGATCTGAAAGATTCATGGGATGGAAAAGTTGTCTTACTTCATCAACATGCTGAAGAATATGCACCCGGTGGAGCTATTTCAATGATTGCTGATGGTTGTCTTAATGAAGTAGATGAAGTTTATGGAACACATTTATGGGCTATTGAAGAATTAGGTACAATAGGGTATCGAAGTGGACCAATTATGGCAGCCGCTGATCGTTTCTCAATTACGATTCAAGGTCAAGGTGGTCATGGTGCAGAACCACATCGTACAAAGGATAGTATTGTAATTGCTAGTCAGCTTGTTTTAGCACTCCAACAAATCGTTAGCCGTGAAATAAATCCAATTGATACTGTCGTCCTATCAGTTGGCAGTTTTGAAGCTAAAAACGCTTTTAATGTCATTGCTGATCGTGCAACGTTAATAGGTACAGTTCGTACATTTAAAAAAGAAACACAGCAAAAGGTAAAAGAACAAATGGCAAGAATCATTAAAGGAATTTGCCTTGCGAACGACGTTACATATGAATTTAAGTACGATGAAGGCTATCCACCAGTAGTAAATCACGAAAAAGAAACTGACTTACTAGTAAAAATAGCTGCTTCAATTGATGAAGTGACTCATTTAAAAGAAATGGAACCTAAAATGGGCGGTGAGGACTTTGCTTACTATTTACAAAAAGTTCCTGGAACTTTCTTTTTCACAGGAGCAAAACCTCCTCATGTAACAGAAGCATATCCACATCACCATCCAAAATTTGATTTTGATGAAAAAGCGATGCTAATTGCAGCAAAGACACTTGGATCTGTAACGTTAGCTTCTTTAAAACAATCACAAAAACTAGTCGAACAAAAATAAGGAAAAAGGAGAACTTACATAAGTTCTCCTTTTTGCTTCATATATCTTAAACGATAAGCATTCTTTGCAGTTTCACCTAATTGCTCAAGTAACTGATAATTTACATACGCTCCAACAGGTGCACCGATAACAGGTACTAATTGTAAGAGCTTTGCTAAATCGATATGATCTCTATACTCTTGTTGTAAGTGCTCCCAATTGACTTGTGGATTTTCGTCTATTTTATCTTCCCAATTTTCGATAACTTGGTAAATTTTTTTTCGATGATCGTCACTTGAAAAAGCTAATTGAAAAATATATAGCATGAATTGACGTTCAAGTTCATCCTTTGGAGAGTAACCATAAATTTTTGCAGCTTCTACTAGGAACCTAATTTTTATCCCCATTAATAGTGGAAAATCGGCAAGTCCAAGTAATAAACCACCTGCCCCTGTTCCTGCACCTTCGACAGCAGAAATCTTTTTGTATTCATTAAGTTTTTTATCTAACATTAAATCTTTTTCTCTGATTGATAATGCTTCATACTCTTCACCACTACCATTAAATATAGTAGATCCACCCATGAATAATACCATCATATTTTTTACTGCTTTCGTAAGTAAATCTTGGATTTGTTCTGGCAATAACGATTGAATCTTTAATTGGACTTTTTTTGCAGATGTTTGAAAAAAATTAGAATCTGCCATTATTTTTTGCTTCCATCTAGATAATTCATATTGAATACGAAGTTCGTAAGAATCCATTTTAGTCCACCCTTTACAATTTTTGTGGCTGACTCAGTCTTTTTTGAACGTAAATTTTAATGAACCACAATGAAAATAAAGTATACACCACGATCGCAATAATAAAGTTTAAAATTGACAATCCCTTAATTAAACAAATCATACTAAAAACAAGACTGCATATTAACAGTAGTATATACAAAAGTATCGAAATAGATTTTTTATTTTCTTCATTTGCATATGGATAAATTTTCCATAATAAATGATAATTATATTGTTTCAATATCGACATATTTTGAATTGAAATTACATAAAGAAATAAAATACCTACTAATACTTTTCCAATTAAAGTTGGCACTAAATAGACTACAAAGCCCCCTACAAATACCTGCCTTAAAAACATACTTAAATAATTACCATTTCGAATGAATGTTCGAACAAGGAGATAATTCGCAGCATTTTTGGTCTTAATTTTATTAATAATTGAATCTGCCCATTTTCTACGTTTCACTTGTTGCTGTATTGATGGAACATCAGTAAACAGATTCGCGAAACGATAAAAAGTAGCTAATCTTGACGTATCTAGTTTGACGTTTCGATCCCATTGTACTCGTTTATTTTCACTACTGATTTGAATGAGTAAAGCATAACCAGCTAAAATAACGATGGAAATTAATAAGAAAAAACTATTCATTTTACTTAGCAAACAATAAATAAAAAAGAAAGTAAAAATGAATCTAAAACAATAATCGAATGTACGACTTATCATTCCTTTATTTGAAAGATGTAAATAAGAAATAAATAAATGATATCCTTTTAATAAGAAAATAATTACCATAAAAACAAGAAAGCTTGTAGTTTCCCCTAATAAAAACTTCTTATAAAGTGGATAAATTACACCTAATAACATTAACAATAAATATGCCTGAACAACATATGAGATGAAAAAAGAGCGAATAAAATAACCCTTCATCTTCTTTTCTAAAGGAAGTAAATAATGTAAATCTGGCCCTCTAAAAAATGTCATTACTTGTCCAGAAATAACAATTAAACCAAATAAAAAAGAGATAAGTAAAATTATTGGAAAATCTGGAGAAATTGTCTTTAACAATTGTTGATAATAATATGCTCCTCCTCCAAACGCAAAAACAATTACAAACTTAATATGATCATTAAAAATATAACGACCATATCTGCTCATCTCTTTAATAAAACTCCTATACCGCGCTAACCATAGTTCTTTGATTGTGCTCATAATTCTTTTTCCTTTGTTGCAAAAATATAAATTTCATCTAATGAAGCATTAGGCATATTAAATTGTTTTTGTAATTCATTTAAAGTACCTTTCGCAATAATTAAACCTTCATGCAGAATTATAAAAGAATCACAATAAATTTGTGCCGTTGAAAGAATATGAGTAGACATTAATATTCCAGCACCATTTTCTTTTTCTTCCTTTAATATTTCCAGCAAATCATTAATGGCAATTGGGTCTAATCCTAAAAATGGCTCATCAATTATGTATAGTTGAGGTTGGACAATAAGAGCACAAATGATCATTACCTTTTGTTTCATACCTTTAGAAAATGTAGAAGGAAAATATTTTCTCTTATCGTTTAATCGAAAAGTTTTTAATAATTTTTCACTACGCTCTTTAAAGTCTTTTTCAGAAATACTATAAGCTAAAGCTGTAATTTCAAGATGCTCCTGTAATGTTAGTTCATCATAGATCATAGGTGTTTCAGGAACATATGACAAACTTGCTCGATAAGCAGTTGGATCCTTATCAAATGATTCTCCATTTATCAAAATTTCGCCTTTAGAGGGCTTTAAAAGTCCTAATATATGCTTGATCGTTGTACTTTTCCCCGCACCATTTAAACCAATTAATCCTACTAGTTCATTTTTTTCGATTGTAAACGAAACATTTTTTATAACTGGCTGTCGTGTATATCCGCCTGATACATCTTTTACATTTAATAAAGTCATTCACTACAAATCCTTTCAAATGTACTTTCCTCTATTATTGTATTGTATCAAATAATAATCTTAACTTCCTTAATATCATATTTATGTCATATTAAAAAAAAATCCTTCTTTTTTGTATACTATTTTCGCTTAAGGGTATTCTAATTTTTGAAGGGAAAGCAACACACTCTTTCCAGTTCAATCATTTGAAATGAGGTGTGTGTTAAAGATAGTTAAATTTGCGTTCAAACCTAAGTCAGATATTTGTTTTAAGTGAAATGAGGTATCTCCTAAGACTAAACATCGTTGTCATATACAACAGTGATAAAATCTAAGGAGATGGTGCGCTTGAACAGTATCATTCATAACAAAGGTCTTTAGTATACCAATTTGTAAATGAGGTGTCTCGAGCAGAACATATAATTTATTTTTAGGTGTACCAATTAATTGAACATTAAAGCAAATGAGGTGTCTGTTAAAGACAATTTAACTTAATAACCAACAATCTTTTCTAATCTTTCTCCTTCAGCAAGAAGCAACTATTAGTTGCTTCTTGTTTTATTTTTGGCTTTGTTAATGATAATTGTTGATTTTTTACAGAACACATATTTGAAAAAGATTTTATACAATTTAAAGTTGATTGGAATACTGTAAATGTCTTTCCTGCTTTTCCTGCTTTTCCTGCTTTTCCACTTTTACTATTTTTTCTGCTCTTTAAATGCATACTATCTCTTCTTATGGGTATTCTAATTCTTGAAGGGAAAGCAACACGCTCTTTCCAGTTCAAACAATTGAAA